>CAVYBX010000026.1:0-155463 GCA_963766835.1 uncultured Bacilli bacterium
ATTCGAGGTGGCGTAAAGTTGTCTGATATACATAATCCACATGATAAGTTTTTTAAAGAAACTTTTTCGTACAAAGAAGTCGTCATTGACTTTGTTAAACACTATTTACCTGAAGAAATTTTGGCTATAATAGATGTAACAACGATTAAATTACTAAAAGACAGCTTTATTCAAAAAGACTTAACAGAATTTTATTCGGATTTACTTTTTAGTGTATCGTTTGGTGAACGGAAAGGTTTCCTCTATTTTCTTTTCGAACATAAAAGTTATCCGGAAAAAACGATTGCTTTTCAACTATTACGGTATATGTTGGAAATTTGGCATCAGGAACTCCAAAAAGAAAATGTTGAAGTGTTACCAGTTATTTTACCGATCGTTATTTACCAAGGGAAAAGAAACTGGTACTCAATGAAGACAGTGATGGATTGGCTCGGTGGAAGTGGTGAAATTGATTTATCGTTAAGAAGTTTTGTCCCGCATTTTGAATTTTTATTTTATGATTTTTCCGAAGATAGCGACATTGAAATAAAAGGTTCTACAAAATTAAAAGCTTATTTACAAATAATGAAACATATATATAGTGATAATCTAGAATGGCTATATTCGATTATTATTCAACTAGACGAAGAGAAGGAAATAAATTATTTTGAAACTGTAGTTATGTATGTGTTAAATGTGAAAGATTCGATATCATTAGAAACTCTCAAGGAGCGCTTGACATTGGAAGGGAGGAAAAAACTAATGACAATTGCGGAGAAGCTGAGACAGGAAGGTAGAGAAGAAGGCAGAGAAGAAGGCAAGAAAGAAGTAGCCCGTAAAATGTTAATTAAAAATATAGATGAACAAGAAATAATGGAGTTGACAGGTTTAACAAAAGATGAAATTGAGGTATTAAAACGGCAAATAATTATGAATGGAAATTGACAAATTAATTAGAACAATATTTAGATTGGATTAGAGAAGAAAACTCTAATCTTTTTTATGAAATATCACTTAAACTATTTATATAATGTGTTTTCAGAATAGTGCGTAAATATCCCTTTTGTAGACTTTGCTTTTTATGTACCAGTTAGTTTTTACAATGCATTAGATAGAGTTTTAAATGCTTACTATTGACTCCTTTAAAATATTAGTGTAAAGATGATGGTATATCAAATTAAAGTTCGGACACTATTAGTATAAAAAATGTACATGCTAAATAGTATATTGGTAGGTTTATAAATTAATAAGTTTAAGATAAAATAACTACCAAGCGGAAATGAAATTGCATATATAATTGCAGGGAATATAAGATGCTATAACTTTTATTAACTTATTAACGATCATTATAAAAGGATGAAGAATTTTGAGTGATATCCCTTTAATAGATTGGTTTTTTCTTTCATGGGTCGGAATAGTAGGCATTATATTTTTTGGCATGTTTATTCTTTCCGTCATCATGATCATGATTTTCAACAAAATTTATAAAGATGATGAAGAGGAAATGTAAAAATGAATAAGATAATTATTTAAGATTTCTCCATTAACGTGCTTCAACTGAGGAAATTTCGAAAACCTTTTTAAATTTAAAGAAAAAGCGGAATGTCACGAACATATTTTAACATGATATACGTAAACTTATTATCTATAGTATTATATCATTATCAATTTTATATCGTTATCTAGAGTGAGTGAGAGACCTGGCTCAATGACCTCACAGCAACCTGCCTTTAGGTAAGGTGCTCCATCCAGCAAAGCAAAGCTGCTTTGAATGATAACAAGGAATCGATCATTAATCCCTTCGTTGCATTCATGCAGCGAGGTTTTTTATTTATCATCATTTTGTAGAGGGAAGTTATTAATGAACAGTTCAGGATTTATCCGTGGAATCATGTCTAAAAATTTTGATCAAGAAAAATTTTTGCTCCATGTCGGAGAAACGATTGAAAAACAATTGCAAGAATGGGATGAGAACTACCGCGTAAACATTTTAAAAATGAACAACTATATTTTCATCGTGAAAAATAAGGAGAAAGATTATTGGCTTGAAATATCGGAACAGGAACTAGAAAAATTACAACATAAAAGTCCGTATTCTTTGGATTATCTAATTTGGACGATGTTAGCAATACAAGGAATAGACATTAAGTTTGGAAATGGTGATTACTTAGAGAAAGTGTTTGGTATTTATGGTAGACGGTAACGGAAGGATACAGGACGATACTTCGATTATTTAGCAAGTTTCGACTTTCCAAGCACCTAGAGCTGCGTTAAAAATTCAATTTCTGTATACTAACAACATGAATAAAAGAAGGAGTGAAATATTGAAATGCAACATGATGCAAAAAATCCTCAAGAATATTTAGAGATGCTTGAAGATGATTGGCGAAAAGAGAAGTTACTCGAGATTCGCCAAATGATCTTAGATGATGAGCCAACCTTTGAGGAAACGATTCGCTACAAAATGTTAAATTTCGGAAAAGATAATAAATATGTTTTCGCCTTAAATGCGCAAAAACATTATGTCAGCCTTTATGTCGGAACGATCGATAAAGTAGAAAATGCTCATCGTTTATTGGAAGGATATAATTGTGGAAAAGGTTGTATCCGCGTTAGGAAATCTATAAACATAAAAGAAACAGGTTTAGAACAATTTATCTATCAGACAATTGATATGTGGCGTGCCAGTCAGGATACGGATTGCTACTAAAATACCCGGTATACAAACTAATAAGATCAAGAACCATGTTTACGTTTTGATAAGTGCTGTTTTTAATATAAACGTTGAAATTTCAATGAAACATAATGAAAATAACAAATCCCTCTCTTTAAGTCTAGGAAGGGATTTTTTATTTGTTAAAAATGATTGATACAAAAAAATAAATGTAAAGCGAAAAGTTTATGTTTGATTCATTTTTTTGATGAGAATTTATTTATACATTGAATGAAATGAAGAAAAAGTTATACCTTTACAATTTCACTTCAAATATGTTATATTGGCAATTCAAATTATTTGAGGTGAGCAAAAATGGAACATGGAACAGCTTCTATCGTATCATTAATGATCGTTACCGGTGTTGCTTTTTTTATTCCGATTTTACTACAAAGATTAAAATTAAAAGCGATACCGATCGTAGTGGCAGAAATTGTTGCAGGGATTATCATAGGTAAAAGTGGCCTAGACCTCGTGGATGCTGATAACGCGTGGCTTACTTTGTTATCTAGTTTAGGTTTAATATATTTGATGTTTTTAAGTGGATTAGAGATTGACTTTTCATCATTTAAGTTTAAAAAAGATGAGAAACGAGGAAAACGAAAACAAATTAATCCTTTAGTTATTTCTATGATCGTATTTGCATTTATGCTAATCCTTGCTTATAGTTTTTCAATGGTACTCGTTTTCTTCGGCATGATCGACGATCCGTTTTTCATGACGATTATTTTATCCACTATTTCTTTAGGTATCGTTGTGCCAGTATTAAAAGAAAGAAAAGTGCTCCATACAGATCTTGGACAAACCGTTTTAGTTATTGCAGTTATTTCAGATTTTGTAACAATGATAATATTTGCTTATTATTTGGCGTTAAAAAAAGGCGACACGGTCATCGTATGGTGGATCGCACTATTGTTAATTTTAGTCATCGTTCTCTTTTATTTATTAAACTTTTATAAGAAGAAAAGTGATATGCAGTTGCTGAACACTTTAAAAAGAGGTACTGCACAAATTGGAACACGTGGAGTTTTTGCATTAATTCTTCTTTTTGTCGCCTTATCGGAAACGATGGGCGTGGAAAATATTCTTGGAGCGTTTTTGGCTGGTGTCGTTGTCTCTTTACTTAGTCCAGGTAGAGAGTTTGTTCATCAACTTGATAGTTTTGGGTACGGGTTTTTCATACCGATATTTTTTGTCATGGTTGGAGTAGGTTTTGACTTTAAATCGATACTGGAAAATCCGAATATCCTTCTATTGATCCCAATAGTGTTTGCATTGTTGTTTTTAACTAGAATGATACCGACATTACTTTTGAAACGTTGGTTTTCTTGGAAAGAAACGATTAGTTCCGGTACGTTGCTTACATCTACGCTTAGTCTAGCAATCGTGGCGGCAACAGTATCTCTCCAAATGGGAATGATATCGGAAGGGATGAATAGTGCGATCGTTCTCGTTTCCATTTTAACGTGCTTTATTTCGCCAATTATATATGCAAGGATTTCTCCAAAAGTCGAAGAAAAGAAAGAACGTTTAGCAATCGTTGGTGCAAATCGTGCAGCGTTGCGAGCGAGCATTAATTTTCAAAAAAGTAATTATGAAGTAACAATTTTTTCAGTAAAACAAGCAAAAATTGATATAGAAAATAACAATCACGAATTTCCGATTGTTGAATTAGAAAATATAACACTAGACAGTATGATTGACCAAGAAATCTTTCAAGTTTTTGATAGAGTCATTGTTGCAACGAGTAATGATCAATTGAACATCGAAATAGCAGAATATGCACGAAAGATTGATTTTGACAAACTTATTGTACGCATCGAGGATCCAAAGCTGTATAAAAAATATAGTGATATGGATGTGCCTGTATATTCAAATGCTTTTTCTAGCGAAATGATTTTAAAAGCGATGGTACACAGTCCAAGTCTTGTCCGATTTTTAACCGATGAAGATGAAGTGATTAGAGAATTCGTGTTGGAAGATGAAAAATATGATAATTTGCCACTTCGAAAACTTCCATTTTTAGGTGATACGTTAATTTTATCCATTTACAGAGGAGACCGTGCGATTACACCGACTGGAGATACAATGTTACAAACAGGTGATCGTTTAATTATTAGCGGTAGTGAAGAATCGATGAAAATTGTAGCCGATTCTGTATAAATGTTTAAGAGAAGTTTCGTCTCTCTAGTTGGAGGTGAGTCAATGTAAATAGTGTATAATGAAAATAAGTTGATTCATAGAAACGTTTTGCAAGGGGATAAAAGAGTGATGTCTTTTGAACTAAAAGTATTAAAGCTTCGAGCTGTTTTTAAGGCAGAAGATAACGGCGAATTACCCGCATATTTAGGGTCTACGATACGTGGCCTTTTAGGTCATGCGATGCGAGATTCGGTTTGCGTCGCACCAAATATTCGGTGTCATTTATGTGAGTATTCCGATACGTGTGAATATACTGCTCATTTTAATTCGGCAGGGAATGTTGCAGGGTCCGTCAATCCTTACGTTTTATACGTGCCGATTAGAAATAAAGTTTATTGGCAACGAGGAGATTTATTAACTTTTGATATAACGATTTTCGGTCGATCGACGTTGGCAGCAGACTTTTACGTAAGTGGTATTTTATTGATGGCAGAGTACGGTTGGGGTGCGAATCGGTTGAAATTTAGTCCCGTTCAAATTATGAACGTATATGATAAATCGATTATTTGGAGTGATGGTCAAATTTGGGCGCATAATTTGCGTCCAAATTTAGTACATATAAAAGAACGTATGACGAATGGCGTTTTGCTCCGATTTAATAGTCCTACGAGGGTAGTGATGAAACAAAAATTACAACGATCATTGAGTTTCGAGCAGATCATCCAATCAATTTTAACTAGAATGAGTCTACTTTTACACGCTTATGAAGGGGTTATTTTAGATTTGAATGAAGAAGAAATTTTTAAAAAAGCTCAACAAGTTCAGACAGTAGAAGAAAATTGGCGCTTTGTAGATTTTAAACGGTATTCTCGAACGTATAACCGTAAACTAGAATTGCCCTCGATTGAAGGATACGTTCGCTTTAAAGGAGATATTACTCCGTTTACACCACTTTTAGAAATAGGGGAAATTGTCCAAATTGGTAAAAATACGACACATGGCTTTGGTAATTATAATCTTTATTATGTTTAAGAAGCGGTCATAAGGCTTAAGATCCTTGCTGTTTCTTTTGATTGTTATATCATGTAGCTATTGACAAACTTTACAATTTGTACGGAAAAGATTTCGTACTAAAAAAGTACGTGGATTGAAATCCGTATTCAAATAGCTGGAAAATCATTTGGAACATTAAGATAAATAGTTTGGAAACTTAAAAGAAGTGAAGATTGTAATATGTTCGCACTATATATGTGCGTGGATTGACATATGACAATTGGTTGCCAATATGGCACAACACCGATTATGATGTTCGAGAACGATTTTATTTTAATTTGGGTTAAAAATTGTTATATTCTAGCGAGTTCCACATCTTTTTTTCGTGCAAATCCGTACATACGTAAAGTCTAAAGTAGCTATGATATAAGTTCCAAATGAAAAACAAGTAGAGAAAACTTTGTCTTTACTTGTTTTTTAATTGTTACAATAGAAATGATATATTTGACAAAGAAAGAAGCATATCGAAAGTGAGTTGAGAAACTTTCGATATGCTTCTACCATTTTCTTTATTCGTTCACGCTT
Source organism: uncultured Bacilli bacterium (assembly GCA_963766835.1). Lineage (GTDB taxonomy): Bacteria > Bacillota > Bacilli > Bacillales > Amphibacillaceae > Pseudogracilibacillus. Next base: position 6,413 of record CAVYBX010000026.1, read on the forward strand.
GTTCGTTAATAGCGAAATACGTGCTGTTAGAACGATTGTTTGGTATATATAGTGACGGTATTATGATTGAAAAAATAACGGTTTTATCGCTTCGACGATGTTTTTACTTTTATGTTCCAGTCGTGAAAATTTTAATTCATTTTGTTCATAACCTGCATGATTAATATTATTTCTATAGTCTACAATTGTATCGTACACTTTAAAATGGTCTAAATTGTTATGGACAATTTCAATCACCGGGTCATAGATGGTAGGATATCGTAAACTTGTCCGTTTTATATTGACGTTTGGATTAACGCAATGAAGAATCATCGCACTGACATCGTCACGTAAAGCTCTTCTTTCTTTCTGTTTCTTTATGTTTTGAACTTCTTCTAAATGAGTTAATTGATCTACGACGATCGTGATCATAAATTCTCGTGTGAAAGTAAATGCTTGTTGATAAAGTTCGTGTTCAACACACCATTTAATCGCTCCCCACATTCGCTCATATGTGTTACCTTCAAACAACTCCATTTTTTGCTCGATTTTTTCAAACAACTTCGTCATTTGTGGCAATTTACTACTCGTTATATCTTTTACATCTTGTAAAATGTGATCAATTTCTTGAAGAACAGGTTCAAATGTAGTTCCACGTGATGTCACCATATTTTCGTTTAATTCGACAAGTTTGTCAGTTAACCGATTAATTTCCTTTAATTCAACATCTTTGAAATTTTGTGCTAATCTTTCTTTTGTTAACTGTTGAATTTGTGTTGGGTTTCCAGTGCGTAAAAAAGATTCCACACTCGTCGTCCAATCTAGTAAATTAGCCATTGATGTTATATCGACAATTGGTGCTTTATTTGTTGTTTTATCTAGTTGTTCAAAATTTCCGTACAACAATTTTTTAATTTTTGCATTTTTGATCGTTTTTGCATAGTTCGCAATAATTAAGGAAACGAGAGGATATCGACCGGAAACTATGGGTAATATCGATATAAAGTTCGTCATTTTCGTCAATGATGTCAAATATTTGTTCAAATAGTTCCCATTGTTTCGCCTCTGATTGATCATGTTCGATATCTACAACGATCAGTTTATCTTGCTCAGTAGGGAAATATTGCTTCCAAACTGTTTTTAAACCTTCATATTTTTTACCATCTAACCTACTTACATTTCCAGTTGTGAAATTTCCTTCTTTCGCTTTTGGCGTTAAAAATAAATAAAGCTCATCAATCTCTTCACCGTGTTCTTTCAGCACCTCATAAATGGCAGTTTGTATAAAATGTGTTTCGCGAGATTCGATATGTTCAAACGTATATATACATTTATCATAAAAACCGGTTCCTAAAAATGTGATTAATTTTTTCATCGTTCTCCTCCAAGGCGAAAATTATAATTTTTGTCGATACGATTTTTTACGATTAGGATATTTTTTAAATTTTTTTCGATTTCTTTTGTTTTGCATCATATACTCTTTTATATTGCTTCGTACTTTTTCATTAACTAGTTCATCGATGGTAGGTAAAGTAGGTTTCTGATTATATTCTTGTAGATTTATATATTGCATTTCTTCTTTAGGCAATTTAGATTTCTCTTTCATCGTTAAAAATGACTGCACGCTCGGTAAAGTTTCAATGTCTAAATGATAATTTTCTTTTATATATTGATGATAGATGGAAATGTAATAGTCGATATCTATCCGTTCATATCTTAAGTCGAAAAACTGTTCAATACTTTTATACATGTTCTTATTTTTCGTCACATGACATGTAATTACTTTAAATGTAACGACACCGTATCCATACGGTTTCCCCGATCCTATTTGATGATATTCTGGTCGTTTTAATGCCCAAAGTAATAAACCTAATTCGTCTTCATGTAATTGATCAAAGCTGATTTTCGCTTTGAAAGTAGTATGTTTCGGTAATAATTCCAACTCAGTTAACGTACTGTTATTTTTATCGTCGACGTGAAGGCTATCTTCATCTTTTATCCAATATTGTTTCATCCCTCTAATTGTCGTATCTTTAGTTAAATATGTTGGATAATCATTTTTGTCGGCGCTATGATTTTGTGTTAAATACATCGTAGTTGCTGAAGCTCGAGGTGAACCTAATATAACTTTTACCGATTTGTACGGTTCGCATCTTTTTCATCAATGCAGGATGAACATGTAATCTCGATGCGTAATTAGCGTTTATTTTTGATTCGAATTATTTGTAAATCCAAAAAGTGCGACGTATAATCGATGCCTCTTTTTTTATTGAGAATATAATCAGGTAATAAATCTTTCGTTGAATTAGGATATAAAAGTCTTAAAAAGGCTGTAAATCCGAAATAAGTGACGTCGTCATAATCTAAATAAAAACAAGGTTTGGCATGTTCAATTCCTGGCTTTTCCGGTAAGTTCAAAAAATTTTCCATCCTTTCTCGATCACGTATTAGGAAATTTACTTATCCGGAAGTTTAAATCGGCTTGATATGCTTTAACATCTTCCAAGCGTAACATGAACTGGCTCTTTTTCTTGATCGATTTCGTTAATTAAATATGCGGAAACTTTTTCTGTTCTGCCGTTTTAATAAAACCACTATAAAGAATGATCCTTTGAAACTGGCATCCATCATGATAAAGTTTTACGACTTTTCCATTTCTATTGACTGAAAAAGTTGCTTCTTCAACGAGAAAACCTTGTTTAACGTTCCTTGTAAATTATCTTTTTTATTGCCGATATTTCCATCATTTACTTTATAATACGTTCTTCCTTGACGTCCTCCGTCAGTTTTTGCATGGATAAATGCAGTAGTTTCCGTCTTTCTTTTTGGCAATATAGCCTGCCTTCACATTTTGCGGAATCGATTCTCGTTTATTATTCACTATTTCTTGTTGAGACATTTAACACTGTTTATAATGTTTTCCAATCATGGAGCTACTTTCAGCCACGGAACGATAAAAAAATCGTTCATCATCGATTTGTTCTGTCCAATCACTTAATGAAAGAACGCTTATCGTATTCCGTAATAAGTCCACGTAAGCGTAGAACCAGGAATTTCGTATGTACCGTCAGCATTTTTAACGAATTTGCGCTCATGTTTTCTCATTCGTTTCCATCTGCTACTAAAATAGGATTTTCGGCAACGATGTTAAACGTAATTTCTCCAGATAACAAATTTCGCATCTTCTTTATCGGCTAGCATCATGTGTCGGTAAGTCTCGCTATGAATCATATCGATTAACAATTGTTTCTGGTAAAGGAACAAAGTTATACGGTGCTGTTCCATAATTTGTTTACGTTTGTCATATTACTCACTCCTAATTACTTAATTGAATCGGACAAGAATAAGCAATATATGCTTGGTCATCTTCGTCAAAAGCAATTCGTTCATGAATGATAAGTTTTTCTTTTTAACTGTTTTTGCAATATGATTTAATAATAACTGTTCTCGGTGGATAAACAAATTAGGATCGTCTTTTTCCGTATCGTATACGGTACATACCCATTTACCGTTACGATTCCAAATATGCCATGATTTTTTACCGTCAAATGCCCAAGCTTCATATAAAGTGCATGATATAAATCTAGGTGTTTTTCTTATTTAATGATAGTTTGCTATAAGTATAAATTAAGTGTATAAGCATCATTCGAAATTTCTGTTGGCCAAATGATTTGTTCAGCCATCGATTTATAATTCGATACGTTTCTAACGGTAACGTCATTCTTCATTTCGTATATCCCTCCATTACTGTTGAGCGCTTTCTAAAGCTTCGTTGTAATTGCTGTAACCACTCGTGTTTCCCGTTATTTCTTTTGTGATCAAATATGAAAACGACTTCTTTTTCGCCTTCTTTCAACGTAATTTTTTCGATCTGTAAAAATAGCCTCGACCGATCGCCGCTCCACTTCCAATCGAGACTTTTGCAATTGCTAAATCACGTAATGCAAAAAGAAGTAATGCTAAAGAAACTTCTGTATCTTTTTCTTTTAATTGGAAATAAAGGGTTGTTTCAAAAGTTCCAACAACAGTTTCTTCATCTAAGTAAAGCACCATCTTTCGTTCCTCCAGTAAAAGGATTAATTGCAATCGTGGATAAATTTTTGTTTTTTCTTCGTTAATATCAATATCTTCCAAACGTAAAAAGCCCGTACCAAGTTCAGATTTTGCGATTCATCGGAACCGAATAAATAGGCGATATATTTTTCTTTTTCTTTCAATCCAGAACATTGGCAATTCGTTTTACACGATGGCGCAAGAACTCCTTTCAAACTTGAACCAGGAATCAGTGGCTTTCCATCTGCAGTCGTCATAAACGTTTCATCAGGTTCATTACTATCGTTTGGATATTGTCCACCTATAAAAAGTGGAGTTTTCGTTTTTCCTTTAATGTTAATTTGTACAAGTCTATCATCTTCAACATCATCTTGAATACGTAACATTTACATAATGGTTTTCGATACGTTAACATAGGCGAGTAAATCATCTTCCTTTGTACAATCATAATGAACGACTTTACAAGATTCATCGTTAATTTTCCACTTCCAGTAGATTTATACGCACCGAAGCGAATAAGTCCAGAATCGATAGCTTGCAACATTTTTTCAACGATGTTTGCATAATGTTCATGTTGTTCGTTCGTCGTTTTTAACGTAATCGTCATATCGAAAGTAGCTCCTGGTGCTAACATATGTCGTTTAAACAGTGCGCCAGATTTGGTCGTTTTCGTCGCTCCATCGATTCGAATGCCGGTACGTACTTCTGAATATGCTTATCATGACTTTTACCATCACTAAAAATGAAAATTGTATCTTTCGCTCGGTTATCTTTGTGTTCCAAATAACTCGTTAATTTCTTCTTCAGACAAAATCGTTTGTACAAAAGCTCGACAAGCACCTGCGATTGAAGTTCCAGGGATAAAGGACGTATCGAATTGGTCGAGAATGACATCTTCTTCGTCATCGCCAATTCGTAAGTGGTGATGTTGAAAGCAACGTACATTTCCATTGGTAAATTTGTGTGATCATGTTATGTTCACCTCTCGCACGCTCAATTTTATCTTGCTCGTAAAATTTTTCGAATAAATAACTCTAATGCAATTAAACTCCAATGAATTGATTCGTTCTTTATACTGGTACCCATCTTTTTTCATATAAATCTTTTAAAATAAAATCTTCTAAACTAGACTTTTTCTCTTCTGAAACAGCAATTTTAATTTTGTCATAGCCTAATTTCGATTTATTATTTATTCGTTTTTTCACATCTTTCCAAAACGTTTCCCAATTATCTTATGTAGACGTTGTAACATTATTTTCTGTCCTTGAAATATCGGTCGCAACTTGAAGTAATTTAGACCATTGTGATGAATTAATTTTCTTTAAATTGTTATACTCCGGTTAATTTGTACCAGCGATTTACTTCATTAAATACTGTTTCTTTTATTCGTTCGGAATGAATGGCACGTATAATTGCACTTCATTTCTTTCTTTTCTTGTTCTATTATTTCAGTTGGTTCTTAGTTAATGTTGATAAATTAGTTTTTTCGTCTATGAATTTTATTTATCATAGTTCCATTTGGGTAGTGCAATGAAGCGACCAAAACCTTCATTCGTACGTGACTCCTACACCACGATTGATAAGTGTTTTAATTTTTCTTCATCGATCGTTCCCTGGATAATTTTATATCGAAATATCAGAACCGGCTTTAACTGAGCGAATCATTGGTTGATAAGCCCGCCATTTAGAAATATAACCTCCTGTCAGTTCTGTATGAACGACTTGCCCGGCTAACTGTAACGAAGCATTTAATTGTTCACTAAGCCATTTTTCGTCAAATGCGCTCACTAGTTGTCCGTGTTCGTTATAAATGATCCAGTCGGATGTAGCGATGATATACAGTTCATCTGTATATGGAGCAAGATCATTTGGTATTTCGATATTTTTGTTTCCAGTCTCTACGATTACGCGGCATCTTCCATATCCACTATTACGAGCACCACCTAACCAAACGTAAAAACTTTCTTTCTGCTTAACCAGCGAACGAAATCGTGATTTTCTGCGACTTTAATGACTGCTTGAAATCGTTGGTTGGGACAAATTGCTTCATAACGATACAATAAAGCATCATCGCGTTTTCCATCAGGTCCGTAAATATTGATATGTAGAGAGGAGGTAATATCAACATTCGCTGCAGAGATAGTTTTGTTTTCTAACGTCATCATATGTTGACTAATTCGCACAGGGGATTGTGCACTAATTTCAGTTAATCCACCATCCTGTAAAGAATTGTATATTTTTCTTACTTTTGCTTGTGATTTAGAAGCTGCTTTCGTTTCAAATAAATGTTGGGCGAAGGGGATACTTCGCTTTTCATCAATCATTAAGTAGCCATTCCAAAATTGAATCTGTTCGGGATGAAAAATGTGCTCAGTATCTAAATCGTCAGGGTTTAAATTTCTGTCTTGTAAATATGTATGGACGAGTGCGCCGCGCAGTACGTGACCGGGGATATACGTTAATGCTTTCGTAGAATCACTTGTTTTTAAGACGTGATTAATTTTTAACGGTTCTTCTACATCGATCGTTAAATAAATAAAATTTCCTCGCTCATTATTTGTACGAACTTTTTGTATTTCTTTTCGTTCTTCCCAATGAATCGTACATGTAACTTCACCTTTTCCACGATTTCGCATCATTCCAATATGACGGAGCAATTTCACAGATGTAGATAAAAGATTTTTTTCTATTTCTGATAATGTTCGATTCGCAAAAATTGGTGCAACAAACGTATAACCGCTATGAATCATTCGCGCTTTTCGTAAAGAACCGTCTTTTGCGACTCCTTTTTCCTCATCGATACTCGTCATCCCTCGAATTGTTGTCATTGCTTTCATCGCATCTCTTGGAGAACAGTTTTCTTTTCGATGACCTCATAAAGAGACTTGCTTAATGTTGCGTTACCAAAACGTAAGGCTTCATAGTTGGAATGATGTTCGTCGCCATCATCTGCTTTTCCGAATAATTGGAATAACGCTCGCTCATAAGCTGGACGTTTATCTTCTGTTAAACATTTAATGTACCAAGTCGCTTCTTTCCGTAAAACTCCTTTTAACGTTCTTGCTGCAAAATAAGGTAATCCGTGTTCGTCTACTTGTATATCGATATCGACCGTTCCTTTTTGTTCTCCTTCACCACCTAAAATTGTTTCTGAAAGAAGATGGATTTCAATATATGCTGTAAGTCGATTCATTTTCTATCCCTCCCGCTAAGATCAGTGAAAAAGTCGAAGATTTCAATTGCATCATAGTACGCCGCAAAAGCTTGTCCATCTTCATCTTGTCGCTCTTTCAGTAATCCAAATCCATCCCGATATTTATAAAATAAAAGATCTTTAGATTCAATTTCTCCAGAAGGTGAAAATTGATTCAATATTAGCCACTGTTCGACGGCACGTATTCCTTCATGGTACACATCACGTAAATTTTTCCACTTCGCCATGGAAGGAATGTGATTCTCGTTTTTAATTTTTTCATCGTTTGCTTTCGTTCTTTGGAGAGCTTTCATCGCTACTTGTTTAAAAGTTCGATCGTAACTAGCGAAATGTTTTTTCTCATCAGCAACATGCTGAATATAATACGGACGCATCGTTAAGATTGAATCGTCGTCATTTTCATAATATTGTTTTCGATAAGATTCTATATTTTGAACCATATCTGAATGGGGGACGAGATGCCAGTCGATTAACGAAGTATCGTAAGGTTGACCGTTTGAGGTCATTCCTCGTTCTTTCCATTTTTGTTCGTCTTTTTTCAACCTTTTTTTAGCATTGTTGCACAGCTCATCCGCTAATTGAAAACCGAGCCAAAATGGATATTTATGTCGAATAATCGCTACCCCCGCACATGCTTCATAACGATATGTACGTGCATTTTCTCCTTTACCGATCGTAATCTTTTGTTCTTGCAAAAATGTTAAAAATGTTTTTGCCATTTCAATACCTAATTTTCCATATGTAATCAAGGAAACATCATCACCTGAAGCAATAATTGGACGTATCGGTATGAGGTGTTTCCAGTTTTCAAGTTGTTCATTCTCGTGACCATAAAAGTCAGTAGCCCAAACGTCATATCGTTCCATGACGTAAGCGATCGTTTTGCGAAATGCATTCGTATATGCTTCATCGATTTCATTCGTAAATGCTTCGTATTTTTTAAGATAATCTTCGTTACTAGCAAACTTTTGTTCAAAAAATTTGCTGACTTTTACACCCATCGCATTACCGTCTATAGAAATGATCGCAAGGTAATTTTTTTCAGCAAGTGAAGATTGTTTGCTGAACACATTTTCTATATCATCTTGGGTTAAAAATTTATACTTATCACTGGCAGGTAGTAAGTCGTTTTCAACGATAAATCGTTGATGATAACCGTCATTGCGAATTTCTCTACCAATCTCTTGAATAGGTTTAAATTCTTCAGCACGCGGCTCATATTCATTTGTTTCATGATTAAAAATGGTTGTATTCGCTGGCATTCCACTCGTTACACACGCTTGTTGGATGCCCCATGATTCTTGTTTCACTGCGTACCGGCGTTCGTTTTTCTTATTTGCAAGCTCATTCTGCAATTTTTCCATCAAACCGGGATGATTTTCATTTCGATATAATAAATCTTGCTCCCAATCAAACGTCCGTTTCACTAAGAAAAGTTCAATTCCCGGAAAACATTGTAAAATATAGAATGATAAGTTGCGTGAAAAAGTTGTCGCATCATTTTCAGAATTAAAAATAAAGATTGCATTTCCGCCACCGACGATGCGATATTGTGGGTCGGGTAAGTCGATCGATTTGTTTAAATACTTTTGAACTGCTTCATTTTCAAATAGTTTACGAGGATTTGTCGTTAATTCTCGTATAATATGAGATGCACCGATATTTTCAATTAATCGGTTTGTTCGAAATATAAATTGTTGTTTTTGTGAGATTTCATACATGACGATTGTTTTGCTACTCATTTTAAGCCACCCATCCTTCATTCCTGAAACAAAAGAACTATAAATTTCTCATTTTTAGTAATAAATTACTTTCAATATAGCATATGTTATAGGAATCTTCTAGTAGTTGGAAAAAGGGAAACATAGAAATAAAAATCTATATAATTTTAATTTACTAGATTCATGATATGTCAAGAGTTTTTTCGTTATCATATAAAAATAACCTCTTTTCTCCTATGACGTAACATCTATACGACAACGATAAACCGTTCTTTCTCCCTGTTTTCATGTGGACAATATCCATGTATCATTTTAAGTGACGAGGAGGAGAGATAAAATATATGAGAAAATATGGAGTATTTATTGCATTTTTATTGATCACATTATTAGTTGTAGGTTGTAGTAGTAACGATGACGCTAGTACGGAGGAAGAAGAAACTTCAGATGATGCAACTACGGAAGAAGTCGAGGAAAAAAGTGCAACCGGTCCACTCGTAGACCCGTATAATGCGCTTAATGAGCGTGAAGAAATGATTAAAATGGTGGAAGAACAGAAAGAACTTTATAAACCAGGCTTTGTGAATGAGGATAGTACGGTTAGTTCTATTTCTATTCATCGAAATACGGATGTCAAATACGGGGAAAATGAATATGACCAATTATTTTATTACGCAAGTTATGAGACAAAAAATGAATTAAACATCAGTTATGGGTTAAATAGTTTCTTATGTTCTGAAGGTTTGGAAGAATGGGCGAATGATCTAATCGAAAAAGAACCGTTCAACCATGGTGAATTAGAAGGTTATTATGGAAATATCGAACACGACTATACGTCGATTGTTTTCGAGGCAAATGATCTATGTTATGAAGTGGATGTCAGCCGAAACCCCGGTACCGATGGAGAATATGGTGATAAGGAAAAAAGGTTACTGCAACTTTTAATTGAAACTTCTAAAACAGAAGAAGATGGTGCTTATGATCCGATCTATTCTCGTTTTACGATTGATTTAAATGAAATAAAATTTCCATCTTTAAATAAAGACTTATTTGATATACGCAATACGGCGTTTAGTTATGCAGAAATGAATGGTGTAGTAGATTATTCTGAAGTGATCGTCCAGTATGAAATAGATGAATCGATATTAGTTTATGAGATTGTCGATGAAGAAGAAGATAAATATCGACCGGATAAATCGCAAGAAGAACTGCAAACACCAAATGGAATGAATGTGATCAAGTTTGAAGATGATTATGAGGATGTATATTACCGTTGGAAAGATGATCATTATACATATTTCATTTGGACGATGGAACGTGAAAAAGAATTCGCCGATGAAGAAATATTGGAAATCATTGATTTGGCAATGAAAGATACTCGAAAATTCGAAAGTCTCGATTTCTTTCAAGGCGTAAATGAAAAAGCAGAATTAGATGAAAAAGCATTAGAAATAGTGGACAAATATTAAAGTATACTGCAGTCACCCCGATTCAACATAGTCGGGGTGACTGCCATTAAGATGAATAGGTACTTCTTTTTCCTTCTTCGTCTTCTTTGGATTTATTTAATAACATCACACCGATGATGACGAACATGAGTGCCACCACTTTTAAGAAACTCAACTGTTCGTAAAATACGCTGAATCCGATGATTGCCGTGAAAGCAGTACCTAATCCTGACCATATTGCATATGCGGTAGATAGTTGAATCCTTTTTAAAGAATGTCCAAGAAAGAAAAAGGATAAAATAAAACCGACGATCACCCCGACAGAAGGATAAATAACAGTGAAGCCTTCCGATAATTTTAGCATCGTCGTTCCGAACACTTCACTTAATATCGCTAAAGCGAGAAAAACGAAACTTTTGCTCATTTCTTTCATCCTTTTCATACATAGCTTCAATTACACAATATTTAACATGACTACTCCAACGATAATTAAAATAATTCCAATTATACCTTTTAAATTCAAATGTTCTTTAAATAAAAATACGCCTACAATTGTTGTAAGCACTGTGCCTACACCGCTCCAAACCGCATAGGTAAATGTTAATGGGAGTTTCATCAATGTTAAGGATAATAAATAAAACGAAATCATATATCCTATAGCAACCCCTAGAACAGGAAACAATTTTTTAAATCCGTTCGACAACTTCAACATTGTCGATCCGAAAACTTCTGAAATAATCGAAAATGCTAACAAAATATATGCCATGAATCATCCCTCATTTTAAGAATCTAATTTATTATGTTCAGAGATTTTTTTAAAGTCAATTGGAAAGATAGCTGGATGATTTCGAAGATGAGAAAAATGACCTTCGTTGAAGCATATTCTCTGTAAAAAAATAGAACTTCCAAACGTTTGGAAGTTCTTCTTAATAATTTTGTTGTAATTTTTCTTGTACCGTCCTTTTAAGTTTCATCAATTTAAATGTCGCAGTAAACAACAATAACGCAATGATGAAGATAGAGCCTAATAATCTATTTTCTACATGAAAAATTTCGAACCAAAATAGACTGATTGGAAATATAGCTATAAGTACGATGAAATATGGGAGAACCATAAACAAGTACAATCCATTCTCATTTTTATAATTAAAAAGTGCATTCCATTTCATTTCGTTCATATCGAACAATTTTTTCATTACAAATAATAATAAAAACAGGAAACCAACATAAGATAAGGAACTTAAAATACTGAACATAAAATATGACATGACGATGAAGAAAAATTTCATTTTGTTCCCCTCCCGAATGAGTAGAATAGCTGTTAATTTTCATATCATTTGCCTGTAAATTAATGGTTATTTTAATTGTATCAAAAGTTTGTAAAATTTTTATAAATTTCCTACGATTCTTCGTAAAAATTTTAACTGATGCTTGCTGGCACCTAATGTCCATTTCGTTGTCATAAAGTACTAAATCATATAATACAGTAATACTATGTAATTTTTGAAAGAGGTGAAGATGATTAGTAGTCAGAAACTTCCGTTCACATATGTACGTTCAACGTTTTGTGCATTGACAGATGCCTTACTCCCTACAGCACCGAGCAATTACGAACATGATTTGGGAGTACATGATTATGTTATTTATGCGTTAGATCATTTCATCTCTATCCAAAAGCAATTAGATAAAATTATCGTACCCCTTTCATATCCTACTGCAGAGTTGTTAGATAATGCTGCGACTCAACTTGTAAATCATAATATGATACAACCGCATCGACAACCACTTTTTCCGAACGGACAAATGTTTTCTTGTTTATCACGGATTGATCGTATCCGTGTTTTATCAGCTTTAGAAAATATTGAATTAGACCTATTTTTATTACCTGTTCCGTACAAAAATAATGCTGGTTTCATTAAACATATAGCGGATGCATTAAATCGCTTTTCGATGTTCGGTTATTATTCGGAATGGCCTGGATATGGCTCGACACGACTTTATCCACCACCTTATCGCCAACTTGAGTTTTTCCCTTGGGGCTGGCAACAAAGTCGTTATCCAGGAGTTGTATACGGTTATCGAGATTTCCGAGGATTTTTACTGACAATGGGAAGAAATGAGGGAAATGAATGACGAAAGATGCTGATGCGATCGTGATTGGAGCTGGTGGAGGCGGTGCTGTGATCGCAAAAGAACTAGGGGAGTTGGGTCTTCGTGTATTAGTGCTAGAAGCTGGTCCATGGTATGGAAATAAAAAATGGCCGAAGCCGAATGAACATCGCGGAGCGAAAGAAAGTTCAGAATCTAGCGATTTAGATGGATTACTTTATCGTGAGCAATTGACGAGACTTGAAAATGATATGGACGACAGTTTAACCGGAAAGTTTCGTTTCGGTGCTGCTGACCGTAGAAGACCACCATGGTTCAGGAACATACCCTGACCGAGCGTTTATATGGCAAACAGCTGCTGTTGGTGGAAGTACGATTCATTATTATGGAAACTCATTACGAGCATACCCTCATGCAATCGATGGAGAATGGCCGATCAGTTATCGTGAACTCATTCCTTATTATGAAAAAGTGGAAGAGACGTTAGAAGTAGAATTTGCTCCGACGACATCAAAAGAAGCTGTTTTTTACTACGGAGCAGAAAGAGCTGGATTTTCGATCAATCGCACGTTAGATGTGACAGAGAGTGGTTATCGTCCACAACCTAACGCCATATTACCACCGAATGAAAAACTAATGGATCCTAATTATTCATTGCAAGAAATTAGCTATATGGAAGGTTGTACGTTAAGTGGATTTTGTGGGCAAGGTTGTCCATATGGTCCTTCTTATGAACGTATGGCAAAACGGTCGACGAATGTAAGTTATGTACCACTAGCGTTAAGGACTGGCAACGTTACGATTAGACCGAATACGTTCGTCACAAAAGTGTTGACAGAAAATAGTTCCGAACGAAGTAAAAAAGCTGTCGGAGTGAAGTACGAGATACGTGGACGGGTGAACAGGAAGAGTTATTTGCAAACACTGTCGTCATGGCTGGTGGCTGTATTGAAACACCACGACTATGGTTAAATTCGGACTTACCGTACAATCCTTGGGTAGGTAGAGGACTGACGAAAATCATTATATGGATCTTATTACGGGAACATTCGATGAGGGAACGTTAATGGATATCATCGGTAGTCCAGCAACGAATCCATTTATCGGTCATACATCTGGGTGCCAGACTTGATTATCCCGGTTTAGGAATGATCGAGATCGTTGGCGAAAGCCCAGGACTATCTGCGATGCAATCATTTGGGTTTAGTGAAGCGGGATACAATATGTTCCGTAAATATCGATCAGATATATGGAATACAGAAGGAAGAGTTGTCGGCGCTGATTTAGCTGAAGCGATGAAAAATTATCAAAAAACGCTTTCCCTCTTAGTCGTAACAGATGATGAGGTAGATTTTCAAAATAGAGTCGAGCTAGATCCGAATATAAAAGATGAGCACGGTCAAGTTCCGCTCATTCATTATACACCGACGAAAAAATCGCGGGAGCGGAGAGAGAAACTAGCAATAGTGGCCGCTGATATCCTTCGACATGCAGGAGCGAAAGAAATCCACCGTACAAATGTCCCACCGAACTATTTTATGCATATCCAAAGTACAATGCGAATGGGGTATGTTGTCGATACATCATGTGAAGCTTATCAAGTAGAGCGGCTATACATTGCCGATAATAGTGTCCAGTATAATGCATTAGGTGGACCTAATCCAACGTTAACGACGCAAGCACTTGCGACAAGAACAGCTGAACATTTAGTAAATAAGTATTTTCAATAACTCGTTCGTTTCACCCTAAATGGTGGATGGTTCCATCAATTTAGGGATTTTATTTATAGAGCTGTAAAATATCGGCTTCAAACTATGATAACTATGGTAAAAAAGTTGAAAACAATAGTGAAATGTAGATGATTATATTTAAAAATTTAGCAATACAGTTTTACATCGTTTATTTAAGGATTTGATAATAATCGAATTTTCATTTCATATATTTACAAATGAAAAAGGAGACCAATCAATGAAAAAAACTTTGTGTTTTATCAAATTGTTCGTTACGTTGTTTTTCATATCTGCTTGTTCGTCAAATAGCTCTTCACTAGAACTAATAGATGCAGATGTTCAAATTGTTCATGATGAAGCTTTAGTTGGATCAATTGGGATCATGGAGGGAGAAAGAAAAGGAGAATTTCTGGTACCGACAGCTTTATATTATGAGTTTACGATAAAAAATAAAGATAATAAACCAATTGGTAATGATCAAAGTTTTGAAAAAGGTATAGAATTGACAATTAAGCCGAAAGAAGAATTGAAATCCGTTTCAGAAGAAGTAATCGGGTTTAATATATATAATTTTGAAGAATATGATGAAACTGGATTAGGGCATGGTGTAACATTTACCACGATGCTTTATCCAAATGAAGAAGGAGAATATACACTTCACTATGACTTAGGTGTAAGTGAAGAAAATCCAACTGTTCCACTCATTGTACCATCTGAAGACAAATTAGAATTGCTGTTGGAAAACGCATTGAATGCATTTTTAGTTGTAACAATAGAAAATAAGGAGATTGCTAGATTTGATCTAGAGGAATATCAAAACTAGTATAAAATTTTAAATATTTGCCTTCAGTGAAGTGATCTAATTAATGTTGTTAAATATTTTATACACCTGTCTATTTATCGCATTAATTTTTTCCATAGTTATAGTGAACATAAGAAGAAAAGAAGCAGGAGTTACTGGAATAAAAAGTGCATTAACCACTATCTGTTTATTTTATATCGCTCATAATTTTACTATTTTTTTATCAATTTATACTTTCAATAAATAATGAAGTCTGCTCTAAAATTAAAATATTATGAGTGAACTTGCTAGCCTTTTATACGAAGAATAAAACGCAATAAAACTAAATTCACTATATTTCTTCTCAAAAAAATAGTTCTTTTTAACTAATGTTTAAATTTGTAAATATAAACATAATCATACAAATAATGTAATATATTAGTAATTCACACGGAAAAGTCTGAATTAAAATTTATTCATAAAAAAACGGCTAAAATAACTTCAATGCATTAATTTTGTCAATTATGTTAATATTTTAGCTTTTAAGTAAAAAATGATTTGACAATTACGCAACAAGATGCTAATATTTACATAAATTTATTAGAAAATTACAAATACTAGTAATAAATGGAATGATTTAATTTTACATATTTAAGACGGTAGAAAATAAAAAAATTAGTTAAATAGTCCTGTATTTTGGTCACTCATTATTTTACTAAAAAGTGTATTTAGTAAAATAATAAGGGATAAATATCTAGGAAAGAAAGGAGGAGATAAGTTGAGTGAGCGAAATAATGTTTCTGTAGTAGATTTCAATAATGAAGCGATCTTAATGGATAAGTTATCAGATCCAGAAACGATTGCACAATTGACCCGTTTGCTTGATAGGTTAGAACAATTTAATTCTTTGTTCGATTCTATCGAGCATTTTATACAACGTGGTCCTGAAATGGCTGATGCACTAAACAGACTGATCATATCGTTGCGTGAAGATTTGCCTAGCCAAGATATTATTGAAAAATTAGAAAATAGTTTTGAAACTTTTAATCGATTACAAACATTTATTAGCACCGAAGAATTCAAACAACTAGAAGCTAATTTACTAAATGAAGACACACTTAAACTTCTGACTAGCGTCTCTCGTTCTATTACAGAAGCATCTTTAGAAATGGAATATACAAAAACTGAGCGTATGAGTATATTTACGCTAATGCGCGAATTGTCTAATCCGGAAATACAACCAGCAATTCAACTTGTTTTAAATTTTGCCAAAATTCTTTCAAAGGAGCTTAAAGATGCATGAACTGTCTATTGCTTACAATTTAGTACAAATAGCAATAGAAACCGCTGAACAAAATAATTTACAAAAAGTCGATGCATTACATGTAAGATTAGGCGTTTTATCCGGTGTGGTGAAAGAAGCATTAGAATTCTCTTTCGATATTGCAACAGAAGGAACGTCAATTGAAGGTGCCCGTCTCGTAATTGAAGAAGTTCCATTAAAAATATACTGTTCACAATGTCGAAACGAATATGTATTACCAAAACCGACACCGATGGCATGTCCAAAATGCAATATTCGAACAGGAGAAATTATAGAAGGAAAAGAAATTGAATTATTTTCTCTAGAAGGTGGGAGCTAAAATGAGTCAAGCAATAGAACAACCGCGTATCGTTAAAATTAGAGAAAATGTTTTAAAGAAAAATGATATTCTCGCACGAGAATTAAGAAAACGCTTTCAGAAAGAGGGCGTTTATGTTGTAAACATGGTTTCAAGTCCTGGATCAGGGAAAACAACTTTATTAACTGAAGTATTAACACGTCTTAGTAAGAAATATCATGCGGCAGCTTTAGTTGGAGATTTAGCGACAGAAAACGATGCGCAAAGGTTAGAACGAAGTGGAGCAAAAGTCCACCAAATTACTACAGGAACAGTTTGTCATTTAGAAGCACAAATGATTGAAGATTCTATCAAACAGTGGAATTTATCAGATATCGATTTTCTTTTCATTGAAAACGTAGGTAACTTAGTCTGTCCATCGAGTTATGATTTAGGTGAAAATATTCGGGTTGTTTTATTCTCAACGACGGAAGGTGAAGATAAACCGGAAAAGTACCCAACGATTGTCAATAGTGCTGATATCGCAATAATTACGAAAATGGATTTGGCAGAAGCAGTGGAATTTAATAAAGACTTTTTTTATGAAGCAATTTACCAATCTCGTCCAGAGATGAAAATATTTGAAGTATCTTCCAAAAATAATGTGGGGATTGACGAGTGGATCAATTATTTAATTGAAGAAAAAAATAAAACAATTTAACAATCGTTTTATAACTAATTACATTTCGGGGGTGTGATAGAAAAATGGCGAATGTATTTTGGATTCATGGCGGAGCTTGTAATGGAAATACACAATCGTTTCTAAATGCCGAAGAACCGACAGTAATTGATTTAATTACAGATTTTGGAATCAATATCCTTTACCATCATTCTGTATCGATGGAATTTGGTTACCAAGTAAAAGAAATTTTAGACGACATCATGGAAGAACGAACTGAATTGGACATTTTAGTCGTCGAAGGAACAGTCATCCAAGGACCAAATGGAACAGGTCGTTATGACATGATGTTCGACCGTCCTAAAAAAGATTGGATTTACGATTTAGCGCATAAAGCAAAATTTGTTGTAGCGATTGGAGACTGTGCTTGTTGGGGTGGAATTCCTGCAACGAGTCCGAACCCGTCAGAATCGATCGGTTTGCAATTTTTAAAGGAAAATCCAGGAGGATATTTATCGACTGAATTCCGCTCCCAGGCAGGTCTACCTGTTATTAATATCCCAGGTTGTCCGGCGCATCCTGACTGGGTTACCCAAATATTAGTAGCAATAGCTACAGGAAGAACTGCTGACATTAAGTTAGATGAGTATCATCGTCCAGAGACGTTTTTCAAAACATTCACACAAACAGGATGTACACGTGTTCAATATTACGAGTACAAAGAACCGGTTGAAGAATTTGGACAAGGTACAAGAAAAGGTTGTCTCTTCTATGAACAAGGTTGCCGTGGTCCGATGACACGCTCGTCTTGTAACCGAATTTTATGGAATCGTCAATCTTCAAAAACGAGAGCAGGTATGCCTTGTATCGGATGTACAGAACCACAGTTCCCATTCTTCGATTTAGCGCCAGGAACTGTATTTAAAACACAAAAGATGCTAGGAACAATTCCAAAAGAAGTGCCGACAGGATCAGACTCGGTAAGTTACTCTGTAAATGCTGCAATCGCTCGTACAGTTGCGCCTAAGTGGGCGAAAGAAGATATGTTCGTACCATAATGAATCGGAAACTTGGGATAAAAGGGGGATTAAAAATTGACTACAAAACAAACTGTTAAAGTGCCTGCTTTAGGTCGGGTAGAAGGTGACTTAGATGTAAAAGTAACGATAGAAGATGGAGTTGTTGTCGATGCATGGACGGAAGCGACGATGTTTAGAGGATTTGAACAAATATTAGTAGGAAAAGATCCTCAAGCAGGATTAATTATGACACCACGTATTTGCGGAATATGTGGTGGCAGTCACTTGACGAAATCGGCTTATGCACTTGATACAGCGTTTAACACAGAAGTTCCGCCTAACGCTACGTTAGTAAGAAACATTGCACAAGCAGTGGAAACAATCCAAAGTATTCCACGTTGGTTTTACGCATTATTTGCTATCGGTTTAACTCATGAAAACTATAAGTCTCATTCTTTATATGAAGAGGTAAATAAAAGATGGGCACCATTCGTCGGTGTAAATTATGAAAAAGGGGTAACGATTTCTGCAAAACCTGTAGAAATATACGCAATTTTCGGTGGTCAATGGCCGCATTCAAGTTTCATGATACCAGGTGGTGTGATGTGTGCACCTACGTTATCTGATATTACGCGTTCAATTTCGATATTAGAGTACTTCAGAACGAATTGGTTAGAAAATGTTTTACTCGGTTGTTCAATCGAAAGATGGTTAGAAAACAAAACTTGGTCTGATGTGCTCGAATGGTTAGAAGAAAAACCTGAACATTATGAATCAGATCTCGGTTTATTTATCCGTTACAGCCAAGAAATTGGCTTAGATAAATATGGAGCAGGACCGGGCAAATATTTAGCAGCAGGAAGTTTTCCTCATCATGAAAAATATATCCATCCAACAATCGAATCAAGAAATGATGCATTAATTGCACGTTCAGGTGTGTATGATGGGGAGAGCTTCCACGACTTTGACCAAGGACGAATAAGAGAAGATCATACTTATTCTTTCTATGAAGGAGTAGGTTCATACCATCCGTTCGATGGATTTACAAAGCCACTTGACCCAGAAGAAGGAAGAAAACAAGGTAAATATACTTTTGCAAAAGCACCACGGTACGATCTTGATAGCGGTGAAACGCCACTAGAAGTCGGTCCGTTAGCTAGACAAGTGATCGCCGGAAGAAAAGGTGCAGAAGATTGGCAAGATAACGATCCGCTTATTTACAACATCGTAAAAGAAATTGGGCCGAGTGTGATGGTTCGCGTTTTAGCTCGTTTACATGAAGCACCAAAATATTTCCGCCACGTACAAGGATGGTTAAAACAAATCGACTTAAATGAGAAGTTTTATGTAAACCCAGGTGAACTAGTAGAAGGTCGTGGATTCGGTGCAACAGAAGCAGCTCGTGGATTTTTAGCAGATTGGATTGAAGTGAAAGACGGAAAAATCGATAAATACCAAATTATTACACCAACTGCATGGAATATAGGACCTCGTGATCGTTACGAACAAAGAGGACCGATTGAAACGGCTTTAATCGGTACGCCGATTAAAAATCAAGAAGATCCAGTAGAATTAGCTCATATTGCCCAAAGCTATGATTCTTGTTTAGTTTGTACTGTTCATGCATACGATGGTAAGACGAATGAACAATTAGCAAAATACGAAGTTACTAATTTTTAACACTTTTAAAGGAGGAGCCAGCATGTTTGTAATTATAGGTTGTGGAAATTTACTCCGCAAAGATGATGGTGCTGGCCCCATCCTTATACGAAAGTTATGGGACTTAGGTGTTCCTTCTCATGTTCGTCTAGCAGACGGAGGAACTGCTGGAATGGACGTCGTATTTCAAATAGGAGATGCCAAACAGTTGATCATAGTAGATGCTTGTACGACAGGAGCAGAACCAGGTACCGTTTATGAAATTCCAGGTGAGGAAGTTGAATCCATTCCATTAGAAAATATCAATTTACATAACTTTCGTTGGGATCACGCAATCGCGATGGGGAGATGGTTACTGAAGAAGAATTTTCCAGAAAAAGTAACTGTCTATTTAATTGAAGCGTGTGACTTATCTTATGGTAGTGGGCTTACACCGAAAGTAGAAGAAAGTGTCAATAATCTAGCAAAAAAATTAATTCAAAAAGTATCAGGTGAAGAAGTTGGAATGTCAAATAACTGAAAATGGATACTTGTATATCCCAGTAGAAATAGCACGGCAATATTTCACTACCGACGCGGTAATTGTAGTCTTACGAGGAAAGGATTTACTCGTTATGCCGGTGAAATATGTCGGAGCTGGCGGTTTAATTTTGAAATATCGTAATGCAAAAGGAGACCGTTCAGTATTGATATCAGAATTTTTACCAGATGACGTTGATTATGGTCCAAGAAATGTGAAATGGGATGAGGAAGCATTAGCGCTTCGCATCCCACTTTACTACCAAAGATTGAACAAATAAAACTACTGTAACAGCATCTTATTTATTTTCGTAGTGATAATTTAAGGGGGAGTGTAACATGTTGAAACGTCAGCCTATAGGTGTATTTCCAGGTACAGCGGGTTTCTTTTTATTACCACCTGTTCAAAATGAGGATACAATTATGCCTTCTTTACTACAAGGTTTTTTACCTGAACCTTGTCCCGAAGAATGGCTATTTTTTTTAGCTGCGATAGAAGGTGAACCGATTGAACGTGTTACCGAGCTGTTACCAAACACAAAAGAAGGTTACTTTAACCGTTTTATTTTATATCCAGAGAAAGAAAATTATTTAAAAGCGAAATCGATGTTATCTGGTGATTTATCATTATTGTTAGATGCGGTTGCATGGCGTTTAAATTTAAAACAAGATCCTCCCCTTTATGAAAATACAACTGGAGAATTTAGGGCATTTATTTTAGCTACACATGCTTACGAAGCGATCCAAAATGAATACTGGGTGAAAGGAATACAGTTACTCGAAGAAGCTTCTAAAACAGTAGTACATATTTCACCAGTATTTTCTGCGAGGTTACTTAGTGAAGTAGCTGCGACGAAACAAACAATCGGTATGAAAGATGAACATTTAATAGATTTTTACAAAAATGCTTTAACACTCATTAAAGATTCAGCTTTTGATGATATGAAAGCAGAATTGACATTTCAATTGGGTACTGCATATCAAGAATTAGCAGACGGAAGAAAAAAGTACTATTTGGAAGCGATAAAGTGTTATAACAAAGCGATTAAAACGTACCGAAAAGATAATTACCCGGAAACATATGCGACGATTCATATGAATCTAGCATTATCGTATTTGGCGATGCCGTCTAATGAACATAATCACGACTTAAAAACAGCTACAGCTATCCAATCATTACGTGAAGCTTTACGTTATTTAGACAAAGAAAAAAATCCAGATTTGTGGAGTAGTGCGACGATCAATTTAGCGAATGCACTTCAATATGCAAAATCTTCACATATTGAAGACAATTTATGGGAAGCGGTCGCACTTTATGAAGATGTGTTAAAAGTACGTAAAAAAGATACAGACCCACACGGTTATGCCCGCTTAATTGCCAACCAAGGTACTGCGCTTTCTCATTTAGGTGCGTTTTCAAGTGCTGTACCGAAGCTAAATGAAGCGAAAAAAATTTTCGAACAAATAGGAGATTTGGAAGCTAGTAAAACAGTTTATGAAATGTTGCAAGAAATTCAATTAAAACAGAACGAATTATCTAAACAATAGTTAATAATCCGGAGGAGAAGTAGTTGAACGATCATGAAAAACAGTATTTTAATACTTTATTGCAAATTGCGACGGAAAGATTTGTAGAAAGAATGATCCAACGTTCAGAAGGTGCTCACAATGCCTTACAACTTCTGCGTTCAGAACCTTATGGTGAAGGAGTATGGCTAGATAAATTTATCGATGCATTTTTTGAAGAATTTTTACTCGATAATCTCGCTGGTTCATGTTTTGTCTTACAAGCGCTTGCTAATAGACGTTACGATGTTCAATACGATTTATTTAAAGATAAATCAGTGGAACAAATTATTGAAATGATGGCGAAAGATGCATTTGAGCAATTGCTGAAACAAAAGGCGGAAGAAGCACTCGAACAAAATTTAGCATTTGGGGGGTGAATTCCGTTGAGCACACAATCTAAACATATTGAGTCGTTATCAGAACGAATCGATGACGTATTAAAAGAGATCCACCAAATGGATTTTACCGAGTTCCAACGTACTAAAGTGATGGAATTGAAAGAAGCGATTGAAGCTTTTCATGAAGAAGCACTTCGAAAACTTGTCAAAACTGTGCGAAAAACAGAGGAAGGAAAAAAATTAATGTTAGAAGCGGTAGAAGACCCTTCAGTTTATGCAATGTTACTACTTCACGGAATAATTAAGCAAGATTTATATACGAAAGTTGCAGCGGTAATGGAAGAAATCCGTCCATATTTAAGATCGCACGGTGGCGACATCGAATTAGAAAAAATAGAGAATAACGTCGTATACGTTTCATTACAAGGAGCATGTTCAGGTTGTTCGTTATCAGCTATGACATTAAAAAAAGGTGTAGAAGAAGCGATTAAATCACGAATTCCAGAAATTGAACAGGTCATGATGACAAATGATGTATCACCAGGATTTATGCCACTTATTAGTCGGGTAGATAAAGATGAATTGATCGATTCTGGATGGAAACAAGGTCCAAATTTAGATGATGTAGAAGACGACCGACCTTATTATCTGACGTTAGAAGGTGTCGATGTTTTATTAATCATTATCGATAATAAAATCATGGCTTACCGAAATCGTTGCCCTCATCGAGGGATACCTTTTACACAAAAATCAATAGAACGAGTAGACGATATGTATTTAATCGGTCAAGATGACACTTTCCGTTTCGATTTATCGAGTGGAGAATGTGTAACAGTGCCACATATTCAATTGGAGCCATTCCCTGTTCGATTACAGAAAAAACAAATTTGGATTAGAACTGAAAATTAACTCATGGTTAGGAGGATAACAAATGTGTTTAGCTATTCCAGGGAAAATTGTTGAACTGCTCGATGATGACTATCAATATGCAATGATCGATGTTTCAGGTGTGAAACGTAAAGTAAATATTAGTTTAGTAAAAAATGAAGGAATTGATGTAAACGATTGGGTTTTAATCCATGTCGGCTTTGCGATGAATAAAATTAGTGAGAAAGAAGCGACTGAGCAATTACAATTGCTTCAAGAAATCGGTGAAGAAAGTGAAGCGTTAGAAGAAGTTCAAGGTTATCGGTTTGAATAATTAAAGAAAGTTGTATAAAACTTTGGAGGTGGTCGAGTTGAATATGAAGTATATTGATGAATTCAGAAACCCGGAATTAATTCGTAGAACACTTGATGAAATCGAAAGAATAATAGAGCCAGGTGATCATTTTCGAATTATGGAAGCTTGTGGAGGTCATACGTATTCGATTTTCCATTTTGGCTTACAAGAATTACTTCCAAAAAATATTGAATTTATTCATGGACCCGGCTGTCCTGTTTGTGTACTACCCCTAGGACGTGTCGACGAAGGGTTGTCGTTAGCGGCAAAAAATGATGACGTTATTTTTACTGCTTTTGGCGATGTCATGCGTGTACCTGGAAAATACGGTTCGCCGTTAAATTATAAAGCGACTGGCACAGACGTACGGATGATATACTCGCCACTTGATGCGCTAGATATTGCGATGAAAAATCCTGATAAAAAAGTTGTTTTATTTGCAATCGGATTTGAAACGACCGCACCTTCTACAGCGATTACGGTGTTACGTGCAAAGGAATTAGATATCGATAACTTTTTCGTATATTCTAACCACGTAAAAATTGTACCAGTCTTACAATCTATTTTAGACCAACCGAATATGAAAATTGATGGTTTTATCGGACCGGGGCATGCCTCCGTCGTCATTGGAGCACATCCTTATAACATTATCGCGGAAAAATATAAGAAGCCGATCGTTATATCAGGTTTTGAACCATTAGATCTTTTGCAATCAATTTTAATGTTAATTAAACAACTGAAAAGAGGCGAAGCGAAAGTCGAAAACCAATATAAGCGTGTCGTGTTAGATGAAGGAAATGTATCCGCATTAACGATGATGGACCAAGTGTTTGAAAATCGACCTTCATTCGAATGGCGTGGATTAGGAGCGATTCACAATTCAGCATTGAAATTGAAACCAGAGTTTGCAAAATGGGATGCCGAAGTACATTTTAACGTAGAAAAAATTAATGTTGAAGAAAATAAAGATGCACAATGTGGTGATGTGTTAAAAGGAATGATTAAACCAAATCAATGTAAATTGTTCGGTAAAGTTTGTACACCTGAAAACCCTGTCGGCGCGTTAATGGTTTCTTCAGAGGGAGCTTGTGCTACTTATTATAACCATATGTACTCTACGATGAGTTAATTACAATCTAAAAACTGAAAGCAATGTAAACAGTTGTAAAGGAGAAACAAGGATGCTTAAAGAAAAAATTACTTTTACTGATTCAAAAATTCAATTGTCCCATGGTGCAGGTGGCAAAGCGACTCGAAAATTAATCGATGGACTAATAGTACCATATTTAAACGTGAAGGAATTAAATGATGCCGCATATGTACAAACAGAAGAATCACAAATAGCTTTTACATCAGATAGTTTTGTCGTCAATCCACTCACATTTCCAGGCGGTTCGATCGGTGAACTAGCGGTAAACGGAACTGTAAACGATATCGTGATGGGTGGCGCAAAACCGTTAGCGATCGTTTCAACTTTAATTATTGAGGCAGGTTTGGAAACGAGCATATTAGAATCTGAAATAAAAGCAATGGGTGTAGCGGCTAAAAAAGCGAACGTTCCAATCGTAGGTGGAGATACAAAAGTTGTTGAACACCAAAAGGCAGACAAGTTATTTATTACGACAGCCGGAATTGGACTTGTCGATTCACGGATAAATTTATCCTCTAGCCGAGTAAAACAAGGAGATAAAGTCATTCTTTCAGGACCGATTGGAGATCATGGAATTACGATTCTTTTAGCACGTGGCGATTTAGATTTAGAGGCGGATATCGAATCAGACACTCGTTCAGTTTGGCCGTTTGTCTCCCGTCTCATCGATGTTGCTGCACCTGGACTTAAATGGATGCGTGATCCAACACGAGGTGGGGTTGCAACAGCTTTAAATGAATTAGCGAAAGATGCAAAAGTAACGGTCGTCCTTGAGGAAGAGGCGATCAAAGTTCGACCTGAAGTGCGTGGGGCTTGTGAAATATTAGGACTTGATCCGTTACATATCGCGAACGAAGGGCAGTTTATCGCGGTAGTATCAGAAGAATATGCGGAGCAAGCACTACAAGCAATAAAAGAAGTTCCCGGTGGTGAATTTGCAACAATCATCGGAGAAGTGGAGGAAAATGATCGCCATATCGTTTTGTCTCGTTCTTCTTATGGAGGAACACGAGCGATTGATATGTTAGTCGGTGACCCACTACCGCGGATTTGTTAAATGTAACGATAAAAATCATTTTTCATGGTGAATTGTAATTTTCACCATGAAAAATGTTATTACTTCACTTAATTTCAGGAGTTTTCCATAAAAGTTAGATTACAAGTGAAAGAGGCGTATGCCAATGTCTTATAAAAAAATGGTAGATTTGTCAAAAAATTACCCATTAATAATGAACAGTACAATCATGGCAGATACTTCAATTTGTGATGATTGCATAGAGGAACTATTTGATTCAAGTAATAGACGATATTTATATCCTTATATAGGTTGTTCTTCATGTGGACCTAAATATACAGTGATGAAAAATATCCCTTTTAGACGAGAAAATACGACTTTAACAAATTGGAATATGTGTGCTTCGTGCAAAGCAGAGTATGAAAATCCAGCAAGCCGACGTTACCACTCGGAATTAAATTGCTGTCCTGAATGTGGACCTAATTACTATTTATCGTATAAAGGAAAATGTTATAGCGGTGAAAAGATGATTCATAAGACAGTGAAATTACTTCATGAAGGTGTAATCATCGCGATTAAAAACAATGGTGGTTATCATTTAGTATGTGATGCATTGAACAAAGAATCGATCCAGCTTTTAAGAAAAACCTTAAATCGAGAAAGAAAACCATTTGCAATGATGGTGAAAGATATTGAATCAGCAAGTATGATCGTGGAACTTTCGAGTAGCGAAAAACAGTTATTATTATCTAATAAACGACCGATCGTATTAGCTGAATCAAAAGGGGAAATTTCTGATATCGTCGCTCCGAATAATAAAGATTTAGGAATTATGTTACCTTATAATGCACTTCATTATGTACTCTTTCATTTTGGTGCACCTCGTTATTTAATTATGACAAGTGCTAACTATCCAGGAGAACCAACTATTTATCAAGATCAACAAATTTCCGAATTTGTGAAAAGATTTGATGATGCTTGTCTAATAGGAGAACGACCGATTGCACGAAGTGTAGATGATTCAGTTGTAAAACAAACTAAGCAAGGCATGGTAACGATAAGAAAATCACGCGGTTATGAACCTATTTTAAACATGAAATTACAATCTAAGCGACCAATTTTGACAGTAGGAGCAGATTTGAAAAATACGATCACACTAGTAAAAGATGGAAAAGTTATGATGAGTCACCATCTCGGTGATTTAACGAAATATGATACACAATTAACATTTGAAAAAACTGTCGAGTCCTTTTTACATATGAATAATATCTCATTAAGTGAAACGATCATAGGTCATGATTTACATCCTAATTATTTTACAACTCGGTATGCAAAACAATTAGATTGTTACAAACATATCGGAATTCAACATCACAAAGCACATTTAGCGTCATTGTTAGCGAAGAAAAATGAGTTTTCAAAACGTGTAATTGGAATCGTTTTTGATGGAACAGGATATGGAGAAAACGATGAGATTTTGGGAGGAGAAATATTCATTGGTAGTTTACGTGAAGGATTTAAAAGGCAAGGACATTTAAGAAAAGCTGCTCTCATAGGTGGCGATGCTGCCACGAAGATGCCAGTACAAGCTTTAGCCGGCTTTGTCGATAATTTAACGGAAGACATAAATATGGTAGCGAATAAATTACATTTACCAAAAAGGTTTTTGACTGCACTTAAAGTGAAAGAAAAAAATATATATACGTTTCCTACAACTTCTGTAGGAAGATTGTTCGACGCTATTGCAGCAATATTAGGTTTTCATCGCGAAATATCATTTGAAGGAGAAGCGGCAATTTGGTTAGAACATCTTGCTGCTAGTGCACCGTTACGAGAAGTGTATTCATTTCCTTGGACAGGTATAGAATTAGATTACCGACCTTTAATGCAAGAAATAATTCAAGCAAAGATAAATGGAGTGGCTTCATCTATTATTGCTAGAGGATTCCATCGTAGTTTGGCGCAAGGAGTGGTGGAAGCAATCCATTCATTTTGTGAAACATTTGCAATCGAACATGTCGCTCTATCAGGAGGCGTTTTTCAAAATAGTTTATTAATTTCAGATATAGCGGATTTACTTGAAGATTCGAATATACAAATTTTAAGCGATCGAGAAATTCCAGTAAATGATAACTGTATTAGTTTAGGACAAGCTGCAATGATTTCTGTTATGATTTCCGATGATTCAGATTAGGAAGGAGATTTACATGAAACTTCGTACTTTATTCACGGTAATGATGGTAGGGATAATGAGTGCTAGTTTGCTAGGTTGTTCTTCATCTAGTTCTAGTTCAATTGATGGAGCTACTACTAGTGAAGTAAGTGAAGAAAGCGGAGGAAAAGATAGTTTAGTATTAGCTATAGGGAGTGAACCTGAAGAAGGCTTCGACCCTACTACTGGATGGGGACGTTACGGGTCACCGTTATTCCAAAGCACATTACTTACGTTAGATAGAGATTTCAACGTCCACTATGATTTAGCGGTTGAATATGACATTAGTAAAGATGGTTTAGAATGGACTGTGAAAATACGAGATGATGTAAAATTCTCTGATGGAGAACAATTAACAGCAGATGATGTCATCTTTACATTTGAAACTGCAAAATATAATCATTCAATCGTCGATTTACAAAATCTAAAGAAAGTAGAAAAGGTTGATACATACGAAGTAAAATTTTTGTTAGAAAAACCACAATCTACTTTTTTATATATGCTAACGATGATCGGAATCGTGCCTGAACATGCATATACAGATAAGTATAATGAAGAGCCAATCGGTTCTGGCCCGTACAAACTAGTACAATGGGATAAAGGCCAGCAATTAATCGTTGAACAAAATCCATACTATTATGGAAAACAATCACCTTTTAAAAAATTAACATTTCTGTTTTTGGATGAAGATGCGGCATTTTTAGCTGCAAAAGCAGGAGAAGTAGATATAGTCGCTGTACCACCAAATTTAGCAAAAGAAGAAGTACCTGGGATGAAGCTACTAAAATTTGATAGTGTGGATAATCGCGGTATTATGTTTCCATACGTAAAACCAGGCATTGACTCAGAAACTGGTTTAGAAATAGGCCATGAAGTTACATCAGATATTGCAATACGTAAAGCGATTAATATTGCAGTAGATCGTGAGCAGTTAGTTGATGATGTACTTGAAGGGTTTGGCACACCTGCATATTCTGTCGCTGATAAGTTACCTTGGTGGAATGAAGAGACAGTTTTTCAAGATGGTAATTTAGAAGAAGCAGAAAAAATATTAATCGATGCAGGTTGGGAGAAAAATGAACATGGAATTTTCGAAAAAAATGAAGTGGAAGCAAGTTTTACGTTAGTTTATCCTTCAACCGACCAAACACGTCAATCGTTAGCAATCGCCTTTTCTCAAATGATGAAGAAATTAGGGATCGATGTACAGACGGAAGGGAAAAGTTGGAGTGACATACCGGAGATTATGCATTCTACTCCCGTCTTGATGGGTTGGGGAAGCCACGATCCTATTGAAATGTATCATATTTACCATAGTAAACATCGTGGAGAAGGATATTCTAACGCCAACTATTATCAAAATGAAAAAGTAGATCAATATATAGATCAGGCGTTAAATGCAACGTCGGAAGAAGAAGCGAATGAATATTGGAAAAAAGCACAATGGGATGGTGAAACGGGCTTTTCCACACTCGGAGATGCACCTTGGGCATGGTTAGTGAATCTCCAACATCTATATTTCGTCAATGAAAATTTAAATATCGGTGAACAAAAGGTCCAACCGCATGGACATGGTTGGCCGATAACGGAATTTATTGCAGATTGGACGTGGGATGAGTAATAAATATAGAAAGAAGGTAGACTACGTTGCAACTTACTCGAATTGGTAGATTTATTATATTACGAACGATTAAATTTATCATATTACTATTTACTGTTATCGTCTTATCTTTTACGTTAGTTAGTTTTTCTCCGGTAGATCCAATTCAATCTTATTTAGGTGCTGAAATAATGGTTGTTAGTGAAGCACAAAAAGAAGAAATTTCTGAATATTTTGGGCTAAATGATTCTAAGTTGCAACAGCTTTTCATTTGGTTAAAGAATTTCTTACAAGGTGATTTAGGTACATCTCTTACATATCGCCAAGATGTCCTCTCCATTATTGAAGAAAGATTTCTCGCATCGTTTGCTTTAATGGGAATTTCGTGGGTTTTCTCAGGTATATTAGGCTATGCATTTGGTGTAATCGCAGGAATGAACGAAGGTACTTTCATCGATCGGACAGTGAAATTTTACTGTTTCATCCTTGCTTCTACACCTGCTTTTTGGATCGGTATATTATTGTTAATTATTTTTTCAGTATGGCTCGGTTTCTTTCCAATTGGACTCGGTGCTCCAGTTGGAATGTTATCGGAAGATGTAACGTTGTACGACCGCATTAAACATTTGCTTCTTCCAGCTTTGACATTGAGTATTATCGGAGTCGCAAATATAGCTTTACATACGAGACAAAAAATGATTGAAATATTAAATAGTGAATTTATTCGGTTTGCTAGATCGAAAGGGGAATATGGTTTTACATTATTTTGGAGACACGGTTTAAGAAATACGTTGTTTCCTGCAGTTTCCGTTCATTTTGCTACATTTGGGGAATTGTTCGGTGGTGCTATTTTGGTTGAACAAGTTTTCTCCTATCCTGGATTAGGACAGGCGATCGTACAAGCTGGACTTCATAGCGATATCCCTCTTCTTTTAGGAATTGTAGTATTTAGCACGTTATTTGTATTTATTGGTAATTTAATCGCTGACCTATTGTATGAAATTATCGACCAACGTATGAAAATTGGTGAAACGCAATGAACGATAAAATAAATTTCGATCAAACGGATATCGTAGTACAGCGACATAAACCGAAACGCCAAATCATTTTATTGAAATTAATCGTACTTATAATTTTGTTTCTCATTATCATCATTAGCGGGTATATGATTAACGGAGAACAATTAGAAGCGAATATGAGTGAAAAAAATCTTAGTCCGTCATTAACTAATCTATTTGGAACGGATTGGCTAGGTCGAGATATGTTTATGCGAACTTTAAAAGGGCTCAATTTAAGTTTTCAAGTAGGTTTTTTAGCAGCTTCAATTAGTACATTAGTCGCTTTTTTATTAAGCGTATTAGCCTCAGTTAATAAACTGTTAGATTATATCGTAACAGTTTTAATCGATTTATTTTTAAGCGTGCCACATCTCGTTACATTAATTTTAATCGCATTTGTGTTAGGTGGGGGAGCAAAAGGGGTTGTTATCGGAATAGCATTAACACATTGGCCAACATTGACCCGTGTGCTAAGAGCAGAAATATTGCAAATCAAATCTGCTGAATATGTGGAAATATCGAAAAAATTAGGCAAGTCACGAATGTGGATCATAAGAAAACATTATCTTCCACATTTGTTACCGCAATTATTCGTAGGTTTTGTATTATTATTTCCACATGCAATTTTACACGAATCCGCAATTACATTTTTAGGATTTGGTTTATCACCGGAACAACCAGCGATAGGTATTATTTTATCAGAGTCGATGAAATACTTATCAACTGGTATATGGTGGTTAGCATTTTTCCCAGGTTTATCGTTAATCGTAATGGTAGCTATTTTCGATGCATTTGGTAATAATCTTCGAAAGTTAATTTACCCTAATTAAAGAAAGGATTTATATGATGAACATTTTACCTGAAGTGAGCTATACGGCAAATGAATTGCAAGATGAACAAAAAAAGAACTGTTTACTAGAAGTTAAAAATTTGTCGTTAACGATCGAACGTTACGAAAAAGGATTTTCACCGCATCGAATGTATGTTATTCGCGATTTTCATTTATCGGTTGAAGAGGGTGAAATTGTCGCAATTGTCGGTGCAAGTGGATCTGGTAAAAGTTTATTAGCTGATACGATATTAGGAATTCATCCGAAAAACTCTTTCGTGAAAGGAAAAATAAATTATCAAAATAAACCGTTAACTGAAAAAAGAAAAAAACAGCTTCGCGGAAAAGAAATAATGCTCATTCCACAAATGACGAATGCTCTTGATCCTTTAATGAAAGTAGGAAGACAAGTAAAATCTTTTATCAAACAACATCATAAACGAGAAATATTAGAAGATGTTTTTCAAAAAGTAGGTTTAGATAAAGATGTGATGAATCAAATTCCTTCAACATTATCAGGAGGAATGATTCGACGAGTATTTATTGCAATGGCATTAGCTAGTGAGGCAAAATTAATTATCGCAGATGAACCGACAAATGGATTAGATCCTTATAGCCTAAATGAAATGCTAAGTCATTTTAAAGTATTAGCGGATTATCATAAAGGGATAATATTTATTACACATGATATAGAAGCAGCGTTAAAAATTGCTGATAAAATTGCTGTGTTTTATGCTGGAGAGACGGTTGAAGTTGTGAAAAAACAATACTTTTCAGGTAAAGGTGAGCATTTACGTCACCCATATACGAAAGCATTGTGGAATGCATTGCCTCAAAACGAGTTTAAGCCTATTAAAAATGTACAACCATTACCTTCCGAAGATCTGAAAGGCTGTCTTTTTTCCGAACAATGCTCAAGAGCAACGGAAGTTTGTAAGCGTAAAAAGCCTGAACTTCGGATGGTTAATAAAAATGAAATGGTCAGGTGTTTTTATGCTTGAAGTAAAAGATGTGAGCTATCAATACGATCATTCAAAATGGTTGTTTAAAAATTTAAATCTCACAATTGAACGCGGTGAAATTGTTGGCATGTGCGGAAAAAGTGGCAGTGGAAAAACGACGTTAGTGAAAATGATTGCAGGATATTTAACTCCGATCGAAGGAAAAATCATCATTGATGGAAAAAAAGAAGATTTTCGAGGTGTTCATCCAGTACAATTAATTTGGCAACACCCTGAAAAAACGATCAATCCGAAATGGAAATTAATCGATGTTGTTCGTGAAATAGATGGATTTGATAAAGAAATATTTGATGTTTTAGGGATTAAACGTGACTGGTTATATCGCCGGCCACACGAATTATCTGGAGGAGAATTACAACGATTTTGTATCGCACGTGCTTTCGGGCGAGAAACACGATACATTATGGCTGATGAAATTACGAGTATGTTTGATGCGATTACGCAAGCACAAATCTGGCATGCTATGATCCGTCTTGTAAAAGAATTTAATATAGGTGTTCTAGCAATAAGCCATCAAATTCATCTACTTAAAAGAATAAGTGACCGATTGATCGACTTTAATGAAATATCAAACGTACGTTAACATTGACGAATAAACAGGTAGGGAGTTTCTCTACCTGTATTTTATGTGCGCCTGGCATGGGTGTCATCTATAGGGTGAGAGTCCCGAGCCACGAAGAGAGAAGTAGTGGTTAGCTTAACGCAAGGGTGTCCGTGGTGACGCGGAATCTGAAGGAAGCGGGCTGAGAAACTAGGTCTTGAGGAACACGAACTTCATACAAGGCTAGGTATCATTGGATGAGTTTACTTTGACAACAAAGTCCTTTCTGCCGAAGGTGATACAGAGTAAATGAAGCGGATAGATGGAAGGAAAGATTACATCCTTACCCAGGGAGGTCTGATGGATACGTGAAGTACTCTCACAACCTACTTCATGAGGAGTAGCTGAACCATCAGAAGTCAGCAGAGGTCATCGTACAAATCGGTCTAGAACGGTTTGGAAGGACCGAACAATGAAGAGAGAATAGCCCTTTCTATTCAGTCAGTCATGATGTACACAGAAAACGTAGTACCTCACTTGAGGAAGGAAACGGTGAATTCCGCAGAAGACCTCTTGGAGGGTGGAGTGACTACTGGCATTAGAAGATAAGCTATTTGCGGAAGGAAGTCTTGCGTTACCCATCTTAATTGAACCGCCGTATACGCGAACCGTACGTACGGTGGTGTGAGAGGACGGAGGTTAATCACCTCCTCCTACTCGATCTTCTTTTAACTCTGGACACTATTATTTTTAGTAAAAAAATCGTCCTTTTTATTATAGGATATGGTCACTTCAATTTTATTAGATTAGACGATTTTTTATCCCTTTAAAGAGGAGATTAATTTAAGAAGAGCTGCTAAAAAGGTTTATTTATCTAACCTAATTTGACAGCTCCCTCATTAAAAATAAACAGGTTATATGGTAAAAAATCCACAATTACTTAGTATTTCATCAGTATCAAGTAAGGTAGCTTCTTCTATCCGCACGTTATTGTTTTTCATAAAAGACTGTACAGCTTCGTAGCCTACAGCATAACCTGCAAATGGTGATAAGCCAACAGGTTGATAACCTTGTTCTTTGGCAATTGCATCCCCAAACATATAACTGCTAACCTCAGCAAATCCTTTAATATTTAAGGCACCCTTTATCACTTCTTTTGAATAATCTAAATCCTCTTTATCAAAAGAAGTAACCCAAGGTCCTAAAAGATCTTCTCCATAAAGTTCTTTTACAAATGACTCAGCTAAGCCCTCTATAACTAAGTAATCACCAACTGATACGTCTCCATGATCCCAATCAAAATATGAAAAACGGATATTATGATGGAATTCATGTGCAATGATAGCAGGAATCCTAGGGATATTATAAGCATTTGGATAAAGAGATACATGAATAAATCCTGGAATTCCTCCAAATCCACAATAACCTTTTTGTAATTCGAGTTTTTTCGGATCAGCTATAAACATACCAAATCTCAATTCATCAGCATTTATCTTTAAATTACTATTCTCAATAAAGTCAATACAATGGTTCAAGGTGTGATGAGCTGTTTGAAGCGCGTCAATTTCTTTTAATTTTTCCAATGCCTGTTTTCCAATTTGAGTATCCGATACATGAAGGTAGCCAAGCATGTTTGTTGCCGCTATTACATCATAGCCATTCGGTTGTTTAGCTTTTAATGGAACATTGATCATATTCCACATCTCTTCAAAAGGTTTCATCATTGTGTATCGATAAAAATTTTCTTTATCTTCATCCATTGAAAATAATTTTTCATATTGTTCAATTGTATTTTCAATTATTACTTTCATTGCTTCACCTCTTATTCGTAAAGATGTTCATTGCATCTAATCATGAGTTTTTGTAAATGAGCGTTCATAAATACAAAATTGACCTAACCAATAGAGAGCATCAAAAAGAGTACTTACTTGCACCTCCATCAACTACTACTATAAAGTATTACGTTACGTTATAGTCAATAGAAAAATTTTATGAAAAGGAATTTTCCATTTTAAAACAACGTCGACATTGAATAAACAGGTGGGAGTTTCTCTACCTGTATTTTATTTCCATAATACATATGATAATAGACGCAGTATATTTGACCCATAAAATAATATTTAATATACTATTTCGTGACAAAAGTAATATAAATATTTCAGTTGTCTGTTGATAAGGAATTCTTATATATGGATTTTAAGTTTTAAAATGATGTATGATAGTTTTGTTGCCAAATCGGATGGCACTTCCGAATTTGGTGATTGAATGAAGAAGGAAGGGGTCATCATGGCGAAAGAAAGAGAGGAATTGAAAAATAGTATTCAAAAACTTTATGACCTTATAAATAACTATCCTGATGATGTGAAAAGTGTCCATGAGTTTGTCGTATATTTAAGATCATTTTTAAGAATAGAAACTGAAGAACCACTACCAAAAAAGGAAGTGATGACATTAATTAAACATTATAAACCTATTGTATTTTGGGGAATAAAAAAGATGTCTCAAGGAAATGTCATGTTCGATTTATTAACGCATTTAACGATGGATTTAGAGAAAGCTGAAGAAAATTTAGAAAAAATATTAGTAGAATAGAATTGGTCTTTCCTTAATAGTGACCTTTGTAGAAAAATAATTATTACCCGCTCTTTTTCAATAAAAAAGAGCGAGTTTTTTGTTTACATAGCTAAATAGCATTTCCATTTTCATATTTTGATTATCAAAAAACTTTTTCTTAGGCGATCTCGGATTTTTTCACTAAAGTGTACAAATTTTTTATAAATCAATATACTTTAACCTACGACAAACATCCTAGATGTTTGAAGATTTCTTGCAAAAGTTAAAACTTCATACTCTAGTAAACGTCCTTATCTATTGTTAAAATTTTTGTATGAAATGCTGATTGTAAACTTGTTTTTTTTAAAAGTTAGCTTATTTTCCTACCATTGTAATTGAAAGGAGTAATTTCATTGGGAAATATTCAAAGTAGCACTGCGAAAGTTCAATCTGTTGTTAAAAATATGGAAAATGTAGTTGAATCAATTTCTAATGTCGATAAAAGTATTCAAGTCGCTTCAAGAACTACCGTTGCTGGTAATTCTTTAGCCAGTGAGAAAATGGAAAAACATGCTGCATTGTTAAATCAGTTAGTTTCAGCGTTTAAACAAGATGTTGAACGACTGAAAAAAGTATCTAATGAGTTTGAAAGTACAGATCAACATATTGCGCGCATGATCATGTAATAACTTTTCAAGTATATGGTTGAAAAGGGAGATCGTATGGATACAAAAGTTGATTTAATAAAATTAAAAGAAGAATTAAAAGAGCTTGAGACAGAAAAATATTCGATCCATGTAGAATCCGTTAAATTAAAAAACTTTGAATCGGAATTGTTTCATTTTTTAGAAGAAAAAGATCAATTATTTCATAAACTGTTTGAATTTTGGAAACATGGTGAAATGAAAAATTATATTGATCAAATATATTCAGAAATAAAATCTACGGAGAAAAATGTTTTATCAAACTTAGAAGAAAAAAAGGAACTGATAAAAAAGCAAAGAACGGAGTTAGAATTTCGAGAAGAAGAACTGCGGTATGAGATCTTAAAGTTAGAAGATTTTAAGGAGTGAAAAGTGAAAATTGAGTATTAATATGTTCCTTGGAGAAGTAGACCAACAAACTAACTCCATCGAATCAATTTGTAACAATTACATCGAAGAGATGAATAATATGAAGCACGCCATTGAACAGTTTACTTCTCAAGATTCTTTACAAGGTAAGGCATATACTTCCGCAAAAAACTATTTTCAATCAGTATACATACCTTTAGCAAACGGTGTGATCATGGCATCCGAAGCGATCATCGATGCGAACAAAAAATTCCCTGCTCAATTTAGAGCGGAAGTTGATGTGAATGATGTCATAGAAGAAGTGTTAATTAATCAAATCAATCGATTAGACTTTATGATCAACACATTGACAACTTTAGAAAATATCACTCCTTCAATTAGGTGGATGACTTTTAATATTCAAGCATTACAACGAAAAATAAAAGAAAAATTACAAAATCTTTATTCATTTAATTATCGATCTATGTCACTTTTTTCTGAAATTGATTTTTTATTAATACAAGTAGAAGCCGGTATAACCGAGGTTGCATCTAATAAAGGCTGGAATTCAAAAACAAATACGTTTTCAACGAGCAATTTGAATTTAGAGTGGTCACAACATCTTAACGATCGCTGGGATAAACGGATAGAGAAATTAGAAAATGAAGCAACTTCTTACATGGATTACTTAGTGACGAAACTTCCATATGTAAGTGAAGCGGATATTGAAAAGTTGTTTGAAATAACTAGAGATGTTCAACACGTGGAAATTCCCGACCAGCTTAAAGAATATTTAATGACTGAAGGTCGCAAAATTGCGGAGAATTTCACTTCTGGATTGAAATCAAGTGCTGTTGCAACAGTATTGGAAGCAAGTGGAACGCAAGTAAAAAATATCGCACAATTAGTTATGTATTATTCAGCGACATGGGGACCAGATTCACCGAACAGCTTCATTATGGTTTCTCCTGAAGTAGCACAAAGGACAAATCGATTTGTAGCAGCCGGAAACTTTATGCAAAAAACTGGGAAAATTGGAGTTCCAATTGTAGGGGGACTGATTGACTTTGGTACACAAGTTTCTCAAGGTGAAGATGTGAAAGATGCTGCAGTAAAAGCGAGCGCCCACGTTGCAATTGGGCTTGCTGGTGGAAAAGCTGGAGCAGCGATTGGCGGCGCAATCGGTTCTGTCGTGCCAGTAGCAGGTAATGTAGTCGGAGCAGCAGTTGGTTTTGTAGCCGGTGTAGCGATTACCGCTGTCGGAAGTTATGTTTTTGATAAAATTTATGATAACCGTGATAAGATCGTGGAAGGTGCTAAAAATATCATTAATTCAGCAGGGAAAGCAC
The DNA here is from genome assembly GCA_963766835.1 of uncultured Bacilli bacterium. Taxonomy (GTDB): domain Bacteria; phylum Bacillota; class Bacilli; order Bacillales; family Amphibacillaceae; genus Pseudogracilibacillus. Next base: position 44,432 of record CAVYBX010000026.1, read on the forward strand.
TTAATGATATCGGTGAAGAAATAGGAGAAGGAATTAGAAACGTCAGTAAAAGTATCGGGAATGCCGTCAGTGGATTTGTTAGTGGGTTAGGAAGTGTATTCGGATAGTTTAGAAAGGTGATAAAATGAACAGGTCATACATTCCTTTTTACTTAAATAAAGCAAACAATATTACCATTTATTACGATTATGAAGAGAAACACTTTTTCAAAAGTCAAGCTAGTAAACAGAGCTCTTTTATTACTATTTTATCCGGTACAGCAGGTGTCATCCTATATGCACTTTTTAAAGATACAGTATTAAATATCGGAATACAAAACCCGTCTTTCATCATTTTGTTTAGTTTATTTATTAGTTGTATTCTCGCCTTCGGGACGATATGGGGGATTGGGTATACAATCGAAAAAAATAAGGATAAAATAGAACTTATCACAACTCCATCAAAAGATGATTTGAAAATGTACGTTCAAGAAGGGAGAAAATGGTTAAGATCGACAATATTATTAATTGTATTTTTATTTGCTATTGTATTGATGAACGTACTGCTTCTTTTATTGTTTCCAATTAGCGGACTTCTTTTCTTTACGAACACTTTACTATGGGCAACATTCATCATTTTAGTTTGGAGTGTAAGACCGTTGAAAAGAAGGGAAATTTATAAACGATTTAACGAACAACTATTAAAAAATGACCAGGAGTTGATATAATTGAAAAAATTATTACCTTTAGGTTCTGTCGTGAAGTTGAAAAATGGTGAACAAAAAATAATGATTATCAGTCGACTTCCACTATATAATAATGAAGGCACGATAGGATACTTCGATTATGGAGCTTGTTTATATCCGAATGGTCAAGTAGATCAACAAATGTATTTTTTTAATGAATCGGACATTGACACAGTGTACTTTGAAGGTTACGTTGACGAAGCGGAAGAATTATTTCAGAAAAAATACCGTGAAGAAATCGAAAACATTAAATATCCTAAACTGACATTAATTCATGAGGGAAATTAAGGTAAATTACAAAACGTTTATACGCCGTTAGCTGTTACGTATAAACGTTTTTTGATGTGTAAAATGCTGATAACATGTTTAGTATTCGACACCATATTTCGGCTACGAAAAAACTTTAAATGTTCATCAAAAATATAACAGAAATGAAATATTTTTAGGCTTTTGATATTGAGATATTACATAGTAAGTTGAATAAAAATCATTCTTTTTTATGTTTACTTGATAATTTTAATAGCGTAGGTACAACCGCAATTGTAACTAAGGCTGCAAGAATCGCCTCAGCTATTCCGTTTGTCAAAAATACCGCTAACACTGCTTTCAAAATAGCCCCCGTACTGTCCGCATTAACCGCTTGTGCGTACGCATCATGAAATATAACAGAAATAGAACCCATTACTAAAAAAGTGTGGATAAACGTCGTAAATAGTCCGCTTAAAAATAAATTAATTTTTTGATGAAGTTTATACTTGTTCATCATCTTATAAAGATAGAAAGGAATAATGCCGATGATCACTCTCGGCACGATCGATACGAATAATGCCCATAAGCTTCCTTTGCTCGTACCTAAAACAGGTATTGCGGGTGAAAAAGCAAAAGATAATAAAGTGGGAGCAAACGTGTTTGTAATAATACTTGTAACACCAAACACGAATCCGAGAAACGCTCCGATTCTAGGTCCTAATACAATTGATGCGATGATCACAGGAATATGAATAATCGTCGCTTTAATCACACCTAAATGGATAAATCCAAACGGTGTAAAGGCGAGTAATAAGATAATAGATAAAAATATAGCGGTTATTGTAAAATTTCTAACGTTCTTCAATTTTTCTGCCCCTTCAGCAAAATTTTTTGATGAACATTTAGCGTGAATCGCCATACGATGTCGATATATGAATATTTTTTCCATTTTTCTATATTCAATCATACTATAAAAATGCTGAAAATTATATGAATTTGCTATTTATCGTATGATTTTGAAGAAAAGATTAATTAAAATAATGTAATTAACATACCACCTAAAATACCACCTAAAGCACCGGCCATGAAGATGACCCAAGGAGGTAGTTTCCAAAAAACTAACATACGCAATAAAATCGCAGCTAAGGAAAAATCGATTGTTTATCAATATTGAACTTGTTAAAATAGGGTGATATAAAGCAGAAATTAAAATTCCAACTACTGAAGCGTTGACACCGATTAAAGATGCTTTCATTTCAGAATGATTACGCAAAAAGTCCCAAAAGGGAAGCGTTCCAAAAATTAAAAGGAAGGCTGGAAAAAGATAGCGATCGTTTCTAACAATCTACCATTAAGGGAAATAGCATTAACGTAACAAAAGCTTTACTACTGTTCAATCTCTTTTTAGAAAATTTACATTGTTTTTAAAATATTTTATAAAAAATCATCCCCATCTAATAAAGGAGGGGATGTTATTTAAGCACTTTTGTAAGCAGGCTCTTTTACTGTAGGTGGAGTAGGTAATTCAATATTTTTCCCTTGTATCAATAAACGTAAACCATTCAAAATAACTAATATTGTAGAACCTTCATGGAAAATGACAGCCATCGGCAAATTTAATAAACCAAAGAGATTCGATATGATCAACAAAATGATAACCCCGATAGAAAAAGTAACATTAACGATAATAATTTTATTTAACTTTTGACTTAATTTAAAGCTATAAAAAAGTTTCGCTAAATTATTTTTTACGATAATCACATCGGCAGATTCCATTGCGACAGATGAACCGCTACCCATCGCAATTCCAATATTCGCATTTGCAAGTGCAGGGGCATCATTAATACCATCGCCGATCATACCGACGATATGCCCTTGCTCCTGACTTTCTTTTACATATTTAATTTTGTCCTCGGGTAGACAGCTAGCCGTGTAATTTTTAATACCGACTTGTTCAGCAACATTTTTTGCGACATGTTCGTTATCACCTGTTAATAAAGCGACATCTATACCTTCTTTTTGAAAACCGGCAATAGCTTGCGCCGATTCTTCCCGTATTTGGTCCGCAAGTGTAATATAAGCGATAATTTTATTGTTTTTCCCGACGAAAACAGTCGTGTTTGCTTTTGATGTTTTACTACGATAATTGTGGACATCTTCAAAATGTTCGAAAGCAGACGGTTTTCCAACTAAAAGATCGCCTTTTTTCAAACCTGTGCCAGCAACTTCTTCAACTGGGATCGAACGGTCGACATCTTCTAAATCGAGATATTTGAAATTTGAAACGATCGCTTTTGCGATAGGATGACTTGATTGTTGTTCCATATAGACGACTTCTTTCAACACATCTTCGTCTGCTTCATAATCAACGACTTCAAATTCACCGTATGTTAATGTGCCAGTTTTATCACTATATAAAGTATCCATCGTACTTAATGCTTCCATCGCCGCTCCACCTTTAAATAAGACGCCGTTTTTTGCTCCGTTACTAATCGCACTTAATGTAGCAGGTGTTGCAGAAGCAATTAAGGCACACGGACTAGCGACTGTCAGTAAAACCATGCCGCGATAGAAAGCTTCTTCAAATGTAAAACCACTGAACGTATAAAGAACGAAAATAAAAATCGGTACGACGACTAATACAGAAATGACGTATTTTGATTCGATTCGATCGATAAATTTTGAAATTTTTGATGGTTTGTTTTGTGCTTCTTCGACCATTCGTATAATGTTAGAAAATACCGTATCTTTACTTAATTTATTTACTTCGAGATAAAAGGCGTTTCCTTCATTGATCGTTCCAGCGAAAACTTCATCCCCGACATCTTTTTCAACTGGTACAGATTCTCCTGTTAAAGCTGCTTCATTGACTATCGTTTTCCGATCGATGTAACCGTCAATTGGAATTTGTTCACCTTTAGATACGACGACGGTATCACCAATTTTCAATTCATTGGTTGGGACTTCGACAATTTCACCGTTATCTTTTAACAGTTGTGCGGTTGAAGGAACTTGTGACATTAATTCAGATATTGATCTAGTTGATTTGTTCGAAGCATAATCTTCTAAGGTTTCTGCGGCAGCGAAGATGAATAATAAAAGGGCTCCTTCAGATTCGTATTGGATGATCACTGCACCGATTGCAGCTAAAATCATCAATAAATCGACATTCGGCGATTTCGATTTAATCGTATCGACGACGGCATCTTTTGCTGCAAAAAATCCTAGAAAGACGATAGCTATATAAAAAGATATTTGACTGTAAATTCCGCTGAAAATAAACCCTAAAATAATAAAGAAAACTCCGATGAGTAAAAATTGTCCTTTACGATTTCTAATTAGGTAATTTAACATTTTCAAAATCCCTTCTTAAGTATTTAAAATTTTTTTAAACAGCAAATGTAATAATCGAAAAGTAACGTATATTATACTTATTATAAAATTATAACTATTTCAATTTAATTGTATAATTTCACGGTATTAATGTCAATTAATTGATAAAAAATAATTTTAATTGAGAATGAGTTTCATCTTCGCTTGCTCGTTTTACACTTTGTTGATGATTTTTTGGAAATTTAAAACCTCCCAAAGAGTGATATCACTCCTTGAGAGGTTTTATCATATGTTCATTTCCCCAATTTAGTTCAATTTCTTATTCGTGAGGTAAGCTTTTTTCTAACTGCGCACCAAATTGGTACAATTTTTCCTCATCGCCGTGACGCCCAATTAGTTGCACGCCAATAGGCAATCCACTTTTTGAGAAACCGCAAGGAATCGTTAATGCAGGATTACCAGTATAATTAAAAGGTGACGTTAATTTCAATAGTGCATATCTAACTGAAACAGTTTTATCGTTTATTGCCACTTCTCTTTGACCGATATCTGTCGGTAATACTGGTAAAGTTGGAACAATTAATACATCAATGTCATGAAATATTTGATTCAAGTCGGAAATAAATTCAGTTCGTTTCATTTGTGATTGAACGTATTCATATCCCGTTACTTCTTGACTATCTATTAATCTTTCATACACTTCGTCATCTATGTTGCCACGATAGTTTCCTTCTAAACCTTCTGCATGGACGGCAGATGCTTCCGCTTTAATTGTCACTACTTGTGCGTCAGCTATTTCTTCTATACGAGGTACTTCAACTTCCTTCACATTCGTTTGTAAATTTTTGAAAGTATTTATAGCGTGATTGATTGCTTCTTTTACTTCTGCGTCAACTTCAGTGAAATACGGATTCGTTGCCACTCCAATTGTTTTTCCTTTTATGCTTTCTTCAAGACGATTAGTGTAATCTTTCTTATCATCTTGTTTGATTGAATGTTCGTCCTTAGGGTCATAACCGGCAATAATGTTTAACAGGAGAGCATTGTCTCTTACACTTTTTGTCACAGGACCGATATGATCTAGTGTATAAGCTAAATCGAATACTCCTGCTTTACTGACGAGTCCGAAAGTAGGTTTCATTCCAACTACTCCACAGGCGGAAGCAGGGATTCTAATTGATCCTCCTGTGTCTGTTCCTAAAGAAGCACATACCATATTTGCAGCAACCGCAGCAGCAGAACCACTGCTTGAACCACCGGCTATTTTATCCAGATTGTGTGGATTACGACAAGGTCCAAAATAAGAACGATCTCCTATCGGTCCATAGGCAAATTCATGTGTATTTAATTTTCCGATTATAATTGCTCCTGCATCTTTCAATTTTTGAATAACGGTCGCATCGTAAGAAGGAATAAAATCTTTATATATTTTCGAACCACTCGTCGTCCTAATTCCTTTTGTAAAAATTAAATCTTTTACTGCTACGGGAATTCCATGTAATGGTCCGCGAACTTGTCCTTTTTCAAGTTCTTCTTCCAATTTTTCTGCTGTTTCAAATGCTTCTTCTTCTGCCACTGTAATAAAAGCGTTAATGTCACGATCTTTTTCATCGATTGTTTTCAGTTTTTCTTTTACCAATTCAGTAGGGGAAATTTCTTTATTTTTCATTAACTTACTTATTTCTGTAATATCCATTCATAACCCCTTCCCTAATATATTAAGCTGTAGCAACATCTTTTTTGTCTCTTTTACCTGGTTTAACTAATAGCATTGCTAACATACCGATCGCTGAAGCAACTGCAGCAGCTGTAAACATCGATGAGTAACCAAAGTTAAATACTAAAAATCCTGTTAATGTTGGTGCGATAATTGTTGCTGTATTTGTAATAAAGTGAGTAATTCCACCGTATGTTCCTGCTTTACTTGGTTCAGTATCAATGATGACTGACCAGTAAACAGAGTTTGGTAAAGAGTTAAATGCGTTACCAATCGTCATTAATACTAAAACTCCAACAACTGAATTCATAGATGGAATAAATAAGAAACATGTTGCTGTTAATAGTAATGAAACTACCGCGAAACCAGATCTTGCAATACGAAGGTTTCCAGTTTTAATACGTAACCAGTCAGAAATTCTTCCACCAAGTAAAACCGTAATACAAGCACCTACCCAAGGAATCATTCCTAAATACCATAAAGCACCTAATTCGAAACCGAATTCATCCTGCAAATATTTCGGTGTCCATGTCAACAACAAGAAGTTGATGTATTGGAACGCCCAATATCCGATCGCATTAAACACGAGTGAAGGATTTTTGAAGAAATGGTACCATTTGACTTTTTCTTCTTCACCTTCTTCAACTAATTGCTCATCTGGAAGCAAATCTTCTTTCGATCTAATTCTACTTAACTCTTCTTTAGATACTTTAGGGTGATTTTCAGGTAAATCGGTAAACATTTTCGACCAGGTGATGACCCAAATGATTCCTAATCCCCCTAAAATGAAGAACATCGTTTTCCAACTAGTAACAGATAAAAGAAGTACAGCAACAGGTGCAGTAAGCATCGCACCTAGAGGAGTTCCTAAAAGTCCTAAAGAAACTGCAAACCCTCTTTCTCTCGGTGTTGCCCAGTTTGCGACTGTTTTATTAATTGTAGAGAATGTCGGTCCTTCAAAGAAACCGAATAAAATACGTACAGCAGCAAATCCAGCTAATGCAGATCCTCCGAATATAAGAATTCCAATTTCTCCGGCAAAAGGTGTCAACAGTACAAATAGTGACCAGCCGATACCGATCAGGATCCAAACAAATTTTGGTCCTTTTTTATCCGCAAGTGCACCACCTAATAGTGACCCAAATAAATAACCATAACCGAAATAACCTAGTACTGCTCCCCATGCGACGGCATCAAAACCAAATTCACTAATAATGTATTCTTGAGCATATGAAATTGCCCCGCGGTCAATGTAGTTAATGATAACCATCAAGACCATCATAAATAAAATATTATACCGATAATTGTTTTTAAACATTTCTTCGTACCTCTCTTTCTAAATATAGTAAAGGTGAATATTACTGCCTAAATTTCTTGTTACATTACATATGTTGCACCTCCTTAGGAAAAAAATTATTCGACATATTTTACATGCAAGTTCTATGCCAATTACATTTAACGTTTTATAAAACTGTCATATAACAGCTTTCTTTGCAAGTTTGCCTAATTTATAATAAACTATGTACAAATGCAAAGTATGCGCTTTCGCATATTTTCTATGCGGTAGTGAAACGATAAGGGGATGAACGAAATGGAAGAAACGACTTCGATGTTGTTGGATGTTGCCGTAGATTCGTTACGTACAGGTTTTATCATGACAGATAAAGAAGGAGTAGTTCGTTATGTCAATAAGAAAGGTGAAGAACTTTTAGGTCGTAAGAAAGAGGAAATGTTAAGTGATTCAATTTTTGATATAGTGCCGGCATTAAGGAATCAATTTTCTTTCAATGAGTCACAATTCTTTAAATCTATTCCGTATGGAAACAGCAAATTGTTTTTTAACTATTCACCACAAGTTTTAAATGGTGAAAGAATCGGATCGACTTATTTATTTAATGAAGAACAATACTATGAATTTTTTTTAAAAAAGTTAGACTCTTATAAAAATTTAAACCATGATTTAAAGGCGATTTTCGACATATCTTATGATGTTATTTATGTCTCAGATGGTGATGGGATCACGCTTCGGGTTAGTTCTGCTTGTGAAAAACTATGGGGTAAGAAACAGGAAGAGCTCGTCGGTAAAAGTGTTTATGAATTAGAAACGATGGGAATTTATACGCCTTCTGTGACGAGAATTGTATTAGAGAAAAAGGAAACTGTTTCAGTTATACAACGTACACGAACTGGTAGGCGCTTAATGGTTGTCGGCACTCCGATTAAAGATGAAACTGGAAAAATCATTCGAGTCGTCAATGCATCAAGAGATATTACGGAAGTGGATCGATTACAATCAGAACTTAACGAAATAAGACAAAAAATGGAAGGATATAAACAGGAGCTGGAACAGTTAAAAAGTAAGACGTTAGCAAAAAATCAAATCATCTATCAAAGTCTAGAAATGGAAAAAGTCATTTCGTTGGCATATCGTGTAAAAGATGTGGAATCGACGATACTTATTTATGGAGAAACTGGAGTAGGAAAAGAAGTCATCGCAAGCTATATTCACCATTCAAGTAATCGTGCCGATAAACCGTTTATTACAATAAATTGTGGTGCGATCCCGGAAAGTTTATTAGAATCTGAACTGTTCGGTTATGAAAAAGGGGCTTTTACCGGTGCGGTGAGCCAAAAGCGAGGATTATTTGAATTAGCGAATGAAGGGACATTATTTTTAGATGAAATCGGTGAAATGCCGTTAAATTTACAAGCGAAATTGTTACGTGTCTTACAAGAACAAACCTTTGTCCGCGTCGGAGGAACGAAAGAAATTAAAGTGAATTTTCGTCTTATTGCGGCGACGAATCGTAATTTGTATGAAGAAATGAAAAAAGGCAAATTTCGTGAAGATTTGTATTATCGTTTAAATGTCATCCCAATCAGGATTCCCCCTTTACGAGAGAGAAAAGATGATATATTTGCATTGATCCAACACTATGTACAATATTTTAACGAAAAATATAACTTATCCAAATCAATTTCGAACAGTGCTTTAAAAAAGTTGCAACAATATCATTGGCCCGGAAATGTAAGAGAATTAAAAAATATTGTAGAACGATTAATCGTCTTAACTGAAAAAGACAAAATTAAACTAGAAGATCTAGAAACATTGATCGGTTTAAACGAAAAATACGATTTCAATGAAGAGGAAAGAAATGCTAATGATGTTGTCGTTCACAATATTATTCCTTTGAAACAATGTATTGAGGAAGCAGAAAGACAACTTCTAGAATTAGCGAAGAAAAAATATGATAGTACGACGGAAATTGCAGAAGTGTTACAAGTAAACCAATCGACAGTTAGCCGGAAAATGAAAAAACTAGGAATTAATTAGTATGGCTTTTAAATTTCAAATAGTGTATAAATACGTTTCAGTTACGGATGATTTGTCATTGCTCTGTCTATTGTAGGGTAGGGAATGTCAAGGCCTTAAACACATGAAAACTCGTATAATATCGAACTGGACTTCATACGAGTTTTTTATGTGTCTATTATTCTCTTTCAATGAGCCATTTTGAAAGTAGTTCAGCATCTTGTTCGTTTACAAGACTACCAGGCATCGTACCGATTCCTTCGATAATGATCGTTTTTATTTCTTCTTCAGAAAGTCTGTCACCGATGTTTAATAAGGGAGGAGCGACATTTCCCGATAAATCATTTCCATGACAACTTGCACAGGAGAAAGTATAAATTCTTTCAGCTTCTTCAAAATCAATCGCATGTTTTGTTTTTCCGGTTTCATCTACCTGTTTTATTTCACTATTGATTTCATCGTTACCTTCTAGTTTATCTTCTTCTAAACTGTCATTGCTACAACTTATTAAAAATATCGCAGTGATGATAAGAGGAAAGAGGGCTAATCTGTTTTTTCGTTTCATCAATTGTCATCCTCCGTTTCAATTAGGGAATCCAATTATAAATTTAGTTCAAATTAATATAGTTTTCAATTGAAGATTCAAATAATTAAAGGTAGAAGTGTATATTTGACTGTTTTTTGTAACTTTTTATTATTAAATTTATGTTGAATAATATTATCATTAATGATAATATTAATGTAATTGATAATAAAGGAGTTGTGACATTTGCATAAGTTAGAGATAATTTTACATCCAGTTCGGTTTCGGATTATCCAACAATTTTTAGATGGGAAAAGTAAAACGGCGAAACAGTTGGCGAAACAGTTGAACGATATAGCACAAGCAACGCTTTATCGCCAATTAGATACGCTTGTAAAAAACGATGTATTGAAGATAGTTGAAGAAAATCAAATCCGCGGGACCGTGGAAAAAGTATATGAATTAGATGATTCAGCTGTTCATATAACGAATGAAGAGATTAATGAAGTATCGAAAGAGGAACATTTGAAATATTTTCTATTTTTCACCGCTCAGCTTACGAAAAGTTTTGAAAATTATTTGGAAAAAGGGGATATCGATTTTAAAAGAGATGGCGTCGGTTACCGGCAAGTTGCCCTCCGCCTTTCCCGAGAGCAATTAGAAAATTTTGTAACCGAACTCCGGCAACTTTTTAAAAAATATGATTCACTCTCCCCGAATTCAAATCAATCAAAGCGATTAATTTCGACGATCATTTTACCGGAAGTGGAGGAGTAAATAGATGAATATAAAAGAAGTGACGATAAATGGAAAGTTTCCGTTAAGTGGGACGTTGACAATACCAACGAAGAAGAGGGGCACTTATCCAGCTGTTTTAATCATTTCAGGTTCAGGTAAAGGAGATAGAGATGGAAACTTTAAAAAGTTGAACTTAAATGTATATAAAGATTTGGCTGAATTTTTAACGATGAATGGATTTATCACTTTACGTTATGATAAGCGAGGGACGTATAAGAGTGGCGGTAATTATTTCGAGACAGGGTTGAACGATTTAATCGATGATGCAGTAGAAGCGGTGAAATTTTTACAGAACGTTGACCGAATTGATCGAGATAAAATTTTTATTCTCGGCCATAGTGAAGGAGCTTTAATCGCCCCAGCGCTTTATGGGAAAATCGATGTATCAGGTCTCATATTACTTGCTGGTGCCGCTAGAACTTCAAAAGAATTGTCGGAAATGCAAATCGATCAAATGTATGCAGAAATGAAAAAAACTACGGGAATAAAAGGGGTTCTATATCGGTTGTTAAAAGTTCCGGAAAAATTGAAAAAACAAAATAAAAAAATAATAGAGAAAATAAAGGAATCCGATCAACCAGTGATACGAGTGAAAGGTGTCAGGATCAATGCGAAATGGATGCGTGAAACATTAGATTATGATGTCTGTAAACATCTTAGAAAAGTGACATGTCCTGTTCTAGCAGTAAGTGGCGGAAAAGACGTGCAAGTACCTCCTGAAGACGCGGAAAAAATCGCAGAATTCGTTCAAGGTGAAGTAGAATGGCATATCATTGATGATATGAATCATATTTTGCGTAAATTTGAAGGAAATCATACGTTTTTGAACTTAATGAAAGAATACAAATCCCAGCTCGGTCAACAGATTGATCGAGAATTACTAAATTTGATAAACACGTGGTTAAATAAACATGTAGAAAAGCTTATATAATCGAGTCAATTTCATAATAATAATTAAACTAGATAGATTATCTTGATAAATAATCAATCTAAATTTATCCCTTTAATTATAGGATCGAAATGCAATCTTAATGACATAATTAATAATTAGAGTAATACACCTTCACTCAACAATGTGTCAATCTATAAATTCAATCCATTGTAAATAAACAATCAATATTGCATTACGATCTTTTCTATATTTTTGATCATTTTCGAAATCCTTAATTGCCCCACTTGCCCCAAAAGAATCGGTGCACCATATACATAATTTTATATAGGTGAAATAATAAAAAAACTCTAAAACCTTGTTGTATCAAGGCTTTAGAGTTTTTAAATACTGAATTGTAAAAACTAGTTTTATTAACGTGAGTAGTACTCAACGATAAGTGATTCGTTAATTTCAGCAGGTAATTCAGAGCGTTCCGGTAGACGAGTTAAGACGCCTTCCATTTTTTCTTCATCAAAAGTTAAGTAATCTGGAACGAAATTGTTCGCTTCGACTGCTTCTTTGATGACTTGTAAATTACGTGCTTTTTCACGAACACCGATTACTTGATTTGGCTTTACGCGGTATGATGGAATATCAACGCGACGGCCGTCAACAGTAATATGACCGTGGTTTACAAGCTGACGTGCTTGGCGACGTGTACGTGCAAGGCCAAGACGATACACAAGGTTGTCTAAACGGCACTCGAGGAGAATCATGAAGTTTTCCCCGTGAACACCTTTCATCTTCCCAGCTTCATCGAAAAGATTACGGAATTGACGTTCATTTAATCCGTACATGAAGCGGAGTTTTTGTTTTTCTTGTTGTTGTAAACCATATTCAGAGATCTTACGACGTTGACCAGCGCCGTGTTGACCTGGTGCATAAGGACGTTTTTCTAATTCCTTACCAGTCCCTGTTAACGATATGCCATAGCGACGAGATTTTTTCCATATAGGTCCCGTATAACGAGCCATTGGGCGTTTCCTCCTTTACTTTAAACTTGTAAAATAAAAACGTTGTGCCCTCTATGCTGCCCATTTTGTTTTCATGTACCTTCGCTCCAGTAGCAGAGAGTTACACGATACACCTCTTTTGAAAGAGGAACAAAATGGATTCAACATAAAGTTCACTCAAGCTACCTTCTTATTTTACACAAAGACCATTCTATAATTTTCTCCTGTAAATGTCAAAGATATTACATGAAATTTATCATATCTTATCATGTTGTTCAACCCAACAATAAAAGTGAATTTATACAACTGTTTTTTCATTACATAGTCGCCCTGTTCCATTTCCAATACTAAGGCCGATTCTCAAGAATTTATTTTTTCAAAGCATTTCCTCATAAAAAGTAAATAGTTTTATATGTAAGAAATGAGTGATTCATTTCTTTTTCTATGTCTTTTTATAAATTTATTTTCAAAAAATGATGTATTTAAAACGTTCATCATTTTGTCCAAATTATAGCGAAAATCTGAACAAAAATGTTCTAAATCGAAATATGACGTTTTCCTAATTCCTCTACACTAAAGTAGACCTTTAGTAGTTAGGTCAAAAGGGAGTGAAAAGAGAGGAGGGGAAAATGAAAAAATCCAAAGTTGTTTTAGTTCTTGCTGTACTTTTACTCGTATCACAATTGTTCGGGGCGAATTTAGGGCTTTTAGCGGAATCTAAAAAAGCAAATGGCAATACAAATGCAATCGTAGATGTAAAATTAATCAATCATGATCAAAGTACAATCAATTGGCTAGTTACGATAGAAACTTCATGAGAGAGTGACATTGATGCGGAAACGAAAATTACTTTTAGTGATGGTCAGTCATTCGATTCAATAAAAGAGGTAAAAGATGTAAAAAATAAAAAAGATGATAATGGTTACATCGTATCAACCCCAGCAGGAAACTATACATACAACATAGAACTTTCCACAAAAATTAATAATGAATCACAAACAATATTTTCCATGGCAGCGGAGATCGATTATGACGGAAAAAGAGACGAATCAAGAGAGCAAGTTCTATTAGAAAGAAATGAGCAGGAAGCTGAAGTTGAGCCTGATCAAAAAGAAGGAAATGAAAAATCAGCTGAGCAGGAAAAAGAACCGAAGAACGCTGAACAAAATGAAACTAAAGAAGAGAATAAAAAGAACGTGAAGGAAGAAGAACAGCAAGACATAGAAGATTATAAGTATGATGCAGTTTTAGCAATGTTAAAAAGTAAATCTTTAAATGAGTTTACGGAAAAAGAATTGTAAAAACTGATGGAGCAATTGACGGAAGAGGAGATTCAAAAGCTTCAAAAAGAATTTGAAGTCGATGAAGAAATCGGTATAGTCGATCCAAGTTTTAAGCCGTTTATTAAAAATAATTCCCAAAATCTGTTTAAAGCAATGTCAAGTAACCTAGATTGGCCAGCACCAGGGTCTGTTAAATTAAACGGAAAAGAAGCAACCCCTACAGATAACTATGCCGAATGGGAGATTGAACTTTCAGTCGAAGCGAAAGATATTGACTCGATGAAATCAACAGATATTGTTCTTCTCCTTGATAGATCTGGGAGTATGCGAGGGAATCGTTTAACAAAAGCAAAAGAAGGCGCTATCCAATTTGTAAATGAACTGTTGACGGAAGGCCCACAAACGAGGATCGCTTTAGTATCATTTTCTAATCAAGCTCAAACAAATTCAAGTTTCCGGGGATCCAATGACAGGCAACGATTAATCAATGCAATTAATAACATCAGCGCTTCTGGGGGAACGAATATTCAAGCAGGATTAAGAGTAGCGAATAATTTAGTTGCACTTACTTCAGCGGAGGAAAAAATTATCGTCCTTTTAAGTGATGGTGAGCCGACGTATAGTTACAGGGAAAATAATGCTACAGCACATTCATGGTCATATGGAAGCTATAATTTTAGACTTACAAATTTTACGAATAATCAAATTGGTAGTGGAGATAGTTACAATTTGAGTAGTCCAATCTGTATACCATTTGTAGGTTGTTTTGGTGGTGACCAATACACAGTAAATGGTTATACAGTTAGAACAAATGGTCCTGCAACTATTTCTGAAGCTTGGCAAATCATGAATATCAATTTAATTAACATGTACTCCATCGGTCTTGATGTAGGTGGTAACACAAATGCTATCAATGTCTTAAGAAATAGCCAGAACAAAGGGTATTTTCAAGCTGGTGTGGATGATTTAAGTGGTATTTTTGATGAAATTGCCGGAGAGATCAAATATGCCGCAACGAATGCAGTCGTCACTGATCCATTAGGCGACATGTTTAAGCTAGTAAAAGGTAAATATAACGGAAATGACTACGAAGCTTCAACGGGAACGACGGTTACATGGGATGAATCAACGAAAACTTTTACTTGGAACATCGGAGATATTAGAGAAGGCGAGAAACCAACTTTAAAATACACGGTCACGATCGATTGGGAGCACCCAGATCTGAAAGGCCATATCGATTATCCGATGAATAAAGAAACACCGCTTCATTACCGTGATAGTAACGGAAACGATGCAACGAAATACTTTAAAATTCCAGAAGGTCAAATTGATAAAGGAAAAATTAAACGCATTGGATATCGAGTGAATGTGGATGGAGACCTAGTTGATGGGGATGGAAATCCGGTCGAATCAATAGAAGATGCGCACAACTTTTATGACGAATATTATGGAGACGTGCATAATTTTGGAACGCACGATGTACTAGCGAAAGAAGTATCCGATTATACGCTTATCGTTGGAGAAGATCCACAAGAAGTGACTTTAAGCCCTAATGAGCCGGTAAAAGTCGTTTACTTCGGATATGCCGGGAGATATTCATTCATATAAGTACTTTAACGTAACAGATATGTTACATGAGAATTTGAAGTTTTTAGAAGTAACAGAACAACCAGCTGGATTTACATTTGAAGAAAATAGTCAGAGCTTAAGTGGGTTGGAACACCAAGTGAGTTGGAACAAGGAACAGTAACTTTCAAGTTTACAGCGAAAGTAAAAGAAGATGCAGAAGCAAATAAAGTAATTAATAACAAAGCATACATCGATTATGAAAATAGACATGGCTATAGTGGTGAAAAAGTAACAATTGATGTACCTGTCACTCCGACAGCAGGAAATTTAGTCGTTATTAAGAAAGAAGGAAATACTAATGAGTACCTCCAAGGTGCAAAGTTCGAACTTCGTCAAAACGATGAAGTGGTAAAATCTGGAACTACTAATAGCGACGGAATGCTTGACTTTGGTGAAGTAGATTTTGGAGATTACGAACTCGTTGAAGTAAAAGCACCAAATGGATATAGCTTAATCACAGATGCAAAAACAATCACAATTGATTCTGCACAAACAAAAGAAGTAACTGTTAAAAACTATAAATCCGATTGGGAACTTCCGAAAACAGGTGGTATCGGAACGATGCTCTTTACGATCGTAGGACTTTCATTTATGGGAACAACGCTTTATATGATGCGCCGCCGTAGAAAAGAAGATGCAATGTAAGTCTTAAGTTAAATGAAATAATATATGAGAAAGGGAGCTTCAACGCTCTCTTTCTTTCATAAATTTTTATGATTCAATTCAATGATTTTTTTAAAAGGATGGAATTAAATGAAGTTTTTTCGTAAATTGATCATTCCAACCATGTTTATGGCAGGTTTTATCATTTTTTTTATCCTATCGTCAGCAATTGGCTTAGTACTAAAGACCATTATACCGTCATCTATAAGCATAATGAAGCACTTGCAAATATGTCTGAAGACGAGATAGAAAAGGAAAGAAAAAAGGCAGAAGAATACAACGAAACAATCCAAGAGACCTTTATCCCAATTACTGATCCGTTTTCAGATGAAAGTAAGGATAGTGATGAAGAAGTCATTACAGGTTATTTCGATGTACTAGATATCGAAGAGGCAATTGGGTATTTAGAAATTCCAACGATAAACGCTGAATTACCTATTTATCACGGTGTAAGCGATGAAGTGCTTCAAAGGGGGATAGGACATATGTCTAATTCATCTTTTCCGATCGGCGGTTTAGGTACCCATAGTGCCTTAACAGGACATCGAGGATTACCAAGTTCTAATCTTTTTCGTCATTTAGATAAAGTGAAAGAAGGAGATCTTTTTTTCATCCATACATTAGGAGAAACGCTCGCTTATGAAGCCGATGATATCAAAGTAGTTCTTCCCTATGAAACAAATTGGTTGGAAATAGTTCCTGACAAAGATTATGTGACGTTAATTACATGTGAACCGTATATAATTAATACCCATCGCCTTTTAGTTCGAGGGGAAAGAGTACCATATGTTGAGGAAACTTTAGTTGATAGTTCACCCGACCTAAATAATAAGTTACAAAATAATCGAAAACGGGTATTAATAAGCAGTGTATTGGGAATATTAGTATTAACGTTATACTTTCTATGGCAAAAACGGTTACGTGAGCGTGGGAAAAATGCGGAAAAATAAATGGATATATACATTGTTTTTCTTAGGTTTGGCAATTCTCTTATACCCGCACATCGCTCAAGTTGTAAACAAACATATCCAAAAAACGCAAGTAAATCATTTTATCAACGAAGCAAAATCAATTCCGAGAAAAGAAATATCAAATTATGAGCAAATTCGTCTATGTAATGAAGCTTTGTTCTCAAATGAAGAAGGGTTTCATGATCCATTTACAGAACATTATAGTCAAGATGCCTGTCCGGAATGTGAAAATGTTAGTCAATTGGGAGATCATTTTACAGCAATTGAAATACCTAAGTTGAATTTACAAATACCGATCTAATTAGGAGCTTCGGAAAAAGAGTTATCGAAACGAATTGGTCAAGTAGAAGGTTCCTCACTTCCGATAGGAGGTAAAAATACACATACTGTTTTAGCCGGACATAAGGGAATGGGTACGAAAGCGATGTTTCGAAATTTGGATGTATTAAAAGATGGAGATGTTTTTTTCATTCATACGTTAGAAGAAACGTTAGTATATGAAGTTTACGATGTAGAAGTAATTTTACCTTATGAAACAGAAAATTTACGAATTGTAGAAGGAAAAGATTTAGCTTCATTGATCACTTGCCATCCTTATCGAGCAAATAGTCATAGATTAGTAGTTCATGGAGAAAGAATTGGTAAGTAGAGGAGGTAATTGGATGGAAGAAATAAAAATTGTACTTTTAGACTATCAACAACTATTTCGTGAAGGTGTAAAACGGGTGCTCGAATCTGAAACAAGTTTCCAAATCGTCGAAAGTACCGATGATTTTTCAGTCATTCCAACGATTCTTTCCTCAGCAGAAATTGACGTTGTTTTGATAGATATTCACATTTTTAGAGAAAATATGGAAAATATTAAAGAACAAATCATTAACCGAACTGGTGGTAGTGACATTAAAGTAATCGTGATGGCTTCAGAAGGTGAACAATATTACATTAAAGAAACAATTAAGGCAGGAGCTCACGGATATTTATTGAAAGAGATGGATGTATTTACATTCGTTGAAGCAATTAAAACGATCCATCAAGGTATATCGTACGTGCATGCAGCAGTTACCCACGATTTAGTGGAAGATTATCGTCGAATATTACGTTCAAGTGCAGAAGAACAACCAGAAGTGAAACGCCCATTACATTTATATACAAAACGTGAATGTGAAGTGTTACAGTTGCTTACAGATGGAAAGAGTAATCGGGAAATTGCGGAAGAATTAAATATTAGTGAAAAAACGGTAAAAAATCATGTCAGTAGTTTGTTTAAAAAGATGAAAGTAAAAGATCGAACACAAGCAGTCGTTACAGCGATTAGAAATAATTGGGTCGAGTATTAAAAAAATAAATATGTTACGTACTTCTATGTAAAAACTAGTTTTCATAACTAGTTTTGTTTTTTTTACAAATCATTTATTTTATTAACAAATTTGACAAAAAATTAAGTCAAGCTATAATTAACAGCAAATGTTGAATTTTTATTTATTTATGAATTGTCAAAAAACGATACATTCTACCTTTATAATAGTAAAAAGGTGGTAGTGTCAAATATAGGAAAAATGAAGGAGGGGAATTTTAAGATAAAGGCTAAATTTTTTTGACGATTTAAAAATTCAATTTTAAAGACAAAAAGATACATATTTTAAAAGGGGGATTTTTTATATGTCGTTTCAGACATTTATTAAAAGCATCGTTCATTGCACTTATTGCAGTATTATTAGTTGCATGTTCTTCAGAATCATCAGATACAGAAAGTACTTCATCATCAGATGAATCATCATCAGAAACTGTAACAGGGGGAGAAATCAATATTGCTTATTCAGCTCAACCACCTGTTCTTGACCCACAAGTAGGAAATGCTGTCATTACTGCAGAAATTATGGGACATGTATTTGAACCGTTATTAACGACGGATTCCGAATATAATATTAAACCGATGTTAGCTGAATCTTGGGAGCAAAGTGAAGATGGATTAACGATCACTTTCCATTTACGAGAAGGCGTCCTTTTCCATAATGGTAAAGAAATGAAAGCTGAAGACGTCGTTGCCTCGATGAATAGATGGAAAGATGGAACAGGGGGAAGAGGGCAATTTGATGACGCAGAATTCGTAGAAGTGGACGATTATACCGTCGAATTACAAATGGAAACACCGCTTTCAACTGCTTTAGTTGCAATTGCACAAGGATCTTCTTCTTTTTCTGCGATTATGCCGAAAGAAGTGATCGACGAAGCAGACCCTGATACAGTTCATGAATTTATCGGAACAGGACCGTTTCAATTTGTAGAATGGAAACAAGACCAATATGTACATTTGACAAAGTTTGAAGACTACGTCGGCATCGACGAAGAAGCTGACGGTTTATCCGGTAAAAAAGAAGCATTAGTTGACGATTTATATTTCCATTTCGTACTTGATCCTTCTACACGTGTTGCTGGTATTCAATCTGGAGAATACGATATTGCACATGAAGTACCGTATGATAGTGTCGACCAACTTGATAACGACCAAAACGTCGAAAATCAAATTTTACCAGGTGCAGGAACGTTAATTGCATTTTTGAATAAAAAAGAAGGGCGTTTGTTTCATGACGTAAAGGCTCGTGAAGCACTAGCGACACTAATTGACCACGAAGAAATGT
Organism: uncultured Bacilli bacterium; assembly: GCA_963766835.1. GTDB lineage: Bacteria > Bacillota > Bacilli > Bacillales > Amphibacillaceae > Pseudogracilibacillus. The sequence continues at coordinate 64,158 of CAVYBX010000026.1, forward strand.
TACATGGGGCATTTACGGATGAAAGATTTTATTCATTGAATCACAACATGATGATGCCACATCAAGAAGATCTTTGGTACAGTGATGCTGGTAAAGAAAAGTATAATGTTAACGATCCTGAAAGAGCAAAACAGCTTTTCGAAGAAGCTGGATATAATGGTGAAACAGTGAAAATTATGACATCTCGCGATTATGAATTTATGTATAACGCAGCAGTCGTACTACAACAACAACTTGAAGCGATTGACATTAACGTTGAGTTGGAAGTATTCGACTGGGCAACGCTATTAAGTAATATGGCAGATGAACAGGATTATGATTACGATATTAACATGGTTTGGTTAGGTTATAAGCCTGAACCGACAGCACATCACTTCTTACAAAAAGTTGTATCTGGTTATACAGATGATCCTGAATTAGACGAATTAAGAGAGAAGTTCGAAATCACAACCGACATTGGAAGAAGCGCTACCTATTTATGATGAGTTACAAGAGTGGTTCTATGAATATATACCAGCAATTAAAATCGGTGACTATAGCCGTATCGATGCAACTCGTACGTCTATCGAAACTACCAATTCTCTGACAGAATGATTTTATGGAACGTTTCAAAAAACGAATAAATATTAACGTTGATAATTATAAAGTAAAGGGGATACCCATGACTTTTTCGATTGTTGCTCGTTGTAAAAAGACAGGTATGTTGGGGATGGCAGTTAGTACAGCAAGACCGGCAGTCGGCAGTCTTGCTGTATATGTCAAAGCGAAAACGGGTGCGATCGCATCTCAAGCAGCATTGAATCCATACTTTGGGATTAACGGATTAAAGTATTTGGAGCAAGGCATGTCAGCCGAAGAAGTAATCGAAAAAGTAAAAAGTGAAAACCCTGAATATAAAAAAGCCAACTAGCAATCGTCAACAATGAAGGACGAACTGCTGGTTATACAGGAAAAGAAACGGTACCTTGGGCGGGACATTACTTCGGTGACCAATTTGTTGTAGCCGGTAACATGCTTGTCGGCGAACAAGTCATTCAAAAAATGGCCGAAACTTATGAAAATAGTAAAGAAGAATATTTACCTCTTAAATTAATAGAAACGATTGAAGCCGGACAAGCTGCTGGTGGAGACAAGCGTGGCAGACAATCAGCAGCAGTGAAAGTATTTGATAAACTATCATATCCGATCGTCGATTTACGAGTTGATGAACATGAAAATCCGATCGAAGAATTAAAACGGGTTTATGAAGCTGCAAAAATCAACTTGTTCCCGTATATTGATAATTTACCTGTTTACGATCAAGATAAAGAATAAATACTTGTATAATACATGAGTTTTAAGAAGTGCCATGTAAACGAATTGTTTAATGGCACTTCTAATGTTGAGTTTTGCTTTTCCTAACGAAACATTGACATCTATGATTTCATGGCAAACTTAAACTATTTGTTTATAGATATCCAAATATAGAAAGTTTTTTAACCAGTTCATAGAGTTTAAATGTCAAAAGAGTTGGGAGATTGATAGCTAAACTCTATTAACTGGTCATTTTTTTATCAAGATGAACAAGTATAAAGGAGGTTTGCTCATGGTTAAATATGTAATAAAACGGATCTTATCGCTAATTCCTGTATTGTTCGTCGTATCGATAGCAATTTTTTTAATTATTCACATTACACCAGGTGATCCAGCAGCAGTTATGCTCGGTGTTGACGCAACGGAAGAACAGTTACAAGAATTAAGAGAATACTATGGCTTAGATAAACCAATTTATTAGCAATATCTTATCTGGATAAGCGGTGTTTTTAAAGGTGATTTCGGTACGTCATATTTTATGAAAGAGCCTGTATTAACGGCCATATTAGATCATTTATATCCAACTTTATCTTTATCGATCATGGCGCTAGTTATTACAATTTTAATCGCAATACCGTTAGGAATTGCGGCGGCGAACAGACGTGGGACGATCGCTGACCAATCGATTATGGGTGTATCGTTACTAGGAATGTCTGTACCGAGCTTTTTATTAGGTTTGTTACTCATATTATTATTCGGTGTAAAGTTAGGATGGTTACCTGTTGCAGGCTATCAACCGTTAAGAGCTGGACTTTGGAATCATTTAAAATATTTAATTATGCCGGCTATTTCATTAGGAGCAATTCAAGCAGCATTAGTAGCTCGGATGACACGAACTTCGATGTTAGAAGTGTTGAATACGAACTATATTAAAACAGCGCAAGCTAAAGGTGTAAAAAAGCTGTACATCTTGTTTATAAACATGCATTACGAAATGCATTTTTACCAATTTTAACAGTCATCGGTCAAACATTTGGAACATTAGTTGCTGGGTGCGGTTGTAACTGAAACGATTTTCAATATCCCGGGAATTGGACAACTCATCATTAACTCAGTAGAACGACGTGATTATGCGGTCATCCAAGGAGTTGTATTATTCGTTACGTTAGCTTACGTATTCATTAATTTAATTATCGACTTATTATATGGAATGATCGATCCACGTGTACGTTTGGATCGGAAATGAAGGAGGGAGGCAATGAAGCGATAAGTAAAGATACGAGAACAAATTATCTGATGTGAAACAGAAATTAAAAAAAGAACAACGATAATTTTTAGTCAAACGAATTATTTCCAAATAAATTAATGGTTACAGGATGCTTAATTACTTTTATTTTTAATGTCGTTACACTATCGTTGGACCTATCTTAGTTCGGTATGACTCCGTATGAAATGGTTGTAAGAATCGATTACATAGTCCAAGTAGTGAACATTTACTAGGAACAGATGAATTTGGACGAGATTTACTATCGCGAATTGTCCACGGTGCACAAGTGACATTGGGAGTAGGTTTTCAGTTGCGGCTATTTCTTCATTTTCGGTATGAGTCATTGGTCTTTATGCAAGTTATTACCGATCGTTAGACCATATTTTAATGCGGATATGTGATGGATTAATGGCGATCCCGGCGATTTTACTTCGCAATTGCTTTAATGGCAGCATTAGGTCCAAATACAAGAAACGTAGTCATCGCATTAAGTATCGTGTTTACTCCCTATATTGCCCGTGTCATTCGATCGGCTGCATTGTCGTACGAGAACAGACATATATTGAAGCGATGAAAGCACAAGGGGCAAGTGCACGAGAATTATTTGGTTACATATTATGCCAAATACGATTTCACCGTTCGTCGTTCAAGCTACATATATTTTTGCAGATGCAATTATTATTGAAGCTGCGTTAAGTTTTTTGGAGCAGGTGTACCTGCACCTGATCCGAGTTGGGGAAATATTTTATATGATGGAAAACTAGTTATTTTCAATGCATGGTGGATGACTGTATTTCCAGGATTAATGATTGTTTTATCTGTACTCGGCTTAAATTTACTCGGTGATGGTTTACGAGACTTGATCGATCCACATGTCAAACGAAGCGAAGAAAGTAAGTAAATAAATCTTGAAAAGGAGGATTATTCAAGTATGAATCAGACCTCTTATTACAAATTAATGACTTAAAAACTCATTTTAATACAGAACGTGGACAAGTTACAGCAGTTGATGGGGTTACATTTCAAGTCGAAGAAGGGGAAATATTAGGGTTAGTCGGAGAATCAGGTTGTGGGAAAAGTGTAACATCCCAATCGATTTTAAGATTGTTTGATGAAAACGTTAGTTGAATATGAAGGCGAAATTAAATTTCAAAGGAAAAGATTTACTTATCACTATCTCAAAATGAAATGGAAAAAATTCGTGGAAATGACATTGCGATGATTTTCCAAGATCCATTAAGTTCATTAAATCCAGTTTTTACCATTGGTGCTCAAATAGCTGAATCGATTTTGTTACACCAAAAAGTTTCGAAAAAAGAAGCGTATGAAAAAGCATTAGAAATGTTAAAGTTAACAGGGATTCCGCGCCGGAAAAAAGAATTAATGAGTACCCACACGAATTTCCGGTGGAATGCAACAACGAGTAATGATCGCCATCGCCTTGTCATGTCAGCCAAAATTATTAATCGCTGATGAGCCAACAACGGCTTTAGACGTGACGATTCAAGCGCAAATTCTGAGTTGATTCAGCGGTTAAACAAAGAGTTGAACATGGGAGTTATTTTTATTACACATGATTTAGGTGTGGTCGCTGAATTATGTTCACGTGTTGCGGTCATGTATTTAGGTCAAATTGTAGAAGAAGCAGATGTGGAAAGATTATTTGAACGACCGACTGCATCCATATACAAAAGGATTGATGAAATCAATTACCACAACTCGATGGTGACCGCTCAGAAACCATTACATGTCGATCGAAGGGACAGTTCCTTCATTAGACAATATCCCGAAAGGATGTCGTTTTTCGACCCGTTGTCCGTTTGCAGATGAATTATGTTTTAGAAACAATCCGAAGTTAAAAAATATACGATAATGGACAAAAAGTAAGATGTTGGCATGCCGAAGAAACTTGCAAAAAAGGAGGAGAGATTAATATGTTGAACAGTTGAAGAACAAAAGACGTCACGACCAAGTTGATGCTCCAATTTGCAAGTTAGAGGTCTAAAAAAGTATTTTCCAGTTGAAGGGATATTGGGAAAACTAGGTGGAGAAACAAGGATGTCGTTAAAGCAGTTAATGATGTTTCATTCGATTATATGAAGGGGAAACATATGGGCTTAGTAGGGGAATCTGGTTGTGGTAAAAGTACAACTGGTAGAACGATTCTTCGTTTAATTGAACCGACTGAAGGTGCAAGCAATTTATAAAAATAGAGATATTTTTCAATTGAATCGTAAAGAAACACGAGAAATTCGTAAAGACTTGCAAATGGTTTTTCAAGATCCATATTCTTCTTTAAATCCACGGAAACGAATCGGACAAAATATTAGAAGAACCTTTAGAAATTCATGGAATTGGTAAAAGCAATGAACGAACAGAAATGGTCGATGGATATTTTAGAAAAAGTAGGGATGCGGATCGATCATTATTATCGTTATCCTCATGAGTTGTCAGGTGGACAGAGACAGCGGATTGGTCTTGCAAGAGCATTAGTTGTTAATCCGAAAATTGTTGTCGCGGATGAACCAGTTTCAGCACTGGACGTATCGATTCAATCACAAGTGATCAATTTATTGCAAAAATTGCAAGAAGAACTTAAAGTTGACTTATCTTATTCATTGCGCACGATATTAGTGTCGTTCGTCATATTTCTGATCGAATTGGTGTCATGTATTTAGGAAAGATAGTTGAAGAAGCTCATACAGATAGTCATTAATTGAATAACCACTTCATCCATATACAAAAGCATTCTTATCAGCAGTCCCAATTCCAAATCCGAAACATAAAAGAGAACGAATTATTTTAAAAGGTGATTTACCTTCACCATTAAATCCGCCATCAGGATGTGTGTTTCATACGAGATGTCCGTTTGCGATGGATATTTGTAAAGAGAAAAAACCCGTCATCAATGAAAAAACACCTAAACATAAAGTCGCTTGTCATCTTTATTAATAAATTTACATTGTCTTTAAGTTGAAATCGTTGAATACTGTTTAAGGAATATTATACATATAAAATAATAGTAGTTGGTAAATAATCAACTCAATTTTATCAAATATTCCGGAAGTATTCTTACGGTTTTTTTTGTGTTCATTATGAGTAATTTTTCAATGTAATATAGGAAATTTTACACACATAATCTAGTAATAAAGTATTATTAATGATATAATGAAATTAATCCTATGAAGGGCAAGTAGGTGAGATAATGACAGTAATTGAGAAACTGAAGGCTAATCTTTTTGAGTTGACCTACGTCTTTGATCATGGTAAACGGAAAAATATCGTGGATAGTTTATCTGTTAAAATAACGGAAACGTTACATGCTATAAATACAGTTTTCTTTATTTATAATAAATGGGAATTACAGAATGAAGTAAAAATGATTAGTTCAAACAACTCATTTCAATATAGAGAAATTTCAGTTGAACGTTTTATGGAACATTTTGATCAGCATTCTGATGTTATAAATTTAGCGGGAAATAATCCGTTGTTGCAACTAGATACAAATGCAAATGTTTTGCTGAAGATACATAAACGTGAACACTTTTACATGCTCATTTTACTACAATATGAAAATGAACTTCCTTACTCTAACGAAACATTTAAACATGTTCAAAACGTTTTGGAACAATTTTTAATTACGAATTATCTTCATCGACAACATGAATTTATTCATCATCGTCATGAAATTATGTTTCAATTATCGACGAAGTTGCACTCTGTACATAAAACTTCTGAAGTGCTAGAAAAAGTGTACCAAACATCACAACTAATTTATCCTTCATTTGAATTTTACTTCTTAATGTCACATGAAGTCGAATGTCGCTCACTACCTGTGAAGTTGATTGAATATACGAAAGAGGCATCGTCAAACCCAGGAATTGTTGCCTTTATTAATGGCGAATTACAAATACAATTCGATAAAGAAAATGACAAAACGCACATTTACGCACCGTTAAGCGGAAACCAAGGTGTATACGGTGTATTTCAAATCGTCATTCCGGTGATGATTCAACTAGAAAAAAGTGAAATTCAATTTATTAAAGATTTAACGAACATGGTCGGACGAGCGATCGAACGAACGACGCTATATCAGTCCTCGAATAAACGAGTATCTGATTTACAAGTGATTAACGTAGCATCGCATGAATTGAACTTGAATTTGCAAATTGACGATATTACGGAAACTGTGAAAAAACATATATTTCATTCTTGTCATGCCGACCAAATCGGTGTCGTATTATTTGAATCCGAATATTGTGAAAAATCGATTGAAATATTACGAGGAAGTACAGATTTTTTCAAAACAGAAATTGGCAATATGTTCGTCGAATCGGTTTATCAAAATATTATGAAAAATCGTAAACCATTTTTCTCAGGAAATTATCAATCTGACATAGAAGATATTCCTTTTAAATCTTTAATGGTGATTCCGATGAATAGTTCGGAATCTATTATCGGAATGATTATTATTATGCATCAAAACCCGTATTATTTTTCATTTGACACGTTCAAGTTTATTCAAACATACGTCCAGCATGCGGCGTTAGCATTTACGAATTCGATTTTAACCGAAAGATTAAAACGACTCGCTACGACAGATCATTTAACAAAACTTTATTCTCGTAGTCATATCGACGAATTAATTCAACATCATATGCAACAAAATGGGCAAGGAGCACTTATCTTATTTGATGTAGATGATTTTAAACTTATTAACGACACATATGGACATTATGTCGGCGATAAAGTACTCATTCAAGTTGCAAATATTATTAAATCGGAAATGAAAGAAGATCAAATTGCTGCTAGATGGGGCGGCGAAGAGTTTGCGGTATATTTACCGAGTGCTAATTTAGCTGAATCGACTGCAAAAGCGGAACAAATAAGGAAAAAAGTAAACGAACTTACAAATCCGAAAGTTAGCTTATCATGTGGTGTATCTATTTGGACTAAAGGTCAGGAAGATTCGATTGAAAAATTGTTCATAAGAGCTGATAAAGCCCTATACGAAGCGAAAGCGGCTGGGAAAAATCGAGTAGTACAAAGCGTTGGATTTTAAGTACGTTCATCTAGATCATATGTTGGTTTTAAAAACATAAATAATTGAATGTACGAAATATACCGGTGACTTTTAAGAGTGACCGGATTTTTTAATTTTATTGAAAGGATTTCACATGCCCTTGTCGAAATATATGTTAAAGCATTATTTTCACGATTGTTCAAGTAGTAAAGGAATAAATGATTTTCGTAATTGTTGATTACTCGTCTATTTATTTTTCTTTCAACGGAAAATGACGAATAAATTGGAGGGAGTAAATATTGTCCAAAATTTCCACGAAACAAAAAGTAGTCGATGCAGCTTCTTTACTATTTTATCAAAAAGGATTTGACGGTACTTCAGTTCGCGACATCGCGACGAAAGCATCTGTCAATGTCTCATTAATTAGTTATTATTTTAAAGGGAAGCAAGGGTTGTTAGAATATGCAGTTACCAATTATTACGAAACGTATTTATCATTAATCGAAGAAACATTGGAAAAAAATCATGATTTAAATCATTTGGAACTGCTAAAAAAAATTATTTTTACAATTGTAAAATATAAAGTGGAAAATTATCAACTAACTTCTTTCATTCAAAGAGAATTGACGTTAGATTCGACTTTCGTGAGGGAAATGTCAGTTACATATTTAGCTAAGGAAAATTATCTCCTGAAACAGTTATTTTATTCTGTATTGCATCCAAATTTTACAGAGAAGCGAACATATTTATTGATGCAGTTAAAAGGGATGTTCATATCGCCGTTTCTGTTACAGGAAGATTGGAATTACCGCTTTTTAGATCGTGAAGCATATGAACAATTTATAAACAAATTTACAGAAACGATTTATGAATGGATCGATATGTTAGCTAATGATATGACGACAAATAATAAACGACAAAAAATTTCACTTCAATAAAATATGTCGAATGGACAGCCAATCTAATCCATTTGTTGTCCTTTTCATCTCTTTATTAGGAAATTTGAACTATAATTTTCAACAATTACAATATATTTTGTTATAATTCCTATTTTTTTAGCAAAAATAGTTGAAATCATGGTATGATAAATAGTGAAATATTATGATATGAATATTACCCTTCTATAAAAGAATTAGGAGGTTCATCATGGAATATATTATAGGTTTCATTTTAGCAATCATCGTATTAATCATTGTAGGACTCATTTTAAGGAAAAGGCTGTACGATTCTGTCGATTACTATGAGAGCTGGAAATTAGACATTATGAATCGAAATGTCGCAAACGAATTAGCGAAAGTGAAAGAGTTGAACCTACAAGGTGATACGAAAGAAAAATTCGAAATATGGAAAGAAAAATGGGAAGATATTCTTAATAATAAATTAGCAGACGTAGAAGAGTATCTTTATGATACTGAAACTGCGGCTGATCGCTATAAATTCGGTACGGCAAAAAAGTTAATGAAGAAGATGGAAGCTATTTTAGTGGAAAGTGAAAAAGAAATTGAAACGATTTTGACTGAACTGAACGAATTATTAGAAACAGAAGAACAGAATAGAAAAGAAATTGAAAAATTAACACCATCGTTAAAAGAGATGCGGAAACAATTATTGCAAAATCGCCATAAATATGATCGGGCGGAAATTCGTTTTGAAGTGGAAATGGACGATATTGAACAAGAAATCAATACATATAACGAACTCGTCGAAGAAGGTAATTATTTACAAGCAAAAGAACTAGTTGAGCGAGTGAAAGAACGCTTTCAAAAGTTAAAGCAAGAATTAGAAGAATTTCCAGAACTATACCATTTGTGTAAACGATGAACTTCCATCCCAGTTGGATGAACTATATAAAGGTATTAACGAAATGAAAGAGGAAGGATATTATATTGATCATTTAAATTTAGGAAAAGAAATTAGTGACTACCAAGCAAAGTTAATTGACTTAGTACAAATGTTGGAAAAAGAAGGTACTGAAAAAGTAAAAGAAATCATCCCTGACATTGAAAGCCAAATAAAAGACATGTACGATCAACTTGAGAAAGAAGCACTCGCTAAAAATTACGTTGATTCGAAAATGCCAAATTATGAAAAGGCATTACAAAATTTCGAAAAAAATTTTTTACATACACAATCAGAAGTGGAACAACTAAAACAAGCGTATTACTTCGAAGATGCTGATTTAGAAAAATATATGACGCTCGAGAAATTGCTTCAACAGTTAAAAGAGCAGTTAAAAGAACTGACAGAAAAAGTGGAAAAAAACAACGAAGCACATTCTCATTTACGGGAAGAGTTAGAAGCTGCCTTCGAACAATTAGAACGAATTGAAAATGAACATGAACAATTCAAAGAACGAATCGCAAAATTTACGAAAAGATGAAATAGAAGCACGCGAACAAATTAAGAAAATGAACGATGAAATTTATCAAATCAACCGTAAGTTAAGAAAAAGCAATTTACCTGGCGTTCCTAACCGTATTTGGGATTTGATTGAGGAAGCACGTAAGAAAAATGACATTGTTTTAGAAACGTTAGAGATGAAGCCGTTAGATATTGTAGCGGTACAAAAATCTTTAGCGGATGCTCAAAATGCTGTAAAGGTAGCGATCGATACGACAAAAGAAATGTTAGAACAAGCTTATCTAACAGAACAAGTCATCCAATATGCGAATCGTTATCGAAGTTCTAATCCGATGTTAGCAGCAGAACTAATCGAATCGGAAAATTTATTTAGGAAGGCTGAATATGAATTAGCTTTAGAAAAAGCTGCTAGAGCAGTTGAAGAAATCGAGCCAGGTGCATTGAAAAAAATTGAAAAAAATCAAGAAAAGATCGTTTCTTAATTGGAAAGACTGACTAATAGAAAGCCATCTATCTAGCCAGTCTTGTTTATTTGATAAAAAATAGGAAAAAATTTCAAAAGAAAGAAAGGGTTATTCATGATTTATCTAGATAATAGTGCAACAACAAAACCAGATCCATCCGTCGTACAAAGCTTTTTACAAGTGACCGAAAAATTTTTCGGCAATCCTTCATCGATCCATGAATTAGGTGCCGAAGTGGAAAAGCTACAGACACGCGCACGAGAACAAGCAGCAAACTTATTGCAAGTAAAACCACAAGAGATTATCTTCACCTCTGGAGGTACGGAAGGGAATAATCTTGCAATTAAAGGTATTGCATTAAAATATATGAATCGTGGAAAACATATTATAACGACTGAAATTGAACATCCATCCGTTTATGAAACATGTAAAAGTTTACAAAAGTTCGGTTTTCGGATTACTTTTTTACCTGTGAATGAAAGAGGAATCATCGACGCTCAACAACTTGAAAAAGCCATTACTGATGATACGATTTTAGTATCAGTAATGCATGTTAATAATGAAATCGGTTCGATTCAACCGATTGCTGAAGTCGGTCAAATATTAAAAAAATATCCGAAAATCTTTTTCCACGTAGATGCGGTACAAGCACTTGGCAAAGTACCAATTGAACTACAAAATAACGGTATCGATTTATGTACATTTTCCGGTCATAAAATTCATGGTCTGAAAGGGACTGGTATTTTATTTATGAAAGAAGGAACAAGTTTATATTCCCTTCTTTCACGGTGGAAATCAAGAGTTCGGTATCCGTTCAGGCACAGAAAACGTTGCTGGAAATGTTTCGATGTTCGTGCATTACGTTTAATTTTAGAACGACAACAGAACGAAATCGATCGCTTAAAACGACTTCGTGAAAAACTTTATCGGGCGTTAACTTCAATGGAATATGTTTATATGAACTCTCCCAAAGATGGGGCGCCGCACATTTTGAACGTGTCTGTTCCTGGTTTAAAACCAGAAGTCGTCATTCACGCTTTATATGAAAAGAGTGCGACGATCTCAACAAAATCAGCATGTTCTTCGAAACAGCAAGATGAAAGTCGCATTTTACTCGCATGCGGCTAAACGAAATGACCGGACGACTTCCGGTTTAAGAATTAGTTTATCTTATCATAAAACAGAAGAAGAATATCGATGAATTTATTGATATATTTGAACAGACTATTAGCGAATTAAAAGAGATATTGGAGAGATAACAATGGAATACGATCATCATTTTAATTAGATACGGTGAACTTGGTTTAAAAGGGAAAAACAAAAACCAGTTTATCTCAATAAGTTACAAAAAAATGTACAAGAAGCAGTTAAAAGAATTTCCAAATATAAAAGTAAATCGCTCACAAGGAAGAATGTTCGTCGTTTTGAATGGCCATGACCCTGAGCCAGTCATCGAAAAATGTAAAAACGTCTTCGGTATTTATAGTATGAGTTTAGCGATGAAAGTCGCAAACGAAGAAGAAGCGATGAAAGAAGCGGGACTTGATGCTTTAAAAAAACATACCGAGCAAAAACGTTTAAAGTTTCCGTCCGTCGTGCGAATAAACAATTTCCAAGACGTCACAACAAATGAATCAAATTTTAGGAGCTTATTTACTAAAAAATACGACTGGTTTTAAAGTGGATGTCCATCAACCAGATGTAGAAATAAACGTTGAAATCCGTGAAAAAGCAACGTATATCATGTCGCTGTTATTCGAGGTGCAGGCGGGTTACCTGTCGGCACAGGAGGAAAAACATTTCTGCTCCTCTCTGGTGGAATTGATAGCCCAGTTGCTGGTTATTTAATGATGAAACGCGGGGTACAACTAGAAACGATCCATTTTCATTCCCCACCTTTTACGAGTGAACGAGCAAAACAGAAAGTGTTAGATTTAACGAAAGTGTTGACGAATTTCGGTGGTCCGATAAAAGTTCATCTCGTACCTTTTACGAAATTGCAACAAGAAATTTTTAAATCGATTCCCGAGCGGTATGCGATGACCGTCATGCGAAGAATCATGTATACAATAAGTGAAAAAGTATGTCATAAAGAAAATATCTTATCGTTAACGACTGGAGAAAGTTTAGGACAAGTGGCAAGTCAAACGTTAGCGAGCATGAATGTCATCAACGAAGTGACGAACTTGCCAGTATTACGACCTCTCGTCGCATTAGACAAAGAAGAAATCATGGAAATTGCTCAAAAAATTGGCACGTACGAAATTTCGATCAGGCCTTATGAAGATTGTTGTACCATTTTTGTACCGAAATCGCCGGTTACAAATCCGACAAGAAAAAAAGTAAATTATTTAGAGTCAAATGTTGATTTCACTGAATTTATCGAAGAAGCTGTCGCTGGAATCGAGACGTTAACGATTGATCAAGTGGAAGAAAAAGAAGAAATTTTTGATGATTTATTATAATTTCACCTAAAGTTTTTAATACTTTTACCTAAACTAACAACAACTACCAATTTAATACATGTATGATTCGCCTTTCACGTGCACATCATAAGTGTACCAAGGAGGTGAATCACATGCCAAATAGAAGTAGTAACTCAAACCAATTGTTAGTACCTGGTGCACAACAAGCAATCGAACAAATGAAGTATGAAATTGCACAAGAATTTGGCGTAAATCTTGGTCCAGATACTACATCTCGAGCTAACGGATCTGTTGGAGGAGAGATTACAAAACGTCTCGTACAGATGGCACAACAACAAATGGGTGGAACACAACAATAACGAATATGAAATGGAAAAAGAGGCTGTCCAAAAAGGTAAGATAAATTGACCTTTTTGGACAGTTTTTTTCGTTAAAAAAGTACAAAAAAATCGTCCTTTCTATTAAAATGTAAGTGACCAAACAAACATAAAGAAAGGACGATTTTTTATGAGTAATCAAAAGATTACTACTCAAAATGTAGCATGTAAACCTCACTTTTTCCAGAGTTAAAAGAAAATAAAAAGCCAAAAAGAAAACTGGCTCCCTCTTTCAAACCTTACAACAATAAACAAATTCAAGTTATTTATGATATTGAAGCATTGATTCTAGAAAATCATGAAGCAAGAGTCGTCGATGAATTTGTGGAAGCAGTACCTGATGAAAAGCTCTTTTCTCATTATAAAGGTGGCGGTAGACCATCTTACCATCCTAAAATGATGCTTAAAATTATTTTGTACACCTATACCCAGAAGGTTTATTCGAGGATCAAAAAGAAAACCTTCCTGCGATGTGGTTAGCAGCGATGCAACAGCCGGACTTTCGCACAATTAATGAATTTCGAGGAGTCCGCATGCAGGCGTTAATTGATGAACTGTTTGAAACAATCATCCATAAATTAATTGAGGAGAACTACATATCATTTGAAAACTACTTTTTAGATGGAACGAAAATCGAAGCTGACGCAAACAGGTATACATTCGTTTGGAAAAAATCGACTTTAACCTATGAAGAAAAGTTAAAGAAAAAGATTGAGGAGACTCTAGAACATATACATCACTTGACCCAATTAGGAATTGAACAGGAAAGAAATCGGAAAATGAAAATTCAGAAATAGGTGAAGAGAAGCTAAAAGAGATTGCGGCGAAACTTGAAGAAAAAGTAGAAGCTCTTACTGAGGAAATTGAAGCTGAAAAGGACACAACTGTTCAAGGGCAATCGGTCGTTCCGCAGATTTTCACTGCGAGGGCTGAATAAGGTCCATGTAGAATTCGGAATAGTGGCATTGACCCACAACATACTGAAAGTAGCAGGCATCCGCCAGCTACTTTCAGAAAAATTAACATGGCAAGTAGTAAAAAGAGAGTTCTCTTTTTCTACTTGCCATATTTTTGGGACTAATCAGACAGCCCCTTTTTTAGTTCGTTTGATCGCTTTTTATGAGACAGCTGTCCAAAAACCCGAATTTTCGACGTCATCCATCCTGCCGTTTCAACCGAACAAGTTCATTTCTAGGCACTTGATGAAAAATTTGCTTTAATTCTTCCAAAATTTGTTGACTCCAAATCTTTTTATGGTAATATAAATATTCAATTTAGGTTAACCAAAATTATAAATGGTTAACGAAAATGTGTTGGAGGGATTGTTGTGCGGAAACAGAGTAGAGTATTCAAACTGACGCTAGGTGCGATGTTCGTCGCTCTTACGGCTATTGGTGCGAACATCACATCGATCGTACCTTTTCTAGTCGTCGGGGGTGTACCGATTACGTTGCAAACGTTTTTTGCGGTATTGGCTGGATTAGTACTCGGTAGCCGTTTAGGTGCATTTACGATGTTTGTGTACATGTGTTTAGGTTTGATCGGCGTTCCGGTATTCGCGCAATTTAAAGGTGGCGCATCAATGATTTTCGCCCCGACATTCGGCTTTATCATTTCATTCATTTTTGTCGCATATATAGCCGGTAAATTGCGTGAAATGAAACCTACTTTAACGGCCTATGTCACAGGCGCATTACTAGCGATGGCGGTGAACTACGTATTCGGAACACATTGGATGTATGCCGCTTATATGTTATGGTTTGAAGCACCTTCTGAATTTTCCTACAAGATTGCATGGTTATGGATGTTGCCTCCATTACCGAAAGATATTTTGTTATCGATCGTTTGCGGAGTGTTCGCTTACCGATTAGAAAAATACGGTTTAACGATCCAACAACGACCGGTAAAGGAAGCGGCTTAAAAATATGTGCAAAAACATGAAAAATATGAGAATGAAGGAGATAGGACGATGACGAATTGGAATCAGTTGGCAGATGACGTGTTAAAAGGATACGAATTGACGAAAGAAGAAGTATTGTTGATTTTAAATGCTCCAGATGATGAGATACTTTCTTTAATGAATGCTGCATTTAAAATCAGGAAACATTATTTCGGAAAAAAGTGAAATTGAATATGATTTTAAGTACGAAAACTGGTTATTGTCCAGAAGACTGTGGGTATTGCTCACAATCGATCGATTCCACGGCAAAAATCGAAAAAAATACGATGATGTCCAAAGAGGAAATTGTCGCAGGCGCCCGTCGTGCTCATGAATTGAAGTCCGGAACGTTTTGTATCGTCGCCAGTGGACGAGGTCCGACAAATCGTGAATTGGATATCGTGACGAGTGCTGTCAAGGAGATTAAAGAAGAATTCGAAAATATGCGTGTTTGTGCTTGTTTAGGAATTTTGCGTGAAGGACAAGCGGAAAAATTGAAAGAAGCTGGCGTCACAGATATAACCACAACATCAATACTTCAAAAGAACATTATGCGGAAATTACGACGACACATACATACGATGATCGAGTATCGACGATCGAAAAAGTGAAAGATGTTGGAATTTCACCTTGTTCCGGTGTCATCGTCGGGATGAAAGAAACGAAAGAAGACGTGTATGAAATGGCGAAAGCTTTACGAGAAATGGATGCGGATTCGATTCCGGTGAACTTCTTACATGCGATTGAAGGAACGAAACTAGAAGGGACGAATGAATTGACACCGCTTTATTGCTTGAAAGTACTGGCACTATTCAGATTTATGAATCCAAAGAAAGAATCAGGATTTCGGGCGGCCGTGAAGTGAATTTACGGACATTACAACCGTTAGGACTGTTTGCGGCCAATTCCATTTTTATCGGTGATTACTTGACGACGAGCGGTCAAGACAGAAAACATGACTATCAAATGTTGGAAGACTTAGGATTTGAGATCGATTACGATCATGCAGAAGACAGAGAAGAAGCACATGTATAAATAAAAATATTAAAATTATTCAAATTAATAGACATTATCCCAATCATTCTACATAATGGTAATAAATCTATGTAGAAAGGTTGGTCGATGTATGTTACATGTCACTTTTAAAGGAAATCCCGTCACTTTAGTAGGAAATGAATTGAAGGTAGGAGACGACGCTCCGAATTTTAAAGTGATCGATACCAATTTAGAAGAAAGAACGTTATTCGATTATGAAGGGAAAATCAAATTGATCAGCGTCGTCCCTTCCATTGATACCGGCGTGTGCTCGGTGCAAACGAAACGATTCAACGAAGAAGCGGACAAGCTTGATAACGTCCAGACTTTGACGATCAGCATGGATTTGCCATTCGCCCAATCACGTTGGTGCAGTGCGGAAGGTGTTCAGAATTTAGATATGTTATACAGATCATCGTGAAGCTGATTTCGGAAAAAAATATGGTGTACTAATGGAAGAATTAAGATTGTTAGCACGTTCCATCTTCGTCGTAAATGAAGATAATAAAATTACGTATGTAGAATACGTTCCTGAAGTGGGAAATCACCCGGATTATGAAGCAGTTTTACAACATATTCGCACGGAATATTAAAATAAAAGGGGGTTTATTACACCCTCTTTTTTCATAAAATAGTGTAAAATTTTCAGCTTAAATGGAAGAATCTGCTAACATTGAGGAAATATCTTTTGATAAGTACACGATTTCGTCATTTACAAATACTAAATTCAAATACATCACAAGTAATTTGAGTCGGATCATCTTCTTTTAAGCCGATTTTAAATAAATTAAAATCACTTTTTAAATAATAAAACTGATCAACTTCGTAAATAAATTCAAATCGACGACATTACTTGCAATTTTACGTGGAGAACTATTTGCCAAAATTTCAGCACTGTATAGTTCTTCATTTTTTTCACTAGCGTTGCATAAATGTAGTTAGAATTTTCAGTAAATGATTTGATTCTAATAATGTTAAAAAAGTGAGTAACAAACAAAAGTGGCTCTGTCCATTTGGTAAAAATATACAATTAATACTAGAGTGACATCGACATTTCTAATTTAGTCAGGTTTTACCTTTGCATTCAAACCGTCGTAACCAAATATAAGCAGGTTTCCATAAAGCAGCTTTAAGCCAGCGACTTATTCGTAGTAATGACTTTTTACTTTTTGTTTCTAATCTTATTAGCACATGAAGACAGTATGTAATCAATGCTAAATAGATTTGGTTTTGTAATGCATTTTCAGTCATACCGTAAAAATGCTTGATTTCTACATGCTGCTTGAGCCCTTTAAAAAACAGTTCGATAGCCCAGCGTGAACGATAGATCTCACTAATTTCATCGGCTGATAAATCAAATCTGTTTGTAATCAATCGCAATGTGTTTCCTTTTGTATCAAACACTTCGATTAAACGAAATACGTTTTCAGCTCGATTTTGAGTGGTTCCAAGATAAACCATTTCATCTTTAGTAACCGATGAATCGTTCGGTAATTGGAATGATTCAATTGTTCTAGTAATGGCATTTTTCTTTAATCTAGAAACGAAAAAAAGTCCATCATCTGTCATTCGATCAAATCGTTCATAATCCACATAGCCACGATCAAATACGTACATGGCTTCCTTGTCATCTACAAGGACCTCAAGTTGGTTACGATTGTGCTCATCAGCAGTAGTCATGATCGCCTTGTCTGGGTATACATTGTCTTTACCCATAAACACAAGTCGTAAGTGAAGCTTTACACCTGCTTTTGTTTTGCGAAACGTTGTCCATTTATAATGAGTAAGATTAAGCGGTAACGTTGTTGAGTCTATAATTTTCAGTGGTATCAAGATTTTTGATTGATGATTGTGTGTACGGATTTGATTAACTAAATCCAAAAAGATAGTTGCTAAAACAGATGGATCTAATTCGTTATTCTTACGTGATAGCTGCGAAGCACTGATGGATTCAAAGCCAACGACTTTTTGAAAATCTTCATCCAATAAAGCGTCGCTAATTGCATGTAAACTCTCTGTTTCATGTAATTGTGCAAAAAGCATAATTTTGAGAAATGATTCTGTCGTTAGTTTCTTCGTATAGTAATCTTGTTTTAGAATATCCACGTGATTAGAAAGTTTTTTCAAATTAATTGGTGATATCCATTTACCAAATGAAGTTTTTAGTGTATTCTTGTCCATGAATCTTGTTTTCCTTTGTAGTGTATTTGGTCAGGAAACCACTATCTAAATACATTATAAAGGATTTTTTCTTGGACAAAAACAGTATTAATGATAATTCGTATTATTGTTAATTTTCAGAAATAATTAATGCAACGCTAGTGATTTTTTTTATATAAAATATTTCTTTCCCGTTATAATAAATTTGATCGAAATAATAAAAAATGTCAGATGATATTCGAATGTTTTCTTCAACTTTCGTATCTACGTAATATAAAAAGTTATCTTCATGAACATAGGCGATGTCTAATTGATCGTTTAAAAATAAAAATTGATAGGCATCAGATGCGATTTAGATTTGTGCGATTCAAATGTAATAAGCCATAAAATGACCATTTTCATTAACTATGTCGACTTGCCTTAAATTAGAACTAATTTTTTCTTTTTCCTCAAACTTTAATGATGTATAAGTTGTATGTATCTGTACTATGGGAGTGTAAAATATTTTGTGTAAATAGAAATGCACTAAATAATGTTCATAGAAAAAGGAGGAACTTTTCTGTAGAATTATGTTTAATAAATTTGGAAATCATATTGGATTACCTATAATGCTTTTTGTTTTTTTAACAATTACACAATTATTTTTTACAGATGAAATTCAATGGTTAAGTAATATAGGACTTTCTATTTTTGTATATATAGGTTATGTTTTATGGGATTGGTTTTACACACCTAGTAAAAGAGAAGAAGATTAAGATTAAAATTAAAAGAATGATATAACGTAATATCTCATCCTTATTTAGTTGTGCGCCCGACATGGGTGTCATCTATAGAGCGAAAGTCCCGAGCTACGAAGGCAGAAGTAGTGGTTAGCTTCACGAATAGGGTGTCCGTGGCGACGCGGAATTTGAAAAAAGCGGACTGAGAAACTAGGTCTCGAGGAATACGAACTTCATATAAGGCTAGGTATCATCGGATGAGTTTGCTTTGACATACCAATTTAATAAGCATTAATTTCAAATTAATTTTCGTTTCGTCACGTTTCGCTCATTTATTAGACAATTGATTTAAGTTATTATACGATTAGTTTGGCATTCATGCGCATAAATGTATAAGAAAAATGAATATATCGTAATTAAATTAACTTCTATCTATTTACAAAAACTTCGATTTTTAAGCAGATAAAACACGAAATTGAACAATTTAAACATTATTACGATTATTCATTTCTTTTTTTTTTATTTTTGATACAATATTAACTAATATGAATGCCTCACTGATATAGTACAGGAGGAAGCCAATCATGAACGACACTAGAGTAGTCGAACTGTTTAACTGGATGGATGAAACAACATCAGTTATACAACAGTACATCGACGAAACGTACTTAGATAGTTTAACGATCACTTTGGAAGCGTTATTTTATGACGGCATTCATGCAGAACATCATTTGAAACTGGAAGAGGCAGTTTCAACAGCGTTAGAAAAAATTAATATTGAAGAATTTTCAGCTGAACAAATAAGAAAAGCAATTCAACTTGCTGTATTAAAAGGAACGAAAGATGCGATTCAACAGAAACATTTAATGACGCCAGAGGCTATATCGCTGTTCATTGGGTATCTAGCTGAAAAGCTAACGAAAAATTTAGATGAAGTGAGAATATTAGACCCGGTTTGTGGCACATCGAATTTATTGCTCATTGTAATGGGTCACCTAAAGCAAAGCGTAAAGGCATATGGCTGTGAAATTGACCCTACTTTAATGAAAATTTCATTATTGAGTGCAAACTTGCAAAAGAAAGAAGTAGAATTTTTCCATCAAGATAGTTTAAGACCTTTACTATTAGACCCAGTCGACTTAGTCGTAGCGGATTTACCTGTTGGATATTATCCCGATGATGAAAATGCTAGTAATTATGAATTATGTGCAGAAAAAGGTCATTCGTACGCACATCATTTATTTATAGAGCAAAGTCTTCACTATACGAAAGAAGCTGGGTATTTAATTTTTTTAATACCGGAATTTTTGTTTGAAAGCGATCAAGCAGGACAATTACGTGAATTTTTACAAAAATATGCACATATCGTAGGACTTATCCAACTACCTGAAACTGCTTTTAAATCGAAAGAAAAGAAAAAAAGTATCTTTATCTTACAGAAAAAAGGTGAACATACGAAAGACATTAAACAACCGTTACTCGCCTTACTTCCATCATTAAATGATACGCATGCAATGGAAAATATACTCGTGAAAATTAATCGATGGTTTACTGAAGCGAAAATACCTTCATAACATGAACGATTAAATCACCCTAAGTTTTATTTACATAAGACTTAGGGGACCTTTCTAAATTTTCAATTTGTTAATTCAGATTTTTTAAAATATAAATTTTAGTTATTATATTTGAATCAAATTTCTTATCTAAAAAATATTAAGGGGGAGATGACATGACGAAAGTTTTAGCGATTAACGCGGGTAGTTCTTCATTGAAGTTCCAATTGTTTGAAATGCCAGAAGAGAATGTTTTAGCAAAAGGCTTACTCGAACGGATCGGCTTCGAAAAATCGGAGTGTACGATCGAAGCAGGAGAGAAAGAAAGAAATATTAAGCAAGATTTGAAAACGCATGCAGAAGGTGTCGATCTATTATTAGAGCAGTTAATAGAGTTGAATGTTATCAATAGTATTGATGAAATTGAAGCAGTTGGACACCGTGTCGTGCATGGGGGAGAATATTTTAGTGATTCCGTTTTAATCGACGATGATGTAATCGCTAAAATTGAAGAAGTATCTGAATTAGCTCCACTACACAACCCACCGAACTTAAGTGGTATTAGAGCATTTAAAGAAAAGTTACCTGGTGTACCGATGGTTGCTGTTTTTGATACCGCTTTCCATCAAACGATGCCAGAAGAATCGTATATTTATAGTTTACCTTATGAATATTATGAGAAATACGGAATTCGTAAATACGGTTTCCACGGTACGTCGCATAAATACGTTTCACAACGTGCTGCTGAATTAATGAATAGACCACTTGATCAATTAAGATTAATAACTTGTCATTTAGGTAATGGTGCAAGTATTACAGCAGTTGAATACGGTAAATCGATCGATACTTCGATGGGATTCACACCACTTGCTGGAGTGACGATGGGGACAAGATCCGGTGATGTCGACCCGGCAATCATTCCGTACATTAAACAGAAAACTGGAATGACAGCATCTGAAGTAATTGATGTATTAAATAAGAAAAGTGGCTTGCTTGCTTTATCAGGAATTTCTAACGACTTACGTGATATTCAAGAAGCGGCTGAAAAGGGTAACGAAAGAGCGATTCTTGCTTTAAATATTTTTGCAGCAAGAATTCACCAATATATCGGTTCGTATGCAGCGAGAATGAATGGTGTTGATGCGATTGTGTTTACAGCAGGAGTCGGTGAAAACAGTAAAATCGCTCGCAGTAAAATTTTAACTGGTTTAGAGTTTATGGGAGTGTATTGGGATTTGAAGTTAAACGAAGAGTGTGGTCGTGAAGGATTCATTAATTATCCACATTCACCAGTAAAAGTACTCGTCATTCCGACGAATGAAGAATTAATGATCGCTCGGATACGGTGAAATTTGCTAATTTAGTAGAGCCGGTTAATTCTTAACTTTTAGATAAAGAGGAACTAATTTTTAGGGGGATTAAGATAGAAGCAACGAGGGAGATGCCTTCGTTGCTTTTTCGGTTTCAAATAAAGATTCTTTATGTAACGATGACTTAAATTTACATGATGAAATTATATATCACTTTTTACTGTCAAATTCTATTATTCTTTTAAACAAATGTTCATCTTTATTTCAAAGGGTATACTAAAGGAATAGGTTATATGTCTTACTCATGTATGAACAGATAAATTTACATAAAATTTACACGGTGAATCTTGACGAGGAAACGTTGGTATAAGTAATATGAAAGCAGGTAAGGGGTGATTGATTGGTGTATGAGAAACAGGAACGTCAACTCGGCTGTTTCATCGCAACAGTAAGCGACACAGGACGATCGAAACAGATAAAAGTGGTAAATTGATGAAAGAATTGTTACTAGAAAATGGGCATCATTGTATAGACCACGTCATTGTAAAAGATGATAAACAACAAATACAACAAATGATATTAGATGCAGTTATTGAAAATAAAGTAGACGCAATATTATTAACAGGTGGCACAGGAATATCAGCTCGTGATGTCACTATTGAAGCCGTAGAACATATTATTGAAAAAGAAATTAACGGTTTCGGTGAATTGTTCCGCATGTTAAATTATCAAGAAGATATCGGTTCTCGTGCTATGTTATCTCGGGCGATTGCTGGTGTTGTGAATGGAAAAGTTATTTTTGCAATGCCTGGTTCCACGGGAGCAGTAAAACTTGCGATGAATAAATTAATTTTACCTGAACTTAGCCATATTTACGATGAATTACATAAACATGTTTAACACCAATAAGGAATGAAGAGATTTATGTTATGGAAGGTATGAGATTTAGTTTATCTTTGGACAATTAGAGTATTTAACCATTTTTAAAACCGTCCCTCGCGTAAAAAGAAAGGACGGCTTTTTTCTGTCAACATTATCTTACGATTAACACGTCGCATTTCGCATAGCGAGCAACGCTTTCAGAAACGCTACCAATGAGGAAACGTTCGACTGCGTTCAGTCCAGTTGCCCCGACGACAATTAAATCTGCATCTTGTTCAGGTGCAATTTCTTTCGTAATAATCACTTTAGGTGAACCATACTTAATGACTGATTCTACTTTTTCAATTCCCGCTTCTTTTGCGTTTTCTACGTATTCATCGATTAAGTTGTTTCGCATACTTTTCTGCACGTTGTGATAGTGACTTGTCGTAAGCTTCCGCTGTTGCGAAAGTTCTAGAATCGATCACGTGAGCTACTACTAAAGTTGCCTCATCTTCTTTCACAATTTCAATCGCTTTGTTAAACGCTTTTTCAGATGCTTTTGAACCGTCTACTGCAACTAAGATTTTCTCGTACTTTTCTGACATATGAAAATCCTCCTTATTATATAATATAATGGTTACTATAATACTAGTATAACTTATTATGAGAAAATTAGGTAAAAAATTTATGGACAAATATCGAAATAAATAAAATATTCTCAATGATTTCCGAATATAAAAAATGTATAAAAAACTCTTCTATTCGGGCAAATAATATAATGCAATTTACAGTCATCTTTGCTAAAATAAACTTTATAAATGATGAGGAGAAGGTGTAGCAACGATGAAAATTGGAATACCTAAGGAAATATTAAATAATGAAAACAGAGTAGCATTAACACCTAATGGAGTACATACGTTAATTAGTGCTGGACATGAAGTTTTCGTTCAATCCGGTGCAGGAGAAGGTTCAAGTTTTTCTGATGAGGAGTATAGCGGAGCTGGAGCGACGATTGTAAAAACAGCAAAAGAAGCTTGGGGTCAAGAATTGATTTTAAAAGTAAAAGAACCGTTAGAAGAGGAATATGATTATTTAAATGAAGGACAAATTATTTTTACATATTTACATTTAGCTTCACAACCTCAACTAACGAAAGTGTTGCTTGAAAAAAAAGTTATCGGAATTGCCTATGAAACAGTTCAATTACCGAATAGAACACTTCCTTTATTGACACCGATGAGTGAAGTAGCAGGATATATGGCGACGCAAATTGGTGCCCAATACTTAGAAAAGACAAAAGGTGGAAAAGGAATTCTACTCGCAGGTATTTCCGGTGTGAAACGTGGAAAAGTGACGATTATCGGTGGAGGAGTCGTCGGTACGAACGCTGCTAAACTTGCTGTCGGATTAGGTGCAAATGTTACGATTTTCGATTTAAATCCAGTTCGTTTAAGAGAATTAAATGATTATTTCGGAAACTCTGTCAATGTGTTGATGTCTAATTCTCTCGATATTGCAGAAGCAATTAGAGAAACCGACTTAGCGATCGGTTCCGTTTTAATTCCAGGTGCTAAAGCTCCCGTTTTAGTGACGGAAGAAATGGTGAAATCGATGGCAGAAGGTTCCGTCATTGTCGATGTAGCGATCGACCAAGGAGGAAATTTTGAAACATCGCGCGTGACGACACATGATGATCCTGTTTTTGTAAAACACGGTGTCATTCATTACGGAGTATCTAATATGCCGGGAGCAGTTCCTCGCACAGCAACGATCGGATTAACGAATGCGACAATTCCATATGTATTACAATTAGCAAATAAAGGTTATGTGAAAGCGGCTCTAGAAAATGAAGCGTTAATGAAAGGATTTAATACGATCGGTGGAAAAGTGACGAACCAAGGAGTTGCAGAAGC
The DNA here is from genome assembly GCA_963766835.1 of uncultured Bacilli bacterium. Lineage (GTDB taxonomy): Bacteria > Bacillota > Bacilli > Bacillales > Amphibacillaceae > Pseudogracilibacillus. The sequence continues at coordinate 88,862 of CAVYBX010000026.1, forward strand.
TTTAGGTTATGATTATGTCGAACCTTCTTTAATGATTAAATAAAGGTAGGGAAAGTACATCTAAATAAAGAGGATGTACTTTTTTTATATAAATATGATTACTCTTCTTCTTTCAACTTAAAATGATTTAGCAAATATTTAGAAATAACTGAGAAAATTAGCTAAATATGATAAAATAAAAGAAAATGATGCGAGGAGTGATATGAATGAAAGTTTCATACCATGGACATTCAGTAGTTCGTGTTGAGACAGATTCGCACAAAATTATTATCGACCCATTTATCACAGGAAATGAAAAATGTGATTTAGACCCAGATACTATCGATGTAGATGTCATTTTACTTACGCACGGCCATAATGACCATGTTGGCGATACGATGAAAATTGCTGATCGTACAGGAGCACAAATTGTTGCGATCAACGAGTTAGCCGTTTATTTAGGGAAAAAAGGGTACAATGCTCACGGAATGAATATCGGAGGAGCATACGATTTTGACTTCGGTAGAGTAAAATATACGCAAGCTTTTCATAGTTCATCATATGAGGAAGAAGATGGTACATTTATATATACAGGTATGCCTGCTGGACTACTATTAACGATCGACGGTAAAACAATTTATCATGCAGGAGATACTTCATTATTTTCAGATTTAAAGTTAATCGGTGACATGCACGATATCGATTTAGCATTCTTACCAATTGGCGACAACTTTACGATGGGACCAGAAGAGGCATTAGTCGCCGCTGACTGGGTGAAAGCTGATATGGTCGTACCTATTCATTACAATACTTTCCCGGTGATTGAACAAGACGGAAAAGCATTTGCAAGCAAAGTTAGAACTGGTAAAGGAGTTTACCTCGATATTGGAGAATTTATCGAATTATAATTCATCAACTCGCATAAACTTGAAAACGTTTTGTGATGATTTTGAAAAATATGTCGATGTGTCGTCGTAAAATTGCAATTTTTAGATTCGTAGTTATCCTTCAAAAGAAGGAACAAAATCGACCGCTTGTTCATTTTTCCTTGTTAAAAATAGTACACAGTAGATAAAAATGAAAAGTAACCCCTATCTACTTTACATAAATTCGTGTTTTCATCAGGTAGGGGTTACTCATTTTATTTGTACTTTCCTCAATTCCTATACCCTTTAAATACACGACAACTTTTCTAAACTAACAAACTATAAAAATATTCCCGTATTTGCTCGATCAATCAATTGTGAACGAACATGTCACATAAATATCACGATAATGTTGCTGTACAAATCACAGTTTTCATGCTTATGATTAAATTATGTTTACGGTAAGAACGAAATATAGGTGATGATACATGGAACTTTATTGGACTATTTTCCTTTTTTTGTTCGGAATGACGTTCGGTTCTTTTTTTAATGTCGTAGGGTTACGTGTACCGAAAAGTATCCCATTTACGTCGGATCGTTCGTATTGTCCGCATTGTAAAACGAAACTTAAATGGTTTGAACTTATTCCGGTTTTTTCATATATCTTTTTATTTGGAAAATGTCGTACGTGTAAAAGAAGGATATCCCCATTATATCCGATTGTCGAACTAATGACAGGTCTTTTATTTGCATATAGTTATGTCGTATTTGGTTTTCATGTTGAATTGTTCGCTGCAATCGTATTGATCAGTTTACTAATGATTATTTTTGTAACTGATTTTGCTTACATGGTAATTCCAAATAAAATATTATTATTTTTCTTACCATTCGTCATCGTCGCTCGAATTATTTCCCCCCTCACACCTTGGTATGATGCATTGATCGGAGGAATAGTCGGCTTTCTACTTATTGCAATTATTATTTTAGCAAGCAAAGGTGGCATGGGCGCTGGCGATATGAAATTATTCGGAATTATTGGTATGATACTAGGATGGCAAAATACGTTACTCACTTTTTTTCTTGCGGCACTATTTGGAGCAGTTGTCGGTTTAGTATTAATTATGTTCAAAATGATTAAACGTAAACAACCAATTCCATTTGGTCCATATATCGTCATTGGTGCGATTATTAGTTATTTTTACGGAAAAGAAATTATTATGTTATATTTGACATTATTGTGAATTTAATGAATGTCACTAAAAGTTCATTGATTTTAATTTGAATAATTGATAATATTTACTCAGATTTTATTAACTATGTATTTCTAATATTTTCTAATCATACATACGAAAGACCTTAAAATTGAATAATTGTGAATGGAAGCGATGAATTACGAATCGATAAATGGGCACATGATTCGTAAGGAGCTAGTTGTGCAACCGGCCATTTACATCTTTTTCGCTTATGTAGCGAAATAGTAATGTAAATAGGCCTTTTTTATTTTCAAAAGTTAACAAGTTTGTCAGCTTTGCGTATAGAAAATGAGGTAATTGTACTATTAGGAGGCAGTTTGTTATGACAAAAGTACGACCGTTTATATTATCGATAATCATATTAATATTTGTTCAATATAGTTTTCCGCTAGCAACTGATGCAGCTCCGAAATATCCGGAAGGAACGACGATCGCAAGTCTTCAAATTGTAGGAAAGACGGCAGAAGATACAAGATTAACTTTAATCGATGAGGTCGAAAATTGGAATTTGGAAGAAACGATAACGGTCAAAAGTGATTTGGAAACTTTTCACATTCCGCGGTCGGCGATCTCGTTTGATATAGATGCAACGTTGAATGAACTTCATGAAAAGACGAAACGAACATTAGCAAACTTTTTGATGCGACCTAAAAACGTTCACGTTCCACTAGTCGTCTATATTGATGAAGAAGATGAAATCATTTAAAGCATTACAGGAATTGGATCATATCGATTATGACGCAACGATTGAACGATTGAAAGAAGCTGCTAGTGAATTATCGAACGAACCTGTTCCACTAGTCTATGTGAATGAAGATGATTTACCTTTTGAGACGATTGAACAAGTTGCAAAAGATATTCCAGATCATTTGTCAAATGCAGTCATATCATACACGGTAAATGAATTAAAAGATTTTATGATTTTACCAGATAAATCGTTTTCTTTACTAGATTCCGTAACTTTTCCTGGTGAATTCAACAATTCAGCACAAGAGTTAAGCTTTATCGGTAGTACGTTATACGAATTATTTTTACATACGGATGTCGACATCATCGAGAAAAATACACCTTTAAACGTACCATCATATACACATGCAGGACTCGCTGCCGAGGTTGATCGTGAACAAGAAAAAGATTTAGTCGTATTTAATAATGATTCAATACCATTAAAAATTGACGCAGAAATAAAAGACGGTCAGCTACTGATGTCGCTTGAAACGATTAGAATGGAAAATAATTATCAATATGAAGTGACGCAAATAGAAGAAATCGAACCACGTACCATTTACCGTTACAGCAATAAATTAGATCCAGGCGAACAGGAAGTTATTCAACATGGGCAAAAAGGTGAAAAAGTAATTGTTGAACGATTGATTTATAAAAATAAAGTGTTCGTAGATAGTGAATCGATTAGCGAAGAAGTGTATTTACCAGTTCCAGAAATTATCGTCGTTTCTGCACAAGAAGAAGAACCAGTAAGTGAAGGAAGCGACATAGAAGGAGATAGCGAATCGATCGAGTTGGACGATATGATTTCTGATGAGCTAGATGAACGTAGTGGAGAGATGCGTAATGTCGCAGATGAGATCGATGAAAGAATTGCGAACGGAAAGTTCGACGACGAAGATGATTCACTATATTCTTCACTGCTTCTCGTCGATTTTCTCGAAGAATTTGAAACGTTTAAAGAACAAATAGATGAGTATGATAAAAGACTTGAGCAAATTGAAAGAGAATTGGATACGAACATAAGTGAAGAGTATAGCAATTTAATCGACTATCAAAAAGAAATAGAAAAGTATATTGAAGAATTGAATCGCCAATATGAAAGAATGTTAGAACTAATATTGAATGGAGAGAAAGGTGTTTAAAGATGCGAAAAAGACTGGGGGATTTATTAGTTGAAGCAGGAATCATTACCGAAGCACAACTCTCTAAAGCGTTAGAAGAAAAACATCCAGATGAAAAACTAGGGGATACACTTCTACGCGAAGGCTACATAACGGAACAACAATTAATAGAAGTATTAGAGTTCCAATTAGGTGTACCACACATTAATATTCACCAATATCCGATCGACCCAGAGATCGTTCAACTCGTTCCGAAAGAAATCGCGAAACGTTATCAAGTGATGCCGATCCGTTCGGAAGGAAATCAATTGTTTATCGCGATGGCCGACCCGATGGATTATTTCGCAAGAGAGGAATTACGGATGGCAACTGGATATCAAATCGTTCCAGCCATCGCGACGAAAGATGCTTTACAACGGACGATTACGAAGTATTACGATTTACAAGAATCGCTCGATGAAGTAATGGGCGAATATATGCCGGAAGAAGACATAGAAGAAGCTGGAATTACCGATGATGATTCACCGGTCGTACGGCTCGTGAATCAAATTATTTCAAACGCAGTTACTCAGCGAGCAAGTGATATCCATTTCGACCCACAAGAACTCGAATTAAAAATTAGGTACCGTATTGACGGAGTGTTGATGACCGAGCGGACGTTGCCGAAACATATGCAGAACGTGATAACCGCAAGGATCAAAATTATGGCAAATTTAAACATTACCGAAAGTCGGATTCCCCAAGACGGTCGCATTAAAATGACAGTAAATTTCAAGCCGATCGACATCCGTGTATCGACATTACCTTCCATCTACGGCGAAAAAGTCGTCATGCGGGTGCTCGATTTAAGTCATGCTATTGATCGGTTAGATAAGATTGGTTTTTCTGAAGAAAATGAAGAAATGATGAGAGATATGATTGCAAAACCGAACGGAATTGTCCTTATTACTGGTCCGACTGGTTCGGGAAAATCATCTACATTATACGCTGCTTTAAATCAGTTAAATAATGAAGAAGTGAACATTATTACGATTGAAGATCCGGTCGAATATCAACTTGCGGGAATTAATCAAGTACAGGTGAATGAAACAGTTGGCATGACATTTGCAACCGGGCTGCGCTCGATTTTGCGACAAGATCCTGACATCGTTATGATAGGAGAAATTCGTGATCTTGAAACAGCACAAATTGCGATACGAGCTTCATTAACAGGACATTTAGTGTTAAGTACTTTACATACGAATAGTGCTGTTGCCGCTTTAACACGTTTAACTGATATGGGTATTGAACCATTTCTAATTACTTCTTCATTAACAGGTGTCGTTGCCCAACGTTTAGTCCGTCGTGTTTGTCGTGACTGCGAGCAAACGGTTGAGCCGACGGAGAGAGAAAAGAAAATCTTTAGTCAAGTGAATATGGAAATTAACGAAGTGAAGCGCGGTCTCGGTTGTGGAAGTTGTAACAATACTGGTTATCGAGGAAGAATTGCGATCCATGAAGTATTAACGATCGACGATGAAATTCGAAAATTGATTATGGAATCAGCTAGTGCTGCAAAAATTAGAGCATTCGTAAAAAATCGTGGTATGAAATTTTTACTAGAAGACGGTTTAGATAAAAGTGAAACAAGGATTAACGACGACAGAAGAAGTATTACGTGTTGCAACGTTAGAATAGGGGGAACTTGGGATTGAGCTTCGACATCAACAAATTGTTAACGAACGCAGTTTCAAGTGGTGCATCTGATATTCATATTATCAGTTGGCTCATCGCCAATTTACCGTATCCATGGTGAATTAATCGAAAGTTGGAGATGTACCATTACTGATACAGGATACAGAAACGATGGCAAAACAATTACTCGAAGATAATTGGGAAAAATTTGATGAACTAGGAGAGCTAGATTTTTCCTATGAAATAAAAGATGTTGGACGTTTCCGGATCAATACATTTAGACAAAAAGGAAATATAAGCATCGCAGCTCGTGTCATTCCAAATAAAATTCCGACGATCGATAAATTACAGTTTCCGTCCATTTTAAATAAATTAGCATTAAAACCGTATGGACTTATTTTAGTAACCGGTCCGACTGGGTCAGGAAAATCTACAACACTTGCAGCAATGATTGATCATGTCAATCGTAACATGAAAAAACATATTATTACACTTGAAGACCCGATTGAATTTATTCATGAACATGAAAGGTCGATCATTCAACAAAGAGAAATTGGTTCAGATACGAATAGTTTTGCAAATGGATTAAGAGCGACACTTAGACAAGATCCAGACATTATTTTAGTTGGCGAAATGCGTGATTTGGAGACGATTTCCACAGCGATTACAGCAGCGGAAACAGGGCACCTCGTTTTAGCGACTTTACATACGAATAATGCTGCAGAGACGATTAACCGAATTATCGACGTATTTCCACCGAATCAACAAGGTCAAATTAGAATTCAATTAGCTTCAGTACTTGAAGCGATCATTTCACAAAGATTGTTTAAAAGAATCGATATCCCTGGAAGAATTGCGGCGACGGAAATATTACTCGGTCATCCGTCGATATCGAACTTAATCCGCAATGAAAAAGTCGACCAAATCGATAACATTATTCAGACGAGTAAAGCGCTCGGAATGCATACGCTCGAAATGTCGATTAAAGAATTGCTGAACGAAGGGAAAATATCGGCAGAACAAGCAAATCCTTATTTTATGTAGTGTAGGTGAATTGGAATGGCAATGTATAAATATGTTGGAAGAACGAGAAAAGGAGCGTTGAAGCGAGGGACGATCGAAGCTGTATCTCGTCGTGAAGCGATCGCCCAATTACGTGAACAAGGAATTAGTCCTCGTGAATTAACGGAAACGAAACCGAAATTTTTCAACAAAGATATTTCCATCGGTGGAAATACAGTGAAAAATGAACATTTCGTCATTTATTGTCGTCAATTCGCCACACTCATTCGTGCCGGCATAACGATTGCAGAAGCGACGAACATTTTACGCGATCAGACGGAAAGTAAACCGTTGAAAAAAGTGCTCGGTGAAGTAGAACGCGAAATTCGCGGTGGAATTCCTTTTTCCGATGCCGCGGAAAAACATCCAAAAGCATTTCCGCCGTTATTTGTGAACATGGTCCGAGCTGGAGAAATGACCGGAAATATTGATGAGACGTTAGACCGGATGGCGACGTATTTTGAAAAACAACACGCTTTGAAAAAGAAAGTCCAGTCGACTCTCGCTTATCCATCGGTTTTAACAGTATTAATCATCGCGGTAGTTATCTTTCTATTAATCTATGTCATTCCACAATTTGAAGGGATCTTTGAATCACTCGGTGGAGAATTACCAGCAATCACATTATTTGTCATCAAAATAAGTGAATTTATGCAAGCTTATTGGTGGATCATGTTGCTTATTGTTGCACTTATCGTTGGAGTCTTTATATTCGCCTATAAAACTAGTAAACAATTTCATTATTCTGTCCATGTTGCATTGCTCAAAATGCCAATTTTCGGGAAGTTATTACAAAAAGCAGCAATTGCCCGGATGACTAGAACGTTATCATCATTGTTTTCCAGTGCCGTCCCAATTCTCGACTCTTTAAAGATCGTTGCAAAAGTTATCGGAAATCCAGTCATTAGTAAAGTTGTTCTTGAGTCGAGAAGTAGTTTGGAAGCTGGTGGTACGTTATCAGAACCGTTATCAAAACAGTTGGGTGTTTCCACCGCTCGTCCACCAAATGACGGCAATCGGTGAACAAACAGGAACACTCGATTTTATGTTAGAAAAAGTAGCTGACTTTTATGAAGAAGACGTTGACCGAACAGTTGATACGTTAAAATCAATGATCGAACCGATTATGATCGTATTATTAGCTTTCGTTGTTGGCTTTATCGTTTTATCGATTATGATTCCGATGTTTTCCGTCTTTACGGAATTGCAATAAACGTTTATGCACTTTAAGGAGGTGGTGGTAGAGATGATATGAGTAAACAGAACATGTTTAGGTATCATCTATTATTTTAAAATACATTTTTAGGAGGAAAAGCAATGAAAAAGTGGATGAAAAAATTTAAAAATGAACGAGGATTAACACTCGTTGAATTATTAGCAGTTATTGTTATTTTAGCGATTGTCGCAATTATTGCGTTTGTGTTTATTGGTGGTGTAATTGAAAACTCAAAAAAAGATGCTCATATTTCTAACGCGCAACAAATTATTTCCGCGGCTAAATTGTCATGAATCTACTACAGGAGAACTGCCTGTAACGATTAAAGAGTTGCAAGATACAAGAAATTAGTTAGAACAAATTTTAGATCCATGGGATAAAAACCGAATATAGATTTATCAGATGCAACAATTACAAAATCATCCTCAGGTGGTTATACAATAAATGATTTTAAAGCTAATAAATGTACGATAGATTGTAAAACGATCAATGTAACAGAAAAGACAGGAACTATCTGAACATGAAGAAAACTTTGTGATTAATTAAGAAAATTGATTCCCTCTCGGTGCCTTGTGCACCGGGAGCCCATTATACATAATAATAATTTTTTTAGAAATGAGTGAAGTCGATGTTTTCATTCGGAAAATCTAAACGAACAATGAATATTGTAATCGATGATTATATTTTACGTATCGTCGAAAATAACGGGAAAGATTTATCCTCAATATCAACTCTTGCCGAAAAAATCATACCTCTAGGGACGATTCAAAACGGAAGAATTGTCGATGAATTAGCATTTTATGAATTGGTGAAAGAAGTTGTCGAAAAGTATCGGTTAAAAAACCGGTTAACTCGTTTTTATGTTCCGCAAGAAATGGCGATCGTACGGGAAATTCAAATTCCGGAAGACGTAAAAGAAAATGGAATGAAAGAATACGTCACGATGGAAATTGGAAATACGATCCATTTTCCGTTTAAAGATCCTGTATTTGATTTATACAAAGTCCCACAACTTGAAAATAAAGTAAGAATTATCGCTGCTCCGGAAGAGGAGATCGTTAAATACGTACAAATTTTTTCTGATGTCGATTTAAAACCTGTCGCTGTCGATATGCAGTCTTTAGGTGTTTACCGTTATTTTATCCATCAACAAGAAATGCTGCAAGAAGAAAAAGTATATTTACTATTAGAAATGAGCTTAATCGCAGCGAATATTAGTATATTTCATGAACATTTACTAGATTTTCACCGTTATCAACCGTTAAGTTTATCGATGGAAAATTGGGAAATGAGTGAACAACAACCTTACACTTTTACATTTAAAAAGGACGATTCATATTTGCGCGGAATAATCGAAAACTTAATGACTGAAATCGAGCGGTTGATGAATTTTTACCGTTTTTCGATCCATCAAGGAGAAAAGGAAATTACTAATATCGTTCTATTCGGTGATTTTCCACATTTACATTTAATCGAAGAAGCTGTAAAACAATTTGATTTACCTGTGAAGATATTGAATGTTACGGAAACGACGAAAGATGGACCGATTAGCCGGGCATTTATCCCAGCGTTAGGATTAGCGTTGAAAGGAGGGAAATAGCATGCCAGAAGAATTACCAGATATAAATTTACTCCCCAAAATTAAACGATATAGTTCTAGTAAAAATATTCTTTTATTGACTATTATCGCACTTATTCTACTTTCTTATATTATGATAGGATTTTATTATTTTTATACGAAAAAACAACTTGAAACAGTAACTGAAGAACATACAACAATAAACGAACAAGTTACTTTAAAAACTACAGAATTAGAACAATTAGAAAGTGGTAGTTCTTCTTTAGGAAAAGCTATTTCTTTCGTTGAGAATTATGAAATACCAACATCAAGTTTCATTAAAGAATTAGATTTCCTTCTTCCGGATCACAGTTATTTAACTGAATATAGATATCAAAATGGAAATACAACTGTTACTGTTAGTTTCGAAACGTTAGATAAAATAGCTGATTATACGACTAAATTAACGAATTCAGATTATATCATTGATACGAAAGTAGATACCGTAGAAACAGTTGTTATAGGGGATGCTGTTGATGAAGATAGTGAGCAATTTGAGGTCATCCCTAGATATGAAACGAACTTCACGCTCATTGCAAATAAACAACAATTGAAAGGAGAGTCTACGGAGGATGAATGATTACATTCAAGAAAATAAACGAGCAGTCATACTATTAACTGTCGTCCTATTTCTTTTAACAATCGTGTTATATTATTTTTTGCTACGTCCTCAAATGATAGACTTATCCAATAAACGGGATGACGTCGAAGCTATGGAAGAACAATTACGAGAGCTTGAACAAAAAATCACATCTTATCAAGAAAATGGATTAGATATAGAAGTAGAACAATTATTGTTAGAAAAAAAGGTTCCAACAGAGAGAAAATTGGATGAATATATTATATCACTTCAACGGTTAGAATCAATAACTGATAGTAAAATTGAAAAAATAGAGTTTGTATATGACAGTAATTTTGAAATAGATGAAGAAACTAGTGAAGGAACGGAAGAAGGTTCTGAAGTTACAGAAGAAAATTCCGAAGAAAATGAAGCTGAAGATGTTTTAGAGGAAAATGAAAACGATGAGTCTGAAGATGAAATAAATGTTGACCCTGTTATCTTAAATGAAAAACCTGAGGAATTACAAATTATTACTGTAAAGCTCACAGCAATTTCACCTGATTTTGAAGATTTTATAAAATTATTAGAGTTGATTGAAAATGATGAACGAATAAGTATCGTTACTAATCTTCAATTTAATAAGCTGACGGAAGATGATATTTTTCTTGTAGAAAATCCACTTGACATTATTCCATTCGAAGCCGAATTAACTACTTTTTATTATGCGGAATAAAGGAGCATATTTAAATGAAACGATTACGTAATTTTTTCGTAAAAAGTCGTAACGGCTTTACTTTAGTGGAAGTATTAGCCGCAATCGTTATCATTTCGATCATATTAATTGGAGTAGTTAATTTGCTTCATTTTACGAATAAAACTGCTTATTCAAATAATGCTAAATTAGTTTCGATTAATTTAGCAAAAGCTTCTATAGAACGGATAAAATTACAACCAGAAGCGTATTTCGACTTAGGAAATATCATAGATACTACTTATACTTCGAATAATTGCGTGCCAAAAGATTGTTCATCATTATATCAACTTAAAGTAAATGATCAAACATATGAGGTGAAATTACAGATAAGTCAAAATGAAGAAGAAAAAAAGCTTCAATTAATTAATTGTGTCGTGACAGTAAAATTAAATGATGACTATAGGAATATTGAAAGTACGGTAGAAGGGTATGTCATTCATGAAAACATTGAAAAATGAAAAAGGGTTAACTTTATCCGAGTTACTAGCTGCATTAACTTTAACTACATTGATAGGTTTTATTGCTTATGGGATTTTATTTAACGGATATAAAACATATGACCGAGTTAATGTGGAAGCAGCTCTTCGCGATGAAGCTGATTTGATCATGGCGGAACTATTAAATCAATTATTTCTATTAAAAGAAAGTGAGATTGACCGGACTTATTTTCCACAGCCCAATAGTACGAACTATTTTATTCAATTAACCAACGGTCAAAAAATTGGCTTCATCGATGGAAAAGTATTTTTAGATAATGATTCTCAATATATTATTCAAAACAATAATATACGTATAACTGATGAAACAAAAATTCAAGAAGTTGAGAAAGGACAATACCGAATCATTTTATCGCTTGAGTGGATAGAAACGAATCAGACATTAACAACAGAAAGTGAAATAGGCATTATTAAAGATAACGGATAGGAGTATGCAAAATGAAGTATTTTAAAGAAGAAAGAGGTTATGCGTTATTTTTAACAGTATTAATCATCGGCTTATTTAGCATATTAGCCGTTTCATTAATAACAGTTGTTTTGTCTGGCGCTAATAAAACAGCTATCCGTGAAGATATCACACAAGCCTCGGAATTATCGGAAAAAGGCACCAAACATTTAATAAAGCAAATTAATCACGAATTACAGACCGAATTAGACAAGCATGTGGACGGGTTATCTCGTACTGAATTTATAAATGAATTGGATAAAGTTATTGAAAAGTACAAGTGTACCAATAACAATGTCACAGGTGGAAAAACAGGGCAATATCAAGCATGTGTGGAAAATTATATAGATAAAGAAAAAGATATATTACCTAAAAAAGCTGAGATTAAAAGTATCGGGACAGTTGATGGACAGCAGAAAAAATTTATTACTACTGTCGAATTTGGTGGTAATCTAGTTCCTGATGATATGCAATTTGCTGTAAATACATTTGTAACGAAAGAATGTGCACAATTAAAAAAGAATTGCGTACCTGGAGAAGGTAATTTATTTCTACATGGTGGTGTAGGCATTCAAGGTGATATGAATGTAGGGAGACATTTAATTACATCAAATAGAAGTCACGAAAAATATGCTTTTCATCATTGGATTCATTCTTATTTTCCTAGTGCTAAAACAAAACCTGATGGCAGTCCATCAAAAATTATCGTTGGGGGTAATATTTATACTTTGCAATGGGACGGTGTTAAAGGGACATTAATAAAAAATTTTGATTATAGTGACCACATTTCAAGGATCGATATACCTGATAAATCGCCATATGAAAAGAAAGATAAAATTGATGAAAATGTATTTGTAGGTCGATATATCGCCGAACATAGTGAACGAACAGACCATCCTGGTCGACATGATTTGGATATAACAGGTGAAAAAGAAAAGTATGAGTACGGACCTGATGCTCCAGATGTCAAAGTAATTGAAACAAATTTATTTGGTACTGGTGGTGTTGACCGTGTTATTTATAATGGAAAATTTCCAAACGATAAAGTTTTTCCAAAATGGTATAAAAATTATAAAGGGAAGTTTCGTATTCGTGGAAACAGTACGTTTAAAAGGTTTGCTACATATGGCGATCTTATTTTAGGTAATGTACGTCGAAATAATGTGATCGAATTTAAAGAAGGTGCATATGTAGAAGGAGATTTAACAATCGGAAACAATACAGAGGTAAAAGGCCCTATTTATGTCAATGGCGATTTAGAAATTAAAGGTAGAAACGTTACAATTAATAGTGTTATTTACGTTAATGGAATGGTTCATATAAAACATGCAGAATTTGATGAATCTATTGATCCTGCTATCAAAGGAGCATTTATTATTTATGCAAATAAAAAGATAGTGGTAGAAAGAATAAATCGGTTTAATGACTATCCGGCAGAAATTAAAGGTTTCTTTTATTCAAAAGAATCGATTGAAATGGATGGTAATGAAAGTAATATTATTCTTAAAGGTGGAATTTCAGCACCTCGTATTGTGCTCAATTCGATACGTGGTCGGTCTTATGCTGCAGCAAAATTTAAACAAAGTAATCCACAAATTGTAGAAGGTAGAGCATATGAAGGATGGCAAGAACAAGCAGTACGTGAATCTCGACTACTCATTAAATATGATCAAGATATTTTTGATCTTTATTCTGATTTAATTTTGGAAAATCGAGTGAAACAAGTTCCTCCAGCAAAAATTATCGAAATCGAAGAAGTCGCTGATTGAAAAAACTACAACATTTTGTTTACTTTGGACTTTCACAACGTTAAAATCAAACTTTAGCGAAAATTGTGAAAGTCCAATATGTTATTCTTTATTTTTGTTTTATTTTCTAATTTACTATATTATCTAAAAAATGAAAGCGTATACAACTAGAGATATTTGCTATGAGATTAATCATTAGTAGTAATAGTCTAAGTTTTTATGATGAAATTAATATGTTTAAAGACCGCTCTCAAAATTCTTTTCGATGTTTCGATGAATAAATCAAACTGTAATATGAGAAGTAAATCGCAGTTAGTATCGAATTGCTAAGTATATGTGTAGATCAAAACAAATCAAATTTAACAACAGTAAGAAAAATTAACAAATTAAAATAGTGAATAGGGGATATGCGAATGGGGTATTTCAGGAATGATAGAGGAATGCATTATTTTTGACGGTGTTCATTATTTTTTTATTTTTTTTAGATGTTTCGTTAATGACGATTGTTTTATCTGGAGCAAATAAAACTGCAGTTCAAGAAGACATCACACAAGCTTCTGAATTATCGGATGCTTCAGATAGTTACTTTGTTGGATCACAAAAAGTAAGTAACGATTATTTTGAAGCTAGAAGTGGACATCTTAATCGTCAGTGACGTTTACAATTATATACAATCCTAACATAATTAACACGTATTCTGACCTTAAACAGCAAGAGCCTGTAATTATTAAAGAAAACGTTGTGGGGTCGCGATTGATAAATCGAGAAAATTAAACGTCATTTCACTAAATCCTCCCTTATCGTTCTTTTTAACATAGTTTTTCATAAACTAATGTATAAGAAGATTAGGGAGGGACAACTTTTGCAACAATATACAATTTTACGCCTACTTTTTGCCTTGTTTCTATTATACTTCGCTTGGCCATATATACCTAGCGCAACGACACAAATTGCAAAGCTATTTTGGATAGTTTGGTTAGGATTTTTACTTCTTGTAATTGGCGGAAATTTAGCAACTTTACTACAAATTTCATCACCTCCTGTAATGGAACAGAAACAAGATATGAAACAGGGAAGTAGAAATTATTAACACACTATATAAAAACTGATCATATACTTCTTTAGCGAAAACATTGAGCTTAATATGATTCAACTGTATAATAATGTGTATAAAACAGAACTAGTACAGTTGAAAGCTAGGTGAAAACATGGCGACGAAACATGAACAAATTATTCGTCATATCGAATCTTTAGAAGTAGGACATAAAATATCTGTAAGACAAATAGCTAAACAGCTCGGTGTGAGCGATGGAACCGCTTATCGAGCGATTAAAGAAGCGGAAAATCAAGGATTAGTAAGTACGATCGAACGTGTCGGTACGATTCGTATTGAACGAAAAGAAAAAGAACATTTTAAAAAATTGACGTTTGCTGAAGTGATCAATATCGTCGATGGACAAGTTCTCGGCGGACGTAGTGGATTGCATAAAACGTTGAACAAATTCGTTATCGGTGCGATGCAACTCGATGCAATGATGCGTTACACAGAAGCAGGTTCATTACTCATCGTCGGGAACCGAATTAAAGCGCATGAGCTCGCAATAAAAGCAGGAGCTGCTGTATTAATTACTGGTGGATTCGATACGACGGAATATATAAAAAAGCTAGCCGATGAAAAAAATTTACCGATCATGTCGACTAGTTATGATACGTTTACTGTTGCGGAAATGATCAACCGAGCGATTTACGACCAGATGATCAAAAAAGAAATCGTCTTCGTAAGCGATATTTATACACCGTACGATAAAGTACATCACCTTTACAATTCAGACACGGTCGACGATTGGTATAAATTAAATGAACTGACAAGCCATACACGTTTTCCTGTCATTGATGAAACTGGTCGTGTCAGTGGAATGGTAACGACGAAAGATGTCGTCGGTGTCGACGGTGATACACCAATTGAGAAAGTGATGACGAAAAACCCTGTGACAGTACAAGCGAAAACTTCGTTAGCCTACGTTGCTCACTTGATGGTATGGGAAGGAATCGAAGTCGTCCCTGTCGTAGATCAATCGTACAATTTAGAAGGGCTTGTTTCACGACAAGACGTCTTAAAAGCGTTAAATGAAATGCAACGTCAACCTCAAGTTGGAGAAACGATTCACGACGTCATTTCCCGTAGCTTAGTTCCGGTCGATGATGACCCGACTGTTTTTGAAACCGAAGTAACACCGCAAATGACGAACCATTTAGGGACGTTATCAAACGGGGTTCTTACGACACTGATTACCGAAGCGAGTGCTCGACTTTTACTTCACTTAAAGAAAGGTAATATTGTCGTCGAAAGTATTAATATGTATTTTATCGAACCGGTGCAGATGGATAGCCATTTAACGATTAAGCCACAATTGTTAGATGCCGGTCGAATTTATGCGAAAGTGAATATTGAAATTTACAACGGTAGAAAATTAGTTTGTAAAGGTTTGCTCATGGCTCAACTAATGGATCCTTAAAAAAGATCGCTCATAAAAAATCGTTGAATCCGCATCGTTCTAGCGTCATTCAACGATTTTTCTAAAAATTCCATATTAACTATCCGGATGGAGTCTGCGCCATTCATTGCGATAATGTTTGGCGGCTTTATATCCGTGATATATTTGGTAACTACCTAACAAGATAAACACGATACTAATAAATAATACGAATCTCGTTTGAATCGCGATATATTGATTTATTCCGAAAGATACTAAAAATATGCCTAAAAAAGTTCGGGCTTTTTCATTATAATATTTTTGGGTTAGACTATCTTTCGACCTTAAAATCGCAACTTTAAAATAAAGATAAAGTACGATTGAAATGATGATTAAAGCAGCAAATATAAACATAACATCGTCTCCTATGTATTTAGCATCTTTTAATATTGTAGCTGTTTTTGCATCATTTTTCTACAAAATACTTCTTAAACAGATAGGAGCATTAAAAAGTGGTAAAACAACAAATTATCGATTCGATCAAACAATATGATACGATCATTATTCATCGTCACGTTCGTCCAGATCCTGATGCATACGGTTCACAATGTAGTTTAAAAGAGATGATTCGCTTATCTTTTCCCGAGAAAAAAGTTTATGCAGTCGGTGAAGAAGACCCTTCGCTTCATTTTTTTGCGCGAATGGATACGATTAAAGATGACGTGTATAAGGGTGCATTAGTGATTGTTTGTGATACGGCAAATACGGAACGAATTAGTGACGATCGTTATTCGTTAGGAGAAAAAATAATTAAAATCGATCATCACCCGAATGACGATAAGTATGGAGATATTATTTGGGTTGATACGAAAGCTAGTTCGACATCGGAAATGATTTATGAATTGTATTTATACGGAAAAAAAGTAAATGTGTTTCAAATGGATGGAAAAATTGCCAGGCTAATATATGGCGGAATCGTCGGTGATACGGGAAGATTTTTATTTCCGAGTACGAGAAATATTACTTTCCAATATGCCGCACAGTTGATTGAATATCCGTTCGACCGAACAGAATTATATAATGGACTTTACAGTGTCCAAGAAAATATCGCCCGGTTAAGAGGATATGTACTTCAAAATTTTCAAATGTCGCCATCAGGTGTCAGTTCGATTAAAATTACGAAAGATGTTTTAGAACGGTTCGGAGTACATCCGATCGAAACAGGAAAGTTAGTTGGAACGCTTGGCGATATAAATCAGATGAAAGCGTGGGTATTTTTCATTGAAGAAGATGATGTGATCCGTGTCCGGCTTCGCTCGAAAGGACCTGTCATAAATGAATTAGCTACGAAATATAATGGTGGCGGTCATCCGTTAGCGTCTGGAGCGAAGGTGGACACTTGGGAGGAAGCCGATCAACTAATAAAAGAGTTAGAGGAATTATGTGCTAATTGGGGAAATGAAAAATAATATATATTGTGCTGAGTTCAAAATATGACATCTTTTTTGAGCTCAGCACTTTATATTTTAACATTATTTATCAACATTTGGGATAAACCAGCAACCTCCATCTGTTTTTTCGTATTCAACATCTAAATTTTCTTTCTCGATTCCTCGTTTAATTAAGCGGATAAACTCTGGAGATTCGGCATATACTGTACGACCTTCTTTTAACTGTCTAATTTTTTCGTCTCTCATTTCCCTGCGATCGAGTACCGTCATTTTCCATCTTCCTTTCCGTTTAATGTGTTGTATATTTTACCCTATATTTTATTAAAATTAACTTTAAATAACTATCAAATTTTCGTTTTTTCACGAAATGTTCATATAATTTTTACGTGATTTTTACTTAATCAGTTAGCGAGGCACGTAATGTGAGTCGGAGTCTTTCTGAAATCGACATTTTTTGCACTTCGAATTCATACGATAAATCATCGATCGTAAAAGTTTTATTTTCGATGACGGTAATAAGTAACTCGTCATTATCCGCCACGCTATCGATCTCTTTACCGATCACTTGACTAATTTCATTTTTAATTAAATCTTCAAGCTGGTGTATGATAAGTCGGTCCATACGTAACTCTTCAGCATTTGAGAAATGAATTTCAATCGATTGTATGATGAAACTTCTTTCTTCCAAATGAACTTTATCTTGTAACAATGCTTCATTCCTTCGTTCTAATTCTTTAATTTCGGAACTAAGTTTAATATTTTCCGTCATAATACTTTCATACATTTTTCCATACATAAAAATTAGAACGATATAAGCGATGATCGTACCGACGAACAAGCCGAGAAGGAAGATTTGTACTTTCCGGTTTTTATGGTACGGGGTAATGTGCATTACGGCACTTCCTCATTCGTCATCCAACTAATGAAGATCATCGCTGTTTTTACGCCGATCATCGCTGATAAAATAATTAATATTTGTTTCAATAAATCGATCGTTCCTCCATCCGTAAGTCCACGTTGAAATGTTTCGATCGCATCGAACGTTCCCCCGATCGCGGCAACAATCGCCCAAATTTTTAACGAATGAGCGATCCGATTCATCGCACTTAGCGGTGCATCACCCGTCAAAAACGACCCGATACTTCCGATCACTGCACCGCCGACAATGACGCCGAAAGCGATAAAAAAACAGTGGATAAAAGATGCAAAAAAACGTTCTTCCAACATTTATCCCCCCAATCTAATTCAAATATATGAATAAAATGGACAACTTATGAAATAGTGAAGTGGAAAGCGTATGATGATAAGGATATAATAGAAATAGCCATTTAATAAGTATCGTAAAGGCAGGAGAAACCATGTCGTTTACACATTTACAAGTCCGCAGTGGGTACAGTTTTTTCAACAGTACGATTACGATTGACAAGTTAGTAAAACGTGCAAAAGAGTTACAATTCCAAACGATCGCACTGACAGATGAAGAAGTGTTATACGGAGTCATTCCGTTTTATAAAAAATGTATCGAACATGAGATCAAGCCGATTATCGGGATGATCGTCAATGTTCCATATGAAGAACAAACAATTCCTTCTATTTTTTTAGCTAAAAACAACGACGGTTACAAAAACTTAATAAAAATGTCGACACGAATACAACTGGAAGGTAAGTTTGATGATGAGTTTTTAAAAAATGTTTGTTCCGACATCATCTGTATCGTTCCTACTGAAACGTTAATGCTTAAACAACTTCTCATAAACGGTCAGTTCGATGCTTTACATAAAGTAATGACGCATTTTTTGCCATTTTTCTCCAAAGAGGATTTATATGTAGGATTAGAAATATATGAGCGTCTCCAAGGACAAACGTTACTCGACATCGCGAAACAATTCGAAACAGAGTACGGATATCGTTTCGTTGCACTTCAAGACGTTCGCTATTTAGAAGAAAAAGACGTATTAAGTTTCGAATGTTTACAAGCGATGAAATTTCATGAGAAATGGGATCCTTTGACGAAGAAAGTGCGTCACGAACATCGTCATTTACGGTCACAAGAAGAGATGAAGGCGGTTTTTTCTAATTGGCAAGAAATCATCGACCGGACGGAAGAAATCGCCAATAAATGTAACGTACAATTTGAATTCGACAGAAGACTACTCCCTTCTTTTCCTGTTCCTACGAACGAAACTTCTACAGAGTATTTGCGCCGTCTATGCGAAGAACAGTTGCCATTGAAATATAAACCGGTAACAGAAAAAGTGAAAAAACGGCTTGCATATGAACTTCAAGTCATTCGAAAATTAGGTTTTAGCGACTATTTTTTAATCGTAGCTGATTTCGTTCAATATGCGAAAGAACAAAATATCGTCGTCGGTCCTGGACGTGGTTCGGCAGCAGGATCGATCGTTTCTTATTTATTAGGAATTACGAACGTCGATCCACTCGAGTATGATTTGTTATTCGAACGGTTTTTAAATCCAGAACGGGTGACGATGCCGGATATCGATATCGATTTTTCGGACGTAAGAAGAGATGAAGTAATCGACTACGTTCGGAAAAAATATGGACAAGACCACGTTGCGCAAATCATTACGTTCGGTACATTTGCGGCAAGGTCGTTACTTAGAGAATTGATGAAGACAATGGATATTAACGAACACGACCAAGCGTACGTGTTAAAACATATCCCAGTGCAAGCGAATAAACCGTTAGTGCATTACGTTCAAAGTTCTAAAGAATTTGCAAGTTATATTAAACAGTCGAAGTCGCTGACGATGTTATTTTTTATTGCGATGAAATTAGAAGGGCTGCCGCGGCATATTTCCACGCACGCAGCTGAAATCGTCATCGGGAAAGACCCGTTAATAAACGATGTACCGCTTACGAAAGGTACGCACGATACGTATTTAACGCAATATGCGATGAATGAATTAGAAGCGATCGGACTGTTAAAAATCGATATTTTAGGATTGCGCAATTTATCGATGATGGAAAGAATCGTGCAAATGATTTATGAGCGGGAAAATCGTTTGATCGATTTAAACAATATTCCGATGAACGATGAGAAAACTTTTGCGTTACTTCGAGCTGGAAGAACGAACGGTATTTTCCAATTAGAATCTTCCGGGATGAAAAATGTGTTAGTCAGTTTAAAACCGACTTCGATCGAAGATATTATCGCGCTTAATGCATTATACCGTCCAGGACCGATGGAACAAATTCCGACTTACATTAAGCGGAAACATGGCGAAGAAAAAGTGACGTACATTCACCCTGATTTAGAGCCGATCTTAAACAAAACGTACGGGGTGCTCGTCTATCAAGAACAAATTATGCAAGTCGCTCATCAATTTGCAGGACTTTCTTTAGGGGAAGCGGATATTTTACGTCGTGCAGTTAGTAAAAAAGATCGTTCGTTAATTGAAGCGCAAAAAGAAACTTTTATTCGCGGATGTATCAATAAAGGGTATGACAAAGAAATTGCTGAAGAAATTTTTTCATGGATATTAAAGTTCGCGAACTACGGTTTTAACAAAAGTCATTCTGTCGCTTACAGTAAAATCGCTTATCAATTAAGTTATTTAAAAGCAAATTACCCGACTTATTTTTTTGCTCAACTATTAAGTTCCGCGATCAATGACAGTTCTAAAATAAATATGTACGCAAGAGAAGCAAATGACTTAGGAATCGACATTTTGCCGCCGTCGATTAACCGTAGTTATGCATATTTTACCGTCGAAAATAATAATATTCGAGTAGGATTGATGGCAATTAAAGGAATTGGATATGAAACGGTAAAGACAATTATCGACGCTCGTAAAAATAAACCTTTTATCGATTTATTCGATTTTTGTTTAAGAGTTTCGATTAAAAGAAACGCGCTAGAAACACTTATTTTAGCAGGTGCATTTGACGAAACGTACGATAATCGAGCAAGTTTGCTCGCTTCGATCGATCAAGCGCTCGACCGAGCGGAATTATTTGGTGGCGAACATGGACAAAGTAATTTATTTCAAGAAGAGTTAAATATGAAGCCGGCATACGTGGAAATCGCTGATTTTACGCCGATTCAAAAATTACGTGATGAAAAAGAGCTGCTCGATATGTACGTATCAAGCCATCCGTTAAAACAACATAGGACACGTCTTACGATTGAAAAGTTTGTCACGATACAACGAGCAAAAAACTTACCTTCTCGGACGAAAATAACATCAGTCGTCATCGTAGAAAAATTTAAACGAATCCATACGAAGCGCGGCGATTCGATGGCATTTGTCACAATTTCTGATGAAACGGACGAAATGGAAGGAGTCATTTTCCCGAACGTATTCCGCGAAGTGAATCAGTGGCTCAACGAAGAAGTGATCATTTCCATAGAAGGAAAAGTTAGTGTCAGGAACAATCGTAAGCAAATCATCATCGAATCGTTGCAACAAGTCGATTTAGAAAATTTGAAAAATCGTTACGTATTTATCCGGTTAACTGAACGTAACATAAAAGATGCAAACGCTCGTTTACAATCGATTGCCGACAGATTTCCTGGTCAGATGGAATTGATCGTCTACCATGAAGCCGAGAAAAAAACGTACAAATTAGGACAAAAATATGCGATAAATGCTCATAATGATTGTATTGAATTGTTAAAAAAGTATTTCGGTAAAGACAATGTTGTATTAAAATAATATAAATTATCTTAAAATTAATTCAATAATAGACTTTATATTTAAAAATGATTTGCTATAATTTAATATATTACTGATTTACTTTTTCTAATCAGTAGTTATAAATAAAAGTTTTCAATGTACAAGTTAAGGAGCGATTCAAACATGTCGAAGTTAAGAGATGAAGCATTACATATGCATAAAATCAATAAAGGAAAGCTTGCAGTCAATTCGAAAGTACCGGTAAAAAATGCTAATGATCTAAGTTTGGCATATTCTCCTGGAGTGGCAGAACCGTGTAAGGAAATTTATTCAAGTAAACAGAGAGTATACGATTATACGATGAAAGGGAACATGGTAGCAGTTGTAAGCGACGGATCGGCAGTGTTAGGATTAGGTAATATCGGACCTGAAGCGGCATTACCTGTCATGGAAGGAAAAGCAGTCCTTTTTAAATCTTTCGCTGGGGTCGATGCATTCCCGATCTGTTTAGATACGAACGATATTGACAAAATCGTCGAAACGGTCAAATTGTTAGAGCCGACGTTCGGTGGTGTGAACTTGGAAGATATCGCTGCACCTAATTGTTTTATTATCGAAGAGAGATTGAAAAAAGAGACGAGAATTCCAATTTTCCACGATGACCAACATGGTACAGCGATCGTCACCCTTGCTGGGCTCGTCAATGCTTTAAAATTAGTAAATAAAAATTTCAAACAAATAAAAGTCGTCGCTAATGGTGCTGGAGCAGCAGGTGTTGCGATCGTCAAATTACTGAACCATTTCGGCGTCGGTGAAATAATCATTTGCGATTCCGAAGGTGCGATTTACGAAGGTAGACCACGAAGAATGAACGCGGTGAAAGCTGAGCTTGCTAAAACGACGAACCACAACAAGTTGGAAGGTTCCTTAGAAGATGTCATCGAAGGCGCGGACGTTTTCATCGGGGTTTCAGTCGGAGGCGCTTTAACGGAAAAAATGGTGAAGAAAATGAATAAAGATCCGATTATTTTTGCGATGGCGAATCCAGATCCGGAAATATTGCCTGATGTCGCGAAAAAAGCTGGTGCGAAAATTATCGGTACTGGCAGATCTGACTACCCGAACCAAGTAAATAATGTACTTGCTTTCCCAGGTATTTTCAGAGGTGCGTTAGACGTATGGGCGACACGTATCAATGAGCCGATGAAAGTTGCTGCCGTTGAAGCGATCGCGTCGTTAGTTTCTGAAAAAGAATTACATGAAGATTACGTCATCCCGGCTCCGTTCGATCCACGTGTCGCCCCTGCCGTAGCGAAAGCTGTTGCAAAAACGGCAATGGAAACAGGAGTCGCACGGATTGAAGTCGATCCTGAAGAAGTCGCTGAAAAAACACGACAGTTAAGTCAATTAGACGCTGATATGGTAAAAAAATAAGTATGAAAGAACATTTTTTTAGTAAAAATAGTAGAAAAGTAATTTAGATTAAAGTATAGTTAGACTAGTGATCATATAATGTAGC
Source organism: uncultured Bacilli bacterium (assembly GCA_963766835.1). Taxonomy (GTDB): domain Bacteria; phylum Bacillota; class Bacilli; order Bacillales; family Amphibacillaceae; genus Pseudogracilibacillus. Next base: position 112,470 of record CAVYBX010000026.1, read on the forward strand.
ACAATTGAAGTTTATCAATTGAACTTATACTCTCTTTATTGATCGTCCGTTGTTACATTATAGATTCACGCTCGTTCAATGTATTTTAAAGGAGGGGTATGGTTGCTAAAGAAGATTTTTAATCGGAACAAGAACAACACGACCATTCCAGATGAAAAAGCGAAGCAGGACGTGCCTGCAGGCTTAATGACGAAATGTGAAAATTGTCGCCAAATATATTATTCGAAAGAATTAGAGAAAAATTTAAACGTCTGTCCAAACTGTGACCATCATCATCAATTAACAGCTTGGCAACGAATCAATAGTTTATTTGATGAAGGTACTTTTGAGGAATGGGATAAAAATTTACAGACGACAAATCCGTTAAATTTCCCGGAATATATGGAAAAAGTAGAAAAAGATCGTAAGAAAACAGGTTTAAACGAAGCGGTCGTAACCGGAAAAGGTTTGATCGGTGGACAACCGACAGCATTTGCCGTCATGGATGCTTCTTTCCGAATGGGTAGTATGGGTTCTGTCGTCGGCGAAAAAATTGCGCGAGCGATCGAAAATGCCCGCGAATTACAATTACCGTTCATTATTTTTACTGCTTCTGGTGGTGCACGGATGCAAGAAGGAGTATTAAGCTTAATGCAAATGGCGAAAACTTCAATCGCCATCGAACGGCATTGTAAATCAGGCGGTTTAATGATATCAGTCATGACCCATCCGACGACTGGTGGTGTGACCGCTAGTTTTGCATCATTAGGTGATTATAATTTTGCCGAACCAGGAGCATTGATAGGTTTTGCTGGAAGAAGAGTAATCGAGCAAACGACACGAGAAAAATTGCCGAGCGATTTCCAAACAGCGGAATTCCTTTTTAAACACGGTCAATTGGATCGTATTGTCCATCGTCACGAAATGAAAGATTTATTAACGACGATTTTAAAGCTTCATGCACCGAGCAATGAAAATGTCGGGTCTTCCGATCAAAAGGTCGTGGCGATTAAAGGAGGACAATCGTTATGAGTCTCAATCAAATACTAGAATTTGAAAAACCGATCATCAATTTAAAAAACAAAATTAATGAACTAAAAAATCTATCTGAAGAAAACGATATCGATTTAACGGAAGAGATTAAAACGTTAGAAGAGAGACTAGCGATTTTAGAAGACGATATTTACTCTAATTTAAAAACGTGGGACCGTGTTCAAATCGCTCGTCACCAGCAACGACCGACTACACTCGATTATGTCGAACATTTATTTACCGATTTTATCGAATTCCACGGTGACCGTTATTATGGAGACGATGCAGCAATCGTAACCGGTATCGCTTTTTACCACGATAAGCCGATTACGATCGTCGGGCATCAACGTGGGAAAAAGACGAAGGAAAACATCCGTCGAAATTTCGGGATGCCACATCCAGAAGGATATCGAAAAGCGATTCGCCATATGAAACTAGCAGAAAAATTCAACCGACCGATCGTTACGTTTATCGATACGAAAGGTGCTGAACCAGGAAAAGAAGCGGAAGAACGCGGACAAAGTGAAGCGATTGCATATAATTTAAAAGCGATGGCAGGATTAAAAGTACCGGTTATTTGTATTGTTATCGGCGAAGGTGGAAGCGGCGGAGCGTTAGCATTAGGTGTAGGAAACTATATCCATATGTTGGAAAACTCGACTTATTCGGTTATCTCGCCTGAAGGAGCAGCTTCAATTTTATGGAAAGACGCAAGCCTATCAAAAAAAGCAGCCGAATCGATGCGAATTACGGCGCAAGATTTAAAAGAATTCGATATCATCGACGAAATTATTCCTGAACCACGTGGTGGAGCACACCGTGATGTCGAATTGCAAGCGAAACTTATCGATAAAGTTTTAAAGAAATCATTAGAAGAACTGTCGAAATTGTCCGTGGAAGAATTGTTAGAACAAAGGTGGCAAAAATTCAAAAAAATCGGCGTGATGAAAGAAGCTTAATAAATTAAGTTTGAAGAGGTTGACATTTGTCAACCTTTTCGCATTTTTATGATTAGTATGTAACGGTGAAAAAATATGATAGCTTAAATGTATATACAACAAAAATTATATCATATTGTTCTATGTATTTATTCAGTTTATGACGATAGAAAATAATAAAAGGTATATATTATTTCATTGCGAGGTGAATTTTTTGAAACGAATTGGAGTATTAACGAGTGGCGGTGATGCGCCTGGAATGAACGCAGCAATTCGCGCCGTCGTCAGAAAAGCGATTTATCATGAAAAAGAAGTTTACGGCATTTATTACGGTTATCAAGGTTTAATCGAAGGTAAAATTGAGAGAATGGATGTAGGTTCAGTAGGGGATATTATCCATCGAGGCGGAACGATACTATACTCTGCACGGAGCAAACAGTTTATGACAGACGAAGGGAAACAAAAAGCGATTGAACAGCTTAAAGAATATCGTATCGATGGTATCATCGTCATCGGTGGTGACGGTACACTTCGTGGTGCCGAAGAACTTACAAATTTAGGTGTTGATGTCATCGGTATTCCGGCAACGATCGACAACGACGTGCCAGGATTTGACTATACGATCGGTTTCGATACGTCGTTGAATACGATCATCGATGCGATCGATAAAATAAGAGATACAGCTACCTCGCATGAACGGACGTACGTCATTGAAGTGATGGGTAGAGATGCAGGTGATTTAGCACTTTATGCCGGTTTAGCCGGCGGAGCGGAAAGTATCATTATTCCGGAAAAAGAGCTCGATTTTTCCGAAGTCGTCTCTCGTTTACGACGCGGACATGAACGAGGAAAAAAACATAGTATTATCATTTTAGCGGAAGGTGTCGGAGACGGAATCACGTACAGCAAAAAAATTGAGGAAGCAACTTCACTTGAAACGCGTGTCACCGTTTTAGGATACATTCAACGTGGCGGTTCACCGACGGCGGCTGATCGTGTACTAGCTAGCAGACTAGGTGCAAAAGCGGTAGACTTATTATTAAAAGGTGAAACTGGTAAAGTCGTCGGGATAAAAAATAATGAAATTACAGCGTTAGATTTCGAAATTGCTTTTCATAGGAAACGAGAGTTAAATGAACAAATGTTTCGTGTTGCTTTAGAGCTATCTATTTAACAACGGTGAAAATTTACGTGTAAATTTATTTTAGTCATATCTTATTAACAATGAAGTTTTATATTAAAAATAAACCATACAATTTACACTAGTTAGGAGAATTGACATGAGGAAAACGAAAATTGTTTGTACGATTGGGCCAGCATCAGAGTCGGTAGAAATTATAAAGCAGTTAATTGAAAACGGAATGGATGTCGCACGATTAAATTTTTCTCACGGAAATTATGAAGAACATAAACGACGAATCGAAAATATTCGTCAAGCAGCAAAAGAGTTAAATAAACCAGTTGCTATATTGCTCGATACACAGGGTCCGGAAATCCGTACTAAAACGTTCAAAGGTGGAGAAGCGCAATTAAATAGAGGAGATATCGTCTATATTACGATGAAAGATGTCGAAGGGACGGCGGAACGTTTTACCGTTACGTATAAAGGTTTAATCAATGACGTTGAAATTGGAACGATCATTTCACTAGATGATGGTCTTATTGAATTGGAAGTATTGGAGATTGACCATCATCGCGAAGAAATTAAAACGAAAGTGAAAAATAGTGGCGTCATTAAAGATAAAAAAGGGGTCAACGTACCGAATGTGCGTGTCAACTTACCTTCCTTAACTGATAAGGATGTCGCTGATATTAAGTTTGGAATTGAACATGACGTCGATTTTATCGCTGCGTCATTTATTCGTGAACATCGTGATGTGTTAGTAATTAAAAAATTGTTAGAAGAAAACGATGCGGCTCATATTCAAATCATCTCTAAAATTGAAAACCGTGAAGGTGTCGAACATTTTGATAAAATTTTAGAAGTGAGTTACGGCATAATGGTCGCACGTGGTGATCTAGGCGTCGAAATACCACCAGAAGAAGTGCCGCTCGTGCAAAAAGATTTAATCCATCGTTGTAACTTAGCAGGTAAACCAGTCATTACAGCGACGCAAATGTTAGAATCGATGCAATGGGACCCTCGTCCGACACGAGCGGAAGCTTCTGACGTTGCGAATGCGATTCTCGATGGTACGGATGCCATTATGCTTTCTGGGGAAACAGCTGCTGGAGAGTTTCCAGTTGAAGCGGTGAAAATGATGAACGTCATCGCCCAAAAAACAGAACCGGCACTAGATTACGCATCAATGTTCCAAAAACGGACAAAATCGATTTCACTTACGATTACTGATGCAATCAGTCAATCTGTCACCCAGACTGCAGCGAGTTTAAATGTAAGTGCTATTATTACACCGACACAAAGTGGACATACTGCACGGATGATTTCAAAATACCGTCCACAAGCGCCGATCGTCGCCGTCACTTTTTCAGAACACGTCTATCGTCATTTACTCCTTGTTTGGGGAGTGTATCCCGTGTTAAGTGAAAAGATAGAAACGACGGATGAATTACTTGACAATGCCGTCAATAAAGGATTAGAAATGGATTTCTTTTCACGAGGTAGTAAAGTGATCATTACTGCTGGTGTTCCTGTCGGTGTAAGTGGCACGACAAACTTGATGAAAGTCCATATCATTGGAAATGTCATTGCTCAAGGCCAAGGAATTGGGAGGAAACATGCATACGGTAAAGCAATCGTTTCTAATGATCCAGATGATGCGAATAGTCGGATGAATGAAGGTGATATTTTAGTGACCAATGCGACAGATAAAGACATGATGCCAGCGATTGAAAAAGCAGGCGGTATTATTACCGAACAAGGTGGCTTAACTTCTCATGCTGCAGTCGTCGGTTTAAGTTTAGAGATTCCGGTCATCGTCGGAGTGAAAGATGCGACGATATTCATTAAAGACGGCGATGATATTACGATCGACGGAAGCACCGGTAATATTTACGAAGGACATGCTAGTGTATTATAATTCGCTGAAAAAGTTCCGGACTTTCATTTTGATCGAAAGTCCGGTCGATTTTGTTATTTTGTGAAAGGTTTGATATCATGTTTTGGCTCATCCTCATCTTTATCATCATACCCGCAATAGAGATCGGTATTTTCGTATGGACGGGCAATATAATTGGACCTTGGCCGGTCGTTTTGCTCATTATTTTAACTGGCTCGATCGGTGTTTTCACTGTGAAACACCAAGGATTAGAAACGTGGAGAAGGGCACAACTTTCCCTTTACAATGGTGAAGTTCCGAAAGAACAAATATTAGATGGAATTTGTATTATCATCGCTGGTGCACTTTTAATCGCTCCAGGCTTTTTAACTGATTTCCTCGGTTTTCTGCTCGTCATTCCGTGGACGAGAAGACTATTTAAAAAGCTAATTACTCTATATTTAACGAAAAAAATTTCAGATGGGAAAGTGATCTTTTGGAAATGGTAATAGCTTAACCATTTTTCACGTACTCCCATAAAATGTGGAAAATTCTTGCATGGTAGACGGCACTGAATAACACGAACACGACCGGTGTTAGAAAAACACCAATGATCCCTAAGCTTTGAATTCCGACAAATAAAATGAACAGTGTAACGAGCGGGTGGATTCCGATACTAGATGCTAAAATTTTCGGTTCTACGACTTGGCGGACGATGATCACGATGATATATAATAACGATAACTGAACCGTTAACACGAATTTTCCAGTGAAAAAATTATATAAGATCCACGGCATAAATATCGCACCGATTCCGACATAAGGAATAAAATCGATGAAAAAGATGATGAGCGTCGTTATAAACATGTGATTTACTTGAAAAATAATAAAGCCGATAAAGACGATAGTCGTCGAAATGAAAGTAATAAAAATTTGAGCTTTCATCAATCCAAAGACACTTTTTTTCAGCAGTTGTTTAATTTGCCCGAGTTTGGTCAAAGCCTTTTTTGGAATAAACGATTGAACGATACTTGTTAGTTTTTCAAAGTCTTTCGTCATGATGAAAGATGCGATGACGATGAAAACGAAAATGGTTAACATATGTGTAATCGACGATAAAACATCTGAAGCTGTTCCGACAAAGGTAGATAATAAAGAGAGACTAGATTGTCCTAAATCATCGATAAATGTTTCGATATATAGTAGAATTGATAATTGGTCGACTCTAGGCAAAGAAGGAATGTTCGATTGTATTTTTTCATAAATAGGAAGTAATAAAGTTTGTCCGATATGAGCGAAAAACTGTTTTAGTTGATTTATTTTTTCAGGTAACGTTTCTACGAGAGTGACAGACTCCCGTAAAAGATGTTTTACGATGAAAAAACTGACCGTAAATAAAATGATAAAGAAACTGCACATAATAAAAAGTGTCGCCATCGTGCGTTTCCATTTCCAACTAGTTTCCAAATAGGTGACGAGCGGATTGAGTATAACTGCGATCATCAGTGCGATGAAAAATGGGTAAACGTAAATAAATGTATATTTCACGATGAAAAATAAAAAAATGAAGCTTAAAATGATCGTGCCAGCTCTACCAATTTTTAAATACATCTCTCTGTTCATTGATTTACCTCTTAAAAGATATAAATTTTTTCTTTTTTTTCACTATATGTTCAATAGTTAAATAATAGACTTTATTTGTCTAAAATGTTGGTTTAACGGTTAAAAAACTGATTTTAATGACAAATGTTCGAATTTAAATTAACAATTATTTGAGCATTTTGTAATAGCTTTCAATTCACTTTAAGATAAAAATCTATTATAATAACTTTACAGAAAGATTAGTAATATATATACATTCAATTCATTCAATTAAAATTAAAGTAAAATAAAAAAGGAGAGATGAGTTATGACAGTGACAAGAGGACTGGAAGGTGTAATCGCTACAGAATCATCAATTTGTTCTATCATTGACGACAAATTAACTTACGTTGGATACTCAATTGATGATTTAGCGGAGAACTGTTCGTTTGAAGAAGTAGTTTATTTATTATGGAATCGTGAACTGCCGAATAAAGAGCAGCTAGAAAAACTACGTTCAGACTTAGCAAACGAGATGGACGTTCCTGATGCAATTATCGATCATTTACGTTCTTATGACTTGAAGAAAGTTCATCCAATGGCTGCTTTACGTACTGCGATTTCTCTATTAGGTCTCTATGATGAAGAAGCTGACGTCATGGATCCTGAGGCTAACCGTCGTAAAGCAATCCGTTTACAAGCAAAAGTGAACACAATTGTAACGGCTTTCTCGAGAATTCGCCAAGGGAAAGATCCTGTAAAACCGAGAAAAGATTTAACTTTTGCAGAAAACTTCTTATACATGTTAAATGGAAAAGAACCAGAGCCAATCGAAGTTGAGGCGATGGACAAAGCATTAGTATTACATGCAGACCACGAGTTAAACGCTTCCACATTTACTGCTCGCGTGTGCGTTGCGACATTATCAGATATTTATTCTGGCATTACGGCAGCGATCGGAGCGTTAAAAGGACCTTTACACGGTGGAGCGAACGAACAAGTAATGAAGATGTTACTTGAAATCGGTAAAGAAGAAAATGCGCTCCCTTACGTAAAAGATAAATTAGCGAAGAAAGAAAAAATTATGGGAATGGGTCACCGCGTATATCGTCAGGGCGATCCACGTGCAAAACACTTGAAAAAGATGTCAGAAGAATTAACGAAATTAAGAGGGTATGAAGAGTACTACAGAATGTCTGTAGAAATTGAAAAATTCATTAAAGAAGAAAAAGGTTTACCTGCAAATGTTGATTTTTATTCCGCAACTGTATATCATAGTTTAGGGATAGATCATGATTTATTTACACCGATCTTTGCGGTAAGCCGAATGTCAGGTTGGTTAGCTCATATTTTAGAACAGTATGACAACAACCGTCTCATTCGCCCTCGTGCAAAATATACTGGTCCAAGCTTACAAGAATTTGTTCCGATTGAGGAGCGAAACTAATATTAAATTGACTGTAAGCTGTTTGACGGATAATAGCCGGGGTTACACCGGCTATTATTATGGATTTTAGAGAATACGTTTCTCTAACGATTCATCATGCTCCGCAAAATGAAAGTTTATCATGTCTCAATCAAGTATTCCTTCTCGTTGTGAGAGTGACTTCCGTCTAGTAAATAAGACATACATAAAAAGAATATTTACTAGCGATTGAAACATGATAAAACTGCTACTTTAATCCGGATAAATAAATCTACAATCGATCCTTGTAAAAGATTTATAAATTTTTTGGGAGGTTTTAGGATGACTGGAAAAATTGTTGTAGAAAATGGAACATTAAAAGTACCGGATCAACCGGTAATTCCATTTATCGAAGGAGATGGAACTGGTCCGGATATTTGGGCTGCAGCTAGCCGAGTATTGGACGCAGCTGTAGAGAAAGCATATGATGGAAAAAGAAAAATTCAGTGGAAAGAAGTTTATGCAGGTGAAAAAGCATATAACAAAACTGGAGAATGGTTGCCGCAAGAAACATTAGAAACAATTGAAGAGTATAAAATCGCGATCAAAGGACCTTTAACTACTCCAATCGGCGGTGGTTTCCGTTCATTGAACGTTGCATTACGTCAAGAATTAGATTTATATGTCTGCTTACGCCCTGTCCGTTATTTCAATGGTGTTCCTTCCCCAGTTAAAAATCCAGAAGATGTTGATATGGTTATTTTCCGTGAAAATACAGAAGATATTTACGCAGGTATTGAATGGCAAAAAGGTACACCTGAAGTAAAAAAAGTTATTGACTTCTTACAAAATGAAATGGGTGTAAAGAACATTCGCTTCCCAGAAACGTCTGGTATCGGTGTGAAGCCTGTTTCTGAAGAAGGAACGAAACGACTCGTTCGTTCTGCAATTCAATATGCAATTGACAACAACCGTAAGAGCGTCACACTCGTCCACAAAGGTAACATTATGAAATTTACAGAAGGTGCGTTTAAGATTTGGGGTTATGAAGTTGCTGAAGAAGAGTTCGGCGACAAAGTATTCACTTGGGCGGAATACGATCGCATAGCCGAAAAAGAAGGAAAAGACGCTGCAAATAAAGCACAAGAAGAAGCTGAAAAAGCTGGAAAGATTATTGTGAAAGATGCAATTGCAGACATTTTCTTACAGCAAATTTTAACTCGTCCGAATGAGTTTGACGTCGTTGCTACGATGAACTTAAATGGAGACTACATTTCTGATGCGTTAGCTGCACAAGTTGGAGGAATAGGAATTGCTCCAGGTGCAAATATTAACTATGACACAGGACATGCAATTTTCGAAGCGACGCACGGAACAGCTCCAAAATATGCAGGACTTGATAAAGTAAACCCATCTTCAGTTATTTTATCTGGTGTATTAATGTTAGAACATCTCGGATGGAGAGAAGCTGGAGGTCTCATCATTTCTGCGATGGAGAAGACGATCGCTTCTAAAGTTGTAACATATGACTTTGCACGTTTAATGGACGATGCAAAAGAAGTGAAATGTTCTGAGTTCGGAAATGAATTAATTAAAAATATGGATTAACAGAAATGGGGTTTCATGATGGCAATAAAACGGAAGAAGATTTCGATTATAGGTGCTGGTTTTACTGGTGCAACGACTGCGCTTATGATTGCCCAAAAAGAATTAGGTGATATCGTACTCGTCGATATCCCTGATTTCGAAAAACCGACGCAAGGAAAAGCTCTCGATATGCTTGAAGCTAGCCCTGTACAAGGCTTCGACGCTAATATTATAGGTACAGCGAATTATGAAAACATTCGTGATTCTGACCTTGTTATCGTCACTGCGGGAATTGCCCGTAAACCAGGAATGAGCCGTGATGACTTAGTCAACACGAACGCCGGTATCATGAAATCTGTTGCGAAGGAAATTAAAAAGTTCGCCCCTGAATCTTTTGTCGTTGTTCTTTCTAATCCTGTCGATGCAATGACATATACGATGTTTAAAGAAACAGGATTTCCAAAGGAACGTGTCATAGGACAATCAGGAATATTAGATACAGCAAGATTCCGTACATTCGTTGCCGAAGAATTAAATTTATCAGTGAAAGATATTACAGGGTTTGTTTTAGGCGGTCACGGAGATGAGATGGTTCCACTCGTCCGCTACTCTTATGCGGGTGGCATTCCGTTAGAAAAATTAATTCCGAAAGACCGTTTAGACCAGATTGTAGAACGTACGAGAAAAGGTGGCGGCGAAATCGTTGAACTTTTAGGTAACGGTAGTGCATACTATGCCCCAGCTGCTGCTTTAACGGAGATGGCAGAAGCGATCTTAAAAGATCAACGACGCGTTTTACCAGCGATTGCCTATTTAGAAGGTGAATATGGATATTCTGATTTATATTTAGGAGTACCAGTCATTTTAGGTGGAAATGGTATTGAAAAAGTGATTGAACTTGACTTGACAAATGAAGAAAAGGCCGCTTTAGACAAATCTGTACAATCTGTAAGAAACGTATTGAAAATTTTATCATAACGTATTAACACTCATATAAGGGCAAGTAGAAAACATGTTCTACTTGCTTTTTCTTGTTCTCAAAAAGTGGATGAAGTGTTTTCATTAAATAGCTTATTACAACTTTTTGAACAAAATTTGGAAAATGTAAATCTTTCATTAAATATTATATTTTTTTTTCACTTTTATGTTGATTCATTGTAAAATAGGATGTACAAGCGATCATTTCATGAAAAGAGGGTATCCATTGAGTCGTACAATTTTAATCGTTGAAGATGAACCATCAATCGTTACATTAATTAAATATAATTTAGAAAAAGAAGGATTTTCAACAGAGGTTGCATTAAATGGAGAGGATGCGATTAAATTAGCGGAATCAAAACCTGAAATCGATTTGATCGTATTAGATTTAATGTTACCGAAAATAGATGGAATCGAAGTATGTAAAACACTTAGAAAAAACAATAATTTTGTCCCAATTATTATGTTAACTGCAAAAGATGCAGAATATGATAAAATTCATGGACTTGAAATGGGTGCTGACGATTATTTAACGAAACCGTTTAGTCCGAAAGAGTTGATTGCGCGAATCAATGCCATATTACGACGGACGAATCGAAAATTGGAAGATAAATCGACATCGATCAAAATCGGGGAATTAGAAATTTTTCCGAAGAAATTCGAAGCTTATTTTCAAGGCGAATTGTTAGAATTAACGAGAAAAGAATTCGAGCTTCTCGTCTATTTAGCAGAACATAAAGGACAAATATTATCGCGAGAACAGTTGTTAAGTTCTGTATGGGATTACGATTTCGTCGGTGATACACGAATTGTTGATGTCCAAGTAAGCCATTTACGTGAAAAAATTGAAGAAGATACGAAACATCCGAAGTATATTAAAACGGTCCGTGGCTTTGGATATAAGATGGAGGACCTTAAATGAGAAAATTTATGAATAAAAAATTGTTCGGTTATATGTTTGTTTTTTTTCTAATGATCGCAGTATTAGGATTCATTTTGTCGGGTATCGTCACTAACTTAGTAATATTAATCGCTGTCTTACTTATACAATTCGTTATTTTTACGATTTTTTTATTTTACTTTTACGACAAATATGTGAAACCGATCGATAAGGCGGTCGAGACGATGGATAAGTTGTTAAAAGGGAATTACCATGCGAGAATCCATCATCCGATCTCAGGAACGATCGGTGAACTTTTTACAAAAATCAACTCTTTAGCAAGGAGTTTAAGCGAATTATCGCTTCAAGAACAAATCCAATCAGAACAGCTTTCAACGGTCGTTGAAAATTCTGAAAGCGGATTAGTCCTTATCGATGAAAAAGGGTATATCCACATCGTAAACCGTAAATTTATATCGATGTTCGGAAAAAAACCGAGTGATTATATCGGTCATTTATATTACGATGTGCTAGAAAATGAACAAATTCATCATACCGTTCAAGAAACGTTTTTGTATGAAAAACAAGTAAAACATCTTTTTTCTTTAGAAGGAAAGAACGAAGAAATATACATACAAATTGTCGGTGCACCAATTTTTAACGAAAGAAACATGTTAAGAGGCGCAGTGTTAGTTATTTATGATATTACTGAATTTAAGAAAGTGGAAACGATGCGTAAAGATTTTGTTGCAAATGTTTCCCATGAATTGAAAACGCCGATCACGTCGATCAAAGGTTTTGCGGAAACGTTATTAGATGGCGCGGCGGAAGAACCGGAAGTGAGGACGCAATTTTTAAATATTATTTTTGAAGAAAGTAAACGAATTGAACATTTAATTGAAGATTTATTAGTCTTATCGAAATTGGAAAAAGACGAATCGGCGATTAACGTCGAACATATTGAAGTAGATTATATGTTAGACGATATTTTACCTGTTGTCGAACAACAAGCGTTGCAAAAAAATATTGACATGAAAGTGGAAATGGACCAAAACGTTACGTTAGAAGCTGATGAAGAAAAAATTAAACAAATTTTATTTAATTTAGTTACGAATGCGATTAGTTATACACCGGAAAAAGGTTCAGTCTCGATAAAAATTAAGGAAGAAGAACATGATGTTTGTTTTATCGTTCAAGATACAGGTATCGGAATTTCAGAACAAGATTTACCGAGAATTTTCGAACGTTTTTATCGCGTCGATAAAGATCGTAGTCGCGAAACTGGTGGAACAGGATTAGGTCTTGCAATCGTAAAACATATCGTCGAAGCGCATCAAGGGAAAATTGATGTCGATAGTGAATTAGGAAAAGGGACGACGTTTAAAGTATATATTCCGAAAGAAGTGAAAGAACAAGATTGAGTCTATGCTGTCACAGTAAATTTTGTGACAGCTTTTTTATTTGTAATATTTTTTACTCATTTCGCTCTAGCTTGCCAATCGATGAGCACCATCTATATAATAAAAAGAAGGGGAAGTTAGGAGGCTACTTTATGGCAAAAAAATTAGTATTAATTGACGGAAATAGTATACTGTTTAGAGCTTTTTATGCGTTACCGTTGTTACATAATGAAAAAGGGGTTTATACGAATGCCGTTTACGGATTCACAAACATCTTGTTAAATATTTTAGAAGAGGAAGAACCGACACATATTCTCGTTGCATTCGATGCAGGGAAAACGACGTTCCGCCATGAAACTTTTAAAGAATATAAAGGTGGAAGAGAGAAAACACCTCCAGAATTGTCGGAACAATTTTCGATCGTGAAAGAACTGTTGAACGCTTTTAATATTTCACATTATGAACTTGATCTGTATGAAGCGGACGATATTATCGGTACGCTTGCACATCGATGTAAACGAGATGATTGGACGATAAAAGTAATATCAGGTGACCAAGACTTGCTGCAACTCGTCGATGACAATGTTACTGTCGATGTGACGAAGAAAGGCGTCAGTGAAGTAGAATCATATACGCCGAAAACGATTCAAGAAAAGATGGAATTAAAGCCGGAACAAATTATCGATTTAAAAGCGTTGATGGGAGATAGTTCCGACAATATCCCTGGAGTTCCAGGCGTCGGAATTAAAACTGCGACGAAACTATTGAAAGAGTACGGCACGTTAGAAAATATTTATGAACATATCGATGAGATCCGCGGGAAGAAGTTAAAAGAAAATTTACTTACGTATAAAGATGACGCGTTTATGAGCCGGGAACTGGCGACGATCAATGTCGATTCACCGATTGAGATATCTGTCGATGATATCGATTATGAAGGGTATAAATATGAAGATCTTTATGAGCTATTTACAGAATTAGAATTTCGTTCTCTTCTCGATCGATTGGAAGGAAAAAAAGATCCAAGTGAACGAGAGCTGTTTGAAACGTTTGAATATGAAATAATCGAGGAAATTAACGAACAGATTTTTACCGGAAATGATGCGTTCCACGTCGAAATGGTGGAGGAAAATTACCATAAAGCGAATATGGAAGCTTTTTGTATCGTCAATGAAAAAGGAAAATATGTATTTAAACCGGAAGTCGGTTTACAATCGAAAACTTTTATCGAATGGCTTGAGGATGAAACGAAAGAAAAGACCGTTTTTGACGTGAAAGCGATCAAAGTTGCTTTATTAAACCGTAGTATCGATGTCAAAGGACTTACGTTCGGTTTAAAACTTGCCGCTTACTTATTAAATCCTGCTGATAATAATGAAGAAATACCTGTCATTGGACGGCGCATGGGAATGAAAGACGTGCACCTTGATGAAGAAGTGTACGGTAAAGGCGCTAAATTAAAAGTTCCGGACGATTTCTCGATCGTTGCAGAACATGTCGCTCGTAAAACGAATGTCATCTATACGTTAAAAGAGCGTATTTTAGAAGAATTGGAAGCGAACGATCAAGTACATTTATTTTATGATTTAGAAATGCCTTTAGCACATATTTTAGCGGAAATGGAATATCGAGGAGTACAAGTAGATGTGGACCGGATTAAACAGATGGGAGAAGAACTGACTGAAAGGATCGAGTCGATTGAAGCGAAAATCTATTCACTCGCTGGCGAAAAGTTCAACATCAACTCTCCGAAACAACTTTCCGTCATTTTATTTGAAAAATTACAATTACCAGTCATTAAAAAGACGAAAACAGGATATTCCACTGCTGCTGATGTGTTAGAAAAACTACAATCTGCACATGAAATCGTTCCACAGTTGCTTTTATATCGACAGCTCAATAAATTGCAATCTACTTATGTGGAAGGACTATTAAAAGTAGTTGATCAAGATACACATAAAGTGCATACACGTTTCAATCAAGCGTTAACGCAGACAGGTAGATTAAGTTCGACTGATCCAAATTTACAAAATATCCCAATCCGTATAGAGGAAGGACGAAAAATAAGACAAGCATTTATCCCTTCTGAAAAAAACTGGTATATTTTCGCAGCAGACTATTCCCAAATTGAATTAAGGGTGCTCGCACATATTTCCGGTGATGAAAAATTAATTCAAGCGTTTAAAGAAGATAAAGACATCCATACCGAAACAGCGATGAACGTTTTTCATGTGTCACAGTCGGAAGTCGATAAGAATATGCGTCGGCAAGCGAAAGCCGTCAATTTCGGGATCATTTACGGAATTAGCGACTACGGATTGTCGCAAAACTTGCAAATCACACGGAAAGAAGCGAAAGCGTTCATCGATAAATATTTCTCCATTTACACTGGAGTCAAACAATATATGGAAGATATCGTCCAAGAGGCGAAACATAAAGGGTACGTATCGACGATAATGAAACGGAGAAGGTATTTACCTGAAATAACGAGCCGTAATTTTAACCAGCGTAGTTTTGCCGAACGAACAGCGATGAATACACCGATTCAAGGAAGTGCTGCCGATATCATTAAAAAAGCGATGATCGATTTAGATAAACGTTTACGTAAAGAAAAATTACAAGCACGTTTGCTCCTCCAAGTACATGACGAACTCATTTTAGAAGTGCCTGAAGAAGAAATTGAACAACTTAGTGAAATTGTTACGGAAGTGATGGAAAATACAGTAACTTTAAACGTACCGTTAAAAGTTGATTGTGCATACGGTAAAAGTTGGTATGATGCAACATAGAAAGAAGGATGATACATGCCTGAATTACCTGAAGTAGAAACGATTAGGAAAACATTACAACATTTAGTGCTTGAAAAGAAAATTGAAGACGTAACAGTCCACTGGCCAAAGATGATCCAACATCCTGATGATATCGAACAATTTAGGCAATTATTAATTGGAGAAACAATTCGGGATTTGGGAAGACGAGGAAAGTTTTTATTGTTTTATTTAGACCAATACGTGCTCGTATCGCATTTAAGGATGGAAGGGAAATACCGAATCGTACCGGCAAGTGAATCGGTCGATAAACATACACACGTCATTTTTCATTTTACGGATGGGACGGAACTGCACTACAACGACGTAAGAAAATTTGGGACGATGCACGTTTTTCCGATCGGGGAAGAATTAACGGTAAAACCTTTAAATCAATTAGGACCAGATCCGTTTGATGAAAACTACACGTTCGAATATGTTTGTGAAAAGTTGAAGCGAACGACGAGAAATATTAAAGCGACTTTACTCGATCAAACGGTCATCGCTGGACTCGGTAATATATATGTCGATGAAGTATTATTTTTATCACGAATCCATCCAGAAAAACGTGCGAATGAACTTTCCGAAGAAGAAATGAAAAGAATTTGGGAAAATGTCCAAATCGTGCTCGAAAAAGCGGTAGAAAAAGGTGGTACGACGATCCGTTCCTACGTCAATGGAGAAGGCGAGATGGGAATGTTTCAACAAGAGTTATACGTCTACGCACAAAATGATAAACCGTGCAAACATTGTGGCACTGAAATCGTAAAACTAAGAGTAGCTGGACGAGGAACACATATTTGTCCTAAGTGCCAAGTTTTATCATAACGAAAAGGAGAATATATAAAAATGGCACTCGTTATCGGATTAACAGGAAGTATCGGTACAGGGAAAAGTACGATTGCAAATAAATTTCGCGAACTGAATATTCCGGTCATCGACGCGGATGTCATTGCCAGAGAAGTAGTCGAACCGGATACGGAAACATACCGAAAAATTGTCGAAACGTTTGGTGAAGAAATTTTACATGACGACCGGACGCTGAATCGTAAAGCGTTAGGTAGTATCGTATTTAGCGATGAGCATAAACGGAAACAATTGAATGCGATTATTCATCCTGCGATTCGTAAAGAAATGTTGCGGCAACGAGATGACTGGATTGAAAAAGGAAAAGAATGTATCGTTTTAGACATCCCGCTTTTATATGAAAGTAAACTGACGCATTTCGTCGATAAAGTGATCGTCGTTTACGTCGATGAGGACGTTCAACTACAAAGAATCGTCGAACGCGATCAAAGTTCTAAAGAAGAGGCGAAACGAAGAATTGCCGCACAAATACCAGTAGCAGAAAAAGCGAAAAAAGCTGATGCCGTCATCGATAATAACGGAACGAAAGAAGATTCGTATGAGCAATTGAAAAAGATTTTATTAGATTGGGGTATCGATATCAACAATACATAAAAAGCAATCATAAATTTACAAATTTGCTTAAAACTATACTTGTAGGAACGACTTTAAGAATCGATTTATTTTTACACAACATGATGACGGAGAGAAAGGCAAAATTTATTTATTCGTTTTTTTAAACTGTTAAGTAAATGTTCGTCAGATAAACTTTTGAAATAACGAATGATTTTATAGCATCGATAAAAAAGTTAAATTAATTACTTATTTATTCACATTTTTACTCACATTTTCCGTTTAATGTGTTATACTAATTATGAAAAGAATGTGAATCAGTGTAGCACATATTGGGAGGATTATAAATGAGTAAAACTCGTATAGCTATTAACGGATTTGGAAGAATTGGTCGAATGGTATTTCGCCAAGCTATTTTAGATGAAGATATAGACGTAGTTGCCATCAACGCAAGCTATCCTGAGGAAACGTTATCACATTTAATTAAGTATGACAGTGTGCATGGTATTTTCGAACATGACGTAAAAACGATCGAAAATGGTTTTGAAATTAACGGACAAAAAATTTTACACGTGAACAATCGAAATCCTGAACAATTACCATGGCGAGAAAATGATATCGACATTGTCATTGAAGCTACTGGGAAATTTAATTCAAAAGAAGGTGCGAGCCGTCATTTACAAGCAGGAGCGAAAAAAGTAATTTTAACTGCACCTGGTAAAGACGTCGATAACACGATTGTAGTCGGAGTAAACGATGATACTTATAATCCTGAAACAGATGATATTATATCAAACGCTTCTTGTACGACGAACTGTTTAGCACCTGTTGCAAAAGTGTTAGATGAAAACTTTACGATTAAAAACGGCTTAATGACTACAGTTCATGCATTTACGACAGATCAAGTAAGTTTAGATAATCCACATAAAGACTTACGCAGAGCTAGAGCATGTGGTCAGTCGATTATCCCGACATCGACAGGAGCTGCTAAAGCGCTCGGATTAGTTTTACCACATTTAAACGGAAAATTACACGGAATGGCGTTACGTGTACCGACTCCTGACGTGTCATTAGTTGACTTAGTCGTCGATGTCGAAAAACCAGTAACAGTAGAAGAAGTGAATAACGTATTTAAAGAAGCTGCTGAAAATGAAATGAAAGGAATTATCAAGTACAGTGAAGAGCCACTCGTTTCGATCGACTACTCGACGACAGAATATTCGGCAATTATCGATGCATTATCAACAATCGTCATGGATGATCATAAAGTGAAAATATTAGCATGGTATGACAATGAGTGGGGTTATTCCGCAAGAGTCATCGACCTTACGAAAATCATTGGAAAATCATTATCCTCACGTCAACAACAAAAAGAACCAGTGAAAATATAAATGAAAAAAGTTGTCCTTTAGTGGACAACTTTTTTCATTTCACCCCATTCGCAAAATCCTTTATATTATTATGGAATTTTTAAAAAGCATGATAAAATAAAAGAATATCAAGGGGACGTCAAAAATTTGGTTACCAAACAGAATGGGGTTGAAAACAATGAAATGTCCAAAATGTTCTTATAAACATTCACGTGTATTAGATTCAAGGCCATTCGAAGATGGTGATGCCATAAGGAGACGTCGTGAATGTGAACAATGTGGTCATCGTTTTCGTACGTTTGAACGTAAAGAAGAAAAACCTTTAATTATCGTGAAAAAAGATGGGACGAGACAAGAGTTTAATCGGGATAAGTTAATTCGCGGTCTGATGAGAGCGTGTGAAAAGCGACCGGTAACGATCGATCAAATTAAACAACTTGCGATTGAAGTGGAGCAAGAAATTCGAAATTCCGAACTACCTGAAATTAGTAGTCAACATATCGGAGAAATGGTGTTAGAAAGATTATCGGAAATTGATGAACTCGCTTACGTCAGATTTGCTTCTGTCTACCGTCAATTTGAAGATATCCATGTGTTTCTCGATGAATTGAAAGAGATTTTACAGTCGAAACAAAAACAAGAAGGCGAATGATTTTTGAAAGGATGAGACAGATGCAATATCTCGGTAAAATTTTGCCGGTTGATGGTTATGAAGTTCGTCTAGCAAGTAGTTTACCGACAGATTATTTACATTCACTACACCATCTTTATCAGCCGTTAATTGGAATCGAAGCGATCAGTTTGTATCAAACTCTCCTTTTACAGTTAGAAGTTCAAGCGGAAGTCTCGATTCAAACACACCATACGTTAATGAATTATTTGAATTTACCGTTAAATAAAATTTACGAAGCACGCCTCAAATTAGAAGGTATCGGCCTTTTGAAAACGTATCGATTCGAATCGGACGATCGAGTATACTTTACATATGAATTGCAAGCTCCTTTTAGCCCGAGACAATTTTTTGCGGATATGATGTTATCGGAATTGTTATATCGTCAGCTCGGTAAATCGCGATTTTCGCTATTGAAACATTATTATACAAAAACAGAAGAGCGCGATATCGGTAAAGATATTACAGCTTCTTTCGGCGATGTATTTGAAACGTTCCAATCGCAGGCACCGATTCATACTCCAGCTCGACCGGAAAAATCTCCAAGCATTCCGATTAAAGCGGTAGATTTTTCGATCCTTGAACAAACATTAAAAAGAAAAATGATTCCAGTGAACAAAGTGTTAACGGAAACGAATAAAAAAGCGATTGTACAATTAATGCAACTATACGAATTAGAAACGTATGAAGTGGAAAATGCACTTCTTTGGGCCCTTACCGATGAAAATACGTTAGATATCGAACAGTTAAGAGCCGCCTGTCACGATTTATTCCGTGCGAAACATAATGTGACAGACGTGAAACTTTCTGTGAAAAAAGAAAGTGAACGAACCGAACAGAAACAATTGTCGAAAGAAGAACGACTGATTGCAACATTTGAATCGATCACACCGAAACAGTTGTTAGAAGATTTATCGGCTGGCCATAACGCATCGGAACAAGATATGAAGTTAATTAGTGAAATCATGTTGAAACAAGGTCTTCCAAACCCGGTAATGAATGTGCTTATTCATTACGTTTTGTTGCAATCTAATATGAAGCTATCAAAACCGTATTTAGAAAAGATTGCTAGCCATTGGTCGCGTGCGAAGTTGAAAACTGCGAAAGAAGCGATGGAATTTGCTAGAAAACAAGCGGAGCCGCAAGTGAAACAACAACGGAATTACCGCAAGAAAAACGGGACGAAAGAAGTCATTCCAGAATGGTTTAAAGAACGAAAGGTAAAACAACAATCTCCTAAACAAGAATCTGCTTTGCAAAACGAAGAAAAAGAAGATGAAGAACTTGTGAAATTACTACAACGTCATGCATCGGAAAAATAACGTATTTTTAAGGGAATGATTTACATGAAATCAATTCAAACTTCTTTACAAAGATGGATTAATGAAAATGAACGGTTTAAACAAAGACATGAACAGATGAAACGAGAAATTTTAAACCATCCAGATATTAAAAAATTTCTCGATGAGCATCCTGAAATTACGGATGTCGAAATCGATAAACGGTTAAATAAACTTTATGAATATACGATACAGTCGCTCCAATGTGACCGTTGTGAAAACTATCATTCTTGTATGAACATCGTGAAAGGTTATTCGCCGATTTTACAGTTCGTTCATGGAGAAATACATTTATCGTATGAAAAATGTCAAAATCATCTTATGGAAGAAAAACGACAAGAAAAACAACAATTAATTAAAAGTATGTATATACCGAAAGAAATTTTACTAGCACGAGTTGAAAACATCGTTGCGACGGAAGATCGAAAAATTGCGATTAAAGAACTGACGTCGTTTTTAGATGAGGCGGAAAAATCGCTCCCGGAAAAAGGGTTGTTTTTTTCCGGTCCGTTCGGTGTTGGAAAAACATATTTTCTCGGGGCCATCGCAAATCGATTAAAAGAATTTAACTATTCTACGATCATCATCTATATGCCCGAGTTCGTCCGTGAAATGCGTGACGCGATCCGGGATAATACAGTCCAAGAAAAGATCGACGTGTTTAAAAAAGCCGATGTGTTAATGTTAGATGATATTGGGGCAGAAACGTTATCGGCTTGGTTCCGTGATGAAGTGCTCGGTTCGATTTTGCAATATCGGATGATGGAGAGTCTTCCAGTATTTTTTACATCCAATTATACGATGGATCAATTAGAAGAAATATTAGCTACATCTACAAAAGGAGACGTAGAAAAAGTAAAAGCTGGTAGAATAATGGAACGAATTAGACAAGTGAGTAAAGAAGTGATCGTACATGGAGAAAATCGTCGGAATCATTCATAATGTATGAATTTCATAATTCACAGCCCTTGTCTCCCAATGGTTTTGAGAGTTGAAAAAAGAAGCACCTCCCCAAATCTTCTTATAGTCTCTCGGAAATTAAATTTCCGCATAAGCTCTAGTCTTTCGACTAGGGCTTTTTATGTGCTTCACCCCCAAAAATCAAAATAATAATGCATATTACTTGACTTTTTAAAATCGCCCCAATAATCGGCGTGAAGGCATTATTTTTTGATGGAATGGGGTAGATTTTATTGTTTAAAAAAGTTCGTTCACATGATAATTTTCTAACGTTTATCTCTAAAGAAATTGATTTATTTTATCCAAATAAAAGAATACTTAGAGAACATTTCACTCACCTGATTATTTGGGTAAGCATCATTGATCTTACTAAAACTGCCCATTTACTGAAACATCGATATTCTTCTAATCCAAGAGGAAGAAAACCGAGAAACCCTTGCGATATGCTCCGAAGCCTGTTATTGATGCACAAACTTCAATACACAAGCGTAGATAAATGGGTTGATGCTTTGAGAACAGTGCCACTATATGCTATTTTGAGTGGTTTTCATCCCGATTCAACTCCTGGCGTCGGAACCTTTTATGACTTTTTCAATCGCCTTTGGTCGGAACCTTCTCCGCACTTGATGAATAAGAAAAAACGGAAAGTTAAAAAACCAAAAGCCAAAGGAAAAAAGCATCAAAAGATGGCTCCTAGAAATCCCGGAATTGTTGAAAAGCTAGTGAACCGAGCGCTTAAACAACAAGGAAATGTACATTATGCGCCTAAGGCACATGATGGTTTACAAACTTTATTTAAAGAGATGTTTGTTGAACCATCAGCTGTCCAAGGCTTGCTTGGCGACACAAAATCATTAAGTATCACTGGCGACGGTACACCGGTTGAAACTGGTGGTCGTCCATACGGAAAACTACTCTGTAACTGTCGTAAACAAGGAAACTGGACATGTGATTGCCTTCGAAAGTTTTCCGATCCTGATGCGGATTTTGGTTGGGATAGTAGCCGCGAAAAATATTATTATGGACGAAATCTCTTTATGATCAGTGCTTCCGAGAGCCCGTATGATTTACCTATTTATCCTAGATTATACCGGGCTAGTAAACATGACTCTGTTTTATGGGTAAGCACCTTTCATGAACTACTACACTGGTACCCCAATTGGAAAATTGGGGAAAGCATCTTAGACTCTGCTTTCGATGCTTATCCCATCTATGAAATGCTAGAACGGTATGATGTGTCCGCCATCATCGACCTTAATCCAAGGCGTTCTAAGCAATTCACCTATAATAAAATGGACATTAACCTAGACGGTGTACCTGTTTGCCCCATTGGGCGTGAAATGCTCGATTGGGGCATAGACAAAAAGCGTTACCGTCGTAAATGGCGTTGTCCAGCAGCCGTGGGTGGTTGGCAATGCCCACATCCATGTTCTGATTCGAGTTATGGACGAACATTTTATACATCAACCAAAAATAACCCTAGGTTATTTCCACGTGTAAAGCGTGACAGTAAAGAATGGCGTAAACGATTCGCTCTCCGTACTGGAGTAGAACGGTGTATCAAACGCCAAAAAGTTGATTACAAGCTGGAAGGCTCAAATGGACGAAGTTCCCGGCATTGGAACATACGCACATATATCATCGCCATGTGCCAGCATGTAGACGCTTGGGTAAAAGAAACTGAAAAGAATCAATATAAGGAGTTGCATCGAAAAGTAAAATCAATATTATTCATCTAACATTTAAATATTAACTTTTTTAAAATCTGCATATCGCAGGTTTATTTGGCATGCAGTTTTTTATCTCTAACACCCTAAGGATTATTTTAGGTTACGCGAAACCTCCAAAAGTCCCGAAATTACTTAATTAATTTCCGAGTCTCTATAAAATTTTAATAATTGCTTGTTATAAAACTCTTCTAAAATTGTTATTCTTTTCTATTATCAAACCTCCTCATGAAGATTTTTTAGGACGGAACCGATATGAATAAACGTTATGTTTCTTGTCCTTTGTTAAAATTTTATAAAAGGTATTTTTCACTTATCGTTATTATAGTAATTGTGCAGAGCTGAGTTGTTTCGTTGATTGAAACCTAAGTTTCAAATATTTCTAAACGAATAATAACATACACTATTTATGTTGTAAAGTAATTTTTCTAAATTTTTAATTTATTATATCTATTAAGATTGTTTAATCTCCTTGAATCTTTAGCAAATTACTTTATTTTATTTTTTAGGAAAATAATATTTACAAAAACATTCTTTAATGTTAATATACTTCAATAAACGGGAATTATGTTTCATAGAATGGGAAGTGTTTTAATATGGGAAATAAAAAAGAAACAAATAGATATACGATTAATGCTGTTGATAAGGCTTTGGATTTGCTTGAACTTTTAGCAGAAAAACCTATGAATTTATTAGAAATAGTGGAGCGATTGAATCAACCCAAATCATCTGTCTATCGATTAATTACAACTTTCGAAGATCGAGGATATATTAATCGTGTTGATGGCGATGGTAAATATTGCTTAGGCTTAAAAACATTAGAACTCACAAAAAACTTGCTGGAAGATAATACTTTACTCAAAGTTGCCAGAAGTGAAATGGAAAAACTAGCTAATAATACCGGAGAGTCTGTAAACCTAGGAATAATCTCGGGGGAACATATTTTATATGTCGATGTCATAGAAGGTTCACATCCTTTAAAATTTGCTGAAAAAGTTGGTACTACGGGGCCGATTCATTGTACAGCAATTGGGAAGGTAATTGCATCTCAATTGTCAGAAAAAGAGTTGAAAAATCTGCTTGACAAAATAAAATTTACGAAAAAAACACCAAATACGATAGATAGTAAAGACAAGTTTATAGAAGAGCTTCAAAGGATTAAGAAAAAAGGTTATGCATTAGATGACGAGGAAATAGTGACTGGAGCAAGGTGTATCGCAGCTCCTATTTTCAACATGTTCGGAAATGTAAAAGCCGCTATTAGTATTTCAGGAGCAGCACATAGAATATCCGATGATAACTTAGAAAATTTATCATCACAAGTAATTGAAGCCGCTAATAATATTTCAAAGTTATTAGGTAATGAAAAGTAAATTTTCTGTTTAAGACTATACCACGAATGAAGCAATTCAAGAGAATTAAACAATTTGAAAGTAGAAATAGTTTATAACCTTTGCAATATAAATTGTTTGTACAAAATGCATTGTATATGAATAAATAAAATAATTGAAGCAAATGCCCCAAAAAGTATGATAGGAAAGTAGAGATAGAAAGTACAGTCGGCTTTTAGTATTTAAGACTAGGAGAATGCTTATGTTGTCCAAAACTATAATCGAACAATTTAAAAAAATTGTTGGTAATGAAAATGTAAAAAATGATAACGCTTCCCTACTTGCCTATTCTTATGATTCTACTATCCAATTTCAGCAGTTACCTGAAGCAGTATTATTACCTAGAAATACGAAAGAAGTAGCGGAAATCGTAAAAGTCTGTAACGAACATAAAATCCCAATCATTCCACGTGGTTCCGGAACTAATTTATGTGCTGGTACCACACCGATGGAAGGTAGTATCGTTATACTGTTTACTCATATGAATAAAATACTAGAAATTGACGAAAAAAATTTAACTATGACAGTTCAGCCGGGAGTATTCACAAAAGATATATATGAAGCAGCCAATGAGATAGGCTTGTTTTATCCACCTGACCCAGGGTCCATGCATATCTCACAAATTGGTGGTAACATCAGTGAAAACTCTGGTGGATTAAGAGGGTTGAAATATGGAGTTACAAATGATTATGTGTTAGGGCTAGAAGTAGTATTGCCGAACGGAGAAATTATCCGAACAGGTGGAAAACTAGCAAAAGATGTCGCCGGTTATAATTTGACGGAGCTTTTTATAGGATCTGAAGGAACACTCGGGATTATTACCGAAGCCATATTGAAATTGATTCCAAAACCAGAAGCGAAAAAAACGATGTTAGCTTTATATGACGATATAGAAAAAGCAGCCGAAACGGTTTCTGAAATTATTGCAAGTCGGATTATACCTGTTACTCTTGAATTTTTAGACCAAGCCACAGTTAAAGTTGTTGAAGAATTTGCCCAAATCGGATTACCGACAGAAGCTGAAGCTATATTATTGATTGAACAAGACGGTGCTCCTGAGGTTGTTGAAAGAGATATCGAAAAAATATCGGTTATTTGTAAAAATAACGATGCTTTCCAAGTAGAAATCGCCGAAACCGAAGAAGAAGCGGAAGCATTAATGACAGCAAGAAGGACTGCATTATCTGCGTTATCCAGACTAAAACCAACAACTATTTTAGAAGACGCAACTGTTCCTAGATCTGAAATAGCAAATATGGTTCGTTCAATTAATCATATTGCTGAAAAATATAATGTAACTATTTGCACGTTCGGTCATGCAGGAGACGGGAATCTTCATCCAACTTGTCTTACAGATACTCGTGATACGGAAGAAATTGCCCGTGTTGAAAAAGCATTTGAAGAAATTTTCAAAAAAGCTGTTGAACTTGGAGGAACCATCAGTGGTGAACATGGAATAGGCATGATGAAACTTCCTTATCTACATCTAAAAGCTGGTAAGGCAGGCATTGAAGTGATGCGACAAATTAAAAAAGCTATTGATCCAAACAATATTATGAATCCAGGAAAAATTTTTACGTTAAAACCAACTGAGGTGGATATTTGATGCAACAACGAGAAAAAGAGAACATCCAGCAAGCTTTTAAGGAAAAATTGGACTATGATGAATTAATGAATTGTACACGCTGTGGTTTTTGTCTCCCGAGTTGCCCTACTTTTATCGAAACGGGAAACGAAGTCCATTCACCACGTGGCAGAATAGCATTAATGAAGGGTTTAGTCGACGGTATCATTGAACCATCAGAACAGGTAAAGCGTTCAATTGATTTATGTCTAGGTTGTCGAGCGTGTGAAACAGCATGTCCTTCCGGTGTCCGCTTCGGTCGTTTATTGGAACAGTCTAGAGAGGCTATATATCAATCAAATAACAAATCGATCGCTACAAAAGTGGCTCGCAAAATGACATTCGATCACCTCTTTCCATATCAAAATAGAATTAGAAATGCAGCTGGGTTGGTCAGTTTCTACCAACGTTCTGGATTGCAGTCGATGGCATACAAATCCAGACTCATCAAAATGATTCCGGAAAATTTCAGAATGATGGAAAAAGTACTACCGCAAATACCTAGTAAAAAAGAGATGAAACAGAGACCTACAAATATTCAACCGTTAAAGAAAAGGAAAAAACGTGTCGCATTTTTTTCAGGGTGTTTAATGGACACAATTTTCATGAAATCTAATGATGCGACAATAAAACTTCTGCAATATGCCGGATGTGAAATTGTAATTCCAAAAACACAAGGATGCTGTGGTGCATTACACGGTCACAGTGGAGAAAAGAATTCTGCATTAGAAATGGCTAAGAAAAACATTGAAGCTTTTGAAAATGAACAAGTAGATTATATCATTACGAATGCAGGTGGTTGCGGAGCATTTCTGGTTGAATACGCGCATATGTTCGAAAACGATCCGGAATGGAAAGAACGAGCTCTTAATTTTTCAAATAAAATAAAAGATATTTCTCAAATTTTAATAGAGCTAAATTTCGATCAATTACATCTTGAAGCCGATGAACAAATTGTAACTTATCAAGATTCATGCCACTTGAAAAATGGACAAAAAACATTTAACGAACCAAGAAAATTAATTAAAGCGGTAAAAGGTGTAGAATATGTTGAGATGAAGAACGCTGACCGTTGCTGTGGTTCAGCTGGCATTTACAATATTATAGAATCGGAAATGTCTATGAAAATATTAAATTACAAAATGGATCAAGTAAAACAAACGAAAGCTAAAACAATCATCACTTCCAATCCTGGATGTTTATTGCAAATGAAATTAGGAATTGAAAGAGAAGGACTTTCTGGAAAAGTTGAAGCTGTCCATATTGTCGATTTCTTAGTTAATGCTTACGAAAATGGCCTCAAGAGAACAAAAATATCATAATAGTACTCCTACTTTTAAGAATTAAAATTAGATTTGATAAACATTTTTTATTGTATATAATACACACATTATTTTTAACATTCTACACATTATTCAATTATAAGCACTTTCAAAATATATAATTACTGAAAAGATGATTATGAAGGAGTTGATATAATGGCGGAATTGAGACTAGAAAATATAAGGAAAGTTTATGGAAAAGATGTCGAGGCGGTAAAGAATTTTAATTTGCATATAAAAGATAAAGAATTTATTGTATTTGTCGGTCCTTCTGGATGCGGAAAATCTACTACACTTCGAATGATTGCAGGTTTGGAGGAGATTACTAGTGGAGAATTATATATCGATGATGTTTTAATGAATGACGTTGCCCCGAAAGATCGCGATATTGCGATGGTGTTTCAAAATTATGCACTCTATCCGCATATGAATGTGTATGATAATATGGCATTTGGATTAAAACTACGTAAATTTAAAAAAGAAGAAATTGATCAACGTGTAAAAAATTGCTGCAAAAATTTTAGGATTGGAAGAGTTTTTAAACCGGAAACCTAAAGCGTTATCAGGTGGTCAACGCCAACGAGTAGCGTTAGGGAGAGCCATTGTTTGAGATCCCAAAGTATTTTTAATGGATGAACCATTATCTAATTTGGATGCGAAGCTGCGTGTTCAAATGCGCGCTGAAATTCAAAAACTCCATCAACGTTTACAAGCAACGACTATTTACGTTACTCATGGTCAAACGGAAGCGATGACAATGGCGACGAGACTAGTCGTCATGAAAGATGGTGTTATTCAACAAGTTGGCACCCCGAAAGAAATTACCGATAAACCGGAAAATGTTTTTGTAGGTGGATTCATAGGTTCGCCAGCAATGAATTTCTTAAATGGAGTGGTCACGGACAATTACATAAAAATAGGTGATGTATCTATTGAATTGCCTAGGGAGAAATTAGAGATACTTGACAGAAATGGCTATAAAGACAAAGAAATTGTTCTGGGCATTCGCCCGGAAGATATATACGATGGAAGCGAAAAGAACAACTTAACTGAAAATGCATTAGTTGATATGACAGTAGAAGTGGCAGAATTAATGGGTTCCGAATCTATCGTATATGGTCAAATTCACAATCAAAACATCGTAGCACGTGTCGACAATAGAGAGGGGATCGCTACAGGTACTAAATTAAAATTATATTTTGATATGGAAAGAGCGCACTTCTTTGATCCGAAAACAGAAAATAGAATTAAAGAATAACGTTATATTTTGTTTTGAAAGAATTAAGTTTGGAATTATTAGGCTTTGTCAAGTAAAGTGTGTAAGTTTCATTAACATTAACGCACTGAGCCGCAGCGACAGCTACTTCCATTGACGGTAGCGCCCGATTCTTAGTGTTCGGTGGTTGGGGATCGGGGCCCCGGCCGTCCGAATACTTAGAATCGTTTTGTCCGTGTTACCATGTCAGATCAGGTATGCCTCTAGGCATTATTTTAGACCAACCTGTATCGCCACGCACTACACGGACAAAAGTTACGGTCAATGGCGGCGTTTTAGAGAAAGCACGGTTACTTAGCTGTATTTTCGACACGCTTTTCTAATTCTTCGTAATAATTGGTTCATTACCATTGCCCAGTTATTAACATGTCCGCCTTCCCATCTTTTTCTAACTCTCGAATTCGTAAGAAAAGTACTTTCAAAAGTGCATTCTCATGTGGGAATGCACTTTTTTTAGTGTGCGCCCGGCATGTACATAAACTATAGGATGTAAGTCCCGAGCCGCGAAGACAGAAGTAGAGGTTAGCTCAACGAAAGGGTGCCCGTGGTGATGCGGAATCTGTAGGAAGCTGGAGGCAAAACACCGGTCCGAGGAACACGAACCTCATATAAGGCTATAGTTGTACAAAAGTTTTAATTGTGGTATCAATGATATGATATAGTTACATATTAAATTTAACATTTAAAGGGGTAACTCACATTGTCACGAAGAATATTCCCTTATTCGTACCTCATTCAAAAAGAGTCTTACTACTTAATAATCGTCGCACTCATAACTTCGATTGCAGGAGAATTTAAATTAATCCCTTTTGGAGAAGAAGATATTCGATTTGGATTAGGGACGATTACCTTTTTTCTTTTGATCTTAATTAGAATGCCACAATCGCTCATTCGAGCTGGCTTTATTACAGGATGGACAGTCATATTATTTCGATTACTGTTAGACATTGTATTTTACAATGTCGACATTTCGTCAAGTTTACAAAATCACTTGTCTGCTGGACTCTTTTACTTTTTGTTTGCGATAGGTTTATCCCTTATCGATATTGAAAAATACAAAAACAACCCATTACTGCTCGGATTTTTTGCAACAGGATTTGAAATCATCAGTAATACTACAGAACAATTCGTTCGTTCCCTGTTATTGCAAAGCAGTTTTTTAAGTTTCCGAGAATGGTTGATATTGTGTGGAATCGCATTGTTAAGAAGTTATTTCGTTGTCGGCTTATATAGTACGATTACGATTAGAGAACAAGAAGAACGAATTCGCGAAATGCTTGAAGTTGGTTCAGAGTTATATGCAGAGACACTTTATTTGCAAAAATCGATGGACCATATTGAAAGGATTACAGCGTCTAGTTATGATTTGTACCGCAAATTAAACGAAGAAAATATGAACCATCTTGGTAAACAGGCTTTATATATTGCACAAGAAATTCATGAAGTGAAAAAAGATTCACAACGAATTTATTCTGGTTTGTCAAAAATTACGAGTAAAAGAAAAGATCAAGTATATTTACTTTCAGAACTGGTTGAACTTGTCATGACAGCAAATAAAAAATATAGTCAATTGCTTAAGAAAGATATCCAATTTAATTTTTTACATGATATTGACTATGAAACTAATCAGCATATAGCTCTACTTGCTTTACTGAATAATGTAATGGCAAATGCAGTAGAAGCAATAGACGAAAGTGGAAGTATAGAAATTCAAATATATGAGGATTCTGGAAATACATACTTTGAAATAAAAGATTCAGGAAAAGGGATCCCAGAAGAAGATAAAAAATTAGTATTTGAACCAGGATTTACGACAAAGTTTAATGACAAAGGAGTAGCCGCCACGGGTATTGGATTGTCACATGTAAGAGAAATCGTTGAAACATTAGATGGTCATATCGAAATTGAATCACAACAAATTGGCACGATATTTCGAATTGACATTCCAACGCACAATATACGAAAGTGAGGATGGAAATTGCGCTATTTTATTGTAGATGATGACCCTGTCAGCCGAAGAATGTTAAAACAAATGATCGAGGAAAGTGGGCTCGGAGTCGTAATTGGTGAGGCTGAAAATGGAATAGAGTCACTTTCCAAAGTAATGTCAACTCAACCCGATTTCGTATTAATTGATTTATTAATGCCTGAGATGGATGGTATTGAGACGATGGAAAGATTGAAAAAAGAAGGTTTTCGTGGCCAGTTTGTAATGATCTCCCAAGTCGTCAATAAAGATATGGTCGGAGAAGCGTATGAAAAAGGTGTAGAGTTTTTTATTCATAAGCCATTGAACAAGGTTGAAGTAACAACTGTTTTAAAGAAGATGAAAGAACAAACTCACTTAGCCGATTCATTGATGCGTATTAAAGAATCGATTGCACAAATTGAAGTAAATAGTCTGCAACCTAAACAACAAAGTGTTAAAGAAATTGTCGTCTCTATTTTAAATGATATTGGAATTGTAGGAGAATCTGGCAGTAACGATATCATCACAATGATTGAATTACTCATGCAAAAAAATGTTAGCCAATTACCACCTTTAAAAGAGTTATATGAAGCAGTGCTAAAAGAGAGAAAAATAGTGATGAGGAAATTAAAAAAGAAAGTAAAGCAATTGAACAAAGAATTAGAAGAACGATTCTTGCTGCAATGAATAACTTAGCTACTCTCGGATCCATCGATTATACGAACCCAGAATTTGAATATTACGCACCTAGATATTTTGATTTCCAAGAAATAAGAAATTTAATGAATGATCATATAACGACAAAAACGAAAGTGAATATCCGTAAATTTCTTCAAGTTTTATATCTAGAGGTTCGTGATAAATTTTACGAATAAGTTTGTAGGATTTTGTCGGATTGTATAAGTCACCTTTAAAATTTTTATATGACAAATAATGATAGGAAGCGTTTTCAATTCATATAAGATAGAGGTGACTAAAAATGAGAAAGTTATTACGAATACCTTTAGCCTATCAAATTCTAATAGGTTTAATATTAGGTATTATCGTTGGAGCCATATTTTATGGTAATCCTAAAGTTGAAACGTATTTGCAACCATTAGGAACAATGTTTATCAATATGATCAAAATGATCGTCGTTCCGATTATCATATCTACTTTAATCGTCGGTGTAGCTGGGACAGGAAATGTGAAACAATTAGGAAAACTTGGCGGAAAAACGATGATTTACTTCCAAATTGTTTCACTTGTTGCAATCATTGTTGGATTGTCAGCAGCTAACATTTTCAAGCCTGGTGAAGGAATTGACATGTCCTCCCTTTCAAAAGGTGATATTGATCAATATGTACAAACGACGGAAGAAGTACAAAATAATGGCTTCATGGATGTTATTGTCGGTATTATTCCTAGTAATATCGTTCAATCGATGGCTGATGGAGATATGCTTCCAATTATCTTCTTCTCGGTTTTATTCGGTTTAGGACTAGCTTCAATCGGGGAGAAAGGAAAACCAGTTCTGGCATTTTTCCAAGGAGTAGCAAGTGCCATGTTCTGGGTAACGAATGCAATTATGAGATTTGCACCAATTGGTGTGTTTGGTTTAATTGGTGTAACTGTTTCAAAATTTGGTTTAAGCTCATTAGTTCCATTAGGCAAATTAATGATATTAGTTTATGCGACAATGATCTTCTTCGTAATTGTCGTACTTGGTTTCATCTGTAAAATGGTTGGTTCTAGTA
The DNA here is from genome assembly GCA_963766835.1 of uncultured Bacilli bacterium. Classification (GTDB taxonomy): domain Bacteria; phylum Bacillota; class Bacilli; order Bacillales; family Amphibacillaceae; genus Pseudogracilibacillus. Next base: position 144,860 of record CAVYBX010000026.1, read on the forward strand.
TTTTCAGTATTATAAAATTATTAAAAGATGAACTAATTCTAGCTTATTCAACTTCAAGTTCGGAAACAGTTCTACCAAAATTAATGGAGAAAATGGAGAATAAAGGTTGTCCACGGGATATCGTTTCTTTCGTCATTCCGACAGGGTATTCATTTAACTTGGATGGATCTACTTTATATCAAGCACTTGCAGCAATCTTTATCGCGCAAATGTACGGAATTGATTTAAGTGTGATGGAACAAGTTACATTAGTATTAGTTCTGATGATTACTTCAAACGGAATTGCTGGAGTACCTGGTGTATCGTTTGTAGTCCTTTTAGCGACATTAGGTACGGTAGGAATACCATTAGAAGGATTAGCATTTATCGCTGGTGTCGATCGTCTACTTGATATGGGCCGTACGGTAGTAAATGTTTTAGGAAATGCTACTGCAACGATTGTTATCTCTAAAGCGGAAGGTCGTTTCAAAGTAGCGCAAGAAGAAGTCGTATATAGCGGTGAAAAAACGGTAGAAGAGATCGGCTAAAATCTTTTTATAATGGGAAAGACCTTGCTTTAAAATAGATTAGCAAGGTCTTATCTTATTTACCAAGTAATTTTACTAGCACTTTTTACTTTTGCACCTTGGGCGATAAAGTTATCTGGTCCCGTACCTACTCCTATTTGTAAATCATAAAAGTCATAAAGTTCACCTAAATATTCGTTTTCCGGTGAACTTTAATTCAACTTCTGAATATATGGAAGCGCCTGATGCAAGTGCTCTAGCGAAATTATTTCCTAATTCTTTCGCATGCTCTTCATTTGTTGCAGCATTTACCTCAATCGCTAATATAATCTTTTTCTCTTCTTCTAACACTTCAATATGTGAGTCTTTCACCATATCATAATCATTAATAATACTATAAGCATGTTCTAATGCTAAATCACTAATCTCAGGAACTTCTTCTACATCATTTTCCGATTCACTACAAGCAACAAGCAACGCACTCAATAGAATGGTTATGAGTATTAGTAACCTTTTTTCATGAATGAATTCCTCCTACTGTTCTGTTTAATCGTATATCACTGTAAATGATTGAAAGGATAATTTCAAGAAATGATACATAGTGCTTGTATTTTCCGATTTACTTAATCCGTGCTAATATTAACAGTGTAACTATTATTAACGAGGGGATAAAAATGATTAACAGCAGAGATGAAATACTTCATTTAACCAAAAAGTTAGTAAATATACAAAGTGTCGTAAATACGGATGGAGAAAAAGATTTTGCCAATTCATTGTACGAAATGATCAAAGCATTTCCATACTATGAACAAAACCCTACACATGTTACTATGCAACCGACAGTGAATGATGAACGTGAACGATATAATGTGCTTGCTTTCGTTAAAGGTACGAAAGGAAGTAGTAATCGAACCGTTGTTTTAATGGGACATTTTGATACGGTCGGAATTAGTGATTTTGGTCATTTAAAAGAGCTTTGCATGTTCACCTGATAAGTTAATGGAGCGACTGAAAGATGAAGAACTTCCAGGAAAAATGAAAGAACAGTTAGATTCTGGAGATTGGTTGTTTGGACGTGGGGTACTCGATATGAAGAGTGGACTAGCGAGTAACCTATATCTATTAAAGTATTTTAGTGAACGACCAGAAGAGTTAAACGGAAATATCGTTTTTATCGCTGAATGTGATGAAGAAGATGGATCGCATGGAATTCTTTCTGCGCTCAAAGTGTTGAAACAATGGAAAGAAGAACATAATTTTGACTATATAGCAGCAATCAATGCGGATTTTGTAGCACCTGAACATGATCAAGATGAAAATCGTTATATTTATAAAGGAACAATTGGAAAATTACTACCTACATTTTTTGTGACAGGAGCGGAAACGCATGTCGGTTCGCCATTTGAAGGTTTAGATCCGAACTACATTATCGCTGAATTGACTCGGCAAATCAGTTATAATCCAGAGCTAAGTGAACAAGCTTTAGGGGAAGTGACACAACCACCTATATCCTTAAAACAAACAGATTTGAAGCCTAACTATACGGTACAAACTGCATTATCCGCTTTTGCTTATTACAACTTTTTCACTTATACATGGTCACCGAAAGAGGTTTTAGAAAAGCTGAAGGAACAGGCTGTAATTGCCTTTCAAAATGCGCTTCAAGATTTAAATGAAAAGTATAAAAAATATTGTTCGATTACTGGTGAAAAATTTGTTTCTTTATCTTGGAAGCCGAGAGTATTAACATATAAAGAAATGGAAGAACAATTGATAAAAGAACATGGAGATACTTTCATTCAGCATATGGATCAATATAAAAAATCAATCTTGAACGATAAAGAACTTGATACGCGTTTATTTGCAGTGAAAGTTGTTGAAGAAGCTTGGAAGTGGATGAAAGATCAAAGCCCAGCAATCGTTGTATTTTACTCATCATTATATTCTCCGAGCGTCGTACTAGATGGAGAAACACCTGAAAGTGAGTCATTAATTACAGCACTGGATGAAGCGATCAAGGAAGTTCAACCAAACTATGAACATCCAATTGTCACTCGTAACTTTTTCCCGCATATATCGGATATGAGTTTCGTAGCAATGAATGATGACGAAGAAGGAATTCGTGCTATCGCTGAGAATAATCCAGCATGGGGAACAAAACATTACGTCAATTATGAAGATGTAAAAGAGTTGAATATACCAGTAATCAATGTTGGCCCATATGGTTTAGATGCACATAAACGAATGGAAAGAACAGAAATGACATATACGTTCGAAATCGTCCCGAATGTAACAAAACGAGTGATAGAGAAATTAATAACGGATTAGACATTGAACATAATAAAGGAGCTTCTCAACAAATTTTGAGAAGCTCCTTATGTAATTACTCTCCTATTCCCGGAAGTTGTGGTGCTTCAACTTGAGGCACTTCATCTCCAGATAACACCATTAAGAACGCAAGTAATGCATCTTTTTCTTCATCTGTTAAATTTAGCTCTTTAATTTTTGGACTAGTGTTAGGATGTCCGTCTCCACCACGGTCGTAGAAGTCAATGACATCTTCTAATGTTTCTAAGCTACCATCATGCATGTATGGAGCATGGTGAGCGATACCGTAAAGTCCAGGCGTACGGAATGCACCATCATCAGCGTCATTACCTGTAATATCCTTACGACCAGGGTCATCAGAGTCCAATCCAACGTTATAGTAGTTGTTGTCACTTAAGTTTGGACCATTGTGACAAGTAATACATTGTGCTTTACCAGCAAATAACTCCATTCCGAAAATTTCTTCTTCTGTCATTGCATCATAATCGCCAGAGTGATGAATGTCACAGTGCTAACTTCGAACGTTCGTTATACTTGAAGAAGAAGGATTGTAAGTTGCAATCAGCCAAATTAATGAGGTGAAAATATGTTTCATTTACAATTTGATATAAGAAGCATCAATCAGTTGAAAAATTTATTATTACAAATCCAACAAGGTGAATCGGAACAATCTCTAAAATCTGAGTTCGAACAATTGTTTGATTTGGTAGTCCAGAAGAACTTTTGCTTATCTTAATTGAATGATTAAATGGTGACTACGGAGTAAGTGTGGACGATGTCAAAAACGTATCAAGCTTACAACCATATTTATATGGTGAGAACATAAAACTACCACCAGAACATCCGGTACAAATTTTCAGAGGGGAAAACGATGCATTCCGCTATGTATTAAATCAAATAGATATTATTTTAGAAATCTTGGAAAAGCGTGAACATCAAGCTAGAGTAGAAGAATTAAAAGACTTAACTTTACGAATTGGTGCATTTCATAACCATCTTAATCGGAAAGAAAAGCTCTTATTCCCGATTTTGGAAAGATACGGAAACTTTTCGCCAACGACGCGAATCGTATGGATGAAAGATGACCGTATTCGTGCGTTTTATAAAGCGTTAAAAAGTCAAGTTATCTCATTACCAGATGCAAGTTATGAACTGATACGTAAAACGTTCGACAAATTTGCGTATGAATTTAAAGATATGATTTTCCAAGAAGAAGCGCTTATTTTACCACTTTTACAAATGAAGTTTCGTGAGGAAGATTGGAATGCTGTTACGAATGAAAGTGATGCATTCGGTTATGCATTGATTGAAGCACCGAAAGAAAAATGGAAGGCTACTTCCGCTCACGAGATTGATAAGGAAGGGAAAGCGGATTATCTCGTTTACGGAGGCGGTGGATATTTAACAACGGAAGAAGCCCAATACGTTTTAAACAATTTACCGTTAGAAATCACTTTCGTTGATAAAACAGCGATCTTTAGATACTTCAATGAAACGACGAAAGATGCTTCAGAAATGATGCTTGTCAGAACTCCTAGTTCCATTGGTCGAAATGTCGCAAACTGTTGCCACCCACCGAAAAGTTTAAGGAAAGTAATTATAAATGTCAAGATAAGAGTGTACACTTTTCGACTAAATAAGAATGTACACTTTCGTGTGAGATATATTTAATTTTAATTGTTTGGCTTAAGCCAAACAATTATTAAATTTTTCGCCACGGTTATACAGGACCTCACCATTTTTCTATTTTATTTACTTTTCGCTTTTTATATGGTCCTTTAATCGATAAGAATCTCCTACGATGTTAACTACTGTCGCATGATGAAGTACCCGATCTAAAATTGCGTTCGCTATCTTAGGATCTTGGAATATCTCTCCCCATACTTAAAGTTAGAATTTGTAGTGAATATAGTGCTTTTATTTTCATAACTCAAATCAATAAATTGAAAAAATAACTTGGCATCGTCTGCATCAATTGGCAGGTATCCAATTTCATCAATGATAAAAAGTTTATATTTCGATAATGTTTTAAGCGTGTCTCTAGTCGATTCTCACTTGTGCTTTCTTTAGATTCATGATCAAGTCATGACACTTAATAAAATAGGTACTTGTTCTCTTTTTCAGGAGCCGCAATCCCAATTGATGTTGCCAGATGTGTTTTTCCCACCCCACTGGGGCCTAAGAAAACGATGTTTTCTTTTAATTCGATAAATCGTAAGGTTATAAAATCTAATATTTGTTCTTTATTTACCGATGGTTGAAATTCGAAATCAAAATCCTTAATTTCTTTTAAATGTGGGAATGCCGCTACTCTAACCATTGATTTTATCATGTTTATTTCCTTCATATCAATTTCATAGTCCGTTAATTTGATAAGAGTATCCACAAATGAAAGTTGATTATTATTCATAAAATCTATTGTTTCATCTAAATGAGTAACCATCTGATTCAGCTTTAAATACTTTAAATTATCGACCAACCTTGTATAACTACTGCTCATTATCGTATACCTCATTAATCGCCTCTAAATTTTTTAATGCTAATTCCTCTATTTCATTTGTGTAAGGTAATTGTTTACTTAATGTTTCAATATAGTGCTCCTGCTTATAATTTAGCTTTCTCTGCTGTATGTGTAAAATTGTTCTCGGTCACGTTTTGCCGTCATTCTGGCAAAAAAAGAAGAGGCACTCTATCATAAATGTATGCTTAGACGGCAAATACATTTAGAAAGAGGCCTCTTCATGAAAACCATTATATCAGAATTAGAGAAAATAATACACCAAACAAGTGACTTAATTGACTTTGAGGAGAAGGTCCGTCTCCTCATGTACGACACCTTTGCTTCCAAGGTGGGGGAAGTGTTCACATTAATGAACCGTGTGATTGTGAAGCAAAAACAAAAAGAAGGTTGGACGGTTGAACGAAGCGATGAAAGGGAAATTCAATTTACTTTTGGTGTGGTGAGGTTCACCCATACCCTTATGTATGATTCTGAAGGGACCCCCCATTATCCATTCGATGAGTGGATTGGATTCAAAGCATATGACCGGAGAAGTCCCTTTGTGGATGTGAAAGTGGCTGAAATGGCTGCGGAAACCACCTATCGTGAAGTCGCCCGTATCCTCAACGAGTGGACAGCTGTCAGCATCAGTCATACGACCGTAGGAAATATTGTGAAGAAGGTCGGGAAAGCACAAAAAGAGGCGGACGAAGAACTGGTCAAGGAGTTGGAAGAGTCCGCAGAACTGCCGAAGAGGAAGGAAGTTGACTTCCTTTACGCAGAAGCAGATGGGGTATTCGTGCGTGGGACGGAGAAGAAAAAGAGCCATGAAGTGAGTCATGCCATCATTTATGAGGGCTGGGAAAAGAATGGGGATCGTGTGTCTTTGGTGTCACCGAAGTCATTATGACCACGGAACCGACGGATCAATTTTGGAAGGAAGTCCAAGCATTTACTGCCCACGAATATTCCCTGGAAAAGACACAAGTCGTGACGAATAGTGATGGTGGGGCCGGATGTGGATGTCGTCAGTTCGACCTTTGATGAAGTGCCGGAAAGCCATATCCGTGTCCGAACTCGTTTTGGAACGGGCGATGCGGCTTGTTGAGCATAAACGGGATGTCGTCGTCTTGATGGACAGTATCACCCGGCTCGCTCGAGCTTACAACCTCGTGATTCCACCGAGCGGACGTACGCTTTCCGGAGGGATCGATCCGGCAGCATTCCACCGTCCGAAACGCTTTTTCGGAAAAGCCCGTAACATTGAAGAAGGCGGCAACTTCACGATTTTGGCGACTGCCCTCATCGATACAGGCTCACGGATGGATGACGTCATTTATGAGGAGTTCAAAGGGACAGGTAACATGGAATTGCATCTTGACCGCAATCTTGCCAACCAAGAAGAATTTTCCCTGCCATTGATATATTGCATTCCGGTACACAGAAAGAAGAGTTTTAGTCGATAAAGATCAACTCGATAAAATGTGGACGATCCGCAAACGATGCAAGACTCCAACGGCTTTCTATGAACGTTTCCTGAAAAAATTGAAGAGTACAAAGAAATCGAATGAAGAGTTTCTGGCGGAAATCGAAGAAGAAATGGTCCGCAAAGGAATGAAAGTCCAAGATTAATGGAGCACCGATCCACCACTACCTGTAACTGGGGTACCGCCAACATTTCGGAAATTTTGTACGCTAAGCAAAAATTCGACAATCTGAAGAAAAAAGCCAAAAACCTGTACGCTAAGGAATTTGGCTTTTTTATTGATTTAAATTTCAGTAAATTTTTGGCATTCAGTAGGTTAGGCAAAATACACTTACTTATCTATATCTGTTATTGCATAAGTTGGGTGGTTGTCAATGCAGTCCTTCCGTATATGAAGCTTTAATTCGGACTGCTCAATTCCTCCGCCGCCACCTTTTAGAAAATCCCCCTCTAGTATAGTCCCGTGGTCTGGAATTTTAACACCATGTAATCCATTTTCTGTGTATGGAGTTGTGCCTTTGGGCCAGATCGGAGCCCTAACCCTAACTAAATCATCCTCATTAGTACTTTTAATAAATAAACACTGCGTGTTTTTATCATATTCAAGCACTCCCTCAATCAATTCCTCCATACCACCTTCAAGATCGTGGGTTAAAATAATTGGATTATCCCCTTTAACCTGAAATGATTCATTCATCTTATTCTTTTCCTCTTTATTACAGCCAGTAATCAGTAAACAAAAGACAATCAGACTAAGTCCCGAAGCCCATTTCATTTCTTCCCCTCCTCGTATACGAGTCTTTAACACCAAATAAAATCCGATCATCCTGTTTACTCTTTTATATTTACCCTCATCCCGACTGCATTTTGCATGTTAACTGCGGGACTAAATTGACTTCGTCTTATCTTTGAAATTGTTTGATAGCCACTGTGAATTCCATAAGCAGTTCCCCATAGAACCAGGGGGCCGCCGCCTATCACCTTTGTCCGTAATATGACGACTAACGGCGGTCATGCCCTTGTATCCATCCCGTGCAGTGTTAAGTTTATATACTGTGTCACATTTATGACCGGTTGTTTTACCAAAATTACACACTGCCATTCCCACACGTGGACTGCTTACCGCAGTTGCATAACGTTTCTTGTTATTGGCATAGTAAAAGGTTCGAGTTGCCGTTTTGTTGCCAACACTATACCTTGCTAGATCGCCATATTTCCCTTGATGTGAACTTTTTCGAGTTACAGTTGTTGATCCACCATCACCAGAGTGATTACGGTAAGTTCTTTCTTTACCTCCGCAATGATGCGCTGTGGAAATACCCCTGCCACTTCCGTTGTTCCGTACTGTAAACCCTGCTGTACATGTTCCTAGGTAGCCACCGCCACGGATATATTTACTTTCATTACCGCCATCCAATTGTTTTACCACATTAATATTAATTGTTATATTGGAATTACTTATTTGTTCGGGTTGTAATTCTTGCATTAGTTTTTTACTTTCAGATAAAGAAAGGGATGATTTTATAGGTAAAGCCTCCACCGTGATTACGCCCGATTCTATATCGTAATAACTGTAAACGTTCTCAATATCTTTACGTTGATAAATCTGATCATGAATACCTTCCATCTCCGATTTTAGCTCTAGTTCGGAAAACCCTTTCCCTCCAATAAGTTCCATTGTTGCAGGCAAGGTGGCAGCAACTTTTTTTGCACGCTTCGATGTTCTCTTTGAAGGCAATCCAAGCACCTTTTCCATCACTGTATAAACCTGCACCCGCAAATGAATTCGGATAGGCTTCCTCTATTTTATCTGCGAACTGTGCAAATTCATTTTGCCACCCGAAACGATCAATTGCTTCAGCGAAACTAATACCTTCGTTCTCAGCGATTAATTTAAGATCCTCAAGTTCATCTAAGGTGAGGCCGTCAATTGTAATCTCTGGAGGAAGTGATGGAAGGTCTTCTAAATTTTCATTGTTTTCAACATTACCTTCATAATCTCCTCCCAAGCCTTCGCTAACCATTTCTTCGATATAAATATCAAGAGCTTCTTGAAGGGTAATATTATAGGCGAATGCTTTAATTTCTCTAATTGCGGACGATCTGCGTAATCATTTGTAAGTGTCATGGTTTGCTGTGCGTCAGAATCCTTAAATGATGCTTCTCCATTTTTATTTACATGTGATTCAGCAAAAATAGTGGGAATGTTTAACCCCAGGCAAATCATCATAACCAAAATCCAACATGATACTCTTCTTTTCAATCTTCTAACCTCCTTTAAAATAAAGTTACTTGGAAATGATGGAAACCAAAAGTATCTGAATCTAAATGTACTCCTCCCAATCTCCCCCTTTATTAGTCAGTTAATAACTACAGACTCGTGCACCATTTCAATCTGCTGAATCATGAAACACCTGCCTTTTGTTTTTGAGATGAATTTAAACAGAATTTTCCTTAAAATTATTATGAGAAAGAGGTTGGCATTAAAAACCATTCCCACAACATCAATTATAACGGAATTTTTTGATAATTTTAGGGTATTTATATACAATTTTCTATTCGGGTTAGTTCACTTAATGAATATTAATAAAAAACCGAAAAGCACCTAAAACGGTCGTTAATGGTACCGTGAAATATTCTTTTCAAAAATAACCCTTTTCCTGGATTATTCATAGAAAATATTTATTTGCCTCCCAAGAGACAAGTGCATCAAGCATTTGAGCGAAATTGATTATGCATTAAATAAATGAAAAAAGAATCCATTTCTGATAAGGTTAAATCACCACAAAATAACCACAGAAAGGATTCTTATAATGGCTACTTTACCGCAATTAACTCTTAATTTCAATCATCAAATTAAATTGTCAAATGATGGAGGTTCTCTTTCCTCTGATACAGGTGAATTCATCTTTAGAGAATTCGATGAAAAAATTGGTTTTTCTAAGACATTGGCTAAACATCTTAAAGCTTAAAGGACACAAGGGCTTACTTTGTTCATTCAAATGAAAATTTGCTTCGTCAAAAGATTTATCAAATGATTGCTGGGTATTCTGAAGATGATGCTGCCGATCAATTAACGAAAGATCCTGTGTTTACTCAAATCATTGGGACAGCTGCGTTAGCTTCTCAACCCAGTTTATCCCGTTTTTTTAGACGATTTGATCAACAATCAATTGAACAATTAGAACAGGCTAATCAAGAGCTGCTGGATAAAGTGCATAAATTCAGAGAGTCCGAAGGACTCCCAAAAGCACTCATCTTTGATTTGGATTCTACCCATTCAGATACCTATGGTAATCAAGAAGAGGTGGCTTACAATTCCCATTATGGAACCGTTGGTTTTCATCCATTAGTTGCTTTTGATGGAGTAACAGGTGATTTTCTTAAAGCTAAACTGCGTCCTGGAAATGTGTATACCTCTAATGGTGTAGTCGAATTCATGCAACCACTAATTGAACATTACAATGAGAAATTTCCAGAAACTTCATTGTTTGTTCGTGGTGATAGTGGTTTTGCCGTTCCTGCATTGTATGATTTATGCGAAAAAGAATCGGTTTTTTACGTCATCCGCTTAAAATCAAATGCTACTCTACAACGGATTGCGGAAGAATATCATCCTGCCACTGAGCCTTCGATGTCACAAAGACTGAATGCTATTTTGAAGAAACCATTTATCAAGCGAAGTCATGGTCTAAACCAAGAAAAGTAATTATACAATCTGTTCGCCCTGCAGGAGAATTGTTCTTCACTCATTCGTTCTTTGTAACCAACCTAGTCGATGCGT
>CAVYBX010000027.1:0-12204 GCA_963766835.1 uncultured Bacilli bacterium
ATATTTGCTCCGATCCAAGAGGCGGCCGTCGTCGCATTAGATAATGCGGAAGAAATTACCGATCGTTTACGTGAGATTTTTTCCGAACGTCACCGTATTTTAATGGACGGGTTGAAAGAACTTGGTTGGGAAACGACGCCATCAAGTGGCGGAATGTTCGTCTGGGCGAAATATCCGTACGATTTAGATGATGAAGATTTCGTCTTTAAAGTGATCGAACAAGTCGGTGTCGTCATGGTGCCTGGAAGTGTGTTCGGAACAGAAGGTGCGGGATACGTTCGTATTGCGCTCGTGCAAAGGAAAGAAGTATTGCAGCGTGCGATAGAATTATTAACACAATTGAACTAGTAAAATTGGCTATGCTATTATATTTGTCAAACATCTACTTTTAAAAATACGATGACAATATATGACATGTTATATTGTCATCGTTATTAATATGATATAGTAGAGTGATGAAATAGTTTAGATAGGGGAAATGAAGAAATGACGCAAAATCAAAAAAATAAGACAGTTGTCCGTTCCATGGATATATTGAACTTGTTTTTAGATCACTCGGAACTTTCATTTCAAGAAATTATTGAATTATCTGGAATTCCGAAAACTTCTGTATATCGGATGTTGATGTCGCTTGAAGAGATGCAATTTTTAGAAAAAGGTGATGACGGAAAATACCGTTTAGGAATTATCTTTTTAAAGTTTGGTTCACTCGTCTCGGAACGACTTGATATTAGAAGAATTGCTTACCCAGTCATGGAAGAGTTGCACAATGATGTGAAAGAAGCAGTGAACCTTATCATCCGTAAAGGGGATAAAACTGTTTACATCGAAAAAATCGATCGGAAACAAAAGGTTCGTTTATATACAGCAGTAGGAAGAGAAAGCCCGCTTTATGCCGGAGCATGTTCAAGAATCATCTTATCTTTTTTGCCGGATGACGAAATAAAAGATTATCTGGAAAGAGTCGAATTTAAACCATTTGCTTCAGGAACGATTTTAGATAAAGAGAAACATTATGAATTAATCGAGAAAGCTAGAAAAGATAGATACACGGTTAGCAATTCCGAGTTGGAAGATCATACAGTATCCGTGGCAGCGCCGATATTCGATTATAACGGAAAAGTTGCAGCTGGCTTAAGTATTGCGGGAATCGAAGCGAACTACCATGAAGAGAATATAAAAAAGTTTTCTAAAAAAGTTATTGAAGCGGCGGATAAAATATCTGCTAGATTAGGTTACAAGAAAAAAGTTCACATCTAATTGTCGTAAAATGACCGAAAAAGCACAACCGTTTTTTCGGTTGTGCTGCAAAACCATTTTCATTCCATTTCAAACGTCTCTAAAAAATTTGTATGGAAATCTCCACTCAAAAAAGTTTTGTCCTCCATAAGAGAAAGGAAAAACGGAATCGTCGTTTTTACGCCTTCGATTTTATAATGTTTCAACGCTCGTTTCATCTTTGTGATCGTGTCGTTTCGATCTTTTCCATGGACGATTAATTTAGCAATCATCGAATCGTAGTAAGGTTGAATCTTGTAACCAGTAAAAGCTGCCGAATCGACACGTACTCCTAATCCTCCGGGTGCAATATAATCGGTGATCATTCCTGGCGATGGCATAAAGTCATTTTTCGGGTCTTCCGCGTTAATTCTGCACTCCATTGCCCATCCATCGAATGTGATATCTTGTTGATCGATTGCTAGCGGTAAACCACTGGCAATTTTTATTTGTTCTTTTACAATGTCTATTCCGGTAATCATTTCTGTAATAGGGTGCTCGACTTGGATGCGTGTATTCATTTCCATGAAATAGTATTGATCGTTTTTCGCATCGTAAATAAATTCCACAGTACCTGCACCTTCATAATTTACTGCTTTTGCCGCTGCTACTGCGGATTTCCCCATTTTTTCTCTTATTTCCGAGGAAATAGCTGGAGAAGGTGCTTCTTCGATGAGTTTTTGCATCCTTCTTTGTATTGTGCAATCTCGTTCTCCAAGATGTACGGTATGACCGTTAGAGTCAGCCAGTACCTGAATTTCTACGTGACGGAAGTCTTCGATGAATTTTTCTATATATACGTTCGGGTTTCCGAAACTTACTTGTGCTTCTTGTTCTGTAAGTTCCAAGCCTATTTTCAAACTTTCCTCGTCTTTTGCGACTCTGATCCTTTACCGCCACCGCCTACAGTTGCTTTGATGATGACTGGAAAGCCGATTTCTTTCGCAACCGCCAATGCTTCTTCGAAATTTTTTACAATGCCGTCTGAACCAGGTGTAATCGGAACACCAGCTTCTTTCATCGTTTGTCTTGCGACATCTTTCGCGCCCATTTTACGGATCGCTTCCGGTGATGGACCGATAAATGTAATGTCAAATCGTTCACAAAGAGCAGCGAATTTTTCATTCTCCGCTAAAAAACCATATCCTGGATGGATCGCATCGACATCAGTTAGTTTCGCGACGTTCAAGATATTTTCCATGTTCAAATAACTGTCTTTCGGTGAGGCTGGTCCAACGCAATATGCTTCATCCGCTAATTGGACATGTAATGAGTCGTAATCAGGTTCAGAATATATCGCAACTGTTCGGATATTCAATTCATGACAAGCTTGAATAATTCGGACGGCGATTTCGCCACGATTTGTGATCAACACTTTTTTGAACATTTCATCCACTCACCTTTACCGAAAACAAAGGTTGACCGTATTCTACCATTTGTCCGTCTTCGACTAAAATTTCCACAATTTCACCTTCGACATCTGAACTGACTTCGTTTAGTAATTTCATCGCCTCAATGATACAAACTGTCTCGTCTTTTTTTACATGAGAACCTACTTGGACAAACGGTTCTGCATCGGGATTCGGTCGTGCATAAAAAACTCCGATGATCGGTGATTTGATTTGATGAAATTCACTTTCAGTCTCTTCCGCTTGTTTTTGATCCATCAGTTTTTCAATCATTTCTTTTTTCACAGTATTTGTTTCGCCGTTGGAAGGTTTTTGGACAGGAAGTTGCTCGATCAACGCTAATTGTGCACCTTCTTTTTGATAAAATAGTTTGAAATCGCCTTTTTCAATTTTTAAAATATCTATTTTTGATTTTTCAATCAGTTCAACTATCTCTTTAATTCTTGTTTATCCAATAGAATCCCCCCTATAGACTTCAGCTTTCAACTGAATGGCCAATTTCAATTTTTCGATATCTTTTTCCCGTTCGAATAATAACTGCTGAGCCTCGGACATAGATACGAATTGAAATTGTACCGTATTTCCCGGTTGCAACTGGGCAAGCTTTGGCAAATCGACCGTAATTACTTGAGCGATTTTCGGATAACCGCCTGTAGTTTGTCTGTCGGCCATCAAGATGATCGGCTTTCCACTCGCCGGAACTTGAATCGTTCCGTACGTGACTCCTTCCGACAATAATTCAAATTGTTCTTTGAGCTGAAGTTTTTTCCCTTCAAAATGTTGTCCTAAACGATCAGATTTCGGTGTTAACGTATATGTCTCATTTACAAAAGTTCTCTTACTTTTTTCAGTAAAACGATCGTATTCAGAACCTTTCAACACTCGGATCAATTGTGACTTTTTAAACTGGTAGAAATGGTAATATTGAACAGACCATTCAAATGGACGGTTTGTCTTTTTCAAATGGTTCTTAAAAGTTTTTGCCATTGTATTTGATATTTCCCCACAGGTGATGACATCACCTTTTTGGAGTGCGCGACCTTGGTACCCACCTATTTTTGCTTTCTGATATGTACTTTTACTTCCCATCACTTTCGGTATATTTAGACCTCCGGCAAAAGCGATGTATGCTCTGCATCCTGATTGTAGCGCTTGGAAAGATAATGTTTCACCTTTTCTGACAAGGATCGGTCGCCACATCGGCGCTGTATTCCCATCGATGACAGGGTGCAGAAATCCCCCTGTTATGGCGATAAGATGATCATTTTTAAACGAAAATTTCGCCCCGTACATCGTGACTTCGATCGCAGCTTCATTTTCCGGATTTCCAACTAATATGTTGGCTATTCGTAATGCAAGCGCATCCATTGCACCGCTTACACTGATGCCATATTTTTGTGTTCCATATCTTCCCAAGTCTTGGACGGAAGCAAATAATCCAGGTTGTATGATTTGAATGCTCATCGATGATTTCTCCTTGTACTTTTCAAATTCGTCTTCAGTAATTGGAACAAATTGAACGATATCTCCAGGACGAATCAGTGTAGGTGGTTTTTTTTCCGGCGTAAAAAGTTCCATAGGAGTTTGACCGATGATTTGCCAACCACCTGGAGATTCGAAGGAATATATACCAGTCTGTTCGCCGGCAATCCCGACAGAACCAGCTGGAATCGATAGTCTCGGCGAATCTTTCCGAGGAGTAGCCAATTTCTTATCCATGCCTCCTAAGTATGGAAAACCTGGGGAAAATCCGATCATATGAACGAGATATTCATTTTTCGTATGAAGTTCAATTACTTGTTTAGGTGTTAAATTGTTGTAGCTCGCAACATATTCCAAATCCGGTCCATACTTTTCTCCGTAAATGACAGGAACTTCCACCACTCGTTTATACAATTGTATTTGATCGTCAAATCGTTCAACATATCGATTGATCAAAGAACTTACTATTTCAAATGCATTTTGTCCTTGCACGTTGTGATAGTTCAACATAACTTTTACCGGATCGTAATGGATCGTCACATTGTTGTAACTAGGAACTGCTTCAATAAATCCATGAAAAGGATTTTTTTCAATCATATCTACTAGATTAATAACTTTTTGATGGATTGTTCGCGATATTCCGTTACTGATTTGCACGATGAGAGCAGAATCACCTAAATGTCGTATTTGGAGTTTCTCTTTAATGGAATTCATGTTAAACAACTCCCATGTTCCAAAATTCGGTACCAATGTTTTATAAAGCGGTATATTTCAATTATAAAAATGATTGAATCAAAAAACAAGTGAAAGTTTAAAAATTTTTTATTTTTCATCTTTAGTATCTTTTCCACGTTATCACACTTTCCTACTATTCTACTGTATTGATTCTAAATTTTAAGTATATTTAATAGACAAATATAAAGACAATTCAAAAGGCTTTTTGCCTATAATTTTTCACAAATTATTAAATTAATCTTCACTTGTAAAAAAATTTGTGATATTATGTACATAACAATTTAAAACTGAAGTTCCGATTAACGGAACACATCATTTGCAAACGTTGTCAAAAAAATATTTATTAAAAGTAATTAAAAAAAGTTATACTTCATCAAAGAGAAAGGGTGATTAGCAAATAAGCAAATAAATCTCATTATTTTAAATTATGTCAATATTGCATTAATTTTTGAAGGGGGAATTGACATGAAGAAACGTTTATTAGCTTTATTGACAATGTTGTTTATCGCATCACTCGCACTAGTAGCATGTGGGGGAAGTAGGGAAGAATCTAGTAGTGGAACGAATCAGACGGCAGTGAGGAATCTGCCGACAATGGAGAAAGTGTAACTTGGATCGCAAATGGTGTGTATCCAGAAGACAACCATAACAGTATTGCGTTAATGGAGTTCGCTGAAAAAGTAGAAGAAGCGACAAATGGGAAAGTGAAGTTGGATGTAATGGTTGGTGGAGCATTAGGGTACGAAGGACCAGAGTTACTTTCTGCCGTTCGTGATAACGCTGTCACAGTATCTGATATGTTAACGAGCGGAGTTGCTGGAGATGAACCATTATTTGAAATCGTTACATTACCTTTTTTAGTTTTAGATTTTGAAGAAGGAAAAATTTTAAACGATATCGCTCGTCCTTACTTCGATAAAGTGGCGGAAGAAAAATGGAATCAAAAGATTTTATACATCACACCGTGGCCAGCTGCTGGCTTTTGGACGAAAGAACCAGTAGAGTCTGTTGAAGATATGAAAGGCTTGAAAATGCGTACATACGATAAAAACGGTGCGCTAGTTGTGGAAGCTGGTGGAGGTACTCCACATCCACTGCCATTTAGTGAAGTGTATTCTTCGCTGTCAACAGGTGTGATCGACTCAGTTTTAACATCTACACCAACTGCAGTAGATGCGAAGTTCTGGGAGGTGTTGGATTACTATTCTCCTGTGAACGTTACGATGGCTACAAACCTTGTGACAGTGAATTTGGATGAATTCAACAAGTTGGATGAAGCGACGCAAGAAGCAATTATCCAAGCAGGAAAAGAAATGGAAGAAAAAGTTTGGAAAGACGTGGAGGAACTAGATAAAGAACAGGAGCAAATATCCAATGATAACGGAATTACGACAATTGAACCTAGCGAAGAATTTTTACAAGATTTAACAGAGCTGACAGAACATATTCGTGAAGACTGGTTAGAAACGGCTCCTGAAGAAGCGAAACAAATTGTTGAAGAGTACTATGAAGCTGTAGGACGTTAAAGAAGTTGATGAGGCAGCCGGTCATAGAATGAAATGATTCCGGTTGCTTCTTATCTTTTCAAGATGGGAGGAGACTCATGGAAAAAGTCACGAAAATTATCGATCGTATTTCAGATATTTTTGCCCTATTAGCTGGGTTGGCGATGGTCATAGGGGTTTCGTTAATTCTGGTTGAAATTGTCGTTCGGTCCGTTTTCGACAGTACGATCTACATTACACAAGAGTTCACGGCGTATTTTATGGTAGCTATTACGTTTTTTGGGTTGGCTTATACGTTAAAGGAGAAAGGTCATATCCGATTGACTTTCCTATTTAAATTAATGAAGACACCAAAACAACGTGCATTCCTTGATATTTATGCATCGATAATAGGTTTAATCATTTTCGGTATCATCACTTACGCAACATGGGATTTATTTTTAACGAACGCATTATCAGGTGCGCGTTCAATGACGATCACGAAAACATACATTGCAATTCCACAATTTGCAATGCCTTTAGGATCTTTTTTAATCTGTTTACAGTTTATTTCTGAAATACTCAAATCTGTGATACATGTAAAAACAGGAGAATATCCTGTAGAGGAACCAGAGACAGAAGCGTTAGGTCGATAAGTTGAACAGCAAAGGGGGTAAATATTTTGAGTTTGGCAGCAGTATCTTTAGCGATGTTCGGATTGCTTGTACTATTTCTAGGAAGTACGGTATGGGTCGGAGTTTCATTATTCGTAGTAGGATTATTAGGAGTCGTCTTTTTTACCGACAGTCCACCATTGACGATATTGTCAAATATACTTTGGAACAACGTCAATAGTGCGACGATGTTCGCCTTACCGTTATTTATTTTTATGGGGGAAATTCTCGTACGCAGTCGTTTGTCAGAAAATTTGTTTAAAGGCCTTGCGCCATGGATGAGTTTCTTACCCGGCCGCTTAATCCATGTAAACGTCATCGCAAGTACATTGTTTTCCGCAGTGAGCGGTTCATCAGCAGCTACGACGGCAACGGTCGGTAAAATAACATTGCCGGAACTGATGAAAAGAAAATATGATCGCGCTTTAAGTATTGGTTCGCTAGCAGGTGCTGGAACATTAGGGTTTTTAATCCCACCTAGTATGATGATGATCGTTTATGGAATTGTGGCGAATGTTAGTATCGGACAGTTGTTTATCGCAGGAATTATTCCTCGGGATTTTAATCGCACTTTTATTAAGTGGGTACATTATCATCCGCTGTTTAATCAATCCTCAATTAGCGGTACATGAGGAAAAATTCACTTGGAAAGAAAGATTTGAAGCTCTTCCTAATATATTACCTGTTATCATATTGATCGTTATAGTGTTAGGAAGTATATATTTCGGTTGGGCAACACCGACAGAAGCGGCATCGATTGGTGTAGCTGGATCTTTAGTGATCGCATTATTAAGTCGTAGTTTGAACCGGAAGAATTTTGTTGAAATTGTACTTGGCTCCATCAAAACGAGTACGATGATCATGGTCATTATTATCGGAGCTTCTTATTTATCGGTATCGATCGGTTATTTAAAAATACCATCACAATTAGCGCAATTTATTAGTGAATTAGGCCTTTCTAGTTATCAACTGATTATTATATTGACAATCATGTATATCTTTTTAGGAATGATGTTGGATGGATTTTCCATCATCGTTATGAGTTTACCGTTGACATTGCCGTTAATCGTTGCGACTGGATTTGATCCGTTATGGTTCGGTATCTACTTAGTGCTCATGATCGAACTTGCCCAAATTACACCACCTGTAGGATTCAATTTATTCGTCATCAACGGTTTAGTTCGTGAGGATATATTGAAAATTGCGAAATATGCAATTCCATCTTTCTTAATCATTTTGATAGCTACAGCAATCATTACGGTTTATCCAGATTTAGTACTATGGTTGCCGAGCGTCATGATTCAGTAGCTATCCAAAAGAGGGGGGCTTATGATTTGTTGACGATAGACTTGAATAGTGATTTAGGTGAGAGTTTCGGTCATTTCAAGGTCGGCAATGATGATGAAGTGTTGAAATATGTGACCTCTGCCAATATCGCCTGTGGTTTCCATGCTGGAGATCCGATCACGATGGAAAAGACGGTGGAAAAAGCACTCGAAAATAACGTCGCCATCGGAGCGCATCCAGGTTTTATGGACTTAATGGGATTCGGGAGACGCAATTTACAAGTATCTCCTGAAGAATTGAAAGCATATATCATTTACCAAGTTAGTGCTTTGCAAGGCTTTGTGAGAGCGCTCGGCGGGAAAATGCAACATGTAAAACCACACGGTGCACTTTATAATATGGCTGCAGAAGATTACAAGTTGGCGAGAGCGGTTGCAGAAGGGGTATATCATGTTGATAGCGATTTGATATTAATGGGACTCGCAGGTGGACAATTAATCAATGCAGGGAAAGATGTCGGACTACGTACAGCTAGTGAAGTGTTTGCGGATCGGACATATACGAGAGAAGGGAAACTAGTAAGTCGTTCACAGGCGGGTGCGGTCATTTACGATAAAGAAAAAGCGGCGGAACAAATATTAACGATCGTGAAATCCGGTAAAGTAACATCAATCGATGGACATGAAATTTCAATCGAAGCAGACAGTATATGTGTACATGGTGACAATGAAGAAGCAGTTCAGTTGGTGAAATATATAAAAGAACGTTTAGAACAAGAAAATATTAAAATTCTATCTCTGAATCGAAAATTAGCAGAAATGAAATAGCAAAAAAGTAGAAGAGAATCTTAAAACTTCTCTTCTATTTTTAGTGTGCCTGGCATGGGTGTCATCTATAGAGCGAAAGTCTCGAGCCACGAAGGGAGATGTAGTGGTTAGCTTAACGCAAGGGTGTCCGTGGCAACGCGGAATTTGAAGGAAGCGGACTGAGAAACTAGTTCCGAGGAACACGAACTTCATACAAGGCTAGGTATCATTGGATGAGTTTGCTTATACAAAACAAAGTCCTTTCTGCCGAAGGTGATACAGAGTAAATGAAGCGGATAGATGGAAGGAAAGATTACATCCTTACCCAGGGAGGTCTGATGGATACGTGAAGTACTCTTCACAACCTACTTCATGAGGAGTAGCTGAACCATCAGAAGTCAGCAGAGGTCATAGTACAAATCGGTCTAGTACGGTTTGGAAGGACCGAACAATGAAGAGAGAATAGCCCTTTCTATTCAGTCAGTCATGATGAACACAGAAAACGTAGTACCTCACTTGAGGAAGGAAACGGTGAATTCCGTGGAAGACCTCTTGGAGGGTGGAGTGACTACTGGCATAAGAAGATAAGCTATTCACGGAAGGAAGTCTTGCGTTACCCATCTTAATTGAACCGCCGTATACGCGAACCGTACGTACGATGGTGTGAGAGGACGGAGGTTAATCACCTCCTCCTACTTGATTCAAGAACGTTCTCGGATGATCGGTTCTCCTTTTTCGACGATAAGTTTGATGTTATACTTTTTCAATCTCCTCATCAATAATGATTGGGTGACGCCTAGTCGTTCGGCGAGCTTTCCTCGTTGATTTTTCTTTTTTCAGCGCATCGATGATCATCTGTTTTTCCATTTCTTCCAATACTTCAGGCATCGTCGTGTCGCTTGTCAAATATGGGGTGTTCACCTCTCTATCCTGCTCGATCATTTTTTGCGGCAAGTCTTTTGCTTCGATATATTCTTTATCCGATAAGATGACGAGTCGTTCGATTAAATTTTCTAGTTCTCTTATATTTCCAGGCCATGAATATGCTAAAAATCTATCCAACACTTCATCGGAAAATCGCTTATTCGTCTGATATTGCTCGTTGAATTTCGCCAAAAAATGATGGGCGAACCGTTTGATTTTATTTTTGGACTCTCTTAAAGGCGGGATACTCACTTTCAAGACATTCATACGGTAATATAAATCGGATCGGAACTTACCTTCTTCCACCATCTCTTCCAAATTTCTATTCGTCGCCACAATGATTCGGATATCGGACGATTCGGGATTTCTCGCCCCGATCGGCAAATACGTTTTGGATTGTAAAAAGTGCAAAAGTTTCGATTGCAAGTGTAACGGTATTTCTCCTATTTCATCCAAAAATAATGTCCCGGATTCTGCAGACTTGATCAATCCTGTTTTCCCTTTTGACGTTGCGCCAGTAAACGATCCTTTTTCATAACCGAATAGTTCCGACTCAAATAAAGAATCCGGTAAAGCTGCGCAATTAATTTGAACGAAAGGGCCATTCTTTCGATCGCTCAACAGGTGAATTTGTTTTGCGGTCAACGTTTTCCCCGTACCTGTTTCCCCTTCAATCAAAACGGTCGTATCGACACTGGCGATTTTTTGGAGCATCTGTTCAGGTATCAAATGAATTTGATCCGTATCGTCGATTTTTTTCTCATTTTCCGTGCACGTACTGATCAATTTTCGGATTTGCTTGCTATACTCCTCCAACAATTCTTCCACTTCTTGTAGTTTCGTCGTATTATGGACGGCATCCGTAATATCGCGTAGATGTGCGACACCGACGATGACATTCCCTCGTTCATCTCTTACTAAATGTCCGGTTGCGATATATTTCCTGCCTCTGCTTACCGTTTGCACTGTGCTGACATTTTTATTTTCATCCAGTGCCATCCGTAAGACAGAAGGGTTGAACAACCCTTCTTTTTCTAGTTCTCTTACATTTCGATGCAATAATTCATTTCGTGGCACACCGCACATTTCTTCACTGACGGAATTCAACCATAATGTCTTTCCTTCATGGTCGGTAATAAAGATTGCATCTTTCGATCGATTCCAGTATATGAAAGAGCAGAGCCGGATTTTTCTCGTTTAAACGCTTCAATTCGATCATTTTTATCCCTCCAATTGGCGCAACCGATTCTTTTTCGACTCAAATTTCAAAGATAACGAAATTTTTAGAAAATAAAGTGATTCGAAAACGATTCAACTGATTTGTTTTTAATTATCTTAACTGATTTTTCCGACAAATTCAATGAAAATTTTCTAAAATCAATGAAAAATTGTCGGTTTTTCGCATTTTTTGGCTGTTATATTGGCACGAAACTTGCAATAAATATTGCTGGAGGTGAAAATGTGAAAAATGAAAACGTTATATTTAGAGCGGCTCACAACTTTCACATAAATGCCAGAAAGACTGCTTTCCACCATTGAAAAGAGCGCAGAAATAGGAAAACTCCCTAACGGCGGATTATGTAGATTGGCGTTGAGTGATGAAGATCGTCAAATGAGAGATTTGTTTAACGAGTGGATGAAGGAAAGTGGTCTGGAAGTACGTGTGGATGATGTCGGAAATATGTACGGCAGAAGAGAAGGAAAAAATTCGAACGCACCGCCAATCGTGATCGGTTCTCATCTCGACACCCAAAAAGTAGGTGGAAAATATGACGGTATTTTAGGGGTGTTGGGTGCGCTCGAAGTCATTCGTACATTGAACGATCATAAGATCGAAACGAGAAATCCGATTGAAATCGTCAACTTCACGAATGAAGAAGGCGCTAGATTCCTTCCTTCCATGCTCGGATCGCACGTGCTGGCGAATGACGTTCATTCGGAACAATTGGCTCATATAAAAGACAAGGATGATGTACGTTTTCCCGATGAGTTGAAAAGAATCGGATATCTAGGTTCCGAAAGGAATCGATTAAAAGAACTGTTATGTTATGTGGAACTGCATATCGAACAAGGTCCGATATTAGAAGATAACGAAAAAACGATCGGTATCGTGACCGGGGTGCAA
>CAVYBX010000028.1:0-8175 GCA_963766835.1 uncultured Bacilli bacterium
GAAGTGGATGATTACACAGTCAAATCGCTAGGATTTTAATCGACGAAAAAGTCATTCCTTCTGAACATGAATCAAGTTATAAGAAATTAATCGATTTACGGCAAATGCTCGTTCAAGATTATTTGACGGTGATACATCAAAAAATAAAAGACGTGTTATTTTCGAATAAAGAAACTTTCATGCAGTTTAGTAAACATGTGAAAACTTATTTAGATAATGAGTTAGGAGTCGCCAATACATTTTCAAATGAATCTTAGGAGTTGAACATCAACGTGAAAAAACGTAAAACGACGAAAGATAAAATTTTGGAGTTGTTGAAAAAAGAAGTAAAAATTTCAATGAAGGATCTTTCGGAACATTTTACGATTTCTGAAGTAGCTTTACGACGGCATATCAATGATTTAATTCGACAAAACTTAGTACAAGAAGAAGAAGTGAAACAAGAAATCGGTCGTCCTTATTACGTCTATTCACTAACGAAAGAAGGACATAATACTTTTTCCAAATCAATATGATCAGTTACCGGTTGAACTGTTGAACGATTTAGAAGATATGTACGGGGAAGAAGCTGTTGAAAAATTGTTGCAACGTAGGATGGAACGGAAAGAAAAAGAATTAATCACTCAACTTGAAGGAGCAAATTTCGATGAAAAAATCGAAAAATTATTTCAGTTAATGGAGAAAAAAGGGTATATGTTCGAATATGAAAAAACAGATGAAGGACATTATCAAATTAAAAATTACCACTGTCCAATTTACAACTTATCTTCGAATTACAATCAAGTTTGCGATTATGAAAAAGAACTATATAAAACGCTATTTCCGAATAGCGATGTAACTGACTTATCGTGTATGTCTAAGGGTAACCACCATTGCCATTGGGTAATTACAAATCCTAAAGTAAAGGAGAAAACTGAGCAGAAATCGTAGAGGTGGACTTTTTTACCTCTATTTTTCATCAAAAGAAACGAGTGATGATATTGAAGTATGAAGGATATATTATCGATTTAGATGGAACGACTTATCGTGGGAATGAATTAATAGAAGGTGCAAAAGAATTCATCGAGTATTTACAGAAAGAGGATATACCGTATTTGTTTTTAACGAACAATTCAACGTATACACAAGAAGCGGTCGTTACGAAACTGAAAAAGTTCAGGAATCATAACAACCGTTGAACATGTAATGACATCATCGGTCGCTACTGCAAATTATATTGAAAAACAGAATCAAAACGCCCGCTGTTATGCGATCGGGGAAGAAGGTCTTGTAGAAGCATTAGCGAAAAAACAATTCACATTGACAGATAAAGATCGTCATTTTGTCGTCGTTGGACTTGACCGTGACATTACGTATAAAAAATTAGCCGAAGCTACTACATTAATTCGTCAGGGTGCAACTTTCATCGCGACGAATACTGATGCAGCGATACCGACTGAAAAAGGGTTACAACCTGGTAACGGTGCGCTCGTATCAGCATTAACAGTTAGTTCAGGAGTAAAACCGGTCGTCATTGGCAAACCCGAAAAAATTATCATGGAAGAAGCGATTCAACAACTTGGAGTTAGTAAAGAAAAAGTGTTAATGATCGGCGATAATTACAATACTGATATTCAAGCGGGCATCAATGCTGAAATAGATACGTTAATGGTGCTTACAGGATTTAGCACAAGAGAAGATTTACAAACAGTAGATGAACAACCGACTTACGTTTTAGAAAATTTGTCAGAATGGATGAAACAAATTCGAGGCATCTCATCAGTTAAATGATCCATTGAATCTAAGCAACTCGGCGAAAGAGTTGCCTAAAATTTTAATCTTCCATCGATGTATCTCCAGCTAACGAATGAGCTAAACGGCTTGAAGCTGCAGCAGCGATCGCACCGACAATATCGTCTAAAAACGTATTCACTTGTCCATTTGAATGATTGTTTAACTTTTTTAATATACCTGGTTTCTGTTTGTCGATATAGCCGTAGCTCGTAAAACCGATCGAACCGTATACGTTTACAATCGAAAGTGCAATTACTTCATCGATCCCATACAATCCTTCGTCACGGTGAATAATATCTTGCAACGGTTCTGACAGCTTTTTCTTTTCAGCTAACATGTCTAACTGAATTCCTGTTAAAATAGCGTGTTGAACTTCTCTTTTAGATAAGACACGATTGACGTTGTGTAAACATATATCTAACGTTAAATTATCAAAATAGCCTGATTGTAAATAGTAAACTAATTCCGCAATATCTTCTAATTTTATTCCTCTTTTTTCTAACCATTCACGTGCAATTTTCCCTAGTTCGCTTTGCGATTCCATCATATCACCACTTTCTCGAGTTTTTGCTTTTTTAGAGAAGCCCCGTATATCATAAAACAGCTTTATTTTACGTATGTTTAGTGTAGCATTTCTCTTTTAAACTTCAAAATGATTCGTTCCTTAACGTATGGTACAATGACAATAAGTTTATGAACATAACGAGAGGTGAATATGTTGACAAAGCCTACGATTTATATTTCGCGTAAAATTCCTGAATATTTAGTAAAACCGTACGAAGAGCAGTTTCATTTTATTATGTGGCCGGAAGAAACAACTCCAATTCCTAAAGAAGTATTATATGAAGAAGTAAAAAAAGTAGACGGACTTATTTGCTTAATTACAGAAAAAATCGATCGACCTTTTTTAGAACATGCTTCTCATTTAAAAATTATTGCCAATATGGCTGTCGGTTATGACAATATTGACGTTGAAGCAGCGAAACAACAAAATATTATCATTACGAACACGCCAGATGTATTGACGGAAACGACAGCAGATTTAACGTTTGCTCTTTTAATGGCAACTGCTCGACGTCTCGTTGAAGCCTCAAATTGTATTTATGAAAACCGTTGGAAAGAATGGTCACCGTTTTGGTTAGCTGGAACGGATGTCCATCATCAAACGATCGGTATCGTCGGCATGGGACGAATAGGGGAAGCAGTAGCGAGAAGAGCAAAAGGATTCAATATGGAAATAATTTATCATAATCGCAATCGGAAAAAAGCAGCTGAAAAAGAACTAGGTGCTATATATGTTTCTTTCGATGAGTTATTGGAACGAGCTGATTTTGTCGTATCACTTCTCCCATTAACTAAAGAGACAGCAAATAAATTTGATCGCGAAGCTTTCAAGAGAATGAAATCGACCGCTATTTTCATCAATGCGTCGCGTGGCGGGGTAGTCGATGAAGAAGCACTTTACGAAGCATTAAAAACGAATGAAATAAAAGCGGCAGGATTGGACGTATTTAAAAACGAGCCTATTTCTAGCGATCATCCTTTCACTACGTTGCCGAACGTCGTTTTACTTCCGCATATCGGTTCGGCAACGGTTGCAACGAGAGAGAAAATGTTAAAATTATGTCTCGAAAATGTCTCGTTAGTTTTCCAAGGAAAAGAACCGAAAACGCCAGTATATCCAGATTGACTTTTTTATCCTAAAAGGTGAAGTATGATACAATCAATAATAAAAGCGCGTTGAAAGGTGAAACAGATGATCGTGAAGATTGGTTATATCGGTTCGAAGCATTCAGTTCAAAAAGCAGAACAATTGGCAACATCGATCCCAGAAATAAATTTGCGTACATATATTTATGAAAATCCTTATGAAGTAGCTAGATTGCACAAGCAAGCGATCGTTGAAACAGATGTTATTTGTTTTTCAGGTATTGTATCGTACTATTATCGTGATCGGACGGTTTCAACGAACAAACCTTACGTCATTACACCTTTTCATGAATATATGATCGTCGCTTCTATTTTAGCTTGTATGTTAAAATATTCCGTACAGATTAATGAAATTTCACTCGATTTACCAGATAGACAACTATTACGAGAAGTAGAAATGAATATTGGCGAAAAAATCGATCCGAATTTTGTCTATGACTATCGTTGGATTTACGATGAAGCGATAACGAGAGAATTATCGTTTACAGAAATGGCAACTTTTCACAAACAGTTATATAAAGAAGGAAAGACGAAAGTAGCGATAACGAGCATCCACCACGTATATGATGAATTAATCCGCAATCATATTCCTGCCATTTATATGGTCGACCATAATCGGAATACGAAAAATATTCTTGAAGAAGCGAAAAAAAGTGTTTTATATACCCGATTAGAGGATGGGATGATTGCCGCCGTTCATTTATCTTTTAAAAATTCTGATTCATTTAATGATTCAGAAATTGAAATGATTACTTCTTCGATTCAAACGAATATAAAATTAATGAATAAAGATTTGGAAAATAAAAGTAAATTAGCGTTTTACACGACGAGAGGCATCGTCGAAAACTGGTTATTAAAGAATGAACATGTTAATTGGGTAAAAAATATCGAACAAAAGTTAGGAAAAACGTTAAATATCGGAATCGGCTACGGTCGCCATCTCTTTGAAGCAGAAGAAAATGCCGAGCAAGCGATCCAGTCAGCAAAATCAAAAGATCAAAGCAATGCTTATATCATTACGGAACAGAAGAAACAAATTGGACCGATGATTGGTAAAACAAAGCAAGACGCAATTCGTATATACGATGACTGGTTACGAGAATTAACGGATCGTACGAAAACGAATATGAATACGATGAAAAGGTTTATGAATTTTATGGAGATTAATGAATACCAACCGTTCACTGTCCACGAGTTAGCATCATATTCAAATGTGACAGTCAGAACTTCAGAACGGTTTATTAAACGGTTGTATGAATCAGGTATCGTCGTCATCTACGGGATGGAACAAAATCAGATGAAAGGAAGACCGCGAAGCGTATATGTATTAAACGAAAAAGTTGAACATAAATTTCGACATATGAATCAAAAACTCGGGTAACAATTTTATTGGTGAGCAATAAAAGCTTGCCAATTTTTTATTTTAGTTAATAAATGATAAATATTGGAACTTGACTTTTGAAAGCACTTACTATAGTATAAACTCGTATCATTATTAACGACATTTAAACGACATCTTTATTCGAGGTGATTGAAATTAAAATTACTAAGGTGGAAGTTTTTCAAATTGATTTACCACTTAAGGAGCCTTTTATCATTTCATACCATACTTATGAATCGATGCCTGCCATCATCATTAAAATTCATACGGATGAAGGCGTTGTCGGATATGGAGAAAGTGTTCCGGATGAACATGTAACAGGAGAATCAGTCCATAGTGTATTCGCTGCATTAACGTACAACCTCATTCCTGCCATATTAGGAGAAGATCCGCGAAATATAAAACTGATTCATGAATTGATGGATGATGCGTTAGTGCAAAATGGTGCAGCAAAGGCAGCGATTGATATCGCTTGTTACGATATTTTAGGTAAAACGAGTAATTTACCGATCTATTCATTATTAGGTGGAAGGAAAAAAGAACGACCTGCGATACCGAAAGTGTTAAGTATATTGGAACCCGAAACGTTAGCGCAACAAGCGAAAGAAGCGATTACAGAAGGATATAAAGAAATAAAAATGAAATTAGGGAAAGACCCTATGAAAGATATCGCGAGAGTCAAAGCGGTAAGAGAAGCGGTTGGTATAGATGTACCGATTCGTGTCGATGTGAATCAAGGGTGGAAAACGATTCAAGTAGCTCGTGAAGCGATACGCCGACTTGCACCTTTTAACGTTTCATGGGTAGAACAGCCGATTTCACAAATGGATGTTTCATTGTTTAAACGATTAAAACAAACGACTACCATCCCGTTAATGGCGGATGAAAGTATGGTGACGCCTGAAAATTTAAGAACGCTCATAAAAGATGAGTCGGTCGATTATATCAACATTAAATTGATGAAAAGTGGCGGAATTTATCCGGCGTATCAACTTGCAACCCAAGCGGAACTGTTCGGAATTAGTTGTCAAATTGGATCGATGGTAGAGTCGAGCATCGCTTCTGCGGCGGCATTCCACGTTGCTTTATCGAAAGCAAACATTATTTCAACTGAAGTATCCGGTCCGACGAAATTTTCGCTCGATACAGGAAATTTGACTTATGATCTACCTTACGTAAACATTCCTTCACAACCTGGATTGGGAATTGCTGTAAATGAAGAAAATATCAAAAAATTAACGGTAAAAGCAGACGAGATCACATGATCATTTTTAAACCGTTTATGTAACCATTTACAAACTTAATAATGATTTCCTAAAAGCTTGGGGGTGCTATGTTTGATTGAGCAAGATTTGTTGCAACTATGGAACGATTTACATGAAATTCCGGAAGTAAGTTGGCAAGAAAAAAAGACGACAGCTTATTTAATCGATTATTTTAAACGAGCAGGTTTTGAGCCGCACCCTTTTGAATCAATGCCCGGTTTTTATGTCGATATTGGAAGCGGTCGACCGATCGTCGGTTTACGTGCTGATATCGATGCGGTACTCCAAGAAATAGACGGAAAACTACAAGCGAACCATTCTTGTGGACATGACGCCCATATGGCAATCGTAACAGGGGCGATGATTGCTTTGAAAGAAAAAGCCGACCGGTTACGTGGGACAGTCCGAGCCATTTTTCAACCTGCGGAAGAACTTGGGAACGGTGCGGTGAAAGTAGTGGAAACTGGCATCGTCGATGATTTAGATTATTTATTTGGCGTTCATGTGAGGCCGAAAACGGAAATTCAATTTCCTGCATGTGCAGCAGGTATCCAACATGGCGCATGTGCTTTTGTGAAAGGGAAAATCATCGGTGCTAACCATCACGGAGCACGCCCACATGAAGGAGTGAACGCCATAGAAATTGGCAGTGCAATTATCGAACATTTGCAACATATCCATACTTCACCATTTATCCCAGCATCAATAAAGATGACGAAGTTTCACGCAGGAACTGATTCATTAAACGTCATTCCTGGTGAAGCATCATTCGGTGTAGATATAAGAGCACAGACGAATGATGTATTAAAAGAGTTAAAATTAAAACTTGAAAAAATTTTAACATCAGTGATGGAACTTTATAATATTCGTATCGAATATGAATTTTTTGACGAAGTCCCAGCTGCAGTCATTAGCAAAGAAGCGGAACAAATTTTATACGATGCAATATCCGTTTGTTTAGGAAAAGAGCATGCACAAAAACGAATTGTGACATCTGGTTCTGACGATTTTCATTTTTATACATTACTACGATCAAATATAAAAGCAACGATGTTAGCGTTAGGCGCTGATGTTCAACCAGGCTTACACGCTCCGAACATGACATTTAATAAAGAAGCATTAATGAACGGGGTAAAAATTTTGCGAACAGCTTGTGAGACACTACTACAAGGAGGAGACGCCGATGAAAAAAACTGAGATGAACGTATGGTGGGCATTATTGCCGATCGTCACCATGATCGTAGTAATGATATTTACGATTGTAAAGTTAGAACAAGAACCGCATATTCCGCTCATGATCGGGACTGCGATTGCAGCAATAGTTGCTTGGAAACATGGTTATACGTGGAATGAAATACAGGAAATGATGTTTAAAGGGATTCGATTAGCTTTACCTGCCGTCATTATCATTATGCTTGTCGGTTTGACGATCGGGGCGTGGATTGGCGGCGGAATTATCGCTACGATGATCTATTATGGTCTGAAAATAATTAACCCGGCGTTTTTCCTCGTAACGATTACAATTATATGTTTAATTGTAGCTACAGTAACAGGAACTTCATGGGGAACGATGGGAACAGTTGGAGTTGCAGGAATGGGAATTGGAATGAGTATGGGCATTCCCGCACCGATGATTGCAGGAGCTGTTATTTCTGGGTCATATTTTGGTGATAAAATGTCGCCGTTATCAGATACGACGAACTTAGCTGCAGGACTAACAAATACTGACTTATTTGACCATATTAAAAATATGTTTTATACGACAATACCAGGTCTTATTATCGCGTTAATCGTCTATGCCATTTTAGGAACAATTTACTGTTACGAATACGAATTTAAGTGATATTGAAGAAATTATTACTGTATTACAACAACATTTTGTCATTTCTCCGTGGTTATTGCTCGTACCAGCAGTGGTGATCGTTCTTGTGATGAGAAAAGTTCCAGCAGTCCCAGCGTTAGTTGTCGGTATTTTGCTAGGTTTTCTTACGCAAGTATTCGTCCAAGGTGGTTCAGCGTCATTTGCCGTGCAAGTTTTACAGACAG
>CAVYBX010000029.1:0-11687 GCA_963766835.1 uncultured Bacilli bacterium
TCCCGATCGATTGTGCACGGTGTCGGATGGAAGCTTGAAGAGACGCATAATCGTGGACGCCTCCAAAGAAAATGCTTCCCAACACGATCCACAAGACGGCAGGGATCCGACCGAAAACGGCAGCTGTCACCGGACCAACAATTGGTCCACCACCGGCGATGGTCGCAAAGTGGTGTCCGAGAAGAACAGGTTTTTTCGCTGCCACGTAGTCGATGCCATCGTGCATTTCTATCGCTGGTGTCTTGCGGTTAGGGTCGATGTCCAATTTGTTGTCGAGATATTTGCCGTAAGTGAAGTAAGCTAAGATGAAAACGATTGCGGAAATCACCATCAAAACGATCGCACTCATCTTACCAATTTTCCCCCTTTAACATTTTTTCAATCGAAGAAATGAACGTTTTGCCTTTGGAATGAATACATATGGACTGATCATGTAAATTGATTAGTGCAGAATAAATCTCAAGCCAACCATGAAAGCCGAATTTCATGAACTTCAATTTGCGATATCGCTTCACCTCCTTTATGATTTTTTATCGACGGCCTGGTCGGTGATGATCATCCCAATGAACAATGGTTGACATATGTTCATCTTTCTCCGGAACATATTGATTCGCATGTTGTTCAACCGTCTTTTGAAATCATTAATAAAATCGGATGTCAATCCATCCAGCATCGTTGTAAAAACAATTTGTTGGTTTTCGATTCCGTATACTTTGATTTTTTTCGAAAGGACATAACGTTCATCACGTCGATGATAAATTGCATAAAACGGCAAGGAGAAATCGATCTAGTTTTTCATCTCGATAAACATCGAAGTAGATTGTATATTTATTTGCTAAATCATGGGCAAAACTCTAGTGCATCTTTATTCCTGGCATGCATTCCTTACCTCCAATGGAATAAAGAAATCAACTAATCCTCGTTTAAAGAAATAAAAATGTGTCACACCTTCAACTGGTACGGTTCGAATGGTCCGAAAAAGTCTCCGTCGTGTTTGATGTGGACAAATTTGTTTTTAAATTCTAATTTTTTGTCAATATATAACGTGATGTTTTCGAAACTAATTTTATTCAAACATGTTTGACTCATTTCGGTTCTCTATATTGGATCATTACTTCGCCGATCGGGACGCAGCAGTTTTCAATACTTAACTTGATATCGTTAAAAGGTTACCTTTCTCTTTAATGACGGCTTTCGCTTTATCTTCAATCGACACTTTCAAGGCTCATCACGTTTCACTCCTTTATGTAAAGGCTTAATGCATGGTGTAAAAAAATAAGTAAACGGTGAATATTCAAAAAAATTTCGGAATTTAATTAACTAATCTATTAATATATTATGCATTTAAAGCGAAAATAATACTTTATATAGTATTATATTCATTATACCAACATGTAATTATATGTCTATATGACATTTTATGTTATGTAGGTAATTTTTTGAAATTTTGTTAAATTTTTTATTTTTCCGTCGGAATGATAAAATGTTGGTATCAGCTGAATACTAACAGTAGGAGTGATATCGATGGAAAAAGATTTTTCGTCTTCGAACAAACCAACACGATGAAATGATTGATATTACTCGGTATGATTCAAACATGGATTGTTGAGACCGGTGTAATAAATGGAATAATCGTCGTATCTTCGCTACATACAACGGCCGGTATAACGGTGAATGAAAATGCCGATCCTGATGTAAGAGGGATTTTCATGCGATTGGATGAAATTTTCCCTGGGATCATCCGAAAGATCGACATATGGAAGGAAATACGCGGCTCACTTAAAAACGAGCACGGTCGGCCATGCGCAAACGTTCGTCATCTCCAATGGGAAATTGGTGCTCGGGACGTGGCAAGGCGTGTTTTTCTGTGAATTTGACGGGCCACGTAATCGCAAGTTCCACTGTAAAATTATCCAATAAGACTTTCTTTGCCATTACTTTTGTTATAATGCTTACAAGTCCGATAGAAAAACTTTCATAAACAATGCGTTATTTTTGGTCAATGTTTTAACGGATTAATTACATAAAGCAAAGGATGGGAAACGATGTCATTAGAGTGTAAGGGAACATTTCAAACAATGGGAAGGGAAAATGATATTATGGTCTTTGATTCGTCGAGCGCGACCGTCCAAGAAGCTGCGGATACGATCGGTGTTGCGCCGGCGCAAATTGCAAAGACGTTGTCGTTCCGCGGCAAAGACGATAATGCGATCCTCGTCGTTACGGCGGGCGATGCGAAAATCGATAACAAAAAATTCCGTGAAACGTTCACGTTCAAAGCGCGCATGCTGTCACCCGACGAAGTGCTCGAACAGACGGGGCATCCGGTCGGCGGCGTCTGTCCTTTCGGTTTGAAAAATGATTTGGACGTGTTCCTCGACGTTTCGTTGAAACGGTTTGAAAAGGTGTATCCGGCTTGCGGCAGCACGAATTCCGCAATCGAACTCACGTTGGATGAATTGGAGCAGTTTTCATCCGCAAAAGCATGGGTCGACGTTTGCAAAGGCTGGGAAGAAGAGCCGGCGAAAGTGGAAGGGGCAAGCGGCGCAAAAGCGTGATTCCTTGACGTTGACATCAAAAAGGCTGTCCTAAATCGGGACAGCCTTTTTTCATCTATGCAGCTCGGTCTTTTTTCTGCACGACAGACCATGGCGTGCCCAAAATCGATAACGCCCAGCGGTCAAGCCCGTACCAGCCGGCCACTTTCCATGCCATCATGAGCAAGACGGCAATGATGAACATGACCGGGTTCGTGCTCACCGTTCCGGCAAGCAAAAACGAAATGTTCATGAACACGCCGAAAAATGCGCAAATGCCCGTCAAAAATCCGACGATCAAGCCGATGCCGACCAAGACTTCGCCCCATGCGACCAAATAGGAGAATACGGTGGCATTTGGAATGGCGACATGTTCCAAAAACCATCCGTACCAAGCCGGAACGTCGCCTTCACCGACGCGGGCAAGCGCTCCCTCAAGATAGTTTTTGACGGCCGTTCCCGCATTTTCACCTGTCCAAGCATCGGATGTCACTTTTCCGATTCCGGCCATGAACCATCCGTAACCTAAATAAAGCCGCAAAATGAGCCAAATCCAGGCCGACCTCGTGTTCATGAACATGAACCGTGAAAATGGATTTTCTTCGACGATGATCTCTTCGCCAAACTTTTTCTTTTCGATCTTGACCATGCCACACACCTCTTTTACGATGTCTTTATGTCATTTTGTGATTACAAACTTAATATCGTCGTAATTTTGCAAATTTCAATAATGGAGATAAAATTGTAAAAACTTCGTTGGAAATTTGCGGAAAATTTTGGAGTCTACTTTCCCGAAAGCACTTGACTTCATGTGAAGAAAAAGACTATGCTAACGTTAATCGAAAGCGTGCGATGAATTTCGATAAAAAGGAGGGTCCAACTTGCTTGTTTTGGAACAATTGAAAGCTGCGCTCGAGCCGTCGCGTGTTTCAACGAATCCGAGTGTTCTCGAGCAGCATAGCAAGGATGAATCGTACCATGAACCGGCTTTGCCAGATGTCGTCGTTTTCCCGAAAACGACGGAAGAAGTAAAAAAAATCGTCGGCATCGCAAACGAACATCGGATCCCGGTCACGGCATTCGGCATCGGTTCAAGTTTGGAAGGGCATGTCATCCCGTATGAAGGCGGCATTTCCGTCGATTTTTCGCAAATGAACGGAATACTTGAAGTGAATCCGCACAATTTCACCGTGCGGGTGCAGCCGGGAGTGACGCGAAACCAGCTGAATGAACATTTGAAAAAATACGGCCTGTTTTTCCCGGTCGACCCGGGTGCGGATGCGACGATCGGCGGCATGACCGCGACGAACGCAAGTGGAACGACCTCCGTCAAGTACGGGGTCATGCGGGATCAAGTGAGAGATTTGGAAGTCGTGCTCCCAAATGGGGAAATCATCCATACGGGAAGCGAAGTCGTGAAATCTTCGTCCGGCTACCACTTGACCGGCTTGTTTGTCGGTTCGGAAGGGACGCTCGGCTTGTTCACGGAAATCACGCTCAAGGTTCATGGCATCCCTGAAGCGATTCTTGCTGCCCGGGCGACGTTCGATTCGGTAAAACAAGCGGTGCAAGCCGTCGTCGGCATCATCTCCGCCGGCATCCCGATCGCCAGAGTGGAACTTGTCGATGAAGCATCGATTGCGCAAGTGAACAAAATCAAACAGACGGATTACGAAATCGCCCCGACGCTTTTCCTCGAACTTCACGGCAATGAAGCAGGGTTGAACGAAGACGTGAAGTTCCTTGAAGAAATATTGGCAAACGAAGGGGTGAACGAAATCATCTTCGAAAAAGATGCACTTGCGAGGAACCGATTGTGGGAAGCGCGGCATTACATGGCTTACGCTTACATCCACGGAAATCCCGGGAAGAAAATGATGGTCACGGACGTTTGCCTCCCGTTTGACGAATTGGCCGAAGCGATCATCGCGGCCAGAAAAAAACTGGATGAAACGGGCCTTGTCGGCGGCATCGTCGGGCATGTCGGTGACGGCAACTATCATGTGATCATCATGATCGATCTCGATGATCCCGATGAAGTGAAGCGGGCGGAACATTTCAACGAATTCGTCGTCGAATACGCGTTGAAGCGGGGCGGAACATGCACCGGCGAGCATGGCGTGGGCGTAGGCAAATTGAAGTATCAAAAAGCGGAACACGGTGCAGCGTATGAACTCATGAAGAAGATCAAACGGGCACTCGACCCGCACAATCTGTTTAATCCGGGAAAATTGATCAAGTGAAAAATGAAAAAGAGTAAACACCGCCAAAAATGGTGGTGTTTACTCTTTTTCGGTTCCGAACGTGTATAAACCATGCCATTTTAAATGTAAAGTGGCGCTTCGGGATCGAAGTTTTATCTTTCTTTTTGTCTTTTTGTTTGATGAAGATCCCGCGCCTTTTAATCCACTAACATACCGAATCACCGTTTACGGTGTCGGTTCCGGGTGGGAAGCAAGCCCTTTCCCCACTCATCGGCGATTGGATGATACTTTTAATCCGTATCAATCCGTTCATTCAAGTGGATACATCGGAGTTCTCGTTTCCACTTTTTCCGCAGCAACTTTCGCGGAAAAATTTTCCGCCGATTCCAACCTCTTAACAACAAATTCCGTTAAAATTTTAAGCGAAAATGAAGGATATTTCAAGAGCGAAAGCTTCAAATTGCACCTTTTTATCTGACAAATTTGTGAATTTTTGATTTCTCCGGCATAAACATCATGGCAGACTTGCCGAAAAGGTGCTTCTTCCCTGGTAAATCAGCCAAGTAAAGGGATGTCAATTCTGTAACGGATGTTCTTTTTACGATTTTCTCATAAGTGAACCAATCCTCTTCCTTCATTTACCAGGTTCAAGGAAACCGACCGTTCACCTGTACATTTGATTGATGACCCTTTTTCAAAGGAGATAGGACCGTACAATTTGCTTCCATCCATATCAGATAAACAGTGAGCGAAACACAACCGACGCTCTCTTCAAATTTTTCGGTGCGTCGAGTGGACGATTGTTTAGATGTCTGAGCTTGCTTTCTCCCAAAAACTTGTTTTTGAAAAACGACCGTGCATTTGCAAAATCTTTCCCGATGTTACCGTAAGCGATGTGGCAAATGTTGAAAAGAGTCTGGATTTTTCATGAATGAACATTACGGATGCCGAAAAAGTCTCCATTCAGAGCGCCGATGAGCAATGGGATGACCGTATTGAATGCGATGATTGCCATTTGCCTCATGTTGCGGACGGGAGTTTGGACCGGAATGATGCATGAGCGAACTGGGACGACCAAAAGTTACGCGATACGCAAACATTCGTTCCGATTGAAATGTCCGTCCCGTTTTCATCCAACGCCAGCCCGAAAATTGCACCGAAATTGCCGCAAAATCAAACAAGTTAAAGCAAATTGCCACCGTCGTACACTTCCGTGTCGATAACATTTCCGCATATTCAGCTTGAACTTGCGACAACAGCCTGGCGGCATGACTGTCCAAATCCAACTCATTTGCGGCGAGCCGGATGATATGCATGTTTCCGCCCATCCACATGGACAAATTTTGGTGCCATTGTTTCGGAGGGTTTGAAGTTCGTTTTTTGCAGCGTCAATAATTTCGTCTGATCGACAGCATTTTTTATAGATGGTGGCGAAAAATCGCGGAGTTTATCGATTTTCGTTTCTAAAACGCTTACTTTGATTTGTTACGGAAGTGGAGCACCGATTGTTGCTGAAGTTTCTGGATGTCGATTGCATATCGCTCATCATCTATATCGGCACGAATTCCAAAAACTTAAACCACTTTACCGCATAAAATTTGTTTGACATTTAAAAACCTTTCATTTTTGTCTTTTTTAACGCTTGACTACCTCATATAGTAATCCGAAACAAGTTCCGTTTCAAATGATTTCCCGGCAATTCATCGACATTCTGTTTCCGAAAATGGCGATATCCCTCTCTTTATGTTTGTCATTTGTCAAAGTCCACGTTTTGTCAAGTTTTGTCAAGATGAGCTGCGGCAATCGTCATACGTTTCATCTGAAATTCATTCAGTGCTATACTATTGTTGATTGAAATGAACGTGCTTTTGGAGGTTCGTCATGTACAAACCATTGGATGATGAAATGTTCAAATTGCCGACACTCGAGCTGGCCAAGAAACTTATCGGATGCTATCTCGTCCATGAAATCGATGGCGTGCGGTTGGTCGGCCGCATCGTCGAAACGGAAGCGTATCAAGGACCGGAGGACAAAGCGGCGCACAGTTATAACTTTCGGCGCACGAAGCGAACGGAAGTGATGTATCACGAACCAGGTCTCGTCTATACATATCAAATGCATACGCACACGCTCATCAACGTCGTCTCCGGACCGGTCTACGTCCCGCATGCCGTGTTGATCCGTGCGATCGAGCCGGTCGAAGGGATCGAACGGATGCGGAAAAACCGCGGGAAAAAATTCCGTGACAAAGATTTGACGAACGGACCCGGGAAATTGACAAAAGCGATGGAAATCACGATGGATTATTATGGCCATGATTTGCGTAAAAAACCGCTCTATATCGCGGAAGGCAAGCCGGAAGGGGAGATTGCATCAAGCACGCGCATCGGCATCCAAAACAGCGGAGAAGCGGCGCATTACCCGTGGCGTTTTTTTGAGAAGGGGAATGTGTTTGTGTCGGGGAAATGTAGATAAATAAAATTTGTATATAACATTTATTAAATATACTGGAAGTTTTATAGAATATCATTAAAACGTTTATTTGAAAAAAATGTTGAACTAATGCATAATTGTAAATTAAGTATGTAAATTTATGTAAAATAAGGAGAATGATTATGCCAATATACAATAAACTAGTTAGAGATCGAATTCCTGAAATCATTGAAAATAGTGGAAAAAAATTTACTACGAGAATTCTGGATGATGAAGAATATGCCGCCGAATTAAAAAAGAAATTATTAGAAGAAATTGAAGAATATCAACAAGCAAAGTCTAATGAAGAATCGCTAGAAGAACTCGCAGATGTGCTTGAATTGATGCATGCATTAGCAAAAGTCCATGGTGCCAACATAGAAGAAGTAGAGAAAATTCGTGCTGAAAAAGCTGAAAAACGTGGAGGATTCGAAGAAAAAATATTCCTTATTGAGGTTGAAGATTAAATGAATCAATTGGTAAATAAAATAACGCTTTATACAAATAATTTGTATAAACAATTACGGGAAGATATTAGAAAATCTTCCTCTATTTATATTTTAAGTTCTTTTATCATGAAGTCCGGTATTGATATTATCTATGATGATCTTAAAATCTCACTTGATAAAGGTGCAGATATTAAAATCTTAACCGGTGATTATTTGTATGTAACCCAACCGCAAGCACTTGAAAAACTATTAACTTTAGAGTCAGATAATTTAGAAATAAGATTATGGCGAAGTGATGGTGCAACATTTCATCCAAAGTCATTTATTTTTAAACATCGAGAAGAGGGAGCAATTATTGTAGGTTCATCAAACCTTTCTCGTGCCGCCCTTACAACCGGTGTAGAATGGAATCTTCGTATGAACCGTCAAGCTTCAAAATCCACTTTTGATCAATCAGTCTTTCAATTTATCAAGCTCTTTTATGCTGATGAAACGATAGAAATAAATCGTGAGTCGATTAAACAGTATGAAAAAGATTATCATGATTACCACGCTAAAAATCCAAATATCATTCATACATGGTCTAAAAAGGAAGAAATACAATTAACTTTACCTACTGAAGAAGAGCAATTACCAAATCAAATCGAAGAAAAAACGACCTACGAAATAAACATAACCCCAAGGCCTGCCCAAAAAGAGGCATTAGAAGCTTTACAGTCTACCAAGGAAGAAGGATATGATAAAGCAATGGTCGTTATGGCGACAGGTCTTGGTAAAACTTATTTAGCTGCTTTTTTTGCAAAACAATTTAAGAAAATATTATTTATTGCTCATAGAGAAGAAATTTTAAAACAAGCAAAGGAAAGTTTTGAAAAAGTCATACAAAAACCTGGAGGATTATATTACGGACTAGAAAAAGATGAAAATCATGATATTTTATTTGCTTCAATTTATACATTAAGCATTCAAGACCATTTACATAAATTCAAAAAAGATGAATTCGATTTAATCATTGTAGATGAATTTCACCATGCTGCGGCAAAGTCATATCAAAAAGTGATTGATTACTTTGAACCTAAGTTTTTATTAGGTTTAACAGCTACCCCGGAAAGGACTGACGGCCAAGATGTTTTCGCTATATGTGATGGTAATGTAGCTTATGAAATAACTTTTATCGAAGCGATTCAACGCGGCTGGTTAGCACCCTTCAAGTATTACGGTGTAAAAGATGACATTGACTATTCGAAAATACGTTGGTTAGGTCAAAAATACGATCAACAACAATTGTTAATCGAACAACTGAATACAGAACGAGCACAAAAGATTTATGAAGAATGGATGAAATATAAACAAACTCGTAGTTTAGGATTCTGTTCTTCAATAGAACAAGCTGAATTTTTAGCCGAGCATTTTACGAATCAAGGTGTCAATGCAATTAGTTTAACTTCGAATACGAAAAATATATCGCGGCAAGAAGCGATACGTAAACTTGAATCGAGAGAAATCGAAATCATTTTTACAGTAGATTTGTTTAATGAAGGTGTCGATATCCCGTCTGTCGATACGTTGTTGTTTGCACGGCCGACAGAATCACTCGTAGTTTTTACACAACAAGTAGGACGAGGACTAAGAAAGTATGCTGGCAAAGATTATTGTGTCATAATCGATTTGATCGGTAATTACCGTCATGCTGATACGAAACTACAAGTATTCGAGCCGAAAGAAAAGAGAGGGAAAACGAAAAAAATTATTCCTGAAGTGCCGGAAAACTGTGAACTGCATCTTGAAACTGATGTTATCAATTTATTAGAAGAGTTGAAAAAGAAGCGGAGTCCAAGAAAAGAGAGAATTTATCAGGATTATTTAAAAGTGAAAGAACGGTTAGGAAGAAGACCGACGTATCGAGAAGTACATTTATACGGAACTATCAATTCAAAAGAATATCGCCAAGCTTTTGGAGGGTATTTTTCCTTTTTAAATCATTACAACGAATTGAGTGAAGAAGAGGTTGAAGTTTACAACACGTATTTTGATTGGCTGAACAAATTAGAAAAAGAGGTAATGACGAAATCTTACAAAATGGTCGTTCTTGAATATTTATTACAAAAAGGACCAGATCAATGGTATGAACCTGTTACACCAAATGAAGTAGCACCATTTTTCCATCATTTCTTTATGTCAAAAAACTATCGTAAGCAAATCGACTTCTCAGATAAAAAGACAAAAAGATTATGGGAATATGATGAAAAAAGAGTTGCAGACCTTGTTGCTGAAATGCCGATGTCAAAATGGGTTGGTAAAGATAATCTCGTATTTTTCGATGGAGAAAAATTCGGGATGAATTTTGAAATAGACAAGAAACATGAAAGAATATTGCATATGATGACAAGACAAATTTGTGAGTATAAATTGCAGACCCATTTTGAGCGGAAAGGAAATAAATGAGGTTAAAAAAGTTAAAGGGGACCTAGAAGAATAAAATTAACAAATTTAAAAAAAGAGCTTTTGAATTCGACCCATCTCCAAAAACATGTAATTAATATTGTAATAAAATATACCGAATGTGTATGTAAGAATTCTTTTTTTCCTATGAACATTGGCTAATTTAATCAGAATTGGAACG
The DNA here is from genome assembly GCA_963766835.1 of uncultured Bacilli bacterium. Classification (GTDB taxonomy): domain Bacteria; phylum Bacillota; class Bacilli; order Bacillales; family Amphibacillaceae; genus Pseudogracilibacillus. Next base: position 10,286 of record CAVYBX010000029.1, read on the forward strand.
ATTCATAAATTCAATTATTTGTGCCACTGCTAACATCTCCTCAATAACTTCTTGTCTAACTTCATTAATCCAAACGAAGAGTTTAAAGTTATTTCGGGGACTTTGCAAGTGGCGTTTTTTTTATGTTCAAATTTTAATCCGACATAAATTCAATGCCTGACTTTACATTTTTATTTATACTATAAACAAAACAACTATATTTCATTTCCAATTCGACCATTATGGACTACTTTCGTTTAAAGCAATTCATGATGATACGAATGAAGAGATTGATTTTAAATTAGATCATATTTTTAGCCTAAGTGAGGAAGAGTTTCAGAAAGCGAGAGAAAGGATTTCAAGAATAAAAGATAGGATTTAAGAAATTTTTAAGAGGTGTTAAATGGTAATCGTTGATAAGTATGTGATCAATGATTCCAGCATGGCGATCATACCGGCAAAACAAATAGATTATTATTCAGTTGTTGCGGAGAGAAATCAAGTTGTATATGTTCGTCAAACTCCTCTTGAAATAATCAAATATTCATGCCTTCATTATTGGTCAACATATGAAGGGAGAAAAAGAGGCAGTCATTTACCATACCGGTTTTAAAAGAAAAGTACCAATACCAATTGATTTGGAGCAGGAAATTATAACATTTCCCACTCATGCTATTGATGACATTGATTGTAGCTGGATCCTTTATCATCAAATAATAAATATTATTTCCATTAAAAAGAATGAAACGAAGGTTTTGTTCGATAATGGCCAATCATTAAATTTAAAAATTTCTAAACACATACTTCTTACTCAAATGAAAAGGTCATTAGAAATTTTACATAAAATTAAAAGGTTAAAATTTTCTGGTTGACAGATATTAGAAAAGGAAAATACATATTATTCGTTAATACCAAGGGGATTAATATATGATAAAGTTGCCATATAACCTTAAAGAATGAAATTGAAAGCATACTTAGCAAAATAGGATATTTTGATTTAGAATTTAATTATAGTAGTGAAAAAATAAATGCAATTTAGTATCAAGGATATATTGATACTGATTATAGAATAATGATTAAAGTTATTGATGAAACTACGTTGGAAATTTGGGATTGTGATTATTACCTTGACATTTATGTTCTTGCAGGAGATGCGAAGAAGAATAAAGTTAATAAATTGGTTGTTGTCGAATGAATCTCTTTTTATGTAAAAACTTTACTGAAAAAATTTTTGTTGAATCTTATGGAATAAGGAGCAACAAAAATGAAAGAACCTATTCGTTCCAGTCTTTTAACAGTAATGAATGAGTATCTAGTAGCTAGAACTGAAAAATTTAGTAATCATCCATTAGGACATTTTGTAAGAAAAGAAATACCAAATTTGTTTAAAAATCTTTCATTCATTAACGACAAAAAATATATT
>CAVYBX010000030.1:0-26922 GCA_963766835.1 uncultured Bacilli bacterium
ACTTGAAAATGTATACAAACAAAAATTAGCGGATGTAACAGATGAGCATGCAAAGCAAGAAGGTTATGAAAATTTAGAAGCGTATAAACGAGCAATTAATGATATCCACGAAGAAGCTGTTTGGCATCCTGAGATGAAAGTGTGGGTGCACGAATTTAAAATCGTATAAATTGAAAAGGACTGCATTGATGATGTTACTCACTTGCAGTCTTTTTATTTTTACTTTGATTTGAATTTTCGTTTTGATTCGAACTTTGATGTTGATCGGATTGTTGTTGATCGTTCGATTTTCCATCTTGATTCGAGCTTTGATCTTGCTTTGAATTTGAACTTTGATGTTGCTTTGAATTTTTCGAATGAAAATAATCGAAAGTTTCTAATATTAACGTGACACCTTGCGATAAAGAAGTATTACCATCTAATGCAATACATATTGCGATAAGTTCCATGATTTCTTGTTCTGTTGCCCCTTGTTCCATTACTTTTTTCATATAATAGACGATGTTGTATTCATCGTGCTTGATTATACTAATGGCAAGTGCGATGAAATATTTTTGTTTCGTACTCATTTCGCCTTTTCGAAAACATGCTTCCGTAAAATAGTAAAAATGTTTCATTACATTTAAAAAACTTTTTTTGAGACGTTTATTTCCTTCATGATATTCTGTTATTACTTGATCAAAAAAGTTCATCGCTTTACTGTTTTGATTGTCTGTCATCATCGCCACTCCAACGTCATTTTACTTTTATTTTGTCGGCTTTGAAATGAATGATACGAGGAATTATTTGGTTTTTCGCAGATTGATAGGAAAAGGTAAAAAATAAATAAAAATCGGAACAAAATTTTGCACATCTATTATGGTAAAATGGAACTATCAAGACGAGGAAGTGGTCGAATGATTGAACGATGGTTGAAAATAAGTATCATTAGTTTCCTTTTCATATTTATTACTGCATGTGCGGAAACAAGTATACATGACGAAGGAGATAAACATGTAACACCAATAAGTGAATTAGAACATATTGATATTTTTCAACAAGGTGCGTTGGAACATATTTTAGAAGGAGAATTGAATCAGAAAGGACGTGCAGTTGGATTTCATTACGACCGGTTACCGACGAAAAAAGGGGAAATTGTCACAGGGACGAAAACGAAAGAAAATGAATTTGGCGTATACGAAGCGAAAGTGATCATTGAAGTGTGTAGAAAAAACATCAAACGAAGGAAATTCTACTTTTTTTCCTGACGATTGGGATACGCAAGAAGTCGTTGATGCGATTAATGAAGCTTACGAAAATCGCATCTTTATTACTGGAAATACATATGAAGGGTTGACGGATGAAGGAATGATGATCCGGATGTATTTAAATGATCAAAATAAAATCATTTCTGCTTTTCCAATTTACGAAAATTGATGGAGGAAATTGAATGTATGAAATAAGAGAAATTGTTTTAAAAAACGGTCCTGTTGAACGTAAACGGTTAGTCATTGAATTTCACAATCAAGATCAACAAATCGTCGGTGAATTTTTAATGGTTGATGCGAATTTACTTGAAGGAAAAATTGTCCGGGAAATAAAACGTTTAATGGTCGGGAGAAAGAAGAAGTGCAATTTAGTGGCAATAGATGTTTTGTCAAAGTAAGGCGTGATAAAACATACTTCGAAGATTTATATGAAGATGTCGCAGGAATGAAAAGTTATCCACCTTATGAAATGGATACGAACGAGTTTTACGAGTTAGTGAACATGTGGTTCAAACGACAAGCCGAGTTTCGACAAAATCTAAAAAAGTGAAAATTTCTTTTTCCGGCTTTTTTCGAATGAAGAAAAAAATTTTTGTTAGCTGAATTTTTAAAAAATGGTTGTCTGTGATTCTAAGATAATATATTTTTCTAGTTTTGCAATTACTGTAAACATTGAACATAATGAAAACAAAAGATTCGTAGGCAAGTGAATATCGAAATAAGGAGCGTAATGAGAGTGAAATTTTTTCATACGGCTGATTGGCATTTAGGTAAGCTAGTTCAAGGCGTTTATATGACGGAAGATCAAGCATTTATTTTAGAACAATTTATTGCGGAAATAGAGAAGGAAAAACCTGATGCAGTCGTCATCGCAGGTGATTTATATGACCGTGCTGTTCCTCCGACAGAAGCGATTCAATTGTTAAATGATGTGTTAGACCGAATTATTCTCGACTTAAACATACCTGTTCTTGCGATCGCGGGTAACCACGATAGTCCGAGTAGACTAAATTTTGCGAGCAAAATTTTAATGGAGAACGGATTGCATATTGTCGGTCAGTTCGAAAAAGATTATCATCCGGTCGTATTAGAAGATCCATATGGCGAAGTTCATTTCCATTTAGTTCCATTTTGTGAACCGAGCGTCGTACGGAACGTATTTTCGGAAGATTCCATTAAAACGTATGACGATGCAATGAAAAAAATTGTCGAAGAGATTTCTCATCACATGGATCAATCTGCAAGACACGTTTTTGTTGGACATGCTTTCGTCACACCGTACGGCGAGCCAGAAGAAAATACGAGTGATTCTGAACGCCCGTTAGCAATCGGAGGCGCAGAACATGTCAGTGCCCAACATTTCACAAATTTTCATTATACAGCGTTAGGTCATCTGCACCGAGCACACTATGTTTTTCAAGAAAATATCTGTTATGCAGGTTCCCCGTTAAAATATTCGATATCGGAAGAACACCATGAAAAAGGTTTTTATATCGTGAACATCGATGAAAAAGGTGAGGTAAAAGTAGAAAAACGTATCCTAACTCCAAAGCGTGATATGTACACTGTTCGTGGAACAATTGATGAAATTTTACAGACGGACAAGTGTGAAGATTACGTATTTGTCGAACTGCTAGATGAAATGCCTGTTTTATCACCGATGGAAAAAATTCGTTCCGTTTTTCCAAATGCGATGCATGTAAAACGGCAAATTTCAAAAGTAACAAATCAGTTCACCGACCAAAGTGCGAAAAAACGTGCTAATTTAAACGATGTCGAACTTTTCAAAGCATTTTACAAAGAAGTAAAAGGAACAGAAGCATCAGACGAAACGAAAAAAATTTTCAAGGAAGTGTTAGACGAATTATTGAAAGAAGAACGTGAATCAACGGTAAAAGTAGATAAAGATGCTGTGAAACAATGATGAAAAAAGGGGGATACTAGGAATGAGACCGGTAACGTTAAGCATGACTTCGTTTGGTTCTTATAAAGAACGTGAAGTGATCGATTTTGAACGATTAAAAGGTAATGATCTATTCGTCATTTCCGGACCAACAGGTGCAGGAAAAACGACGATATTTGATGCGATATGTTTTGCGCTTTACGGTACAGCTAGTGGTTCTGATCGTGAAAATACAGCGATGCTACGCAGTCATTTTGCAGAAGACGATGTACATACTGCGGTTGAATTTGTTTTTGAATTACATGGTCGTAAATATCGAATTTTACGTCAACTCGGTCATGTGAAAAAAGGGAATAAAACGAAAACAGGGGATCGCTACGAGTTTTATGAAATATTAGAAGATGGTAGAGAAATTCCGTGTGTTGACCGACAAAATGTGACAGAAATTAATAAAAAAATTGAAGCGCTCATCGGATTATCAGAAGACCAATTTAAACAAATTGTCATGCTTCCACAAGGCGAGTTTCGTAAATTGTTAACGTCAGAAACGGAAAACAAAGAAGAAATTTTGCGAAGAATTTTTAAAACGGAACGTTACCAGAAAATAAACAACATATTAAAAGCGAAAAAAGATGATTTACAAGACCAATACGAACATAAAGAAAAATTGTTAGACTATCATATGAAATCACTTTCTACTGTCTTAAAGCGACGCGATCATTCACCTCTTTTTGAAGTGTTAGACCAAGAGTATTTCAATGTTGACCAAGTACTAGCTGGACTAGAAGAAGAACTCACGTTTCTAACACATCAGATCAAAGAACAAGAAAAAATATATAAGCGAACGGTAGATCAATTCGAAGCGAAACAACAACATTTTTTCCAAGTAAAGGCGACGAATGAAAAGTTTGCGGAACTCGATGAAAAACGTGCTGAATGGGTAAAATTACAACAAGAAAAAGATATGTTCGACAAAAAAGAAATCCAAGTTCAAGCGGCTGAACGTGCACTTAGCCTGGAACCGTATGAGCAGCAGTTGAATGAACGACGAGCAGAGTTAGCGAATAAAACACGTGCATTAGAAATGGCGAGACGAGATTTAGAAACTGCCAAAAACGATTTCAAAGTAGCCGAAACTGCTTATCGTGAAGAAGAGAAAAACGAAGAAAAACGTGAACAATTAAAACGAAATTTGGAACGTTTTACTGAATTTTTACCGATCGTCGAAACATTGACGGAACAGAAGCAAAAGATCGCTCAATTGAAAAATGAAATAACACGTAAAACGAATGAACAAACGCAACTTACACAAACGCTCGAAACAGATAGAGAATCGGATAGACGAATTGAAAAAAGAGTTACAAGAAAAAGAAAAACAATTATTACAATGGGGCGAAAAAGAAGCATTACATTTACAACTTCAAAATAAATATAAAGTTTTAAAAAGATATCTCGATTTAAAACGAGAAGAATTTAACATCGGGAAAAAATTAAAAGAAGCCGAAAAGGAATATCGCCATGCAGAACAATTTTATAAAGAATATGAGTCGATTTGGTTAGAAAATCAAGCGGTCATTTTAGCGAGCAATTTGCAACATGGAGATCCATGTCCCGTCTGTGGGAGTACGCACCATCCTGATAAAAAATTAGAAGCCGAAGGAGCATCTCGTGAAGAGCTAGACCGTAGAAAAGCCGCACTCGAATTAAAAGAAAAAGCTTATCGCGACGTTTATAACGACTATAGTGCTTTAATGAGTCAATTGAAAATGCAAGCGCAAGAAGTAGGAAATTATGAGGTAGCCCTCGAACATGTACGAGAAGAAATTGAACAAACTGTCGTTCAAGGGAAAAAAGTTAAGAAGGAAATTGAAATTTTACAAGAGATACGTGAACATGTTGAAAATAGACGAATGATATTGGAACAGTTAGAAACGAAAGTTAAACGAGCTCAACAGTCGAAAGAAATCAGTAGAAAAACAGTTACAACAACTTCAGACGCAATATACTTCTTTACGAACGACAGTGATAGAACGGACCCGAAATATTCCGGAAGAAATACAAAATTTATCATTACTAAGACGAAAAATCAAAGCAATTGAAACAGAAAAAACCGATTTAGAAATCGTTGGCAACAAGTAAAGAAACAATTTGAACAGTTAAAAGAAGATCGGACGAAAGCACACGTGCATTTTCTCAACAGTGAAAAACAGGTCGAAGATGTTACGTCCGTAGTAAATGAATTAGAAAAAAGTTTTCAAGAAAAACTGAAAGAAGCTGAATTTACTTCAGAACAACAATTTTTAAGTGCAAAACTTTCAAACAATCAGCTCGAGCAATTGAAAAAAGAAATAGAAGAATATAAACAACAAGTAACTAGCGTCGAGAATCGGATTGAAGAATTGACGAACGAACTAGCAGATAAAAAACGGGTCGATTTAACGAAATTAGAGGAAGAATTACAAAAGCTAAAATTAGTCCGTGATGAAGCATTTGAACATTTGAATAGTTCACAAAAACAATTCGATGCAGCAACTTCTATACAACAAAATATCGTAGACGTCCGACAATCTCTTGCAGAAGTTGAAAAGAAATTAGCGATCGTGAATGATTTATATGACGTCATTCGTGGTCAAAATGCGAAAAAAATTTCATTTGAAAGATATTTGCAAATCGATTATTTAGATCAAATTATGCATGCAGCAAACGAGCGTTTTAAATCATTAACGAACGATCAGTATTATCTCGTCCGAAGTGATCGACAAGAAGCTTACGGCAAACAGAGTGGTTTAGCGATCGATGTATATGATCAAATTACAGGTCAAACACGTGATGTAAAAACGTTGTCTGGCGGGGAAAAATTTATCGCTTCATTATGTTTAGCACTAGGTATGTCCGATGTAATTCAAAGTTTTCAAGGTAGCATTTCGATCGATACGATGTTTATCGATGAAGGCTTCGGATCGTTAGACGAAGAGTCATTACATAAATCGATCGAAGCGTTAGTAAGTTTACAACAAACTGGCAGGATGATCGGTGTCATTTCACACGTGGAGGAATTAAAAACGATGTTTCCGGCGATGTTAGAAGTAAAAAAGACGAAAGAAGGATATAGTAAAGCGAAATTTGTGTTGAAATAGAAAAAAGCAAGTAGTAGCAGTTAGATTTTACTACTTGTTTTTTCATCGTTGCACGTTGTATCATCATTGCATGACCACTTATGTTAGCACGTGAGTCCGTATACTATGACTATGTTCATGACGCCGCATGTAAGGGTGTGTCATCTTAAAAAATTGCACGACGTCGCATATTGTTATGTGACAGCACTTGTAAGATTGCGATGCATGAAGAAGTGTGAACGACATCGTAAATTGAAGCAACAACAGCACTTGTAATGTTATACCACATTTATTGATATGAAAAAAGCCGTCCAAGTAAACATGATCGGACGGCTCTATTTTACATCGGTCATTAGGAGCTTAAACAGTAAATTTTATTGTTTTTTTATATTTTCCCAAACAGATTCATTAATTAGATTTGGAGGTTTTTCACCGTTTAATCCAGCTAGAACATTATCACATGCAAGTAACGACATTTTTAATTCGGTAGCGTACGTCGATGATCCGATATGTGGTAATGTGACGACATTCGGCATATCTAACAACGGATTATCTGGTTCAACTGGCTCTTTTTCAAACACATCTAAACCAGCAGCGGCAATTTTCTTTGTTTGTAAAGCTTCGATTAAATCTTTTTCGACGATCGTTTTTCCACGTGAGCCGTTAATAAAAATTGCTGTCTCTTTCATTAATAGAAAATTCTCGCGCACCGATCATTCCTTCAGTTTCTTTCGTAAGCGGCGTCATAAGGACGACGAAATCGGATTCTTTTAACAGGTCGTCCAAACTGCGATATTCGGCGTTGTACTTCTTTTCTGCTTCAGGCTTTCTCGAACGATTATGATATAAAATATTCATATGAAATCCGAAATGAGCCCGATGTGCGTCGCTTGCCCGATACGTCCCATTCCGATAATACCTAACGTTTTATGATGTACATCGACGCCATATTTGTCAGAAGTTAATTTTTCTGTCCATTTTCTAGCTTTAACATAATGGTCTAGTTCAGGGATTCGTCTTGCTGTAGCGATCAGAAGTCCAAAAATTGCATCAGCGACAGTATCATCTAGCACTCCGGGAGTATTTGTCGCCATGATGTTCCGTTTCGTCAGTTCATCAATATCTAAATTGTTATAACCGACGGAAACGTTGCTGACGATTTTCAGCTTAGGAGCGTGGTCGAGCAATTGTTTATTCACGTTCAAATCAAGATTAATTAACCCTTCCGCTTCTTGTAATTCAGCCAAAAACACCTCATTTTCCAATGAATAGATGTTTGGAAAAAATGATAAGTCGACTTTATCTTGCATCATTTCCTTCGCTTCTTTTTCTAAACGGTTTACAGCAATTACTTTCTTTTTCATCTCTTCCTCCCCGAAAATATAATATTGTAAAAAAGTATTCCAAATGAACATTCGGAATACTTTTTATGCTTAGATTAAACTTCTAATACTTCTCTAATTCGTTCTAACGCCCAGTCGATTTCTTCTTTTTCAATAATTAATGGCGGAGCGAAACGAATGACATTGTCGTGTGTTTCTTTACAAAGCAGCCCTTCTTCCATTAATTTTTCACAATATGGTCGAGCTGATTCTGTTAATTCCATACCGATGAATAATCCTTTTCCGCGGACTTCTTTAATAACCGGATTGTTAATTTTACGCAACTCTTCAAGCATGTAATTCCCTAACTCGAGAGAACGTTCCGGTAACTTTTCTTCGACGATGACATCGAGCGCCGCCATCGATACCGCACAAGCTAATGGATTCCCACCGAACGTTGAGCCGTGTGAGCCAGGGTTAAAGACACCGAGAATATCTTTGTTGGAAACGACACAAGAAATTGGAAATACCCCGCCACCAAGTGCTTTCCCTAAAATAATAATGTCAGGTTCGACATTTTCCCAATCACAAGCTAAAAACTTTCCACTTCTGCCGAGACCTGCTTGTATTTCATCGGCGATAAATAGGACATTATTTTCTTTACAAACTTCGTATGCTTCTTTTAAGTAACCTTCTGGTGGAATATTAATACCTGCTTCACCTTGAATCGGTTCGATTAAAAATGCTGCTGTATTTTCGTTAATCGCTTCTTTTAATGCCTCGATATCACCGAAAGGTACTAATTTAAATCCAGGAAGCAAAGGTCCGAAACCGCGTTGATATTCAGGTTCTGAAGATAATGATACAGCGGCCATCGTTCTTCCGTGGAAGTTGTTCGTACAAGCGATAATTTCCGCTTTATTCTCCTCGACACCTTTTACATTATATGCCCAACGGCGCGCTGTTTTAATCGCCGTTTCGACAGCTTCTGCTCCGGTATTCATCGGAAGCGCCATTTCTTTATTCGTCAATTGGCAAATTTTTTCATACCAAGGACCGAGTTGATCATTATGGAATGCACGTGATGTTAACGTAACTTTATCCGCTTGTTCTTTTAAAGCCGCAATAATTTTCGGATGTCGATGTCCTTGGTTTACTGCGGAATATGCACTTAAAAGGTCCATATAACGATTGCCCTCGGGATCTTCTACCCAGATGCCTTTCGCTTTATGTACGACGATCGGAAGCGGTAAATAGTTTTTTGCTCCATATGTTTCCGTCTTTTCGATAATTTGTTCACTAGATTGTACCATGTTGATCCCTCCATAAATATTTATACATTTTATTTATAACATATTTTTATTGTTTTTAAATGAATAAACTATTCGTACATGATATAATGCAATCGTACAATAATTAATATCATTATTTTAAAGTATTCATTTTAAAAAAGAAAGGAGAATAAAGTGTGACTCATTTACATATTACTTCTTGGGTGATCGCTATTATTTTATTGTTTGTCGTATCTTCATTTTATAAACAAGGAAAAGAGAAACAAGGGAAAATTTTCCATATGATATTAAGGTTATTTTACTTAATTGTTCTATTTACTGGAATTCATCTGTTTTTCGTGTATTCAAGTATTAATGGTGAATTAATCATTAAAGCGTTAGCGGGAATTTGGTTAATCGTAGCGATGGAAATGATTACGGTCAGAACGAAGAACAATAATTCAACGAAAGGTGCTTGGATTCAATTCATCATCGCATTTATCATCGTCATTCTGTTAGGTTTCGGTCGTTTACCGTTAGGTTTTCAATGGTTTGCATAAAAATATTTAAAATCGTTGAATCTGGTAATACTTTTGTAGAACGAATTCAACGATTTTCTTTTGAAATTTTACAGTTGATTTGGAGTGCGAAAACATGAGAAATAAATTAATGTCTTTGTTCATCATTCCTTTTCTTTTACTTTCGTTTTTTCCACACGGAGTAAAAGGAAAACAACAACATTCATTAGCGAATGAAATCATTTACGATATTATCGTCGATCGTTTTAACAATGGTGGACAAGCAGCAAGTGATCAAATCGACCTTGAAGATCCGCTCGCGTATCACGGTGGTGATATTTTAGGGATTACGAAACAATTAGATTATATTCAACAGTACGGCTTTACAGCAATATCCCTTTCACCGATTATGGAAAATGCTCCAGGTGGATTTCACGGTTATTGGGTGGAAGACTTTTACACTGTTGAACAGGAATTCGGTCAAATTGATGACGTGAAACATTTAGTCGAAGAAGCGCATAGCCGTGAAATGAAAGTGATTTTAGAGTTAGTCATTAACTACGTTGCTAAAACGAGTCCGCTCGTAGAAGAACATCCAGACTGGTTTCAAGCAGTTGATGTCGAACCGATTCCGGCAACAGAATGGTTAAATGAAGTAGTCGCGTTCGATCAAACAAATCCTGAAGTTCAAGAGTTTTTAATTGATGTTGCGAAGTTTTGGATGGAAAAAACAGGTGTCGACGGCTTTAAACTTCATGCTGCTGATCAAACTGACGAGTCATTTTTAGAACAATTAACAAATGAACTGAAAACAGAAGATCCGCATTTCTTTTTAATTGCTACGACGTTACAAGGAAATGACGATGTCGACTATCTGTATGACATTGAACATTTAGATGCGATCGCCAACCATGAAGTACACGAACTTATGAACGAAGTATTTAAGGCACCAAATGAACCGGTAAATAAATTAACGGATTTTCGTGGTGACGATGCGAGTAACCGTGATTTATTGTTCGTTGATAATAAACATACGGGACGATTTTCCAATCATTACGCAGAACAAGGGAGAAATGATGAAACAGCTTGGACGTTAGCGCTTAGCTATATGTTTTTTACTCCAGGTGTACCGATCGTTTTTCAAGGTTCGGAAATTCCAACGTATGGACCAGAATACCCGCATAATCAATATTTAGTTGATTTTATTAGCGCTGATCCCGATATGGAGAAAGTGTATGAACGGTTGTCAGCAATTCGAAAACAATTTCCTGCTTTAGTCCACGGAGATTTTGAAGAAATTGCTGTAGAAGGAGGATTTAGTTTATTTAAACGAACTTTAGATGATGAAACGGTATATGTGGCGATCAATAATGATACGGAATCTCGAAATGTCACGATCCCAGGACTCGGCTAGGTGTACAATTAAGAGGATTGATTCACGATGATACGATACGTGAAAGAGATAACGGCGAGATGTTAATTGGTTTAAATCGCAAATCAGCAGAAGTTTTCATTATTGAGCCTAATACAGGTTTTAATTGGGGATTCATCGCTTTCGTCGTCGGCGTATTACTCGCCTTTATCGTTATCGTGATCATCTTAAGTAGAAAACAGAAAAAGCGTGAAAGTAGTAAATAATAAGACATATCCAACCGCATGATCGTTTATTTTCAATCATGCGGTTTTCTCATGTATGTATTGTTTTAATGATAGCCGTGTTTTTCAAAAACTTTAATCACTTCATCAATTAAATCGTCCCACTCAACGTCAAACTTCTTATTTACAGTGATAAAATTTTGGTAACCGAACACGTTATCTACACCTTCAAGTTCCATTAAATCATTTAAAATTTCATGTTCACTTTTTTCACCAGGCATGACAGAGATACTTTGCGTACCTTCAAAAATGAGCTTATCTGTCGTAAATTTAATTGCATTAGGATTCGGTGTCGTTTCAGGTCTAACTCCCATAAAATTCACTTCAATCACTATATCGTTAAATTTTAATGTATGATATTTATACAAAAAAGACCATCCCTTAAAATGAGATGGTCTTCGTTCGACTGGCTTCGGACAACTTGTTCATTTTAATCCGTTATCATTATTGAAATGAATTCTGTAATTATAAAGACAAGTTCGAAGGATAAGGGTATGGACGGAGGTAATATTAATGCAAATCCATTTTCCGGTCTAATTGCTGCTCAAATTGTTTCAGTTGTTCTCTTTCTTCAGGTGAAGCTTCATTGTAAGCTTCTTGAATTGCTTGGCGAATCGCTTCTTTCTCTTGTTCAGAGTTGCGTAATTGGTTTTGGTTGTTCGTGAAGTTCGTCATCATTTCTTTCACTTGCTGGAATAGGTTTTTTTCCAATTAAAATCCTCCTATAGTCGATTTTTTCATTTCTTCACGCTTCCGTTTTACATCTCGTCGAAGTGGATCTTCGGTAGCGTGAACAGGTGGATCGTCAATTTTTTTGGAAATATCCTTATTTTGCGTATCCAGGGAGTGTTTCCTGTGGTTCGTCATCGCACATACCTCCACATGTTGCAGCAATTAGGGAAATAAATGGCAAAAGTGAAAGCTTTTTCACGTTCACTTATAGTATGGAGATAATTGATGATAATATAGAAGGTAATAATTGCAAAAATTAAACGGTTAATGTTTTGATATTGAAATAATTCGCTAAAAAGTTGGCAACGCCATTATTTTCATTTGTATTTGTCACATAATTTGCGATCGATTTTAATTCATCGATCGCATTACCCATCGCAACTCCAACTCCAGCAAAGTCGATCATTTCTAAATCGTTCGCTTCATCACCGAATGCGATAACTCGTTCCCTCGGTATTTGAAAATAGTCGGCAACTCGTTTAAAGCAATCCCTTTATTCATTTCCTTATTCATCACTTCGATAATATGGAACGGTGCACCCCAATTACGGTGATCGATCACTTCCGCGTGCAAATCATTTAACGTTTTCGTTAATGTTCTAAATATTGAATATTTGGGTAAAGCATCATTAAAGTTGGATTTTCTTTCAATTTTTCTTTGACACTGCCAATAATAAATATATCATCATTTTCTTTCAGACTGTAAAAGCTAACGATATTGTTCGTCGTAACGATCTAAATAGATTGTATCATTTACTGTCTGCAATAATATTTTTCGAATATAACTCGTAACAAACGTCGATAATTTCAAGGGCAGTTTTATAATGTAATGGATGGTGGTATATTCCCCACGATTTATCTAACGGATGATGAAGGAAAGCACCATTGGAGTTGACCATCGGTGTTGTTAAACCGAGTTCACGGTAATATTGAATGCTCATTCGGTTGGATCTGCCAGTCGCAATGACGACGATATGACCTTGATCGATTAATGTTTGAATAATTTGTTTAGATGGAAGGGCGATTTTTTTATCATCTGTCAATAACGTTCCATCTAAATCTAACGCAATCAAATACTTACGATTCAATAAAATCACCTCATATATCCAGTTTATCAGAATTATTCACATTTCTCTACTTGATAAAGTACAATTATTTGCAAATGAAGAGCGATTCAGTAATGATAAGATTGTAGGCAATTTTGGAATGAGGAAGGTAGGAACAAATGATCAACATTAATGAAGAAAAGATTGGTAATATTCCCGTTTTACAAATCGTCCAAGCGGATAAAATAAAGAGCGCATTACCGACGGTCGTATATTATCACGGTTTTCGTGGGGAAAAGATAGCAGTTTGACACTTGCATATAAATTAGCGAACGAAGGATTCCCGGGTCGTTTTGCCAGATAGCAAGTTACATGGAAAAAGACAGGAACATATTTCGGAAAGAGAGCTCGATTTATCCTTTTGGGATATCGTTATTGCAAATATAGAAGAACTAAATGATATAAAAAATTACTTAGAAGAAAAACAGCTGTTACTTTCTGGTAGATCGGTGTCGGTGGAACGAGTATGGGCGGAATTACAACTTTTGCCGCGTTCAAAACATATAGTTGGATAAAGGTTGGAACTGTCTTAATGGGTACACCGAAAATAAGTGAATTTGCCAACATATTAATCGATAATTTTAATGCGATTCATGAAGAAAAAATTACCGAGGGAGAACGTGAAGAAGTCTTACATAAATTAAGGAAGTACGATTTGGATCAACCGATGAAATTACAAAACAGACCTTTATTTATTTGGCATGGTGAAGAAGATAAAGTCGTTCCCCATGAACAAAGTGTAAATTTTTACGAAAAAGTAAAAAATTTATATGAAAGAGAGGATGACATTAAAATGGTGAAAGAAAAAGGTCGTGGCCATCATATTAGTCGCTTATCGATCGAAGAGGCAGTGAATTGGTTTAAAAAACATTTATGAAACGCTAAATTTAATTCATTTCAATTTTATAAAAAATATGTTTAAATAAAGATAACAGCCATTGAAGGAGGTAAATATGATGGATGAAGCTTTAAAAGAAAATATTCTCGGTGCTTAGAGAATGTCATAGATCCAGAACTTGGCATAGACATCGTAAATTTAGGTTTAGTTTATGATGTCGATTTAGATGATAACGGTTTATGTACAGTGACGATGACACTTACATCGATGGGTTGTCCGTTAGCAGGTCATATTGAAGCAGATGTAAGAAACGTGTTAGCAGATATTCCACAAGTAAAAGATACGAAAGTAGATATTGTTTGGGGTCCGCCTTGGAGTAAAGATAAAATGTCCCGATATGCAAAAATTGCTCTCGGAATTCCAGATTAATTTGATATCAAAAAAGTCATAAAGAGGTTGATTCATCGTATTGATCAACCCTTTTTACACGTAAAATGTAAACGATTTCTTTGTATTACGTCGATTATCTTATGATTTAAATAACAACTTTTAAAAAAGTGAGTTGATTCAATGAATACGAATAAACGATTTTGGATCACATCTGAACCGATTCAAATTAACGATTGTATTAGAAAGTCGTCCGACCAGAAGCAGGGGCGATCAGTACGTTTATCGGAATTGCCCGCGGTTTACTCGTGGTAAAAGGACATTATTTTTAGAATATGACGCGTACGTATCGATGGCGGAAAAACAACTTTCTCGAATTGGAGATGAAATAAAACAAACTTGGCCTGAAGCAGAAGTCGAGGATAAAAACCCAGGTTGGTGGAGCGGTCTTGTCGGTCAAGGAAAAAGTATCGATACCAACGAATTATCCGTCATCTCTTTTAACGCACTTGGCGGAAATGACGGATCAACAGGACCGTTAGCTGTTAATCCGGCCACGGGTGAGTTGTATAGAGATTTATTCCCAGAAGTGACAATCCGCGATATGGTGCATGCCGAACGGAAAGCGCTGACTATACTAGGGGTTAATCGGTTACGGGTGGTCATCGGTGGTTCACTCGGTGGCATGCGTGTACTTGAGTGGGGCATTTTGTATCCCGAGGATATGGATATTTTATTCCCGATGGCGGCGACATCACAATCAACTAAACTCGGGAGCATGCTAACTCCTTTTGGAAATAGTAGAAATGACATGGAAAGTTTCTATCCATTAATCCGTGCCATGAATACACATGATATCGGCCGTGGTCGTGGAGGCGTTGAAATTGCTTCCCACCAGATATCTGCCAAAGTGGTGGCATTTGCATTTACGCACGATCCAATGTTTCCGACGGATGAAATTCGAACGTTTGTCCATCTGATCCCAAATTCGATATATTGTTTGGTAAATACAAAAAATGGACATGAAGGTTTTTTAACGGAATTTGAAAAATGGGGACTCATCATCGAGCAGTCCATGGAGGTGGCGAAATGCCGTCAATCAAAGTCGCTATACTTGGCTTCGGCACTGTAGGTGAAGGGATTTATAGGATTTTGAATGAAAGGAAAGAAGAGATTAAGCGGGAAACGGGCTGTACAATAGACATTGTTTCCATATTGGTCCGGGATAAGGCGAAAGAACGTCTAGCGACACCTGGAACGAAGATAACGGATGACATTCAGGAAGTTTTGTCAAATCCGAACATTGACTTCGTATTTGAGGCGATTGTTGGAGAAGAACCTGCATATACGTATCTTTCGGATGCAATAGAAAAAGGTTTTCATATTATAACAGCGAATAAGACGATGTTTGCGAAACATGGTCCGGCGTTACTAAAGCATGCAGAGTTCCGAGGAGTTTCGTCGGTTATGAAGCAACGACGGCGGGCGGCGTACCGTATCCGTACGGTGATGAACTTGTTACCAACAGATCGGGTACAACGAATTCGAGGGATTTTCAACGGAACCTCCAATTTCATCTTGACGAAGATGCGGGAAGAGGGAATTCCATTTAAAGCTGCGCTTCACGAAGCACAGGCACTTGGTTATGCGGAAGCTGATCCAACGGACGATATAAGTGGCAAAGATGCATTTCGGAAACTGATGATTTTGAGTGCACTTGCATTCGGTAAGCAACCAAATTGGCAAGACGTTCCGGTCGTTGGAATCGACAAGATCACGGTTGAAGATATAGCAGAAGCGCCAAAAGGCAAACTTCGTTACAGGCATGTTGCCGATATTTTAATTGATGAGAAGGGAACTTGCACGGAAACATTGACCAGTTCTTATCGGCTCTGATCATCCGCTCTACGGCATTAAAGGGGTCGACAATGCAATCATCGTCGAAACCGAATATCTCGGGCCCTTACACTTATCGGTCCAGGTGCAGGAATGTATCCGACAGGAAGCGCAATGGTAGGAGATTTCCTTCAAATGATTGGGAAAACGTGAAAAGGTTCTTGTTACTAGTTAAGAAAAAGCGATTCCATATACGGAATCGCTTTTTCAGGTATTATTTTAATTTCATTAACTTTAATTCGGCTTTCAATGCTTTGATTAACGCGACAACCATGAGCAGCATGATGAAAGAAAATGGTAATGCAGCAATGATAATCGTGTTTTGCAAAGCGGTAAGCCCGTTGACAGATAACAAAATGAGCGCAATTGTCGATTGAATAACTCCCCAAATGAGTTTCACATTATTCGGCGGTGTCAATGAACCGTTTGTTGATTGCATTCCAAGGACAAATGTCGCCGAGTCCGCCGATGTGATGAAGAATGAAACAATCAATAAAATCGCAAAAAAAGAAATAATCAACGACATAGGCATCACATTGAACATTTCGAAAATCGTCAGTTCTGTACTAGGAATGGTCAAGTCGACAAGTCCTTTTTCTGGATATCAATCGCTGTCGTACCGAATGCTGAAAACCAGAAAGAACCAAGAAGTGTAGGTGCAACAAGAACACCAATCATAAATTCCCTAATTGTCCGACCTTTTGAAACACGAGCAATGAACATACTGACAAACGGTGCCCATGCAATCCACCATGCCCAGTAGAAAATTGTCCAACCATCGAGCCATTCTCGGTCAGTGGAATCCAAAGGCGCAGTGCCAAAACTCATCTGGACAAGGTTTGCCAAATAGCCACCAAACGAATCGGTGAACATATTGAAAATGAGAATGTAGGTCCAAGAACGACGATAAATCCAAGAAGTACAAGTGCAAGGACTAAGTTCGTATTCGACAAATACTTAATGCCTTTACTTAAGTCCAGACCATGCGGATGCAACGAACAGAACCGTGACAACTGCGATGATGACAAACTGTGAAAAGATACCAATTTTAACACCAAATAAGTAGTTTAGGCCTGCATTAATTTGAACAGCACCGAAGCCGAGTGACGTGGCAACTCCGAATGCTGTCGCAAAAACTGCAAGTACATCGACAAGAATACCCCACGGACCTCCATTTTTTTGCCGAATATCGGCTTCAATGTTGCTGAAATTAATCCCGGTTCTCCTTTACGGAACTGGAAGAAGGCGAGAGATAATGCAATGACTCCGTACATGGCCCATATGTGGAATCCCCAGTGGAAGAAAGACTGACGTAAGGCTTCTTTGAAGGCTGCATCCGTATTTGGATCTTCCGTAGCAGGGCTGATTGCAAAGTGTGAAACGGTTCAGCGGCACCATAAAAGACAAGGCCGATTCCCATCCCGGCAGAAAACAGCATGGCAACCCATGTAACTGTTGAAAATTGCGGACGGTCCGTATCTTTTCCGAGTCGGATTTTTCCGTATGGACTAATGATGAAAAAGAAACTGAGCGCTAACATAAATGACATGAGTAGCATATAGTACCAACCAAAAGATGACGCAACAAAGTTTTTGACGTTAGTTGTGACAGCATCAAAATTTTCAGGTGCGAACGCGCCATACCCGACGGTCAAAATAATTAGACCGATTGTGATATAAAACACATTTGAAATTTTCTTCATAATTCCCCCTCGTGTAACTGGTAATTTAGAAACAGTTTCTAACTATACTAGTAAAGTATATTGAAAGCAACAATCGGTGTATTTAGTATTTCGTTTATAGCGATTTCCATTCATTTACCCAATTATCCGTACTGATAACCCATATTAAATAAAATAAAACCGGCTGAAGACGTGTATGTCTTCAGCCGGTTTTTCAATCTTCATCTTTAATGTCACGATCGGGTGGAATTGGTTCGTTACGCCATTCATCGATTTGGTGTTTCAACATTTCGAGCTGTTCCAAATAGAGCCAAACTGATCTTTGTTAATGAGGAATTGTTCGCCATCATGGACAGAACGGATGCGACCTTCCCGCACATACTTTTGCGACTTGTTCGACGGGCATGCCGAGGTGTTCGGCGGTTTCTGGAATGGAGATATACATCGAAACCCTCCTTGAAAAATCCCCTCCATTTCAATTGTAGACTGAAAGTGAGGGATTGTTTTGGTTAAATCAGTTTTTCGAAAGTTTAAGCGTTTATTCAAAGCAATCATAATCGGAATCCCAATTGCCATGACGACAAATTCACCTATTGCAACTGTTAACCATGTAAGTAGGAAAGGAAGTTCTAAACGCCAGGTTCAACTCGAAAGCAATGATGAACATTGAAAAGGTGAAGACAAGTGTGTTGAATACCATTCGCTTGAAAATCACCTGATATGAATTTAGAGGAAAAAATCGTGATCGAAAGAGCAAGAATTGATTGACTTACTCCGAAAAAAAGATCATACATGCCAAGTGGTGAAAACAAATTCGTTACAAAGACACCAAGTACAATACCGAAAATATATTTTTTGTTGAACACAACGAGATGGTTGAACATCTCTGGAATTCGGAATTGGATGTTTGAGTAAGCCAATGGTGCTATTAAAAGTGAGACAGCAACATATAAAGCCGCAATAATTCCACTGATTGCTAATGTTTTTACTTTCATTATTTATTTCCTCCTAGTTTTTTTACGTGGGATGGTTGACGAACCACGTCTTGAAAACCCATCTTATATAGGGTTTACAAGTTCTATTATAACCCATGTGTAATGTGTTTTGAAATTAATTATATTTTTGTAATATATCATGCGAGTAAGTTCATTATATTTCTTAAACATTATTTAAAACATTTATTCCAATTAAGGGAGCGTTTCTACTAAAAAGCGGGAACGCTATTTCACTAAAGGACAGGTTAGTTGAATAAGTTATAAATTGCGTAGTTTAAAATTATGGAGCATTTCTTTGTAGTGAGGAATGCTTTTTATTTATGATTGAAATTAAAGGATTCTTATATAACAACAATAATATATTAAAAAACGATAATATTTTATTGTTAATCAATAAATTATGTGTTAAAGTAGAATTAATAATTAATAGGTGAGGTGCTTTTTATGAAACGAGGATCAACACTCTTTTTAAAGTTAGCTGTTATTTTAATGGGAATTCCCGTTCTTGCTTTGTGTTTATTTTTATTGCCTCAAATAGCGATTGAAGCAAATGAAGCAGCAGAAAGAGATTCAGATTTGGCTTTTGTGGTATATGGCATTTTAATGGTTATGTATGTTTCGGCGGTTCCATATTACTTTGCTTTGTATCAATCTTTCAACCTTTTAAGCTATATCGACAGGAACCAAGCTTTCTCGGAATTATCCGTAAGAGCTCTAAAGAAAATAAAATACTGTGCCATGCGATAATTAGTGGCTTGTATTTGGTAGCCCTACCGTTTGTATATATCATGGCGGAGGTAGACGATGCCCCCGGTCTCATCGTAATCGGAATGGTCCCTATTTTTGCCTCTATGGTCATTGCCGTATTCGCCGCTGTTCTCCAAAGGCTTTTAAAAGAAGCGATCGATATAAAAGCGGAAAATGATTTAATAGTCTGACTGAGGTGAATAATATGGCAATTATAATCAACATTGATGTGATGCTTGCGAAAAGAAAAATGAGTGTAACGGAACTTTCGGAGAAGGTCGGAATCACGATGGCAAACCTTTCTATATTGAAAAACGGAAAGGCAAAAGCGATTCGATTATCGACTTTAGAGGCGATTTGCAAGGCATTAGATTGTCAGCCTGGAGATCTTTTAGAATACAAAAATGACGAAGACACTCAAGGATAATAAAGTAGGGTTATTTAAAAAAGTAGTTGTTAATCATTGAAGAAGCTTGAAATATAAATATTTAAAAGAGCCCAATTCTTATGTGAATTTGGGCTCCATTTTTGTGCTATTTGTGTCAAGTGTCATTAAGGTATTAGGAGATTTAGTTTATATGGTATCTTCTAAGGTAGAGAGAGGAAGGGGGAATCACTTTGTCAAAGCGTATTTCATATCTAGTCGTACTGTTAGGTGCGATACTTTGGGGAACGACTGGTACCGCACAGACGTTCTTGCCGCAAACGATTCATCCGTTGGCGGTCGGGGCATCAAGGCTTGCCGTAGGGGGTTTTTCATTACTTATTATTTTGCTCATTATGCGTAAAATCGATTTTCGAAATTGGCCGTGGAAGTCTACTCTTTACGCAGCTATTTCAATGGCCATTTTTCAATACCTATTTTTTTCGTCTGTCAGATTAACGGGTGTTGCAATCGGTACGGTTGTTACAATCGGAAGTGCTCCCGTTTTTTCTGGAATCATTGAATGGTTATTATTGAAACGCCGTCCGACACGGGTGTGGATCATGGCGACAGCGCTTGCGATTATAGGGTGTGCGCTGCTCTTTTTAAATAAAGATGGAATCGTCGTCAATCCCGTGGGTGTTGCGATGTCACTTGGAGCTGGACTGTTGTTTGCCTTTTATACCCTCGTCAATAAAGATGTACTCGACAAGGTAGATGCTGTGCCTGCTGTTGCGGTTATCTTTTCGATGAGTGCGATAATGCTCCTGCCATTTTTGTTTTTATTTGAAACGGAAGGGCTTATGACAGGGCGCGGAATTTCGGTCGTGTTATATCTCGGGATTGTCACAACAAGTGTGGCATATATTCTGTTTTCTGCCGGATTGAAACGGATACCTTCGTCGTCAGCGGTCACGCTGTCATTGCCGAACCACTGACTGCTGCCATTTTAAGTGTGCTTGTTGTAGGTGAGCGATTGAATGGAACGTCGTGGATGGGTATTGCGATGTTGCTTGGCGGGATACTCGTATTGACGTTGAGCGGTAGAAAATTGAAGGTTTGAACGGTCTTGTTTTCCCCTAATAGAAAACACCCTCCTGGCTAGTCAGTTTAGTTACTAACTAAATCGACACAGGGGGTGTAAACTCATGTTTTACAGGGTTATTATTGGCTAATGAACTTTATTAAACTTGCTGAGTTTTCATTACTTTGTTCATAAAATATGCACTTAGAATTGCAATCAAACAAATTGAGCCGACAATCCAAAATGCCACAGAATTTACCCCGCTAAACACTTGTTGATAAAACAGGGCCCAAATACTCCACCTAGTAATGGACCAACAATTGGAACCCAGGCATAACTCCAATCAGATGATCCTTTTCCAGGAATCGGTAAGAAGAAATGAGCGATTCTTGGACCTAAATCACGTGCAGGGTTAATCGCAAAACCAGTTGCTCCCCCTAGTGACAAACCAATGGAGAGGACAAGAAATCCGATAATTAGAGGATTAAGTCCTTCGGTAAATTCATTTGCACCAATCGCTAATATCCCAAGGACGAGTACGAATGTACCGATCATTTCGCTTACAAAATTGGGAAGTGGCTTTCTTATAGCTGGTATAGTTGAAAATATTACTAACTTTTGGCCTTTATCGTTTGTTTCTTCCCAGTGTGGTAAATAATTAATGTAAACAATGACTGCTCCAATAAAAGCGCCAATAAGTTGAGCTAAAATATACGCCGGAACATTTGCCCAAGGAAAAGCACCAATTACGGCTAATCCTATTGTAACTGCCGGATTAATATGGGCACCACTTATCCCACCAACTGCATAAATAGCTACTGCTACAGCGAGTCCAAAGCCCATTGTAATCACAATCCAACCGGAATCATGTGATTTAGTCTTCTTAAGCACGACTCCGCCAACAACGCCGCAACCTAAAGTTACTAAGATCATCGTTCCAATTAATTCACCAAAAAATGCCGACATAGGAAATCCCCCCTGATTGTCGATACGGGATAGAACAACATCCACAGCTTCCTTCCAAATTATTGAAGGTTTTGTCATGGGTGTTATCATCTATGATAAACGAGTTATCTTTTTATCAAACCATGTGGATCGATAACGAACTTTTTCGCCGCGCCTTTATCAAAAACTTGGTATCCGTTCGGTGCTTCCTCTAATGAAATAAGTGTAGCATTCACTGCCTTGGCAATTTGGGCTTTACCACTCAGTATTGATTTCATTAAAAACTCATGGTACTTCATGACAGGCGTTTGCCCCGTAACAAAATGATGTGCTTTTGCCCACCCTAATCCCATTCGGATTTTCAGTGTCCCAAATTTGGCATCTTCATCAGTCGCTCCTGGATCCCCGGTTACGTACAATCCTGGAATTCCTAATTTTCCTCCAGCACGTGTCACTTCCATAATTGAGTTAAGAACAGCTGCAGGTGCTTCTCCGCGATTAGGTCCGTTACCATGCGCTTCGAACCCGACGCAGTCAACAGCACAATCAACTTCAGGAGTCCCAAGAATTTGTGCAATTTGTTCTCCTATATCATCATGCTGACTAAGGTTAATCGTTTCACATCCGAAACTTCTCGCTTGTGCCAATCGATCTTCAATCATATCACCTACAATGACACACGAGGCGCCTAGTAGTTGTGCTGAATGAGCGGCTGCTAATCCCACGGGGCCAGCGCCAGCTATATATACAGTCGACCCTATTGTGACTCCAGCACTGTATGCTCCATGAAATCCTGTTGGGAAAATATCCGATAGCATAGCTAAGTCAAGAATTTTTTCCATCGCTTGTGCTTTGTCTGGAAACTTTAATAGTTGGAAATCAGCGTAAGGAACCATTACATACTCCGATTGTCCGCCGACCCAACCACCCATATCAACATAACCGTAAGCTGATCCAGGACGGTCTGGATTTACATTTTCACAAATATGAGTGTCTTGTGATTTACAATTTCTACAGCGGCCACAAGCAATATTAAAAGGTACGGAGACAAGATCTCCGACTTTCATGAATTCTACATCCCGACCTGCCTCAATGACTTCGCCAGTAATTTCATGCCCCAATGCTAGACCGCTTGGTGCAGTTGTCCTACCGCGCACCATATGCTGATCACTCCCGCAAATATTCGTAGCAACGACTTTTAGAATGACCCCGTGATCACACTTACGTCCTACATTTAATGGATTGACCCCGGGTCCATCCCGTAACACCAAGTCCGGAAAGCCAATATTTTCGATTGAAACTTTTCCTGGTTTATTGTATACAACAGCACGGTTTGACATTAACATTACCCCCAATAGTAGTTTGTCCTTGCACCCTATCAATATGTAAGTCTCAATCCAAATATGCAATAATCACTTGAATTGACGGGGGATAGTCACTTAGTCCATTCGAAAACAAACACAAAAGTTTGAGTTAACGTCTTTGTTTGAAATCCTGATATAACTCACCTTAAGACTTTCTTCATTATTACAGTTGGTAAATGTTAAGATTTGGCGGGTACAATTGGTATCATAGAGTAAAGCGAGGTGCGGAAGATGGCGAAATTCACAGTGCTGGTGGCGGATGACGATCAGGATATCCGTGACGGGATTGAAATTTATTTAAAAAATGAAGGATACGATGTGCTGAAAGCTGCTGACGGTAAAGAGGCGCTCGAGTTGCTGGAGAAGAACGACGTCCATCTCCTTATCCTCGACATTATGATGCCGAACATGGACGGTATTACGGCAACGTTTAAAATTCGGGAAGCGCGTAATATCCCAATTATTATGCTGAGTGCCAAGGCCGAAGACTCCGATAAGATACACGGTCTGTCCGTCGGTGCGGACGATTACGTAACAAAACCGTTTCATCCGATGGAATTAATGGCACGCGTGAAGTCGCAATTACGCCGCTATATCCAATTTGGTACGTATGATGGGCAGAGGAAAATAGAGATTGACGGGCTTGTTCTCGATGAAGATATGAAAGAAATAACGGTCGACGGCGATGCGGTGAAGCTGACGCCGATTGAATACAAAATTACACAGTTACTGATGAAAAATGCAGGGCGTGTCTTTTCCATCAATGAAATCTATGAACGCGTCTGGAACGAGGCGGCGTATAATGCTGAAAATATTGTCGCAGTTCATATTCGTAAAATCCGTGAGAAAATCGAAGCGGATCCAAGAATCCGAGATATGTAAAGGTGGTGTGGGGCATTGGCTACAAAATCGAGAAATGACCGCGCAGCTCTTTGGTCAATTATAGCGATTGTCATTGCGGTGTTAAGTATCGGTTATTGTTTCTCCCACGTCATCGATCTGGTCGGTAATGGTATAGAACGTTCGAACCGGGCAATCGCCCAATTAACAAGGTTAATTAAAGGAGGCGTTTAACGATGAAAAGTAATAAATCGCCCCTAATAGTATGGACTATACTTGCATCCGTATTTTTACTGGCACTTATTTCGATGGTACAGACCGGTCCGAAATTTGTCGGGAAAAGTTATGTTGATACAGAAGATTTCAAAGCCAATATGAGCGCTTTTTATGAAAATATCGGGCCAACGATATTGAATCCAATTAATATGGAACAAGCAGAAAAAACGATAACAGTAGAAAAGGCGGAAATTGAAGCACACCGGAGCAGGTACGGAACCTTGTCTGAGCAAATCGCTAATATCCAAGACCAATACACGGATCGGATTGCTGATGCAGAAGCGGCGAAAAGTGAAAAGGTGAAATCCGCTTTAACAGAGGCCAGAGATTTGAAAATTGATGATATTCGCAAAAACTTTGAAAGTGATGCGCATGTAGAAGCGAAAATAAGGACTGAAAAAGCATCTATCTTGAAGCGCTATTTGGTTGAAAACCACAGAGTTAGTTTTGAAAGTTTCCCAGTCGTATATGAATTCAAAGATATCAAAACAGGAGAAACATTCTCTTCAGGTGATATCAATGCTCATGCAGCTTATAAAAGGGTATTTGATGAACGCAAAGGTTATTTTACTGCACAGTCATTACCTATGGAGGGGAATTGGAATCCGCGAGTTATGGGAACAGCGCTACTGAACTAGAATGGAACGACATGTTGTTAATTAGTAACTCCGCACGAAAATTCGAAGGCAAGGTCATCGTCCCGAAAAGCGCATTGAAAGACGGGCTACTTAGCCCTCAAGTAAAGGGATACAACCAAAACAAATATTTTTCGTATGTTCTTTGGCTAGTTGGAGCAATTGCATTGGCTACTTTATTCACAAAACTTCGTTTTAATCGCGAGTGGGTTACAGAAAACAGATTTGCAGAGAAATATGACCAACTTAAAATTGATATGAAAGTGGTCTTATTCGGTATTTCTATTTTGGCATTACGAGAATTATTAATCATCGTTTCTGGCAGATTCCATTATTTCTTTTTCAACAGTTTTGAGACGTGGGTTATGAACATCACTCAATTCGCCTTTTTACTTCTGTTCTTATTGGCAGTTGTATTTCAACTCGTTAATTTCATCGATCGGCTGAAAAGCGATGGGATACTTGAAAAGGACATTGCCGACAGTTATACAGTGAGCTTCTTCAAGGCTTTTCAAGATATGTTCATGGAAAAGTCAATCGGTATTCAGACGCTCATTTTACTTATCGGCTTTTTCCTTGCCGGGATTGGTTTCATAGTGGTATTTCTTATGCCTGCATCTTTAATTCTCTACATCCCAGCCGTCCTGTTTCTGGGCTTGCCGGCACTATACATGTTAGTGAAGCGGTCAGCTTATTTAAACCGGATCATCGTTGCGACAGAAGCAATGGCGGCAGGACGTCTTCATAAGGAAATAAAGGTAGAAGGGAAATCACCACTTGCCGAACACGCTAAGAATTTGAATAACTTGCGTGAAGGTGTACGCATTTCCATGACTGAACAAGCAAAAAGCGAACGCCTAAAAACGGAACTAATTACGAATGTCAGTCATGATCTTAGGACGCCATTGACGTC
The DNA here is from genome assembly GCA_963766835.1 of uncultured Bacilli bacterium. Taxonomy (GTDB): domain Bacteria; phylum Bacillota; class Bacilli; order Bacillales; family Amphibacillaceae; genus Pseudogracilibacillus. The sequence goes on from CAVYBX010000030.1 coordinate 25,836, forward strand.
AATTATTACGTACACGGATCTCTTGAAAAAGGAAGACATTACAGCTGAGGAACGTACAAAATATGTAGACATTTTAGACAAAAAATCACAGCGATTGAAGACATTAATCGAGGATTTATTTGAAGTATCGAAAATGGCGAGTGGGAATTTGGAGCTTAATAAACAGCGTGTCGATATGACGCAATTACTCCAACAAGCACTAGCTGAGCATGAGGAAGAAATTTCAAAATCAGGACTCGACTTTAGAGTGAATTTCCCTGATTCTACGCTCGTTGCTTATGTTGACGGGAAAAGATGGTGGCGCGTATTTGGATAACTTGATCGTCAATGCGATTAAGTATACATTACCGGGCACCCGCGTCTATATTACGCTTCGAAAAGTGGGTGATACTGCCGAATTCGTAGTGAAGAATGTGACAAAGTATGAGCTCGGTGAAAATACCGACGAACTGTTTGAGCGCTTTAAAAGGGCAGATACATCGCGCCATACGGATGGTTCGGGACTTGGTCTTGCTATCGCACAATCCATCGTTGATTTGCATAATGGGAATATGACAATCGAAGTTGATGGTGATTTATTCAAAGTAACAGTTGTCGTGGCGGCGGTTTAACAACTATATATACAAAAATAAGCTGTACGCAACGCCCATAGACAAGGGGCCATGCGTACGGCTTTATTTTTTCGTCATGAATACTATTGTTATATGTGGAACAAATATATACCCATATAAACTAAGCGAAGGCGCCTTACAAGGGGTAGCCGAAGCCTAAGATTGGCGGCGGAAGCCGACGGCTTAGGGCGGGAGGCACCCCCTAGCGCCGTAGCGGATTCAATGGAGTTCTTTATTTCAATATATATAAAATACTTTTGGCAGTCTTGGTCAATAGGAGTACATAATATACACACCGATGACTAGTACGCCGATATCCGCAAACATGTGAATGGTCCAAGAGGGCAAAATAGTTCCGCTTTTTTCATTGGCAAGTTGAAAGATAATCCCGCCGACCCAAAGACCTGTCACCGCAAGTATAAGTAGTGCTGGGCTGAACCATGGTAGAAAAATCGCGATATGATATATGGCAAACA
>CAVYBX010000031.1:0-10000 GCA_963766835.1 uncultured Bacilli bacterium
CACGTTTAAGGCGATTGAAACAACTAGGGTTTCGCCTAGCGTTAGATGATTATGTCATAGAGGAGTATAATTATTTACATGAGGAATTGTTTAAACTTGTACATATCATAAAGATAGATTTCTTACATACGAAACTGAATGATAGGTTGCGTCTTCAAACTCTTGTTAAAAAATATCCGAATATTACGTTATTGGCAGAAAAGATAGAGACGAATGAGCAATTTGAAGAAGCGAAAAAATTAGGTTATTTATTATTTCAAGGTTACTTTTTTGCAAAACCTGAAATTATAAAAAGTAAAGATATTCCGATCAATTACCCACTTCATTTACAGTTATTTAATAAATTAAATGAATCAAGAGCCAATATCGATGAACTTACATCATTAATCATGCGTGATTTATCTTTATCCTATAAACTATTACGTTACATTAATTCTTTTACTTTCGGAATCCCTAATCGAATTAATTCTATTAAACAAGCAATTATGTTAATGGGTTTGAACGAAGTGAAAAAGTGGATGCAAATCATACTGCTCCATCATATGGGGGATGGGAAAGGAAAGGGACGAGAGAAAGCAATTATTGATGCATCTTTAACGAGGGCAAAAATGTGTGAGTTATTGGCGAAATTTACGAACAAACAAAATTCGGATGAATATTTTTTAGTAGGAATGTTTTCGCTAATTAACGTTATTTTAAAGCGTAGTTGGGAAGATGTCTTACCGCAATTATCGTTGTCGAAGGAAATTACGCAAACGTTAAGAGGGGAGGAAACCAGCAATGCTTCCGTATTTACGACTTAGTGATGCTGTCTTGAAATTTGATTGGGAGAAAGTAGATAAATATTCGGAACAGATTGGTATTTCTAGATCAGATTTAAGCAAAATTTCGATTGAAGCACATAAATGGGCAAATTATTTTGAGTAAAGAGTTAAGACAGGCAAGGTTTTGTGCTAGAAGTATGAATAACTAAGAATATGATGCTGAAATTATATGCATTTTTTTAATGAAATGTACATAAGGCATTCGCAGAAAAACTTGCGAATGTCTTTTTATAAATGAACATTTTATAGACCTTTTCATAAACTGTATAGAATGAAAGCGAGGAGGTCTACATGAATGTATGACAACAAGTATAAGTATCATCGTAGACAACAAATGACTCCGAGGGCGTATGCTGAAATGCGCGGAAGTGTATTAGCGCCAGATATACGAGGATATGTACTATTTATTGATGTGCCCTATGGAACGGAAGTAATTGTAGAAGTTGCAGGATTGCCGCCTTATCGTCCGGCAGAAGGAAACCGAGATCCGATTGGGCCGCATGGTTTTCATATTCATGAGTATGGAAATTGTGAAGCTGGAGATGAACAAGATCCATTTCCGAAAACGGGGGAACATTGGAACCCGGATCATCAGCCTCATGGTCATCATGCCGGGGATTTTCCTGTTTTATTTTCGAACAATGGTTATGCGAGAATGTCGTTTTTTACAGACAGATTTAAAGTGGATGAGGTTATAGGGAAATCAATTCTGATCCATGAGCATCCAGATGATTATCGGACTCAACCATCTGGAATTCGGGACGAAAAATTGGTTGTGGAGAAATTAAACCGTATCCTTAATAGCTACTTATTTAAAAACCGTTGAAGTATGGCATTAATGAATTGTGCCGATTTCAACGGTTTTGTTAATGGATAAATTTGCGTCGCGAATAGTTCTAAAAGTAAATTTTTTGATTTGTGTGTCGTTTTTGAAACGGGCTTCAGAGGGCAATGTCTTGAATGAAAATAAAAAAAGGGGACAAGATAAATAAGGAATAAAATAACAAATAGAGGGGAGGGGTCAATGTGAGGCATTTAAAGGCGTTACTTATTAAGTTTGTGATGAGTTTAGCGGTCGTTTGGATCGTTCTTGGTGGCTTTTATAATATTGATTTTGGACATGTCCTTACGTTAAGTATTGTGTTAACGATTGTGTCCTATATTCTAGGAGATTTATTTTTACTTGCTAGATTTGAAAATTGGGGAGCAACGATTTCTGATTTTATCTTAGCTTTTGCGGTCATTTGGTTATATAGTGTTAATTTTATAGCGGAAGATTTTCCTTTATTAACTGCAGCGGGGCTCACTTCGTTACTGCTTGCAGTAGGAGAATGGTTCTTTCATAAATATATGGATAATCGCATTTTAAGGGCAGATTTTGAATCGTATATGGAAGAAGAACGAGTAAAATTGGATAATCGAAACTTACAAGCAGAATTTGGGGAAGAAATAGAACCGAAACCAGAAGATGAACGAAAACCACGTTAAACTAGTAGAAAACCAGGTATAAGTGAAGGTTCAGATGTAGATATTTTTACATCCGAACCTTGACTTTTTTGTGTCTAAATTCAAGTTAGCTGGCTAATCGAATGATAGAATGAATGAAGGTAGACGATAGTGTAAGGAGTGTTTGATTTGCGAAAATTGATTGTTATAGCAATATGCTTTGTTTTATTATTAAGTGCCTGCTCTTTTCTAAATGAAGCTGAGAAAGAAGTTGATTTAGACGACGGTGTTACGCCGGTTTATAATGGAATGGGAGATCTGAGAGAGGAAACGGAAAGTAAAGAGACACTTCCACAATTTCTTAACGATCATCATGACAATATGAAAGTATTGTATAGTGCAGTTCCCGACCACCAAGAACTACTTGAACAAATACCTTGCTATTGTGGATGTGGTGAGTCTGTAGGGCATGGACATAGTTATCATTGTTTTGTTCATGAAAATCATGAAAATGGTTCAATCATTTGGGATGACCATGCAACTAGATGTCAAGTCTGTTTAGATATTGCGGCTGAATCGATTGTCGAATATAACGAAGGAAAATCGATCGAAGAAGTCCGTCAGTTAATCGAAGAAAAATATGAAGATCAAGGCTATCCGGAACCGACTAAGACACCAAAAGTGAGATCGTAATTTTAATTAAATATATGGGAAGAAGTATATGTGACTTAGACGAGACGCGGGGGCTTAACATGTTGTACTCAAACTTAGCATCTTCGTTCGCTATTTAGCATATTGTTTCCGTGACGTAGCATCTTGGTTCTTGACTCAGCATCAAGTGCTGCGCCCGCCAATTTTAATGCTCCGCAACCAAAGCTTTCCAACCAATATAAAAACACCCTTCCAACATGGAAAAGGGTGTTCATTCATTTTAAACTTTTTTTATAGCAGTTTCCTTAATTTCTTTTCGCTTATCATAAATGTTCGAGATAATAACTTTTCCAACTGCATATGCTGGCACTGCTAGTAGGATACCGAAGAAACCTGCAAAACTTCCAGCTGCAAGAAAATCGTAATAATCGTCAGTGGATGAATGTTTAATGTTTTACCCATGACATTAGGTGTAATTAGGTTAGAATCAATTTGCTGCGCGATTAACGTGACGAATGATACCCAAATAATCATCATAGGATCTTGGAATATACCGATTAATAAAGCCGGAAAGAAAGCGATCCAAGGTCCAATAAAAGGAATGATATTCATAAAAAACGCAAAAACAGAAAATAATAAAGCGAAGTTTAGTCCGATTATCCAGTATCCGATAAATAAAAGTGTTGCTAGTATAGAGCTAATTAAAATTTGACCACGAATGTATAAACTTAACGTTTCATCGATATCTTTTAATGTTTTATGAACCCATTTTTTCGTTTCTCCTCCAAAAAACTGTACAATAAAAGGTTGAAGTTTTTCATGGTCCTTCAACATAAAAAAGAGGAAAAATGGAACTAAAATAGTGATGATTGCAACTTGTATAACGGATTGAACAAATCCTACAATCCATCCTCCAAACGAAACAGTAATATCGTTAATTGATCTGTATCGAGGACTTTAAATAATTATATGTTTTTCTCAACCACTCTTGAAAGTCACCAGGTAAATGACTAGACTGATCAATTAAATGAAGAACAAATGCATTTGCCTCTCGTATAATTAAAGGGGCATTTTCAATTAAATTATTTATTTGTCGTGTTATAGGCGGCCCAACGATCGCGATAGCTACCCAAATAAATCCGATAAGGATTAAGAATATAATCGAAATACTTCCCCATCTTGGTACCTTTCGCTTTTTCCAAAAAAGTTTGTATAGGGACCGTTATGTAAAAAAGTACCCCACTAACAAGTAAAGGAATAAAAATAGTTTGAAGAATGATAAGAATCGGCGTAAATATCCAATTTACTTCTGTAAAGAATTTAATAATAATTAAAGTGAGTAGAATTCCTACTCCAAGTTGAAACCACAACTTTCTCGTCAAAATACCATCCTTCTTTCTGTAAATAAAATAGGTTGAATATTATAATACTTTTATGAACATTTTCCATAATAAAGAAGAAATTTTTTCTGATGAAAAACATATAAAGCTACTATTAATATCGTTTTTTTATTACTATATTATACCACAATCAACTGAAATAAACCTATATAGTTTTAATAATCGAACAAGCTGTCATAACATCCTTTTCTATTCATAAAATGAAATAAGAGAAAATAGGGAGAGGAAAAGGATGAAAAGACAATGGAAAGTACTATTATGGTTTATTGGACTAGTTATTTTAATTTTAATTATTCAATTCCCAATTAAAAAGGGAGAGTATATGTGGCGAACTGTCCCATTACCACTTGCAGGGAAAACGATCGTCATTGATCCTGGACACGGGGGACCTGATGGTGGAGCAGTCGGAAGGACAACACGACTGAAAAAGAAATTGCCTTAGACGTATCGAAAACGACACGGGATTATTTACAACAAGCTGGTGCATTAGTTTATTTAACGAGAGAAGAAGATAAAGATTTGGCGGGGGATGAGTACGAAAGGATATTCGAAAAGAAAATCAGAAGATATTCGTAATCGGTTAACATTTATTCATGAAAAAGAACGCGGATTTTTTTATTACCGATTCATTTAAATGCATTACCATCAGTAGGATGGTCGGGAGCACAAACGTTTTATTATCCAAGTTATGCCTGAAAACAAACATTTAGCGACGATGATTCAAGCTGAAATTATTAGGAATTTGGAAAATACAAATCGTGTACCATTACCAAATAAACGGCATTTATTTATTAAAACATGCAGAAGTTCCTGGAGCATTAGTGGAAATTGGTTTTTTATCGAATGAAGAAGAACGAGAATTATTAAAAGATAGCAAAAATATCAAGAACAAATGGCGCGTAGTATATATAATGGAATCATTCGTTATGTAACAGAAGAAATGGAAGAAACTTAGAGGACTAAAATGGTCTCCTTGAATTTGTTAAAATGCATTTAGCCCACATTTTTCCGATAAGTTCATATCAGTTAGATTTCATTGAATTATGTTATACTAAATGAGATGACGATGTATATTTTAAGGCATAAAGGAAGGTGTCATTCATGTTAACGAAAGAACAAGTCATTGAACTTGTTAAATCAAGTGAAAGACCCATTTTTACATACAAGTTTTAAAGAAACTGGCGGAATTGTAGATGTAAATATTCGAGAAGAGAAGCAACATGTCAGTGTGAAATTGGCGATTGGAAAGCCACAACACTGCGGAGCAAATGGAACTACAGCAAGAGATTGTCGGTATTTTAAAACGTAATGGTGCAAAAACTGTCGGTCTCCGTTTTGAACAGTTACCAGAAGAAGTGATTCAAAAATATCAACCAACTGCAAGAAGCGGAAGATACGTCTATTTTAAGTGGGGACAACACAACCGCATTTCATCGCAATTGCTAGTGGTAAAGGTGGGGTTGGAAAATCAACTGTGTACTGTCAACCTAGCGATGGCACTTATCACGTTTAGGGAAAAAAGTTGGGATTATCGATGCTGATATTTATGGTTTTAGTGTACCAGATATGATGGGTGTAGAAGAGCGCCCTGTCGTTCGTGGCGATAAAATTATTCCTGTAGAAAGTTTCGGCGTAAAAGTGATTTCAATGGGCTTTTTCGTTGAAGATAACTCACCGATTATTTGGCGTGGACCGATGCTTGGGAAAATGTTAAATAATTTCTTCCAAGAAGTAGAGTGGGGCGAATTAGATTATTTATTATTAGACTTACCACCAGGAACAGGGGATATCGCAATGGATATTCATGAACTTCTTCCTCTATGTAATGAAATCATCGTAACAACACCACATCCAACAGCAGCATTTGTCGCAGCACGTGCAGGACAAATGGCATTAAAAACAAACCATAAATTTTAGGTGTTGTTGAAAATATGTCTTATTTCGAAAGTAAATTACAGGGGAAAAAGAATATGTATTCGGAAGAGGTGGTGGAGACAAATTGGCTGAAGTATTACAAACAAAAGTACTTGGCCGTCTGTCAATTACAGCAACCGTATGAAGAAGAAGATATTTTTGCACCTTCCATTTATCAAGAAGATCATCCAAATGGACAAGAATACCATCGAATTGCTGCAAAAATCGTTGCACAATTAGAAGAAGAATAAAGAATAAGGCTGTCTTAGTTAGTGCTTTTTTAAGGTACTACTTTGGACAGCCTCTTTTGTTATCAATAACTATTTATATCACTGAGACTTGAAGGGAATTATATTTAAGGTAATTGTTTAGTTCAAGGCAGGTTAAGGTGAAGCTTTATAACCTGGCTTGCAAAAGGCTATTTCTGATTACGGCTATACCAGTTCGTTTTTAATTGTCTCGATAAAAGTTATGACGAATCCGCCACCTTCACCGCCGCCCTTCACTACCACCACCTTCACCGCCACCTTCACCGCCGCCATCTTGTCCTTTTTGTTGTTTTTCAGCAGCTTTAAGAAGAATTTCTTGAATTTTAGCTTGATAAATTGGATTCTCAATAGTTTGTTGAATCGTTTCTTCTAGGTGTGCCCGAAATTGTTGGCTTTTTAGTAATGTTAAATTTTGATTCGCGATCTCTGGGTTTTGCATCAGTTCCAGCATTTGTTTTTGAAATTCAGAGTCATTCATTAAATTTTTAAATAATTTTTTCTGCTCTTCTGAGATCGACTTATTAAAACTTTCGACAAATGAGGGATCTTCGAAAAGTTTTTGCCACATTTCAGCACCTTTTTCAGACACAAGTGCTTCAGTAATCGATTCTTTTACGACATCAGAATCCATCACTAAATGCTGTTTCATTTTATCATCTGAAATAATTTCTTGTAATGCTTTTTTACCTTCATCTGTTCGTAATATATCGACAACCATATTTTTGGTTTGATCATAATCTGAATCTCTTTTAGCTTTCTTGGTTATTGCCGCAACCAGCAAATAAAATAATTATAATAACAAAAGGTAATAAATAGAAACGAGTCATAGCTCTATCCTCCCTTATTATCTTTAATATGTAAGAAGATGAAGTAATAATATGCACAATAAGAAGAAAAAAAAGTTCATTCGTGATAAAATATGATAGGATAATCCGAGGTACATTAGGAGGATATTTTGTGAATAGCAGGAAGATCGTAAATTTCTTTTTAAAAACACTAATCATTGGTGGAATTGCTGGATTATTAGCAAGCTTTATCATAAAAGCTGAAGAATATGGAAGATATTTAAGTCCTTTTGATGCGTTTGAATTATTTGGTTCATTTTTATTTTTTATGGGACTAGCACTCGTATTTACAGTAATCAGTCAAACAGGTTTTTTCGCTTATTTATTTGCTCACCGTTACGGAGAAAGTATTTTTCGCTCATTTTGGCCGACAGTTCAAGTATTAGTCATTCTTTTTGCTTTATTTGATTTAGTTTACTTTTCAGCTAAAGCAGGCGAAGGAAAAACGCCATTTATCTTTTACGTTATTATGACAGCAGTCATTTTTATATATAGTTTTATTACTGCGCGTATGAAGGTAAAACAAACGAATAGAACTGCATTTATACCGACGATGTTTTTTATGGTCGTTTTAACGGGATTAGAGTTATCGCTTGTACTACGAGCAGGAGATATGGATTATATCATTTTAATGTTAGTACCTGTACTTGTAGGAAATGGTTACCAAATTTTAAAACTCCAAGAAGCGACGAAGCCTGATGAGGAACATTTAAGAAGGATGGAAGAAAGAAGAAAACTTCGCGAACAGCAAAGAGCTATAGCGAATAAGTCTAAAAAGAAGGATGCTAAATCTGAAAAATTAGAGGAAACTAAACAAAAAAATAGCAAACCAGGAAATAAAAATGTTAAATCAGGTAAAGGAAAATCGAAAAAAGGAAATGCAAAAACGAAAAAAATGTAAAAACAAAAAAAGCAAAATAGCACTTTTTTGAAAAACATATTGCGAATAATAATGAAGGCAATGATAGATAGTTGAGGAGCAAAAGAAATAATTAGTAACAAAGTATAAAACACGAACAATTGAAATATCGAATTGCTGCTCAAAAAATATACGTCGACATTCTACGGGAAGAAAGGCCTCGGCTTGAGACTACGCAGTGCGAAGCTTACAAGGAGGCTCAACGAGCTCGCCCTTGTAAAGCACGTATATGTTCAGCGCAAGAATATATCAAAGTTCGTGTTTTATTATTTAGCAGTTTAATCAAATTGTTCAGCCTGTTCAATTTTATATTTTTAAATAATTCTAAAATCACATCACGTAAAAACTTAGTTCCGCCTTCTACCACTTTATCATAGTAAGCAGTGAACCGTTCATCAGCTACATACATTTCTGCAAGCCCTGCATGTGCCTCTTTAGAGTAACTAGTCCAAGAGTACATAAGCCACTCTTTATGTTTTTCTGCAAGTTTTTGAGCTTCAGGAGATGTGGGATCACCAGTTGCATATGCTTTTTCCAAGAGCTCAAATATCTCCTCCCCAAGCTTTGTCATACGGTCAAAATCTTTTTGAGACATCCCTCTAAGCTTTGCGTTACTAGCATCTATAGTGTCGTCCCCATATTTTTCACGAATTTCTTTTCCGTATTTCTTTTCGTTATCTTCAATTAGCTTCTTTTTAAACCCTTCAAATTTTTCTTCATCTTGCATATCAATTTCTCCTTCAATATTGGCAATTGTCTTTTCTACCGTTGCCATTATTTTGTCAAGGCGGGCTCTTTTTTTCTTTAGCTTTTCGTAGTGGTTTTTCAATGCAACAATACGATTGAATTCTGGTTGATAAATAATTTCCATAATTTCTTCTAGACTAACGTCTAATTCTCTGTAAAACAATATTTGTTGAAGTAAGTCGACTTCTTTTTGCCCGTAAATACGATAACCAGACGAATTAATTCTAGCCGGCTTTAACAGTCCAATTTCATCGTAATACCGAAGTGTGCGACCGCTTACTCCGGACATACGAGCTAACTTGTTTACGGTATATTCCATAAGTCTCACCCTCCTGACAATTTATATGATAAACCTTTACGTTGCGTAAAGGTCAAGGAGAAATTAAAAAAGATGCATCTTTTTTATAATGCATCTTTTTTTATATATATTATTTTTATTAGTAGTTATTCTACTAGCTTTTCTTCTGCTTTTACATCATTAATTAATTCAGAAATTGTGACGAAGGAAAAATTTTGTTTCTGTAATGTAGGTAAAGCAATTTGTAAAGCCTTGGCTGTTTGTTTCGCTGAATCGGACGCATGAAGTAAATACGATATCCCCTCCTGAAGCTTCTTCGATGATCGATTGGAAATTTCATTTACACCAGGACTTTCCCAATCACGAGGATTAACACTCCAATGAATTACTTCTAATCCTGAATCTTTCTGCAATATTCGATTACTTCTTCGTTAAAATGTCCACTAGGAGATCGAATATATTTTATTTCTCTATAGCCGAGTTTATTAAATACTTCTCTCGCATACGTAATATCTTGTCTAATTTGTTCTAAATTCTTGATCTAAATAGTTTTTATAACGATAACCTAACATTCCTACTTCGTGTCCATGCTTCAGAAATTTCTTCCATTATTTGTGGATGACGTTCCGCCCATTCTCCACTTACAAAAAATGTTGCCCTCACTTTATGTTCGTTTAGAACATTTAG
>CAVYBX010000031.1:12500-253643 GCA_963766835.1 uncultured Bacilli bacterium
GAGGTCAGCGGTTCGATCCCGCTAGGCTCCATTCCTTCATAGATATCTATAAGTGAATGCTTATAGATATTTATTTTTTTAGGAGTTGCATACTTAAAAAAATTAAGCTATATTGATAATTACAGAAGTGATTTTATAAGGATTACTTCCCAAATTAAAGTTTTTACGCCTTCCAAAACGATAGATTTATACAAGGAATTGAATACGTTACAGAACGATGGAACAAATTATATAAATGCGTATATTCCACAGTAGCTCAGTGGTAGAGCAATCGGCTGTTAACCGATCGGTCGTAGGTTCGAATCCTACCTGTGGAGCCATATGATGCTTCCATAGCTCAGCAGGTAGAGCACTTCCATGGTAAGGAAGAGGTCGCAGGTTCAAATCCTGTTGGAAGCTTCTCAAATGCAAGTAGGTTCAAGGGTTTTTCCTTATCCTACTTGCTTTTTGTTTTACAAAATCAAAGCGAAATTGTATAGATGCTCGAATAAAATGTTTTGTGTAAAGCTTGACGTTACTAAGAATATTAGATGAATGTCAAGTTGTGCTAAAATGTAAGAGAAAGAGGTGGGAACGTATGAAAAAGAAATCGACGATATATAAGTTACTTCGATTATCGAATGACATTGACGCGATACGACGTGGCACGATAGGAAAACGAATTGGTAGACGTATCGCAGGACGTATTGCTGGAAAAACAATTCGTCGTATATTTAAATAGAAGCAACAAATAGATTTTATATCGGTGAGTAAAATGGTCATACCAGGTGCTTGGAGAGCATTAGGATGGATCGGACTGGCGGTGCTATTTGCCTTAAGTTTATGGTATAGTGCAGCAGTAGTTGCTAACGAACTAATAAATGTTTGGAATTTAAGTTCACATCTTGAAGCTTGGCTTTCTGCTTCCATTCCACTCGGTTTTGTCATCGGAGCTTTGATTAGTTCTTATATTGGACTTGCTGATCGGTATCACCCGAGGAAAATTTTTGCGCTTTCGGCACTTATCGGCGCAATATTAAATGCTTTGATTATTTTTGTCGATTCAGCATTTTTTGGTATTATCTTTAGAACATTAACAGGGATGACACTAGCTGGAGTGTATCCGATTGCGGTAAAAATTTTATCCCAATGGTTTCCGAAAAATCGTGGCTTAGCGGTAGGAATTTTAATTGCGGCATTAACGTTAGGCACATCACTTCCTCATTTTATCGTCGTCATATTTTCTTCGCTAAATTGGAAACTCATCATCGTCAGTAGTTCGGTATTAGCTTTATTAGCTGCCATCATCGTCACTTTTATTCTCGAAGATAGCCCAGTCCAAACGGAAAGTTCTCCTTTTTCATTTAAGCTAATGAAAAAAGTGATTGCAAACGATCGTGTCATGCTCGCAAATTACGGTTACTTTGGTCATATGTGGGAATTGTATGCGATGTGGACATGGCTTCCAGTCTTTTTAGCTGCTAGTTTTACTGAATTTAGTTCTGGGTTTTCACCGATATTTGTCGCATTTATTTCTTTTATTTCGATCGGTATTGCTGGTGGCATTGGCTGTGTCGTTGGAGGCATTCTTTCAGATAAAATTGGAAGAGCAAATTTAACAATTTTATCTATGTTTATTAGTGGTATTTGCTGTATCTTGATAGGTTTTACATATGGAAAAGCAATTTGGTTGACACTTATCATTGCTATTATTTGGGGAGTATCGATCATCGCTGATTCAGCGCAATTTTCTGTTGCAGTATCTGAAGTTTCAGAAGGGGATTATGTCGGTACAGCACTTACTTTTCAAATGTGTATCGGGTTTTTGATAACGATTATTTCAATCAATCTTATCCCGATCGTCCAACGAATCGTTGGTTGGGAGTGGGCTTTTTCGATCCTTGCATTCGGGCCGATACTTGGAATTTTAGCAATGGTGAAATATCGACAATTTGAACAAACTTCATAGATTTGTAATTTATAAAATGTTCTATTTAAAGAGCATTTTTTGTTTTTATATTGAAAGAAATTACATAAACATGAAAATGATAGATATTATGTAGGAACTAACTTAATATAGGGTATGTTACTACTAAGTAAAAAATGAAGCTGAGCAGGACTGAGTAATCGATATAACAATATTGCTTGTTCTCCGTTCGCTACTTCAACAAAGTGAAGGGACCCTTGTTTTTGGAGAAGTTGTTTTAAATACGCACGCATAAATCGCGAATCATCAGCGATTAAAATCATTGTAATTCTTCCTTTCTTAAATAGGTCTTTCTTTGATAGGTCTATTATCGTACAAATTGATAAAATGACATATCCCCAAAGTTTCTTATTTTTGTTTGAAAGTAGAATTTGTAATAGGAACGCATTCCTATCATGTTGACAGACATAAAAAAACTCCGGAGATTATTAAATCTATTTTATCGTTGTTTAATATTTATTTCTTTTCGCAAAGAAGTATGAGGCATCTTCATAGACAAAAGGGGTTCCAGGAATTTCTAATTGTTGTTTCTTTAACGTGGACATTTTATTAATGATTAGAGCGAGCTGATTTTCATCTTTTTTGTCAAGTAAGAACTGAAAACCGTACAAATAAGTATTTGCCTTTCCTTTCTCTTTCCAGCGAATTTTCCCTTCTACATCGAAATGTTCATTCATCAGTGTGAACATAAACCGGAAACAGAAGTTAGGAATAACAGGGAGGGATAAATTTGATTGAATTTTTAATCCGCCTAAGCTGATATCTTTGATCAAAATATCTGCAGTACCTAGATCGACGTGATTATGATTCACCGCTATGACAGTCATTTTTCCTTGTACATCATTCGTAAATTCAAAACGAAAATATTCTCTATTTTCTTGATCAGGAATAATATTTCTAATAGCTTTCGGAAAAATTGTACCTTTTTGCAAAAGCGGTTCAAATTCATCAACAGGTATTGGTTTGGAAAATAAGCACCCTTGCATCAATTGACATTCTTGTTGTTTTAAAAAATGAAATTGATCATGTTGTTCGACGCCTTCAGCGACAATATCTAAACCTAACCCTTTTCCTAAATAAATCATCGAAGAGACGACCGTTTTATCTCTATCATTAGAACTATCCAAGTTTTTAATAAACATTGTATCTATTTTTAATTTATTCGCTTCAATCGATCGCAAATATTCAAATGAAGTATTTTTCGTTCCAAAGTCATCAATCGCAATTTGAATTCCGAGATTTTTTAACTTATTTAAAGAAGTGAGAACAACTTTTTCTGAAGAAAAAAGTGACGATTCCGTTAATTCGAATTCTAACATATTACTTGGTATGTTGTAATTGTTTAACTGTTTTTCGACGAAGTGAACGAATGAAGGATTCGCCAACGTTTTAGGTGATAAGTTAATTGATATCGGACAGACTGATATTCCTTTGTCTGACCATTTTTTCAATTGTTCACATACTTTAGTGATGACCCACTCAGTCATCGTATCAATTAGTCCAGATTGTTCGACAAGCGGAATAAACTCATTAGGAGGGATTACCCCTTTTTCAGGATCATTCCATCGTAATAAAGCTTCAGCTAATTCGATTTGACCAGTGCTGTTTACGATAGGTTGATAGTAAACTGTCAATCTATCTTCTTCCAAGGCTGTTTTAAACTCTTTCATGAAGTCCGTCTTTACTTGTTCATCTCTTTTAAGTTGCTCCTTCTGTAATGTATATAACATATCGTTTTTTTCAACATCATCTTTTATACCTTTTTGGTTATTTAACTGCTGAAAGTTTCCGCCAAAAAACGGAAACTTTGAAATGAAATGTTTCATGATTTCCCTCCTGTTGCAACAAAATATAAAGCTTTTGACTTTAAAAAACTATATAAACAACGATTCATTCATTCTATGCAATATAACGTGAAATCACTCAAAAGAACTTTGTTAACATGTCTTAATGCCCATTAACAAGGATTAAGAAATCTTCCGAAATCGCTTAATTAATAAGTTCGACATCCAATAGAAACAAACCGACCATTCACATCAAATAAATTTTATCACAAATTTATCACATTTTAAAAAATAGTTTTATGAAAGAAAGATAAATCTTCGTTAATTTATTATACATTACACAATTTTTTGAACGATAAACTACATTTTGGATAAAAAAATATTGCATTTTCAAAATAATCATGTAAAATGTATACATAGATGTAAAGACACCTGTAAACACAAAACTACTTTTTTATTTTTTATGCAACATGCTCAATAATTCACAAACATACGCCGACAAAAAATCGTTATATTTTTTTCATCAGGATAAAAAATAAATGAAATTCAAAATATTTATAAAGGAGCCGGTACAATGAAAAATAAACAAAGGAAAAAATTTTGGGGTACCTTTATTATCGTACTTATTTTACTAGCTTATATCGTTCCTTATACGATTCTTTCAAACGTGAAAACTTGGTATGGAAGTTTTTTATTTTGGGGAATAATCGGTGTTTTAATCATTTTTGCAAATGTCATGGCAACGAGAGACTGGAGGGAATAAGATGAACGTAACATACGTAGTAATCGGAATCGTTATTTATATCATGCTAGCATTATTCGTCGCGGTTCTAGCGCGTCGTGGGGATATGTCGAACATGTCGGGTTATTTTATCGGTGGACGTAAAATGAGTGGAATTATGTCGGCGTTAAGTTACAGTGCGACGACATTTAGCGCATTTATGCTCGTCGGTTTAGCAGGTTTGACGTATCAAGGCGGCGTTGGAGCGTTAGGATTTGAAATTGTTTATATTACGGGGGTTTCGCTCGTTGCGCTATTCGGACCGAGATTTTGGCTCGTCGGTAAAAAATATGGCTATGTGACGCCTTCGGAAATGATCGGCGATAGATTCGATAACAAATATGCAGCGGGTGTCATTGCAATTGTAAGTTGTTTATTTTTAATCCCATACTCTGCGGTACAGTTGGCAGGTGTAGGTTATTTACTGCAAGGAATTACAAATAATGCAATTTCATTCACAACAGGTGTCATTATTGCGACAGTGATTGCTGTTTTATTTTCGAATATTGCAGGAATTCATTCAGTGATGTGGACGGATGCTCTCCAAGCTTTAGTGATGATTGTTAGCGCCACTGCTGTAGTTCTAGTAGTCGTACATCAATTAGGGGGTTTTGGTGAGTTTTTTTATAATTTAGAACAGAATTATGCGGAAATGCTTTCTGTACCTGGGAATGGCTATTTTAATTTTTTAACGTTCCTTGGGCTTACGATACCATGGTTTTTCTTTAGTTTGTCAAATCCGCAAGTGAGCCAACGTCTGTTCATGCCGTCTTCATTAAACGATTTACGAGTGATGCTAATAGGATTTCTCGTATTTGCAGTAATTTATACATTCGTTGCAATTATTTGGGGTTTTTCGGCAATGCAAATTTTTCCTAATTTGACGAATTCTGATTTAGCGACTCCGATGTTATTATCATCAGGCATTATTCCTTCTATTCTTGGAATTATTGTGATGATCGGAATTTTTGCAGCAGCTGTTTCTACGATCGATTCTATTTTGCTCACTTTATCATCGATGTTTGCTCGTGACGTGTATGGTAATATGAAAAAGAATCGGACGGACGCACAACAGTTACGAGTTGGAAAAATAGTTATTCCGATTATTGCAGTGCTCGCATTTTTGTTTGCTAAATTAGAGCTGAATCTTATCGCAGTTTTATCTGTCGCGGCTTCGTCAGGATTAATCGTCACAGTACCTGCGTTTTTCGGTACGTTCTTTTGGAAGCGTGGTACGGCAGCTGGAGTGATTTCAAGTGTGACGATAGGAGCATTATTCGTCCTCATATTAGAATTTACAGGTGCAAAGCCGCTCGGATTATGGCCTGGCATTTGGGGGATTATTTCCTCAACTGTTATTTTTGTCGTTGTTAGTTTATTGACGAAAGCACCTGAAGAAAAAGCGAAAGAATTTCTCGGTTATTTGAAAACAGAATTGAATAAATAAGAAAATGGCTAAGTGTGATCTTAATCGAATCACGACTTAGCCTTTTTACTGTTACAGCAGTGTTTTTCCACAAAGAGATTGAATGACAGCTTCACCGCTCATTTTTTGTTACAATGTAAGGCAAATATGAAACTAGGAAAGTTTAAAAAAGGAGACGTGGATAATGACGAAAGTACATATCCCTGTTTCGGTATTAGATCTAGGACCAATTCGAAAAGGGGAGAGTAGGAAAGACGCAATCGACAATATGGTGAAATTAGCACAAGCGACAGAGAAATTAGGTTATAAACGGTTTTGGATTGCGGAACATCATAACACATCATCGCTCATTAGTTCTGCAACATCTATATTGATTAAACATGTACTAGAGCATACGGAAACGATTAGAGTCGGTGCAGGAGGGGTGATGTTACCGAACCATGCTCCATTAGTCGTTGCCGAACAGTTTGGGACGATGGCGCAAATTTATCCGGATCGCGTCGATTTAGGGTTAGGAAGAGCCCCTGGAACGGATATGCTGACTGCTATTGCACTTAGAAGATCGCACACAGATGATGCTGTCTACTCGTTTCCTGAAGATATAGAACAACTTCTGACATATTTTGGACCGGAAGAAGTGCAAGGTCACGTCAAAGCGAATATCGCGATCGATACGAACGTGCCGCTATATGTGTTAGGTTCGTCGACTAATTCAGCGTATTTAGCAGCTGAACTTGGATTGCCGTATGCATTTGCATCCCATTTTGCACCGACGTATATGGAAGATGCGATATCGATTTACCGAAAACATTTTAAACCGTCGAAATATTTGGATGCTCCTTATATGATCGTATGTCTCAACGTCATTGCGGCAGATAGCGATGAAGAAGCAAAAAGGCAATATACGACATTACAGCAATTTTTCCTAAACGTCGTCAGAGGAAATGAAAATCCATTACTTCCTCCAGTCGATCATGTTAATTGGACGGAAGAAGAAAAAATTGCCGTATCCTCGATGATTCGTGTGACATTTTTAGGAGGAAAAGATTCGGTTAGAAAACAGTTCATCGATTTTCAAGCAAAATATCACGTCGATGAAATCATGGCTGTTTCATATATTTACGAACAAGAAAAACAGATTCGATCTTATGAGATTTTTAAAGAAGTCGTGTCAGAAACATAAACAAAAGGTAGGAAAAGAAGTAATCAGATAACAATTTGAATGATTACTTCTTTTTTGAACAATGTTAAACTCTTTTTTTCAACCACGTCGCTGTCGGTGTTTCCGCGCGTAACAGTTCTTCAGGCGTCCCTTCAAAAATAACTCGTCCACCTTGTTTTCCACCACCAGGTCCTAATTCAACAATCCAGTCACTCGCTATGATAAAGTCAAGATTGTGTTCGATCATAATAACAGAGTTTCCTTTATTTACTAAATGTTGAAATACATTTAATAGTGTTTCGTTATCTCGCGTATGCAATCCTACAGACGGTTCGTCCAGTACGTAAATTTTCCCTTCTTTTTGTAAGTGGCTTGCTAGTTTCAAACGTTGAATTTCGCCTCCGCTTAAAGAACTCGTTGTTTGCCCTAAAGAGAGATAACCTAATCCAACGTCTTTTAAAGTTTTCACACGTTTAAGTATTTTTGGCGTCGTGAAATATTGTTCCGCCTCATCGATTGTCAACGATAATATTTCCACGATATTTTTACCGCAATAACGATAAGACAGGGCTTCATTGGAATATCTCGTTCCGCTACAAGCTTCACAAGTGACCGAAACCGGATCCGCAAAAGCGACGTCGGGGGTTATTTCGCCTTTTCCTTTGCAGAATGGACATGCTCCTAAAGAGTTGAAACTAAATAAACTAGCAGACCGTCCTGACGCCTTCGTGAAGATAGAGCGAATATCATCCATTATTCCCATATATGTAGCAAGTGTCGAGCGACTAGAAATACCGATCCTTCCTTGTTCAACTTTGATCGTTTTAGGATACTTTTCTATGAAAGCTTCCATGAGAGAACTTTTTCCAGACCCAGATACACCGCATATAGAAACGAGCACATTTTTTGGAAGCTGCACGTTTACATTTTTTAAATTATTGTGATCGACTTTTTCCATCGAAAAAAATTCTTTCATTTTTCTAGGATTTCTATTCATGTTCAACTTTTGGTTGAGGTCGGTTATAGCTTGAACGTGCTTAAACTTTTCTACCTCTCCTTGGAAGACAATTTTTCCTCCATCGACACCAGCTCCTGGTCCCATTTCAATAATTTCATCGGCTTCCTTAATAATGGAGAGATCATGTTCGATGACGATGACTGTATTATGTTGTGCTTTTAAATGTTTCATCATTTGAATGATCATGCTCACTTCTTCTGGGTGTAGACCGACACTCGGTTCGTCGAAAATATAAGTCATGTTGTTAAGGCTGCTTCCTAAAAGTCGGGCGATTTTAACTCGTTGTGCTTCACCGCTAGACAATGTGTTTATTTTCCTTGAAAGACTTATATATTCTAATCCCATATCGATAAGTTGTTTGATGGTCGGAATCATTTGGTTTGCAATCGACTCACCAATTGGGTCTTTGATCGTTTTTAACTCTTTTAATAGATCTGTCAGTTCCAAAAGTTCATAATCGGCAATATTTAGACCGTTGATTTTACATGCCAATACTTTTGGATTTAATCCTGTACCTTTGCAAGTATGACAGAACGATTTAGTTGTTACTTTAAAAACATCTTCTTTCGTAATACCTTTTAGTTTGGAAATATCTCGATTAATATATAGCCGTTTAAATCGGGGGAGTAAGCCATCCCATTCATGTGGTTGCGGTCCATTTTTCGTGTGAAATGGTGCAAACACTTTTTCGCCATCTTTCGGGCCGTACAAAAATAGTTCTAATTTTTCATCCGGAAAATCTTTGATCGGTATATCAGGATCAAATAATCCACCAGTGATCATCCACCTGCCTTGCCAACCTGAAGGTGATAATGGTTTGAATTGTACGGCATAATCTCGTAATGATTTATCAAAATCGATGAGTTTATTTTTATCAGGTGTAACGACTTCGCCAAATCCGTTACATTCCGGGCATTTTCCGACAGCACTTTGGGTTGAAAAATCTATCGCAGAACCAAGCGATGGTTTTCCGATCCTAGAGAATAACAATCTTATGAAAGGGTTGATATCCATATATGTACCAACTGTTGAACGAGGGTTGTCCCCAATAGGCTTTTGTTCGACAACTACTACAGGACTGAGATTTTGCATCAGAACAGCTTGAGGACGTTCATATCTAGGCATTCGATTTCTAATATAGAGAGGATAGTTCATCGTCATTTGTCGTCTACTTTCAATTGCTAACGTATCGAAAACGACCGAACTTTTTCCTGAACCAGAAACACCGGTAAATACGGTAATTTTCCCTTTTGGAATCTTTAAATCGATATTTTTTAAATTGTTTTCATTAAGTCCTTTTAAAATGATTTCATCTCTAACTTCTGTCACTTTACCATCCTTTCTGAAGCAACATGACGAACTGGATCTGGCTATAAATTTTATATCAATATGACGTATTACATCGAAATCGTGTCGAATATCTATTTGTTTTCTGCGAAAAGCGGTTTTATGATAAAAATTTAAAATTTGTCCGTTTCACTCTGCTTTAAAATACAATGAGCCGAAAACATCATCGGTTCCAATGCATTTTTGGCAACGTCCATTTAAAGTAGACGGAACACATTCTCAACGTTACAATCAATAAAAACAGTAAAGCAGTCGTGATCGGTCCATTGACTAATCCAAGTCCAATCATTAAGCCAGCAAGTGCCGCCCATAGAGCATAAATATCTTTCTGAAAAATCATCGGTTTTCGTCCTGCCAGAATATCTCTTAACATACCGCCGCCAACACCGGTTAATGTTGCTGCTACAACAATTGCACTTAATGAAGCATCGACATCAAGAGCGCTTAAAGCTCCTTGAATAGCGAATGCAGATAACCCGATTGCATCGAAAAATACACCCCATCGATGCCAATAATCTAACCAAAATGTTGGCAAGATTAGAATGATCGTAATCGCAACAAAACAAATAGTAAATAGCCTCTCTTGTTGCCAGATCATTTCCATCGGGATGCCGATTAATACATTCCGAATCGTTCCACCACCGAATGCAGTAGTAAACCCTAATATATAAACACCTAAAATATCGTATTCTTCTTCCATAGCGATAATCGCGCCGCTAATAGCAAATGCGATCGTACCGATAATATTGAGTATTTCCCAAGTCAAAGTCTTCTTCCTTTTTTGTTAAATTGTATCAGAAGGTGTATATATATACAATGAATCGAAAACGTCGTAAGAAACCGAAGAGGATGTCTATAGAAAGACATCCTCACAGTGAACGAATGGATCGTTTCAGAAAATGAATGGTGAGAATATTAAATCGACCATTAAACAAACGTTTGTTTAAACATTCATTGTTTATTTGTCGTTTGCAATGTCACGGTTTAATCAAATGTTTGATTAAAAATTTTAACAATTTATTTTTCCTTCGCAATTTCAGCTTTTACCATCGGTGCGACTTTTTTACCTAAAAGTTCGATACAACGTAAAATATCCTCATGTGGCATTGTACCGACGTTAATATGAAGGAAGAATCGGTTAATTCCTAAATTTTCCCTTAATAAAATAATCTTTTTCGCAACGTATTCCGCATCCCCGACATATAGTGCACCTTCTAAACTGCGACCTTCATCAAATGTCTCGCGAGTATATGGAGGCCAACCACGCTCCCTGCCAATGACATTCATTTGTGCTGCAGTAGGTGGGTAAAATAATTCAACCGCTTTCTCTGTCGTATCAGCGATGAATCCGTGAGAATGCGTTGCGATAGGCAATTTATTCGGGTCGTGTCCTGCTTTTTCCGCAGACTGTTTATATAATTGGACAAGTGGAGCGAATCTTTCCGGCATCCCTCCGATAATTGCTAGCGCTAATGGCAACCCGAGTGCACCAGCTTTCGCAACGGACTGGGGAGTTCCGCCGCTTGCAATCCATACTGGTAGCGGATTTTGAATCGGTCGTGGATAGATGCCGAGATTGTCAATGGGAGGTCGATGTTTACCAGTCCAAGTTACTTTTTCTGCTTCCCTAATTTTGAGAAGTAAATCTAATTTTTCATCAAATAATTCATTGTAATCGTCTAAACTGTACCCAAAAAGAGGAAACGATTCGATAAAAGATCCACGCCCAGCCATAATTTCCGCACGCCCGTTTGAAAGTGCATCTAACGTTGCGAATTGCTGAAATACACGAACAGGATCATCAGAAGATAAAACGGTAACAGCACTCGTCAGGCGAATTCGCTTCGTCACGGAAGCTGCCGCTGCAAGAATAACTGCCGGGGCAGAACTTGCGTAATCTTTGCGATGATGTTCACCGACTCCATATACATCTAAACCAACTTCATCCGCGAGGACAATTTCCTCGATTCCTTGTTGTATTCGTTTTGCATGACTTATATCTGTCGTCGCTTCAAAGAAAGTTGTAATTCCTATTTCGAAATTTCTCGGTTGATCACTCATACTTTCCCACACACCTTTATCGCTTCGTTTGTTTCAGTATAGCAAAAATAACAAATTATCTCTTACACTGTGCTTTCTTACCTTCGAAATAAATATGAATTTTCAGTAGTTTCGTCAAATAAACTCACCTTTGTATTCATCTGAATTTTTTCTATTTTTCCACCATGAAATGAACAACAGAATGAAAGGAATAGGGTAAAGAAAAATCATGTATGAGCGATGTTGCTGGAATAGAACTTCTAGAGAAACTAGCTCCTCATCATTTAAGAAAACACGAATACTACCGCCGTTTACGTGATTGATTAACATATTTAATCCAGCTGTTTCAATTTTCAATTAATGGTTTAAGTACGTTGTTCCTTTTTGCTTCTTCATCTATTAAGCCGTCAATATCGATTAATAATGCACAAACTTCGCATTTATTCGAAATTTTAATTTTAAATCGTGTGATTCGAACATCTGGACTATCTCCTAAACAATCTTTAATCATTTTTTCGTTCTCTTTTAAATTCGTTGAAAAAGTTTTACTTTCTTTTTCTTCATTATGTTGCAAAATAAGGACCTCCCGTCATCATTGATGCAAATCGATTCCACATATACAAAATAGGGAGTTTTAAGAAATATTTTTTAGTATTGTAAATAGTCTCAATAAATTTATACATCATTCCAAACAGAGTCTAATTTCCAGCAAATACACGATGTATAAGAAAGAACCATTACCACCATAATAAGGTAAGAATAAAAGAGTGGATTTTGGTGATTATGAATACAAATAACAAAATATCCGTATTACATATGGTGTTATTGTTTACAACTGCAACTGGATTAAAAAACCATGTCATTATTATTCCTGCTTTATTAAATTCAGCGGGGCGGGATGCATGGATTTCGGTATGTATAGCATTTGTTTTATCTCTCGCTTGGGGGATTTTACTTTTTTATATATATAAATCGTTAAATGGGGAACATATCACATTGTGGTTGGAAAAAAATGTCGGTAAGATTTTCACGAATATTTTAGTGTATTTCATGGCGTTATACTTATTAATTATGGCGGTAACGACGTTGAAAGAAACGATTTTATGGACGAACGCATCATATTTAATTGCAACGCCGTCATTCGTTTTAACTTTAGTGTTTCTATTGCCGTGCATGTTAGCTGCTTTAACGAATATCCGTACGATCATTATTACGAATTTTTTCTTTTTAGCATTAGTGATCGTATTCGGTTATTTTGTCGCTTTTACAACGATGGAATTTAAAGATTATTCGCTGTTACTACCAGTACTTGAGCATGGATATGAACCAGTGATAAAAGCGATCGCTTATCAAGGTTCAGGGATGTCAGAAATGTTTATGTTTTTATTTTTACAACATAAGTTTCAGTCGAAGTTTAAGTATCGGCATTTTCTGATCACTGCTCTTATCCTTTCCTATTTAACATTAGGTCCATTAACCGGCGCGATCATTGAATTCGGCCCAAAACAGGCAGCGATGCAACGTTATCCCGCTTATGAGGAATGGGGACTAGCTAGACTTGGCAGTTATATCGAACACGTTGATTACTTATCGATTTACCAATGGTTAACAGGGGCATTTATTCGGATCACACTTCTTATATTTTTCATTAGAGTCATTTTAAATAAACAGAGTAAAAAAGCGAATGTTTGGATCGTAATTGGTACAACGGTCATCGTCGCCGTAATAGTTTTAATTCCGATCGATAAACACATGTTTTTTGAATTGCTAAACCGTTTATTATTACCGATGACTTTATATTTTTTCGCAAGTTTATCGATTATTTTAGCAGTCATTGTATGGAAAAGTCATCGTAAAAAAGGGATGAAAAAGAATGGAAACGAACAAACAGCAAAATCTTGATGAACAAGAAAAATTTAATGAGAAAGAAATACGTGATTTATTTAAACTTAATCCTGATGTCGTATTCCATACACATTCTTTTGAAGGAAATTTAGTCACTTTAATCGCTTGTGAAGGGATGGTTGATGGCGAAGCGTTAAACAATGTCGTTTATGAAAGGTTGAAGTTGTTTTTTAAAGAAAGAAAAGGGCGTACAGTTAGAGAAGACGAAGTAATAAAATCGCTTCATCTTCCTGCTATTAGTAAAGTAAAAACGAAAGAACGAATCGTAGCTGAAATATTTTCAGGCCGCTTACTGATCTTTTTTCAAGAAGAAAAATTTATTTTTTCAACAGATATATCAAAACGCCCACAACGAAATCCTGAAGAAACGAGTACAGAAGTGACGATTAAAGGACCACGTGATGATTTTACCGAAGATATCGTAACGAACATCGCATTAGTTCGTAAACGTCTCCGGACACAATCGTTAGCAATTAGAAAATATGAACTTGGTATACGGACACAAACACAAGTAGCGGTTCTTTATTTAGAAGATGTCGTAAATGCTGAAATTATTTTTGCGGTCGACGAGAAATTGAATAAGATTAACGTTGATGGAATTTATAGTGGGACACAATTGAAAGAATTATTATCGAATCGTAAGTACACTTTCTATCCAATTTTCCATTATACTGGTCGTCCTGACTTCGTCGTACACAGCTTGTTAAGTGGTCGGATCATTATTTTAGTTGACGGTGTTCAATATGCGATTATCGCACCTGTCAATTTAGCGTTTTTGTTAAAATCAGCGGAAGATTCCGAAAACATCTATCTATACAATTCATTTGAACGTGTCATAAGAATCTTAGGTATTTTAATTGCAGTTTTTGTTCCAGGTCTCTGGGTCGCCCTTATCAGTTTTCATCAAAACCAAATACCGATCGCTTTTTTAGGGACGATTATTGAATCGAGAAAAGGTGTCCCATTACCAGCTGCGATTGAAGCAATTTTTATGCTTTTTTTATTTGAGTTTTTTAAAGAGGCGGGTTTACGTCTTCCGCTAGCGATCGGGTCCACATTGAGTGTCGTAGGCGGCTTAATTATCGGTGATGCAGCGATTCGTGCTGGGTTGGCAAGTCCTTTAATGATAGTTTTAATTGCTACAAGTTCTGTTGCAACTTATACGTTAGTCAGTTTATCAATACATGGGATCGTATCGATTTTACGTTTTTTTGTCATTATCATTTCTTCATTTTTTGGATTGTACGGTTTTTTCGTTGCGATGTTTCTCATCGTTTTATACGGTGCGAACATTCAGACGTTCAGTGTAAATTACTTATCGGTTCCTGAAACTTTTAATTTTAAACAAATTTTACAAACAGTATTCCGGTTGCCTGAAGTGAAATATAAAAAGAGGCCTGATTTATTAAGTACAGATGATGATACGAAAAAACCACAAGGAAGTTGAGGCGGATGATGAAAAAATTATCGATTTCCATCTTAATCGTTATTTTACTTTCAGGCTGTTGGGATGTAGATGAAGCGGATCGGATGGATTATGCGCACGGTTTAGGAATCGACTATGAAGATGAAGAAGTCATCGTCCATTTACAGTTAGTGAACTTAGGGACGTTAGGAACACCGGAAACTGCAGCACCACAAGAAAGTCAAACTGCGATCGCTACTGCAAAAGCGACTAATATGAACGAAGCAGTTTTCGATATTTACAATAGCGCACAAAGGAGGATATATTGGGGACATACAACATTTATCGTCATTAGTGAAAGAGCATTAAAAGCTGGAAAACTAACTGAAGTGTTAGATTTAATAAATCGTTTTTCACAAACGAGATATCGGATTCAAGTTTACGTCACACACGATAAAGACTTAGTAGGGATTTTAAATTCAACACCACTTTTTGAGACTTCTGCAATTTTTACCAAATTAACCGATATTTCTAATACGTATCAACAAAATTCACTCGTGAAACCGGTAAGTATTCGTGAATTAATCATTATGTTAGATGAACCTGGACATCATGGGATTATTCCGACTGTACGATTAAATAAAGAATCGTGGCAAATGGATGAAAGTTCTAATCAGATGATCGAAATCGAAGGGGTTTCTATTGTACACAAAGATGAATTTCAAGGATCTATTTTACACGATGATGTAAACGGGCTTCGTTGGATGCAAGAAGGTTCAGAAAGAAATGATTTAACGATTATGAAAGATGACAAACCAGCTTCCGAATTAGTAATCGTTCGACCGGAAACAAATGTAAAGATTGAAACGAAGGGCGATGATGTAATTTTTCATGCAAATATTAAAGCGACAGGATTAATCAATGCGATGTTACAAAATTTAGAGCAATCAGAAATCGTAAAAGAAGCGGAGAAGATGATCAAAGAGGAAGTGATGAAGACATTCAATAAAGGGCTTGAAATAAATAGCGATATTTATCGTCTTTCTGAAAAACTATACCGCCGTGATTTAAAAACGTGGAAAAAACTTGAACAAGACGGTGTGATCCCATTAGAACGAAAACAGTTTAAAAGTAGAAGTGGAAATTAATTTAGAGTGACTCGAAAATAAATAAAACAGAACCAATTGTTGAGTAATCCAATCGATTCGTATATGTAAAATAAAAGTCTCCAAAATCGTGGAGACTTTTGTTTGGAACATGGACGAGTCGACTATCATTATATATAATAAAGCGTCGTAAATCGTTAAAAAATATCTAATTGTACTAAAAGAGCGACGAGAATTTGTAACATTAATTGTAACGAAACAGCGACATCTGTATCTGTTGTTTTAACATCGACAGAGCGACTATTGACGATTACGAGCTTTTGGCGATTTGTTTGGCGGATTTGTGAGAACTCAAGTAATTCTTGTGTTACTTTTTCTGCACGATCATTATCGGCAATCGTAATATTAATGACGACGGCAATTGCGACTTGTAAAGCTGCTTGTAAAGAAACAGCAACTTTCGTGTCTGTTGTCTCTACATCGATATCACAAGAATCACGGATGACGATGACTTCATGTGATGATTGATCGATATCAGAAACCAAATCCGCCTCGTTAAAGATATCACCATCTCTACGTGAAATGTTACAGGACGATAATGGATGACTAGAATGTTCATCTAACGCAACCCAACTATTGTCATCATACATTTTTTTCCCTCCTTAGTAACAGTAGATGCATCAGTTATATATTTGCATATACAAATTTATTAGAAGAAACGACTATTTTTCTTCGTTTTCACCTTCATTTTGTTGTTGCCGTTTCCGTAAATACCTCTCTCTTAATGGACTTAAAGTTTGTTTCTTATTTTCAGCTTCCATATCCTCTTCGGTCGTATGCTTACTTACATAGTTATCAACTTGCTCTTTTAATTGATAAAACGACTGTTTTAACGATTCTTTTTGTTCATCGGATAATTGAATTTGATTGGCATCGATATTATTTTTAGCAAAAAGATTTTTGATAAAAATTTCTACCATCTGGTTCGATAACGAATATAAATCTTTTTGTTTATCACTCATTGCATCATCCACCTCCTTCGTATTCGTTATTATTTATTTATTCATGTATGAGATTTGCTGTAGAGGCGGACAGATTAGAATCAATGAAAATAAATCAATAAACTATAATTTATATGTTTGAGAAGTTCATCATATCATGCGTTCACAAAGTAATGCATTGGCATAAGTGTGTTTGTGCGAAAAATGGCTATCATATTGATGTAATGAACGATAGAAAGGAAATACATATGACGAAAATATTACACTTTATCATAGACAGAGTTACGACAAAAAAAGGCATATTGATGACAATTGTCTTATGGCTGATAGCTATATTTGCTTTAACTTCTTTTGCGCCAAGTGCGAAAGATTATGAAGTGTCAAGTGTGTCAGAACTTCTTCCAGATCATATGGAGTCCGTTAATGCAGAGGACAAGCTAGCTGAATATTTCGATGAGACAGAAGGGACTTCCGCCATTTTAGTTTTTGAGGCGAGAGATGGAGAAGTGCCTTTAACTGATATAGTTGAAATGTTAGAACGAATTGATGAAGCGAACATATACGGATTAAAGGAAATGATTCCGTTCGCGAATCTTCCTGAATCTGTAATCGATACATTTTACTCTGAAGATCATTCTGCTCTCTTTGTTCCGTTAACTTTTGAAAAGAGTTAGATACAAGTGAGTTAAAAGAAGGGTTACAACAAATGTATTCCAATGCGGATGAGAGTGAAAGTGTGTCGTTATACATTACTGGACCGGCTGGAATTTCCGTCGATACGAAAGATTTGTTTACACGGGCTGATTTAGTGTTAATTTTTGCGACAGTTGGGATTATTTTATTGTTACTTATCGTTACATATAAGTCGCCGTTTCTTGCGATTATTCCGCTTTTAGCAGCTGAACCAAACGCTTGGACTGTTCGGCAAAGGTGGATTAGAGTTAGCGAATCAATCGATGTCGATTATGATGTTTTTACTCTTCGCAGTCGTGATCGATTACTCATTATTTATCTTTTCTCGATTTAGAGAAGAATTGAAAAAACGTGAAAATAAATATGAGGCGATGAAATATGCGATGCGTGAAATTGGAATTCCAATCTTTTATTCGGCTTCAAAGATCTTTTTAGCAATGATCGTTTTATTTTTCACGCAATTTGGCGATTATCGTAATTTTGCACCAATTTTTAGTGTAGCTGTGCTCATCGTGCTTGTTGGGGCACTTACATTAGTTCCGGCACTTTTTACGGTATTCGGCAGAAGGTCTTTTTGGCCGAAGATTCCCCGTGTCGGTGATGAACAGGACCGACGACCGTCATATTTGAGTCAGAAGAAACGTTATCTGATCAGATAGAGAAAATTTAGTTTCGAATGTCCGTATTAGCGATATGACAGAAGGTAAAAAAGTTGTATCGTACAGTCTTATCCTTTTTGAAGGTCCATATGAAGTTGAGACGATGAATCCTTTAGAAAATTTACGAAATAAAAGTGCCGAGATGATCTCAAATAGTGGATTAAATGGACAATTGTATTTTGCAGGTGAGACAGCTTATTCTGTTGACAATCGCTCAGTAAGTAACCGTGACCTTGTGATCATCGTCATATTGGAAACGCTCGTTATTTTTGGCATGTTAATTTTCTTAACGAGATCTTTCAAACTACCTGTTTTGATGATGAGTACGATTTTACTTTCGTTCGTCGCTGCTTTAGGTTTAGGGATATTTTTGACGGAAATTTTCTTCGATATTGATACTGTAAGCAATCGCGTTCCAGTTTACGCATTCGTTTTTTTAGTCGCGTTAGGAACAGATTACAATATCTTTTTAGTTTCTAGATTCATGGAGGAACGGAAACATTACCCAGTACGTCATGCGGTGAAAATGCCGTTGCAAATACAGGCGGTGTCATTTCTTCTGCTAGGATCATCTTGGCAGCAACGTTTGCCGTATTGATGACACAACCAGTTGAAGTGTTATTCGTATTCGGCTTTATCGTTTTAGTCGGAATTCTTTTAGATACGTTTTTAATTCGAGGATATTAATACCTTCATTGCTCGTCGCTCGTCCTCTTTTATAAAGAAAAACAAGAACCAGTCGTAGAAAGACAAGTTCAACCGGAATAATGGTTGAGCTTGTTTAAATCAGACGGAATCTATTTTTAGTTGTGCGTATTTTGAAGGAATCACACCGTTTTGGAAGCGTGGAATGAACACAAATGTTAAAATGATAGTAAAGTTAGTAAATGTAGGTGAAATAACGTGAGTAAAAAGAGTAAGTTTACAGGCGAACAACGGCGAAATTATATATTACAATTATTGAAAAATAGCTCACAACCTATTACAGGACAGAAGTTAGCAGATGAAACAGGTGTAAGCAGACAAGTGGTCGTGACGGATATTGCACTTTTAAGAACTGCGAATGAACCGATCATTTCGACTAATAGCGGATATCTTTATTTACAAGAGAATGAATCGAATCAATCGTATCGTAGAATTGTAGCATGTAAACATTCACGTGAACAGACGAAAGAAGAATTAGACATGATCGTCGATTGTGGTGTGACCGTAGTGAATGTGATCGTCGAACATCCGTTTTACGGCGACCTTACCGGTTCTCTTATGCTTAAAAGCAGATTGGAAGTTGAAAAGTTTTATAACGATTTAATGGAAAATAAGTTTACACTACTTGCTGCTTTGACGGATGGGGTTCATTTACATACGCTCGAAGCAGATTCATTAGAAAAGTTAGATGCAGCTACGAAAGCTTTATCGGAAGCAGGGATATTAATTTCGGATGATCCAAGAAAAAATAATAATGTATGAAACGAGTCGGTTACACCATCTTTATTAGTAGTGAACGGTGTGCGATCGAATATAGATGGACAAAAATTTGAATTAAAATAAAAAGTGCTATTATATAAATTTCGTATACAATAGCACTTTTTAATATTTCACAACATTACAACCCCATAATATGGTAACCAGAGTCTACGTGAATGACTTCACCTGTAATTCCACGTGATAAATCACTCAATAAAAACATCGTTGCATCTCCAACTTGGTCTTGATCGACGTTCTTACGT
Organism: uncultured Bacilli bacterium; assembly: GCA_963766835.1. Classification (GTDB taxonomy): domain Bacteria; phylum Bacillota; class Bacilli; order Bacillales; family Amphibacillaceae; genus Pseudogracilibacillus. The sequence goes on from CAVYBX010000031.1 coordinate 32,521, forward strand.
AAAGGAGCTTTCTCTTCTATAATAGAATGGATTTCGTTTAAACCTGAAACGCCTTTAGCTGATAACGTTCGAATTGGACCAGCTGAGATTGCGTTCACTCTAATATTGTTTTTACCAACATCCTCCGCTAAATAACGGACGCTCGCTTCTAGTGACGCTTTTGCCACTCCCATGACATTATAGTTTTTGACGACGCGTTCAGAACCGAGATACGTTTGGGTGACGATGCTACCGCCTTCTGTCATATATTTTCGTGCTTCATTCGTCACGGCTACGAGTGAGTATGCACTAATTTCTTGGGCGAGTAGAAATCCTTCACGTGAGGTGTTCGCATATTCACCTTGTAATTCTTCGCGATTAGCAAAAGCGATCGAATGAACGACTCCGTGGATTGTACCCACTTTCTCGCCAATTTCTTTAAATGCTTCTTTAATACTTTTATCGCTCGCTACATCACATGATACGAGCAATTTAGCTTCTATATCGTGCTCGTCTAAAAGTTTTTGTAATTTTTGATAAGAACGTTTTTGTCTATTTGTAAAAATTAAATTTGCACCTTCACGATGTAGAGATTTCGTAATACCCCAAGCGATGCTTCGCTGGTTGGCTACTCCCATGATGACGATATTTTTACCTTTTAATAAGCCAGACATTTAGGCACCTCCAAAGTATGTACTCATTTTATTATAACGATTTTCCACGCTAATGACTAACGTCACGGAACATTGCTATAATAAAAGTGAAAAATTTATTACAACCCTTTACAAAAATAAAAAGCTTGTATATAATAAAAGTCGTTGATTTCAGTTAAATAAATAACGGCCCGTTGGTCAAGTGGTTAAGACACCGCCCTTTCACGGCGGTAACACGGGTTCGAATCCCGTACGGGTCACTTCATGCCGGCCTAGCTCAATTGGTAGAGCAACTGACTTGTAATCAGTAGGTTGGGGGTTCGAGTCCTCTGGCCGGCATGTTTCTATTTGTATTGATACGTTGGAAATATGAATATTCATTTATTTATTGCACATTATATGGAGGGGTAGCGAAGTGGCTAAACGCGGCGGACTGTAAATCCGCTCCCTTTCGGGTTCGGCAGTTCGAATCTGCCCCCCTCCACTCCGAAAAGTAAATATTGGGCTATAGCCAAGTGGTAAGGCAACGGACTTTGGCTCCGTCATTCCTAGGTTCGAATCCTAGTAGCCCAGCTTTATTGCTTGAAAACAAGGGTAAGTGCACCCTTGTTTATTTTGTCTTTTGGCACATTTCGTTATCGTTTATATGTCATCATGTCAGTTGGAAATTTTGATGAAAGAAAACGTTTTAATCATGATGAATATCTATTTCACAAGAATTTTGATATAATGTGATAGTAGAATCAATTTAAATTTTCACAATGATGATATATAATATAAAAGGTTAAGTGAATTCGTACAATTACTGTTTTAAGGGTGAATTGGATGGAGATATCTTCTAGAATTCCCGGCTTTTACAAAATGTCGATTGAAGAAAGAAAAAAGTATATTGCAGATTTGTTTCAATTATCGGAAGAAGATGTGAAACAATTAAATGATCCAGTATCTTTACCAGAAGATATTGCGGATAAAATGATTGAAAATGTTATCGGCACATTTTCACTTCCTCTCGGGTTAGGATTAAATTTTTTGATAGATGGAAAAGATTATGTAGTACCAATGGCTGTAGAAGAGCCATCCATCGTCGCTTCCGCAAGTTATATCGCTAAAATCGTCCGAGAAGCAGGTGGCTTTAAAACAGAAGCTACAGAAAGAATTATGATCGGGCAAATCCAAGTAGTTGGATGTCCTGATTTTGAACAAGCTAAAAAAGATATACTTGCACAAAAAGATATGCTCATCGAAGCGGCTAATGATGCTTATCCTAGCTTAGTTAAGCGAGGGGGAGGAGCAGAGGATCTAGAAGTTAGAATGATTAACGAAGATGGATCTAAGTACACGAAAATGCTTATCGTCCATCTATTAGTAAATACATGTGATGCCATGGGAGCGAACATCATCAATACGATGGCAGAGTCATTGGCTCCTGTCGTCGAACATATTACGAAAGGGAAAGTATATTTACGAATCCTTTCCAATTTTGCGGACCGTTGCTTAGCAAAAGCGACTTGTGTCATTCCTCCTGAGTTATTAGAATCTGAAGGATTTACAGGAGAAGAAGTACGCGATGGTGTTGTACATGCTTATGAGTTTGCTGCTTCTGACCCTTACCGTGCTGTGACGCATAATAAGGGCATTATGAATGGCATCGACCCAGTACTTATCGCAACAGGAAATGACTGGCGAGCAGTAGAAGCAGGTGCTCATGCTTATGCAGCCCGTGATGGACATTATGGTTCGATGACGAAATGGTCTGTCGATGACGAAGGCAACTTAGTAGGAGAGTTAGAGTTGCCGATGTCATTAGGCATCGTTGGTGGTGCTAGTCGTGTTCACCCGATGGCGAAGTTAGCATATAAAATATTACGTGTAGAATCAGCTAAAGAGTTAGCGAGAGTGATTGTAGCAGTCGGCTTAGCGCAAAATTTAGGTGCATTAAAAGCCTTAGTGACAGACGGAATTCAAAAAGGCCATATGGCACTACATTCACGATCTGTCGCAATGGCAGCTGGTGCTACTGGAGAATTAGTAGATATCATTTCTAAAAAAATGATTGAGAAAAAAGAAATTCGTGTTGGTTATGCAAAAAAATTAATGGAAGAGTATGCAAAATGAGTGTAGAAAAAGTATCCATCTCAGAAAAAGTAGCTACAGGTGTAGCACATAGCAAATTAATATTAGTTGGAGAGCATGCTGTCGTCCACGGACAACCGGCGATTGCGATTCCTTTCCCGTTAATCGGGGTGGAGTCGATTGTTGAACGTGTAATCGGGAACGTCTATTTAGACAGTTCACTTTACAAAGGTCCGATGGAGTCAGCGCCGAAATCGTTAGCAGGAATCGTTCATACGATTAAACAGACGTTGAAAATTTTACAAATACCGTATGAAGATTTACTTATTCGTATTAAATCTTCTATCCCACCAGGAAAAGGTTTAGGTTCAAGTGCTTCCGTCGCAATTGCCGTCGTAAAATCGTTATTTAAATATTCAAATGTTCAGTATACGAAAGAGCAATTGCTGCAACTAGCCAATATTTCCGAAACGTATGCACATGGCGCACCGAGTGGAATTGACCCGCTAACGATTACTTCACAAAGTCCGGTCTGGTATAAAAAAGAAGAGCCGATCGATTTTATTAAACCAAAGGGCGACTTCTACTTCGTCGTAGCTGATACTGGCCGAATGGCTGATACGAAAACAGCCGTGAAAACAGTAGCGCAAATGCTTAAATCAGCACCACAAGTCGTCCAAGGGAAAATCGAAAGAATCGGTGAAATCACATATCAAGCGCGGGAAGCTCTGGAAAAATCAAGCAAACAATTGCTCGGGCATCTTTTAAATGAAGCGCAAAAAGAGTTAGAAGCGATTGGTGTCAGTGACTCGAGTTTAAACAATCTTAATTCAATTCGCCCGCAAAGAAGGTGCACTTGGCGCAAAATTAACTGGTGGCGGTAACGGTGGATGTATTATCGCACTCGCTCAAAGTGAACTTCATTCAAAACAGTTGGGCGAAAAATTAAAACAGTTCGGTGCACAAAATGTGTGGCCATTTACGTTGAAAAGTGAAAACTAATAAAAAAAGAGCTGTCCAAATGTGATATCGGACAGCCCTTTCTATATATAGATAAAATCATTTTACATGATGTTAAATATTCATAAAAGGAGAAAATTTCATGCGTGCAACAGCAAAAGCACATACGAATATTGCTTTAATTAAATATTGGGGTAAACGAAATGAAGAACTCATTTTACCGACGAATAATAGTTTATCGGTCACATTAGACGGTTTTTATACCGAAACGACCGTACATTTTAAAGAAGACTTAGAGAAAGATGTTTTTATGTTAAATAATGAAGTCATCACTGATAATGCATATGAGAGGGTGACTAAGTATCTAGATTTATTTCGGGAATATTCCGGTCGTAAAAATTTATATGCCGAAGTGACTTCGATTAATAAAGTTCCCACTGCGGCAGGATTTGCTTCATCAGCTTCAGGTTTTGCCGCATTGGCCGCCGCGACACAAAAAGCTTTACAACTAAATTTAACGGATGAAGTATTGTCACGCTTTACCCGTAGAGGATTCTGGTTCTGCTTGCCGTTCCATTTATGGTGGTTTCGTTGAATGGAAAATGGGTGAAAAAGAAGATGGCTCCGACTCGTTTGCAGTGCAAATTGCGCCACAAGACCATTGGGACATTCGTGTAGCAGCAGTTGTTGTTACTGCGGAAGAAAAAGATGTCTCCAGCCGTAAAGGGATGAAGCGGACAGTCGACACGTCGGTGTTTTACGATGGTTGGTTAAAAAGTGTCCGAACAGATTTACGAGATATAAAGGTAGGCATTCAGGAAAAAGATTTTGAAAAAGTCGGCTCGATTGCTGAAGCGAACTGTTTAAAAATGCATGCGACGACGTTAGGTGCAAATCCTCCATTTACGTATTGGCAAGATACGACGATGACTGTGATGCAAACAGTTCAATCGCTTAGAAAGGACGGCATCCTAGCTTATTTTACAATCGATGCAGGACCGAACGTGAAAGTATTATATTTGCCAGAACATGAAGACAAAGTGTTAGAAAGATTAGAAAATACCGCAGGAGTTACAGATGTCATCGTCAGCAAGGTCGGAAGCGGCATTTCTTACAAGTAGGAGTGGAGAATCTTGGAAGCACCAATTACGATTAAAACCCCCGGCAAATTGATGATAGCTGGGGAATTTGCTGTTTTAGAACCATATCATCAATTGATCGTCATCGCCGTCGATCGTTTTTTATATACGACAATACGTGATAGTAAAGTGAATGAAGTAAATATCGAAAATTATAAACTTTTTCACCAACGATTTCACTTCGATGGAACAGATGTCAAGTTTGAGAAAGAAGGTAGAGCAGTCAGATTTGTAAAAAGCGCACTGACGACTACGTTAACTTATTTGCGAGAAAAAAGTATTACGATCACTCCATTTGCACTGACGATTAATAGTGAATTAGATGATAAAACGACAGGGCAAAAATACGGTTTAGGTTCAAGTGCCGCAGTCGTAACTTCCGTCGTTACCGCAGTTTTAACGAAGTTTTTAAATGAAAAACCAAAAAAAGATATCATTTTTAAACTAGCTGCCATCGCTCATACGCAAACGCAAGGAAGTGGTTCCGGAGCGGATATTGCTGCATCTACTTACGGCGGAGTATTAAACTATGCTTCTTTCCAAGCTGGTTGGCTGTTAGAACAATTAGAAAAAACGGATCGTATCAGTCGTTTCGTCGAACGAAAATGGACGTATTTGACGATTGAACCTGTACAATTTCCACCATCGTTGCACTTATGTGTTGGTTGGACTGGAAAACCAGCATCGACGAAAAGTTTAGTAAGTGAAATTAGAAAGTTGAAAAAAGAAAATTCTGTCCAATATTATGAACAATTTTTAGAAAAAAGTAAACGAGCCGTCCGGACGATTGTTGAAGGAATGGAAAAGAATGATGTAGATATATTTTTTCAAGGGATCGAACAAAATCGCAAAGCGTTGCGAGAAATTGGCGAGCATGCAAATGTCGAAATAGAAACGAAAAAATTGTACATATTAAGTAAAGAAGCTGAACGTCTTGGCGGTGTCGGGAAACTATCAGGTGCTGGTGGTGGTGATTGTGGTATCGCATTCGTTCCGAGCCGGGAAGTTTCTTTACAATTACAGAAACGTTGGCAAGAAAAAGGGATCATACCTTTAAATATTCAAGTGTATGAAAACGGAGCGGAACGAATATAATTTTCATTAACTTGCAATAACATTGTTAAACGTATAAATATGCAAAAAAATGTCGAGTTGAACCACTACCTCTCAATTAGGTAAAATAGGCTTGTGTCGAAGGAGGTATGTGGTTTGAAAAAAGATATATCAATTATTGGTGTTCCTATGGCCTTAGGACAAAATCGTTACGGTGTGGATTTAGGTCCTGAAGCGATACGTTATGCGGGACTGTCCGATAAGATTGAAACAGTTAAACTACAATATTTTTGATTTAGGTAATATAGATATTGAACGGCCTGAAAAGCTTGAACCGATCACGAAAGGATAAGTTACGTCATTTAGAAGAAGATTGTGGAAGCTAATTCAAAACTTGCACAAACAGTAGAAAGAGAGGTGAGAACTAGAAAGGTTTCCACTCATTTTAGGCGGTGACCATAGTATCGCAATCGGTACGTTAGCTGGACTTCACTGCCATTATGAAAATTTAGGCGTCATTTGGTATGATGCTCATGGGATATTAATACAGCTGAGAACATCACCGTCAGGAAATATTCATGGAATGCCGTTAGCAGTGAGTTTAGGCAATGGCCATCCTAATTTGACTGAAATCATGTCTAAAGACGCCGAAAGTAAAACCGGAAAATGTCGTTTTAATCGGTGTACGCGACCTTGATGATGGTGAAAAAGACTTGTTAAAAAGATTAAATATAAAAGTGTACACGATGAATGAAGTCAATCGTTACGGCATGGCGCAAGTCATCGAAGAGACAATCAACTATTTGAAAGAAAGAACTGATGGGGTGCATTTAAGTTTTGATCTCGATGCGATCAATCCACAAGAAGCGCCTGGTGTCGGTACACCGGTAGAGGGTGGAGTAACTTTCCGTGAAAGTCACCTCGCTCTTCAAATGCTTTTTGAAGCGAATCTGATTACTTCTGCAGAATTTGTAGAAGTAAACCCGCTTCTCGATCAACAAAACCAAACTGGCAAAACAGCAGTAGCGTTAATCGGAGCGCTATTAGGAGAAAGCTATATCTAATTTCGCACTACGAATATATTGTAGTGCGTATTTTTTGTCTAAATTGACTATTTCTCACTCTATATCATCTTTGAAGTAGCGGAGAGTGAACTAAGGTAAAATGCGATGGATCCATGAATTGGGTTCTAAACATAAAATGAAATTTGTGTTTTTCTAAATTTATCACATAAATATTTTTATCTAAATGATTTTGTCTTATGTTATAATATGTTTGAACGTAGTATTGAGATGTAAAAGGAAGTGTCGGCGTGTTTGATGGGGGTTTTGATCTCTTAAATATAATCAGAATTCGGCGTCGATATCGCGATTGTCTGGTATGTATTATATAAATTAATAATGATAATCCGTGGAACGAAAGCGATCCAATTATTAAAAGGGATTCTCGTCGTTGTCATCGTTTGGTTGTTAAGTATATTATTTAATTTGCAAACGATACAATGGATGACGAACCAGGCAATTTTATGGGGATTTCTTAGTTATCATCATTTTATTCCAGCCTGAATTGCGAAGGGCATTAGAACAATTGGTCGTGGTAGCATCTTTACGAGAGGGGAAAGATCGGAAGAGGAAGTCAATGAACATATAATCAAAGAGATCCAACGAACTTCTTGTTTATATATGGCGAAGAGCGCGAATCGGCGCCTTAATTACACTGAACTGGAAACAGGTGTTGGGGAATATGCAGAAACAGGATCCCTATAAACGGAGAATTGACAAATCAATTGTTGACGAATATCTTCACTCCGAATACCCCATTACATGATGGTGCTGTCATTATCAAACGAAATAAAATTGTTGCGGCGGCTTGTTATTTGCCGCTATCCGAAAGTGCAACGATTTCAAAGAATTGGGACGAGGCACCGTGCTGCACTAGGAATCAGTGAAGTAACCGATGCATTAACGATCGTCGTATCTGAGGAAACTGGAACGATATCTTGTGCAAAAAATGGAGAACTAATTCGAGAGATATCGATGAGGAAAGACTTGCAGAAATTTTATCAGAAAAATTTAACAACGAATGCATTAAAGACCCCTGAACGAACAGACTGAACTGGAGGGGGAGAAGAAATGGATAAATGGTTTCAAAGCAAATGGTTTGTACGAATCATCTCGCTCATTTTTGCTGTTTCGATATATCTTTTCGTTACGGTTGAAACAGATAAACGCGAGATGACTCTCGCTATCATTCCAGGTGCAACGAATGAAGTGCAAGTATTAGAAGATGTTCCTTTAGATATTAGAATTGATGCGGACCAATACGTAGTAAGTGGTGTACCTGAAGTGTGACAGTATACGTAAAGGGAAGAACGAGTATATTAACACCTATCGTACGACAACAAAATTTTACAGTTTTCGTCGATTTGCGTGATATAGAAGAAGGAGAACATGAAGTAGAAGTCGAACATGAAAATATTCCGGAAGATTTAACGGCATATATCGAACCGAAAACCGATCACTGTTAATATTGAAAAACGGGCGACGCGAGAATTTGCCGTCGATGTAGAATTTGTCAATATGGATAAATTTCCAGTCGGCTATGAATTGGCACTCCAGAAGTGAATCCTGAAACAGTAACGATCGTCAGTTCTGAAAGTATTATTGAACAGATAGCGATGGTGAAAGTGTTCATTGATGTAACGGATTTAAAAGAATCGATTACGAATCGAGAAGTTCCTGTAAGTGTATACGATATTCAAGGTAATGATTTAAATGTGTGATTGTAGAACCTGAAAGTGTCGCCGTGTCTGTTTTAGTTGAGCGACCGAGTAAAACGGTTCCGTTGAATGTGAGAACGACTGGAGAACTTCCAGAAGGTCTTTCGATGGATGAAATTACTGCACCTGAAGAAATCGAAATCTTTGGTAGACGTGCGATGTTAAGTGAAATAGATGAAATTCATACGAAAGAAATTGATTTAAGTGACATTGAAGAATCTGGAGAATACGAAGTTGAAATAGACTTTCCAGAAGGTGTTACAGCTAATGATGAAACAGTAGAAGTAGAAATTCAACTTAATGAAGAAAAAGTGTTCGAAGATGTAAGTATTGATACGGTTGGGCAAAATAGTCATGACATCACTTTCGTCCAACCGGACGATTCACAAGTTGAATGTTACTGCAATTGGCAATGATCAGTTAATTAAAAATATGGAAAAGATGATATTTCCGCCTCGATCGATATCAGTAATTTAAACGAAGGTGAACACCAAGTTTCATTATCTGTAAGTGGACCGAACAATATCAGACTAGAACCAGAATTAATCGAATTACCATTTTACTAGAGTAAATTGGAATGAATAATTCATTTTTAAATAAATCGATATTATGTTTGAATGAGTTTGATTTGAACTCATGAAAAGGAGAGATTAAAGTTGGGTAAATATTTTGGCACTGATGGTGTTAGAGGAATCGCAAATAAAAGTTTAACACCTGAACTGGCTTTTAAATTAGGTAGAGTTAGTGGACATGTTTTTGCGAAGGATGGGAAAAGTCCGAAAGTATTGATCGGTTTAGATACGAGAATTTCTAGGTCCAATGTTTGAAGCGGCATTAACCGCAGGATTACTTTCAATTGGTGCGGAAGTGATGCGTCTAGGAGTGATATCTACCCCTGGAGTTGCGTATTTAACAAAAGCGACGAATGCTGAAATGGGAATAATGGTATCAGCTTCCCACAATCCATTTGAAGATAACGGAATTAAAATTTTCGGACCGAATGGTTTAAATTAACGGATGAACAAGAAGCAGAAATAGAAAGGTTGATGGATGAGGAAGATACGCTTACCGAGACCTATGGGAAGATATTGGTATAGTAAGCAATTATTTCGAAGGTGCACAAAAGTATCTATCCTATTTACAAGAAACGATCGACAATGATTTTGCCGGAATGCATATTGGTTTAGATTGTGCGAACGGGGCGACTTCAAGTCTTAGCGACACACTTATTTGCTGATTTAGAAGCAGAAATTTATACGATTGGTAACAGTCCGAACGGAAATAATATTAATGATGGCGTCGGTTCTAATCATCCGGAAAAATTACAAGAGTTAGTTACTAGAAAAAGAGTTAGATATCGGTCTTAGCGTTCGATGGAGATGGTGATCGACTCATCGCCGTCGATGAAAAAGGGAATATTGTCGATGGCGATCAAATTATGTATATTTGTGCAACGTATTTACACGAAGAAAACAATTACATAAAGATACTGTCGTATCGACTGTCATGAGTAATTTAGGATTCCATCAAGCGTTAAAAAAGCATGGGATCCATGTGTAAGTGCTGATGTCGGTGACCGATATGTAATGGAAAAAATGTTAGAAGGTGATTTCAACTTCGGCGGTGAACAGTCAGGCCACATTATCTTTTTAAATCATACTACTAGTGGTGATGGAATGTTAACTGCGATTCAACTAATCAACATTATGAAGGAAACAGGAAAAACATTATCAGAATTAGCAGCGGAAATGACAATTTTTCCACAAGTATTAAAAAACATTCCGGTAAAAGATAAAGAAAGCCATAATGAAGAATAGCGAGTTGCAAAATGAAATTGCAGCAAGTTGAGCATGAGTTAGGGGAAGCTGGCCGGGTACTCGTTCGCCCTTCAGGTACGGAATCGTTAATTACGAGTGATGGTAGAAGCGGAAACGAAAGATGACTGTGAAAAATACGCAGATCGAATTGTGAAGTGATTAAGCGCAAGCATAAATTAGCACACGGCGTTAGTAGAACAGCATGTAATAAACTTTTCGAATGGGATGCATGTTTTCTGTCCTAAGCATATAGGGACAGCATGTCTTTTTCAATGTTTAGCACGGATAGTGATCCTCTTTAGAGCAGTTAGAAAGATGACTATTATCATATACGATTTCAAGAAATGTCGAAGTTCAATACTTATTTCTCAAACGGGCATATGGTAAAATCGAATGTTGGTAAAATCTATATGTTGTCATTATTTCTCTTTCCAAGTATATGAAGTTTTGGAAATATACGAACTTCAGTAAAACACAGTTGATATATTTCTTTTTGGTTTGGTCAAGTGAAGTGAATTAGATGGATAAATGGCAGTAAAAGGTTGCAGTAAAAATCCACCGTACGGGCTGATTGCGATATTATTCATTGGTGCATTTGCTGCGTTTTTAAATAATACATTATTAAATATTGCGTTACCGACAATCATGACAGAATTTCAGTTTCTCCGTCCAAAGTGCAATGGGTAACGACTGGTTATATGTTAGTGAATGGAATTTTAATCCCGGTTAGTGCTTTTTTTATTCAACGTTTTACGAATCGGTCAAATTTTTTTATGGGCGATGTGATTATTTACGCTAGGTACATTGACTGCAATGATAGCACCAAGTTTTCTCGTATTAGTTGTAGGTAGAATGTTGCAAGCCTCCGGTTCAGGATTAATGATGCCATTATTAATGAACGTTATATTAATTGCTTTTCCAGTTGAACGACGTGGTACAGCGATGGGAATATTCGGACTTGTAATGTTTGTTGCTCCAGCAATTGGGCCAACTCTTTCTGGTTGGGTAATTGAACATTATTCTTGGAGAACGTTATTTGCTATTATCTTACCGTTCGGAGTTTTAGCTCTAATTTATGCTACGTTTAAATTGAAAAATATAACACCAAATCGAGAAATTAAATTAGATATTCTATCCATTATTCTTTCCAGTATAGGGTTTGGAGGTTTATTATACGGGTTTAGCTCTGTTGCTGATAGTGGATGGGGTTCTATTCATGTATATGGCACAATCATTATTGGTTCCATCTGTCTAGTGATATTTATTTTCCATCAAATGAAATTAAAAGAACCAATGTTAGATTTTAGAATATATAAGTACCCAATGTTTGCATTATCATCAGCTATTTCCATTACTATTTCCGCATCGATGTTTTCGGGTATGATTTTAACACCACTTTATGTGCAAACCGTTAGAGAAATTTCACCTTTTTACTCAGGTATATTAATGTTGCCTGGAGCAATTTTGATGGGGATTATGTCCCCAATAACCGGAAGATTATTTGATAAGTTCGGAGCAAAAGTTCTTGCAATAACTGGATTAACAATTTTAACTGTTTGCACGTACATGTTATTAGCGACTTAACAATGGAAGATAGTTACTTTTATTTAATGACGCTTTATACAGTGCGAATGTTTGGAATGTCTTTAGTTATGATGCCGGTTATGACAAATGGGCTGAATGAGATTCCGATGAGTGCAAATCCGCATGGAACCGCGATGAACAATACGTTACAGCAAGTTTCGGGTGCGATCGGTTCGGCAATTTTATTAACATTATGGCGAAGCATTCGGAAACAGTAGGCATAGTGTTACAAAAACAAGCCGCTCAAGGCAAAACTTTCGAATTTGATATTGAGCTACTCGCGATGTTAGAAGGGATCAATCATACTTTCTTCATCTCGACGATATTTGCCCTCGTCGCACTATTGTTAGCATTATTTATTCGACGACCGAAAATCCCAAATATTCATGATTAAAAAGGGGTGCAATAAAAAGCACCCTCAAATTTAAACTTCTACAAGTTTTTTGTCTGCTCGTGGTTTACTTTCAAAATGAATCTCTTTATGAGTGCCGTCACAAAACGGCTTATTTTCCGAGCGTCCACATCGACATAAAGAGATTTCTCCTTTAGTTTTAAATTGTTCCCTTTAGCATCGATGATTTTAAAAGTACCACTAACTTGATAAGGTCCATTGTCTTTAATACGGATGGTTGGCATATTTGCTCACCTCCATACGTTTATTATTGACATTTATAAATTGAATTATCATCGATAATAATTGGCAAAAACATTGAATTTACTGTTAAAATAACACATAGTGGGAGTTGAAAGAATTTATTAAAGAGGGGAACAAAGCATGTTTTACAATTTTGCAGGATACGTGTTAAAGATTTATATTTAGTATTTTTGGCGGACCAATCAAAGTGTATCAACGTGAGAATTTGCCGGAAAATCCGGCTATATTATCGCTTGTACCCATACAGGATGGGTAGACATATAATGTTAGGAATTGCAATATTACCAAGACAAATACATTATATGGCAAAAAAAGAATTGTTTGAATCAATAGAGCATTAAAATGGCTAGTCGAAACGTTAAATGCTTTTCCGGTCGACCGTGAAAACCCAGGACCAAGTTCAATTAAAATTCCAATGAAATTAATGAAAGAAGAGAAAATCGTCGGTATTTTTCCAAGCGGAACAAGAACGAGTGAAGATGTTCCGTTAAAACGAGGAGCAGTAACGATCGCAAACTATGCAAAAGCGCCAATCGTACCTGCAGCATACGTAGGACCAAACAATTTTAAAGAGTTGTTTCAATTTAAACGACCGAAAATTATTTTTGGTGAACCGATTCATTTACGAAAGGATTTATCGAAAAAGGAAACTTTAGACGTCATGGCGGCTGAATTAGACGAATCATTAAAAGAATTACAAAAAAATATTCAATAATTGTTAACAATTGACTGAAAAATTTAATATTCATTCGTGATATGATTTAGTTAGATAATTCTGTTCACTATTTGGGAGGAATGATCGGTGATTTACTTTGTCGTTATCGGAGGTATTTTTACTGCTTGTGTTTGTTTATACGCATTTACTGAAGGTGTTGAAAAAACTGCGTAACTTATGTTTGGATAAGAGTAACTCTGCCTTAGTCACCCCCCAAATTAATAAAAATTCGACTAAGGCTTTTTCTTCATTTATTGTCCGTATTTTATTGTGATTGGTACGATATCTTCCGACGCCTGTACATAGGCTTTTTTTATTCCTAATTTTGCGATCGTGTCTTTGTCAATCACCTTTTGCTTGACAAATAATGTTACATCGCCTTTAAAAAGGTTTTTATTGATCATCACGTCGCTTTTATTTTCCCAAAAAAGTTGAAGTTTATTTTCACCAAACTTAGGTGGAAGTGTAATTCCATTTTTAAAGAAAAAATGTTCATCTTCTTTGGACGTTCCTGGTTCATTCAAACAAATGTAAAGCGATAAATCATCGAAAAGTTTTACGTATTGATAGTGCATTTCAATTAATTTAAGGTGAAGATTGAGTTTTTCCTGTATCTGTTTCTGGCGTAAAAGTTCTCGCTCAACGAACTGTTTACTCGTTTCATCTGTCCGTTCTCGTAAAAATGATACGTAGTGTTTACTACAAAGAAGTGCAGCATACGATGATGATTTTTCTACTTGATTAATGCCATATTCATATAAAACAATTTTCGGACCGATCGGAAATTCATTAAAATCATAAGGAATGTTTTTCCCGTCATTCCAAAAAGGCACTTCATCAAAATGTATCCATCCGCAATCGTGCTCGAAAATCGCATAGAAAATATCTTCCCGCCACTGTTTAGAAGGTAAGAATTCATCATGTAACTGTAAAAACAGTTTCCCCGCTAATTGCGCGTGATGATGTTGCTCGATCATGACGAAATGTTTTTCACGTTCTCTTACGATCAAAAATATCCCTCCACAAACTTTTTCCAGTTAATTTTATGTTACGAAAATGTTGATCTGAAATACAAATATAAATCATTTTTAACTTTATTTTAAGTCGAAGTCTTTATTCCTGGCACGAGATATAGTATAGTTCATGTAAACGATTAAATATGGTGAGGTAGAAATGAAAAGAGAACCGATAACTGTTTGTCAAGCTGTTCAATTGCTGATGGACCATTGCCATAGATTAGAAACAGAAAAAGTTTCACTCGAAGAAGCGTATGGGAGAATCTTACGAGAATCGATTATCGCACGTCATGATGTACCGCCGTTCGATCGCTCTCCATATGATGGTTATGCGATTAGGGCGGTTGACTCGAAAGGTGCCTCTCCAAGTAATCCTATCGCGTTTCGTGTGATCGGGGAATTAGGTGCAGGTCATATTGGGGATGAACCTTTACAACGTTACGAAGCATATCGAATTATGACGGGAGCACTTTTACCAAGAAACGCTGATGCTGTCGTCATGTTAGAAGAAGCAGAGGATGTCGAAGAAGGTTTTATAATCAAAAGAAGTTTTGCAAAACATGAAAATATTTCATTCCAAGGAGAAGATGCAAAAAAGGGAGAGAAATTAATTCCAGAAGGTTCATTTATACATCCTGGTACTGTCGCTTTGTTAGCGACGTTCGGATATCGTACAGTAACAGTCGGCAAACGACCGAAAGTAAGCATTATCGCTACTGGAACTGAATTGTTAGAAGTAGATGAACCATTACAACCTGGGAAAATTCGTAATTCGAACGGTCCGATGTTACAGGCACAGTTACAAAGAATGAACATTCCGTTTCAATCGCTCGGAATAATTGAAGATGACTTAGAAGCTAGCATTGAAATGGTCAAAGAAGCGTTACGACAATCTGATATCGTCATTACGACTGGTGGTGTTTCCGTCGGTGATTTCGATTATTTACCAGTAATTTATGAACGGTTAGGCGCGAAAGTACTGTTTGATAAAGTGATGATGCGTCCTGGAAGTGTCACGACTGTCGCCGTATTAGACGATAAATTATTGTTCGGTTTATCAGGGAATCCGTCGGCATGTTTCACCGGCTTTGAATTATTTACTCGTCCAGCAATCATTAAAATGATGGGTGGAACAGCTCCATTTTTACCGAGGATGAAAGCGAAATTAGGAGAAGATCTTCAAAAACGAAATCCATTTACACGTTTTATTCGAGCTGTTTGGGAAATGACCGCCTCTGGACCGGTTGTCGTTTCCGCTGGATTTAATAAATCGAATGCAGTATCTTCGATCGCACGCGGCAATTGTTTTATCGTCTTACCGAAAGATTCGGAAGGCCATCGAGCTGGAAGAGAAGTAGATATTTTATTGTTAGGGCAAGAACAAGGTGTTCAAACATTTTTAAAGCATATTTAACAGATCGGATGGTGATCGAGTTGCGTGAAACAAAAAAGATCTGTCGGGATTTTGCTAGCAGGCGGTCTGTCGAGACGATACGGTTCACCGAAAGCATTTGCCGAAATAAACGGGAGAAAATTTTATGAAATTAGTTACGACATTTTAAATGCATTATGTGACGACGTGATCATCGTCACACGACAAGAATTGATTCATAAATTCCCAAAAGATAAACATATCATTGTCGATAAGCCGCCGTATAGCGGATGTGGTCCGTTGGCAGGTATTTATTCAGCGATGGTGACAAAAAAAGCGGACCGTTATGTCGTTTTGCCTTGTGATATGCCACTTATCACCGAAGAAGTTATAAGAAAATTATTACAACGTCACGAAAAAGATGTCACTGTGACAGTAGTCGAAGGTCGCCTGCAACCTTTAGTTTCCGTTTGGAACGGTGACGTTCTCGAAAAAATTAAACAGACGTTAGAAAATAAGCACTATAAAATGACAGAAGTTTTAAAAACGACTGATGTGGAATATGTAGAAGCAAGTGAGTTAACGTCGTCACTTTATTTGTTTATGAACGTCAATACCCCTGAAGACGAGAAGGAGGCTAGAAAATGGGTGCTATCTTAGATGCATTAGGTCGACCGATACATGATTTACGAATTTCGGTAACAGATCGTTGTAATTTTCGTTGTACGTACTGCATGCCGAAAGAAATTTTCGGTGATGATTATCCATTTTTACCACGTGAGGCTTTATTAACATACGAAGAAATGGTTCGTTTAGCAAAACTGTTTGCAACATTAGGTGTGAA
Organism: uncultured Bacilli bacterium; assembly: GCA_963766835.1. Lineage (GTDB taxonomy): Bacteria > Bacillota > Bacilli > Bacillales > Amphibacillaceae > Pseudogracilibacillus. The sequence continues at coordinate 49,160 of CAVYBX010000031.1, forward strand.
AAAAATAAGAATTACTGGTGGAGAACCACTTTTACGACAAGATTTGCCGATTTTAGTGAAGCAATTGACAGAAATAGATGGCATTGCTGATATCGGATTAACGACAAACGGTGTATTATTAGGTCGTTATGGCGAAGATTTGTATAAAGCCGGTTTAAAACGGTTAAATATAAGTCTAGACGCCATTGATCCGGACGTTTTCGGAAAAATGAACGGACGCGGTACGAAACCGGACATTATTTTAAAAAATATTGAGTTAGCGAAACAAATAGGGTTTTATATTAAAGTAAATATGGTCGTGCAACGTGGCGTAAACGATCAAGAAATTTTACCGATGGCAGAACATTTTAAACAATTAGGAGTTACGTTACGTTTTATCGAATTTATGGATGTCGGCAATGATAACGCTTGGAGTTATGAAAAAGTTGTCACGAAAAAGGAAATTTTCGACATATTAAATAGTAAGTATGATTTAGTGCCGGTCGATCAAGATTATTACGGGGAAGTAGCAAAACGTTATCGTTATCGTGATAACGGTGTGGAAGTAGGTTTTATTACGTCTGTATCTGAATCTTTTTGCAGCACTTGTACACGAGCGCGGCTTTCTTCAGACGGGAAATTATACACTTGTTTATTCGCATCTGATGGTTTTGATTTAAAAAGTTTATTAAGGAACAACTATTCAGATCGAGAAATTTTAGAACAAATGAAGCAAGTATGGCGAAATCGAACCGACCGTTATTCCGATGAACGAACGATGATGACGCAAAAACGAAAAAAAATTAATATGAACTATATTGGTGGTTAATGGAAAAACTTTGAAAAGCTAAACTTGACTATCTCTTACCTTTTAACATATAATGGATATACGGGTATATGTATATAGTAAGGGAGTATTTCATGACGAAACGGTTTCATCCAAATAAAGCAACCAAGCTCATTGATCCGAAACGGTATGGAATCCTTCAGCCCAAATTTTTAAGGATGACTTATCATATATTAACGATCATGTTTATAAACGTATTTGTCTATAACACTCGACCTTATCGTCTTATCAGTGTAATCTATTATATAGAGCGTAAATGACAGCGTGAATACGATAAATATATGCTGCTCGGGAAACTTTGAACGATTTTGACAGCAGAAAGGAAGGATTACAGTTGTACGATGCACAAATTAAAAATAGAATGAAAAGAATCGAAGGTCAAGTAAAAGCAGTCTTACGAATGATGGAAGAAGAAAAAAGTTGTAAAGAAGTCGTCACACAAATGTCTGCAGCTAGAAATGCGTTAGATCGTGCTATAGCAATCGTCGTCAGTGCAAATTTAGAACAATGTGTGCGTGAACAAATAGATAAAGGTGAAGATACGAAAGCGCAAATTCAAGAGGCGGTTAATTTATTAGTGAAAAGTAGGTAGAAATTGTTGACAAATTTCTTATTACAATATAATATACCCTTATGAGTACACGGTATCTATTTCTTTTTTAAGTTATTTATACCCTTACCGGTATTGGTAAATCGTTTTATAGATGTATGAGGGGTGCTTGCCATTGGAATTGCTCATCAATGTGCTCATCATTTTGTTCATCATTATTTTAATATATAAACAATTTTTTCCGGTAAAAGGTGTGAAACAAATAGACACGGATGAGCTGAGAAAATTGTTAGGAAATAAAAGATATCAATTTATCGACGTTCGCACACCGTATGAGTTTAATACGAACAATATTAAAGGATTTAAAAATATTCCGTTGCAACAACTAAAAGAACGGCATGATGAACTTTCTAAAGAAAAAGAAATCGTCATCATTTGTCAAAGTGGAATGCGAAGCAATCGAGCGACGCGAATACTAAAAAAACGAGGGTTTACAAAACTAACAAACGTAAAAGGTGGAATGTCGGCATGGAGTTAGAAATGGAAGCCAAATTAATGAAAGTCATTGCTCCTCATGAAGTAGAAGCACTTCTTGAAACAGATAAAAACGTAACAATGATCGACGTTCGTGAAGCGTTTGAAATACGACGAGGGATGATTCCAGGAGCAATTCACATTTCGCTTGGTAAGTTACAAAATAGCCTGGACAAATTAGAACAGTCGAAACATTATATTATCGTATGTGAAACAGGTAGTCGCAGTGGTGTGGCAACTTATTTATTAAATTCATTAGGGTATAACGCAAGCAATTTGATTGGCGGGATGGTCGACTGGAAAGGTCCGCTTCGTAAATAAATTGTTAGGCATAAAACAAAATAAAATGATGTAGTGGATACAAAGTAATAAAAAAATTTTATGAATAAAAGGAGGATTTAACATGAGTGAAGTAACAGTTTATACAACGACGACTTGTCCTTATTGTGTGATGGTGAAAGATTTTTTAAAGGAGAATAATATCGATTTTAAAGAAGTGAATGTGGAAACAAATCCGGTTATCATGCAAGATTTAGTAAGAAAAACTGGTCAGATGGGAGTACCTCAAACTAAAGTAAATGGACAGTGGGTCGTTGGTTTCGATCCGATGGGCATTATGCAAGCGCTCGGTAAGCAATAATTAGTCGTCTGAAAGTGGCCATATAACGATTCGTAGCTTTTCGGGGAAATTTAATTCTCCTCTAAATAAATAGGAGCCGTCCAACGAGGTTAGTGACTTATTTTGGACGCTCCCCTTTTCATTTATTTAAAAACGTTGCTTAATCATTCTTCTCTTTTGGGAAAATCTTATTTATTTTGTATTTTTTTCACATCGACGTCCGCATTTTCAATACGCTCCGCATGTGTATAAATATTCATTCGGTTGCCCCGTGTAAAACCGACTGTCGTTATTCGTAAATCTTCCGCTAATTCAAGCGCTAAATTAGTCGGGGCTGAAGTGGAAACGATGATTGAGATCCCCATTTTGGCGACTTTTAATAATACTTCAGAAGAAATTCTACCGCTAAATACGATTAACTTATTACGCACGTATATATTGTTGTCTAAAATATACCCATGGATTTTATCTAAAGCATTATGGCGTCCGATATCAGTTCTGATTTCTAATAATTCATCAACGGTACAAAGGGCGGCGTTGTGCACACCACCCGTTTTTTTAAAATGATCAGAATATGCTTGTAATTGTGCCATTAAATGTAAACATTGATAAGGAGAAATTGAAAATGAATAAGTAATCGTTTTGGCAGTTAACATATCGGTTTTAAAGTAAAATTGCCGACTCACTCCACAACATGATCCGATATGACGTTTTGAGCGTTGTATATTCAACTGTTCTAGTTTCTTCTTTAATTCGATATAAGCAAAACCTCGTTCTTCATCGATTTGAATAGATTGAATATCATCTTTAAACCGGATTACACCTTCAGATGCCAAAAAGCCGATTACGAGTTCACGAAGATGAATCGGTGTACAGACGATCGTTGCAAATTCTTCTCCATTTATGAAAAATGTGATTGGTGATTCAATGGCGATAGGATCATCGAATGACGAAAACCGTCCATCTTTCAGTTGAATCGTTTTTCTTCGCTCGTAAATATGATTGTTCATATTCATCACCTTCTAATGAACTTCCATTTCTAACTCTTCGATTCTTTTTTCGACGTATTTCGTATCTTTATGTGCGTAATATGTTTCAGCTTTTTCGATGATTACTGCTGCATTATATTCAGGGATACCAGCGTATTGTTCATATACACTTTCCGGAATGAGCGAATTTCCTTCCGGCCAGTGGACGGCAATATTTCCTTCTTTTACTGGTGCAAATTTCGCACGTCCGTTGAAAATGCCGTGTTTGTTATAAGCGACGATCGCTTCGCCTTCTTTAATGTCAAGTTTTTTACAATCATTTTCATTGATTAAAATATCGTAGCGATCAGCATCTGTAAACGGATCTCTTTCACCGTAAATCATCGAATTGAACTGCTTGCCACGTCGTGTCGACACGTAAAAATGACCTTCAGGTTTACGCAGTTCAGGTATTTCCACAGGGATGAGATTTCCTTTTCCATCGGGAGTAGGGCAAATTCCATCTTCACATAACCAAGCTCCTCCCCATTGGAACACGTCTCCACGTTCTTTCAAATGTTGAATTCCGTCATAGTTTGGGTTCGTTACTGCAATTTCAGCTCGGATGTCTGCAGCATGTTTAAAGTCGATTAAATGACTTTCCTCAGGTTTAACTCGTTTGGCAAGATCGACATAAATTTCCCATTCTGATCGTGCTTCACCGATACGTGGACCTTTAATTTCCGGAGAGAAATAAACCATTCTTTCGGTAGATGTTGACGTACCACCACCAGGTTGTTCATAGCGTGTCATTGCTGGCAGCACGATGACCGCTTCTTTTGCATCGACGAAAGTGGACGTATTGAAAATGATATCTTGATGGACTCTAATATCGACGTTTTCCAAGCATTCCTTTACAAATTCAGGGTTTGGCATCGTTTCGAGGAAATTTCCACCTGACATATAATAAAGTTTCAGTTTTCGTTCGTGATTTTCTGGAAGTAAAGCATTTTCCAATGTGACTCCGACGATATCGCCTTGCCATTTTGGGATCTTAAATTTCCAATGTTTTTCGATCCGTTTTCTGTTTTCTTCATTAAAGTCTCCGCCTGGTAATACGAAAGGATCTGCCCCCATTTCACCTGACCCTTGCACGCCAGAGTGACCGCGGATCGGCATCAACCCACAATGTTTACGTCCTAGAAAGCCTCGTAATAATGCGAGATTCACCACTTGTGAGACGTTATCCGTACCGAATCGATGTTGCGTTAGTCCCATCGACCAGACGAAAACTGCTGATTTTGCGTTTGCTAAAAGTTCAGCTAACTCTTTCATTCGTTCTCGTGAAAGCCCGGAAGATTTTTCTAACTGTTCCCAATCATAAGCGACGACTTTTTCACGTAACTCCTCATAACCATTCACATGTTCTTTGACAAATTCATGATTAATCGCAGAACCGTACTCTTTCTCTTCCATCTCGAACCAATGTTTCATGATGCCGTGCATAAAGGCGATATCTCCGCCAATGTTCACTTGGTACACGTCATCTGCAAGTTTCGTTCCGAATAAAGCAGATTCAGGAATCGATGGAATCCAATATTTTTCCATAGCAGGTTCATAATGAGGGTTAATGATAATGATTTTCGTCCCTTTTCGTTTAGCGGCATACATATATTTTGTGGATACTGGTTGGTTATTCGCTGCAACCGATCCCCAAAACAATAATACATCCGTACCGATCCAATCTTTATAGTTGCACGTAGATGCACCAACACCGATCGACCGGCTTAATGCTGTTTTCGAAGGTGAATGACAGATCCTGGAAGCGTTATCAATATTGTTTGTTCCTAAAAAGCGAGCGACTTTTCCGGCTACATAGTACGTTTCATTCGTAATGCCACGAGATGTTAAATAAAAAGCTAACTGTTTCGGGTCGATCGCTTTTATTTTCTCGGCAATCGTATCGAGCGCTTCGTCCCAGCTAATTCGTGAAAATTTACGTTCTCCTCGTCTTCGGATAAGTGGATAAGGGATGCGTCCTAATTTTCTAAGTTCTGTACTCGATAACTTCCGCAAGTCTTCGATATCTTGAAAAATCACGTCGTCTTTCATGGCAGGCATCGTATTTAATCTGAGTACGTTTAAACGAGTCGTACATAAATGAGGTCCTTTTAATGTTTGATCTTTTAATCCAGACACACCGAGTGCACAGCCATCACATACACCTTGCGTGAGGATCCGTGTCGCATACGGAAGACTGTCTTTATTTTCCCAAACGACTTTCATCGTATCGCGAATATGATGTGGCTTTATTTTACCTAAACCGAACGGAACTTTGCTAACCCATAAATCAGGGCGGGGTTTTTTGGAAAGTTTGATCGGTCCGGAATGTTTCGTTTTCCCCATTCATATCCCTCCTAAACAAATTATTTATCATCGTTCATATGAATTTGAAACGTGCGAATAAGATTACGATTATTTATTTAAATATATCACAAATATAAGTACTTATCTAGGGAGCATTTTCTCATCGTTTCTTTCAACTTTCCAATTCTCTATTTGCTTTTTTTCTTTTATCACTTGGTTTATTGAACTAAATACTTCTCCAATCAAATTAGAGAAAGTTTCGTACATCAATAATTGGACCTGTTCTTCAAACTCAATTAGGTTTTCAGTTTCATTTAATAATTCATAAATTCTTGATATAATATTCTCCATGAGAAGACCTCTCTCTAATTGTATTTGCCTGGATAGAATACAATTATGATAGAGTGTCTTCTCTTTTTTGCTGGTAAAAATACTGTTTTTATGCCCCGAGTAAAATATTACACATATTCTGTTTTTATCTAATTTATATGTCAAGCAAAATTGTCTCTTTCACGAAAGTATTGTTAAAATGTAAAAGGAAAAAATGATGAATATTTCTGTCGCTTTTACATGATAAAGGTGACGATTTTTCGAAAAAATTGGAAGCGTTTTAACAAATGTATTTACAACGAGCGGCGGAAGTGAGATGATTTTATTTAGAAAAATATATATAGTGATGCAAAGTTAGAAATTTGAAAGTAAAGGAGTATCGTTCGATGAGTGAAAAATACATATTAGCGATAGATCAAGGAACGACAAGTTCACGAGCAATCATATTTAATAAACGCGGGGAAGTTATAACGATTGCCCAACGTGAATTTGAACAATTTTTTCCGAAACCAGGTTGGGTAGAACATGATGCGAACGAAATTTGGACGTCGGTGTTATCTTGTATCGCTGAAGCATTACGTAAAGCGGATATTCGTCCCGATCAAGTCGCAGGGATCGGAATTACAAATCAAAGGGAAACGACTGTCGTTTGGGATAAACAGACGGGCAAACCGATATATCGAGCGATCGTTTGGCAATCACGGCAAACAGACGATATTTGTAAAGAATTGAAAGAGCAAAGTTATGAAGAAACGTTCCGTAAAAAGACGGGACTTTTAATCGATGCTTACTTTTCTGGAACGAAAGTAAAGTGGATTCTCGATCATGTGGAGGGAGCACGAGAAAAAGCCGAAAAAGGTGAGCTTCTTTTCGGTACGATCGATACTTGGTTAGTCTATAAATTGTCCGGTGGAAAAGCTCACGTGACCGATTATTCGAATGCATCACGGACGTTGATGTTTAATATTTACGATTTAAAGTGGGACGATGAATTGCTCGATATTTTAACAGTGCCGAAAAGCATGCTTCCAGAGGTAAGACAATCGTCCGAAGTGTACGCGAAAACGGTAGATTATCATTTCTTCGGTTATGAAGTGCCGATTGCTGGAATTGCAGGGGATCAACAAGCGGCTTTATTCGGGCAAACTTGTTTTGAAGCTGGAATGGCAAAAAACACCTACGGAACTGGCTGCTTTATGTTAATGAATACTGGGGAAAAAGGTGTCGCTTCGGAGCATGGTTTACTGACAACGTTAGCGTGGGGTGTCGATGGAAAAGTTGAATACGCCTTAGAAGGAAGTATATTCATCGCTGGTTCGGCAGTACAATGGTTAAGAGACGGTTTACAGCTTATTAACAATGCGCCTGAAAGTGAAGCACTGGCTACGAAAGTTGATTCGACTGATGGCGTCTATTTAGTTCCAGCATTTGTCGGTCTCGGTACACCGTATTGGGATAGTGATGCTCGCGGAGCAGTATTCGGTTTAACTCGAGGTACACGAAAAGAACATCTCATCCGAGCGACGTTAGAATCGATCGCATATCAAACGAAAGATATGTTAGATTCAATGATTGCGGATTCTAACATTGATTTAAAATCGTTACGTGTCGACGGTGGAATGGTAAAAAACAATTTTCTCATGCAGTTTCAAAGTGATATGCTCGATGTGCCGGTAGAACGACCAGTCATTCAAGAGACGACAGCTTTAGGGGCCGCTTATTTAGCAGGTCTAGCGATCGGTTATTGGGAAAGTAAAGAGGAGATTTCTGATTTATGGCAAATTGACAAAACGTTTCAACCTGAGTGTAGTGAAGAAGTGCGAACGAAACGTTATCAAGGTTGGAAGAAAGCAGTGGAAGCAACTAGAGTATTTAAATTTAACTAGTTAAACCGTATTGCTACGATGCGACACATTGCTTGATCATCCAACTAATTGAACTGACACATGGTGAGTGAGCTTTGTAACGGAGGTATAGGAATGAATTTTAGTATCGACCAAGCACGACGATGGATAGAAAAAACAAATCAATATATGCAACAAAATAAACAATTGTTAACAAAGCTAGATCGAGCAATTGGTGATGGCGATCACGGGATGAACATGGCGAGAGGATTTAACGAAGTCATTCATACCGTAAAAGAAACGGATTATGAATCAATTTCCGACTTAATGAAAGACGTAGCGGTCACACTCATGTCGAAAGTGGGTGGAGTTGCTGGTCCTCTGTACGGCACGGCGTTTTTAAAAATTTCGCAGGCATGGAGCGGGAAAAATCAAATAGATTATGAGACGTTTACGAAGGGGTTTAAAGAAGCGGTCCTCGGTATAAAAGAACGAGGTAGAACGTCGAGAGGTGAAAAAACGTTAGTTGACGTCTGGATAGCTGTCGTCCACTATTTTGAATGTAAGGAGGAAATAGACGCAGAACAATTGATCATTATCGCATATGACGCCGTTGAAAAAACGAAAGAAATGATCGGAACGAAAGGAAGAACAGCTTATTTGAAGGAAAATTCCCTCGGTCATATTGATCCTGGAGCGATGTCTTCGTATTATATTTTTCGATCATTAAGTGAAGTGTTAAAGGAGGACGAGACATGAGCCATGTAGGGATCGTCATCATTTCACATAGCGTAAAAGTAGCGGAAGGAATTAAAGAAATCATTCGTCAAGTCGTTGAAGAAGTGCCCGTTGAAATTGCTGGCGGTACCGATACTGGAGAGGTTGGAACGAATATAGATAAAATTATCGGTGCAATTAACCGTGCATATTCTGATAAAGGTGTGTTACTATTTTACGATTTAGGAAGTGCGAAAATGAATGCGGAGATGGCGGTCGACTTGATCGATAAAGAAAAAATCGTTCTCGTCGAAGCTCCTATTTTAGAAGGAGCGTATGTCGGAGCTGTCGAAGCAAGTTTAGGAAAAGAAATAGACGAAATTTTAACGCGCCTTAAAGAGAGTTTTTAAACGTATCGTTTAACAAAAAAATTTTAAAGAAATTCCGTTGGATATCTATTACGATACGCTTTAAATCTAGTATTGTTAATAATTTGTAAATGGTTTGTAATGTTATTGACATTATAACTAGTTTTTGATTAAATAAGATTTACAACAAGTTAATTTTTGTTGAGGAGAAAATGGAGATCCACAAAAATTGCCAGTATGTTTTATAAATATACTAGGGCTCTTTTTTGTGGATTTTATTTTTGGGAAAAGGAAGCAAGGCAACTTGCACGAAAAAGGAGTGAAAATATGGCGGATTCCCATGAATCAACAATCACGGCAAAACCTACCCGTAGACAAAGAATCAAAGAAGCGAAATTGTTCGGTACAGGTATGTTATATTTAATTCCTGCAATTATTTTACTAGCTGTATTTTTATTTTATCCAATCGTGAAAACAGTTTACTTTAGTTTTCATGAAGTTGGTGGCGGTGGTGTTGTAAACGAATTCGTCGGTTGGGAACATTATAAAGATTTGTTGCAATCGGCGGAATTCAGAAAAAGTATGAAAGCGACGTTTTTATTCGTGCTTTATACTGTTCCGGCTGAAATTATCATTTCGTTATTTTTAGCGGTTATAGCTAGTGAAAAATTGAGAGGAATTGGCTTTTTCCGAACGATTTTTTCATCGACTTTAGGCGTATCTGTCGCAGCAGGAGCATCGATTTTCTTATTCCTTTTCCACCCATCGTTAGGGGTACTAAACAATATTTTAGGTTTTTTTGGGATCGATGGTATCGAGTGGTTAACGAATTCTAAATGGGCGTTATTTTCCGTCGCGTTAACGACAGTATGGATGCATATTGGAATTAATTTCATTATTTTATTAGGCGGCATACAAAATATTTCGCAAGAACTTTACGAAAGTGCAGAAATCGATGGTGCAGGCTATTGGTCAAAACTGTTTAAAATAACGATCCCGATGCTTTCTCCGGTACTGTTTTTTGTGACGATTATTTCCGTGATCGGAGCGTTTCAAACATTTGGACAGATCGATATTTTAACAGGTGGAGGACCTGCTGGTGCAACGAATTTAATCGTATATTCTATTTACCAAGAAGCATTTTCATTCGGTAACTTCGGATATGCGAGTGCACAGGCGATCATATTGTTCTTACTCATTTTAATTGTTACGATTATTCAATTTACAATCGGGGAAAAGAGGGTGCACTATCAATGATCAGAAAAATATTCTTTTATATTTTATTAACGTTGTCGGCTTTCGTACTCTTCTTTCCCATCCTTTACGCAATTTCAGCGAGTTTCATGCAACCTCATGAAATATACGCTGGTAAATTGCTACCGTCTTCGATCAGCTTAGAAGCTTACAAAGAAGTGTATAATAATGTACCTTTATTACACTATTTAAAAGTAAGCTTTATTATGTCATTCATCGTCATGGTTGGTCAATTGATCGTTTGTAGTCTTTCAGCATATGCTTTTGCTTTTATCCCATTTAAGGGAAGAGAATTGATTTTCTTTCTCTTTTTATCGACGATGCTGATCCCATGGGAAGCAACGATGATTCCTAACTTTTTAACTGTATTGAATTTAGGATGGGTGAATACATACTTAGGATTAACTGTTCCACATTTAGCGTTGCCATTTGGTATATTTTTATTAAGGCAACATTTTCTCACAATCCCGCATGAACTATGGGAATCAGCGCAAATGGATGGTTGTTCAAGATTTCGTTTCTATTGGAAATTCGTTTTACCGTTATCTAAATCTTCGTTAAGTGCTTTAGGAATTTACGGATTTTTAACGACATGGAATATGTATTTATGGCCATTATTAGTGACGAACGATGATACAGTTAGACCTGTTCAAATCGCACTGAAAATGTTAATTGCGAATGAAAGCTCATCATCATGGAATATGGTCATGGCTGCAGTAGTTTCGATTTTACTTCCTACATTATTACTATTATTTGTAGGAATAAAATATATCCGTGAAGGCTTAACAGCCGGAGCGGTGAAAGGATAAAAAAAGGGAGGAGATCTAAATGAGGAAACTTTTCGGTACAACATTACTAACTCTCGTCTTAGTACTACTATTAGCAGCTTGTGGAGGGGGTAATGGCGAATCTACGACAGACGAATCATCCGACTCAGGCGAAGGTAGCACAGAAGAAACGATTAAAATTGATTTTTGGCATGCGATGAGTGGTGACAACGGTCAAGCGATTGAAGACATTGTAAATAAGTTTAATGAACAGTCAGATAATATTGAAGTTGAAGCTATTTATCAAGGAAGCTATGATGACTTGTTAAACAAGCTTAGAGCTGTAGGTGGATCTGAAGAAGCACCTGCGATCGTTCAAGTATTTGAAATTGGAACGAAATATATGAGTGAGAGTGGATTTATTACTCCGATGCAAGAATTTATCGATGAAGATGACTTCGACGTTTCTGTTTTAGAACCAAACATTCTTTCTTACTATACGATAGATGACCAATTATATTCTATGCCGTTTAATACATCGAATGCGGTAATGTTTTACAATAAAGACAAATTTGAAGAAGCAGGACTAGATCCTGAAAACCCGCCTAGAACATTTAGTGAAGTGAAAGAAGCGGCAGAAAAATTATCCGGAGACGGTAATTACGGCTTCACAATGGCTACAATTGGATGGTTTTTCGAGCAACTATTAGCGAACCAAGGTGGTTTATATTTAGACAATGATAACGGTCGTTCTGGTGATGCGACAGAAGCATTAGTGAACTCTGAAGAAGGGTTAAATATTTTCGAATGGCTAAATGAAATGAATAATGAAGGTCTGTTTAGAAACTACGGAAGCAACTGGGAAGACCCAAGAGGACCGTTCTTTGCAGGCGAAGTTGCAATGTATTTAGACTCTACTGCGAATACAGCTGAAGTTATTAAAAATTCACCATTTGAAGTTGGAGCAGCTCCTTTACCAGTAGCTGACGGTAAAGATCCTCAAGGATTAGTAGTAGGTGGAGCTTCACTTTGGATTACGAACCAAGTTTCAGAGGAAGAACAACAAGCTGCTTGGGAATTCGTGAAGTTTATGACACAGCCTGAAGTGCAAGCAGAGTGGGCAGCTGCTACAGGTTATTTCCCAATTACACCTGCTGCATATGAAGAAGATGTATTAAAAGAAATTCATGAAGAGAATCCACAATATAAAGTTGCAGTAGAACAATTAGAAAATACTGAAATTTCACCAGCTACTCAAGGTGCATTGACGACTGTCATGCCTGAAGCGAGAAAGATTATTGAAACAGAACTCGGTGAAATGTACGAAGGCAAAGATCCGAAAGAAGCTTTAGATGATGCGGCAGAGAAGATTACGGAGGCTTTAAACTAAAAGGAGTGTAAAATTTGATCTTAAACTTTGCACACAGGGGCTCGTTAACCGAGGCCCCTGAAAACACTCTCCCCGCCATTCAAAAAGCGCTCGACCACGGGGCTAAAGCGATTGAGATTGACGTACAATTGACGAAGGATCATCAGTTGATCGTCATCCATGATCAATCATTAGAACGTTTCAATTCCGTTTTAGGATTAGTGAAAGATTATACTTTAGAAGAACTGAAAAAAATAGATATAGGTTCAACATTTTCGAAAGATTTTGCAGGTGTCACACTCGCAACACTCGATGAAATTATGCAAATCGTACCGAGTAATATTTTAATCAATATAGAAATAAAAAATATGCCGATTATATATGATAATATCGAGCAATTAATTTTAGAATGTTTAAAAAGGTACGATCGATTAGATACAGTAATTATTTCCTCATTTGACCATAAAGTATTAGAAAAATTTCAAAAACTTGCACCAGATTGTTTAATTGGTTTATTATTTTATTACCGAATGTTAAAACCTTGGAATTATGCGAAAAATTGTGGATTAAATGTATACTCTATCCACCCGAACGTCGCCCATACAGATGAAGAACTTATAAAAGAATGTCAAAACGTTGGATATAAAGTTTATCCGTATACGGTAAATATGGTCGAAAAATATGAAGAGCTAGTCGATTGGGGAGTAGATGGAGTATTTTCTAACAATCCGCAAATATTTAAACTTTGATGAAAAAAGACCTTGCACTTTTATGCAAGGTCTCTTATTTCATAGGAGGTGAAATCTCATGTTAATAAGGCAAAATTACTATGTTGAAAAAAGAGAGAAAATATTAGATTTAGTACTAGATGTCCTCGACAATTTAACGAATATGATCGATCGATTAACGAAAAATTTACAACATTACTCAAAAGACCATATCAAGTTTATTTTGGATTCGGAGAAAGATATTAATGAAAAAGAAAGCAAAATCGAAGAACATATTATGGAAGCGGTGTCATTACAACAATTGAATGTTGAAGAGATTAAATGGATGTTCGGAATGAATCGGATTAACCGTGAATTAGAACGGATTGGCGATCAAATTACGAACATCATTACAATCAGTAATTATGATGACATTGAAGATATTCAACCAATCATAAACACATTTTTACAATACGAACAGAAAATGATTCATTGGCTTATTGACGGGATACAAAAAAATGACAGCGACTTGTTACAAAAAGTAATCGAACATGATGAACATATTAATAAATTAAATAAAGGAACATATAAAAATTTAGTGGAATCAATCAACGAAAAAGATACGATTACCGAAAGTAGCATTAAAATCGTCATCATTAGCAGATTTTTAGAAAGAATGGGGGATCATTTAGTCAATATCGCGCGTACGTATTTAAAGTTAATATAAAGAGAGATAGAAGGGATCTATATGGCATTGATATTTCAAAGTTTACTAGGATTTTTTGGGGGACTAGGAATTTTTTTATACGGTACGCATTTGTTGAGTGATGGCTTACAAAAAATTGCTGCATCCAAAATGCGTACATATTTGACGGAACTTACTAATACGCGATTAAAAGGAGTATTTACTGGAGTAGTTACTACATTTTTTCTACAAAGTAGTACAGTCACTTCTATATTAGTTGTAGGTTTAGTCGGAAGCTCTACTTTATCTCTTTCACAAGCATTTAGTGTCATACTCGGTTCTGCAATAGGTACTACTTTTACAGTTCAAATTTTAACTTTTAACATATCGATGTTCGCTTCACTTTTTATTTTTATAGGTGCGATATTAAGCATTTTTATCAAACGTGGTAAATGGCGAGTCACTGGTTTTCTTATCTTTAGTATCGGTTTGATTTTCTTCGGAATTCAACTAATTTCATCATCTTTAGGACCACTGAGTGAAGAAGCATATTTTAATAATGCCCTCATATCTATCGCAAATAAACCACTCCTATTCGCTTTCATTGCCATGTTGCTCACCGCTTTATTCCATAGTAGTGCGGCGATGATCGTAATAGGAATTGCTTTTGTTGCAACAGGTGTACTATCGACACATGAAGTGATACCTTTAGTATTAGGTGCAAATGTAGGTTCAACTATTCCAGTAATGATTACGAGCTTAACTTCGAATAAAGAAGGGAAAAAGTTAGCGTTTTTCACCTTTTTATTTAAAATAACGGGTGCGATTATCTTTTTCATATTGTTAGAATTGATTTCACAGTCCATTCATTTATTGCCTGGTAGTCCTGAAAGACAAATCGCACATTTTCATACGATTTTCAACGTGTTAAACGCGATTTTGTTTTTCCCGTTATTACCGTTCATCTCAAACTTATTTAATAAAATCTTTAAAACAGAAGAAGAAAAAGTGTTTGAAGTGAAATTAGATGATATGATGTTAAATGTGCCGGAAGAGGCGTTAATAGATTCCGAAAGACAAGTCATGAGATTGTCAGAAATGGTACAATATAATATGATAGAAAAATTGCCTGAATATATAAATGGAAATTACGAATCAGAAAAGTTAATAAAGACGGAGCAATTAATCGATGAAATCATACGTGAAAATACAACAATATTTATTGAAGCTAGGGCAACAAGATTTAACACGTGATCAGTCGATCAGGGAAGTTAAATTATTAAATATTTTAAACGATATCGAAAATATCGGTGATACGGTGATGCAGATTATCAGTTCGGTTGAAAAAGCACGTAACAGTCTCGTTACATTTAACGAAAATGATATCGCTCAATTAAAAGAGTTACTAAAACATTTGGGAGAAACGTATAAAAACTCATTGTTAGCATTTAAACACGAAGATTTGACTTTAGCGAAGGAAAATATTCAAGCACATTCCACGATGGAAAACTTTGAAAATGATATAAAATTTACTCATTATAACAGCATGATCAATGAAAAAGAGTATAATGCGAGTATAAGCGCAGTTTACTTGGATATTATCAACCATCTATTACAAGTGAATCACTATGCTGTTAATATTTCACGCACAGTATTAGGGTTAATTTAACATGGAGATGATGAAGTAAGTGAAGAAATTCTTGCTCTTATTATTTATATTCATCGTGATCGGTTATGGGTGTACGAACAAACAAGCACCGATAAACAAAAAACGTATTAACGACGAAAACAAATCTTTATTATCTCCAAATCGCTTTTTAAACATCGCACATCGTGGCGCATCAGGATATGCACCTGAACATACGATCGAAAATCTATGAACTGGGAGAACGAATGCACGGTGACTATATTGAAATCGATTTGCAAATGACGAAAGATGGAGTTTTAGTTGCGATGCATGATATGGACGTATCTAGAACGACTGATCATAAAGGTAGCATTAAAGAATTGACGATAGACGATGTCGAAAAACTCGATGCAGGTTCGTGGTTTAATGAAATGAATAAAGATTACGCTCAACCAGCCTTCGCCAATGCGAAAGTTCCGACGTTAGATGAAATTTTCGAAACGTTTGGACATGAATCGAATTATTATATTGAAATTAAAACACCTGAAGAATACCCGAATATGGTCGATGAATTATTGAAAACATTAGAAAAACATGGATTTTTGCGCGACGATGTTCCTGAAGGGAAAGTCATTATCCAATCATTTCATGCGGAAAGTTTACAGAAGGTGCATCAATTAAATGAAAACATTCCGCTTATACAACTATATCGTTTCGACAGAACTGCTGCTATAAGCGAGAAAGAGTTACAAAAGGTAAGAAGTTATGCTGTAGGGATCGGTGTGAACTATAAATCTTTAACGAAACGATTCGTCGAGAAGGTACGAGCAAATGATTTATTAATTCACGCTTATACAGTAAATGATGAAAAAGAAATGAGAAAACTAATGAATTGGGGTGTCACTGGAATTTTTACAGATTATCCTGATGTGTTGCATGAAGTAATAGAAGAAGCAAAAAATATTTAACTTTTTCTTAGATCTTTTTGATGACAGTAAAAAGTGGCAGGAATATAGTAGTTTGTTACGATTTTACAGGATAAAATTTTGGGAAACTAGGAGAGATTAACATGGAGCCAAAGGGGATCATACCGGCAATCCGTCATTTGAAAGTTTTTGAAAAAGCTTTGAACTCATCACATGAATGGATTGTTATTTTAGAAACGAGACTTGGACATGTGAAAAGTTTAGTCCGACATGCAAGACAGGCTAATAAGAAAGTGTTAATTCATATAGATTTGATACAAGGGTTGAAACCAGATGAATACGGCATTGAATATTTAGCGAATGAAATTAAACCCGATGGAATCATTTCGACTAGAGGCAGCGTTGTCGAATTAACGAAAAAACATAAATTAATTGCAGTTCAACGGTTATTTTTGCTAGATAGTTTATCGCTTGAAAACTATGTAAATTTAAACGAACGCTATAAACCTGATTATATGGAAGTGTTACCTGGAATCGTTCCCGACATTATACGCGAAATCCATCAACAAACGAACATTCCTATTATAGCAGGTGGATTAATTAAAAAACAATCGGAAGTAGAAGAAGCTTTAGCGGCAGGTGCAATTGCTGTTTCGACATCGTGCACAGATTTATGGAAATAAAATAATTTGATCAGAAATTGCCGCAAAAATGCTTCTTTCAATCGAAGAAGTATGATATGATTTAAGTAAGTTAATAATTTCAGGATGGATGATGGAGAGCCGTAAACACTGATGAAGAAATTCATTAGTCGTTTACGGCTTTTCTTGTTTATTTTTGGCGAAACTTACTAGATAAAGGAAGTGTTAGTATGACTATATTTTCTAGCTTGAAACGTTCAGAAACAATCAAATCTTTAAAAAGTGAAAAACTTGACGTATTAGTGATCGGTGGCGGAATAACAGGAGCGGGAATATCACTCGATGCAGTTCACCGTGGTCTTCGTACCGGATTAATAGAAATGGCAGATTATGCATTTGGGACTTCTAGTCGGTCGACGAAATTAGTCCATGGAGGATTACGTTATTTAAAACAATTTGAAATAGGTCTCGTGGCAGAAGTCGGTAAAGAACGAGAAATTGTATATGAAAATGGACCTCATGTAACGACGCCAGAGTGGATGATGTTGCCGTTTTATAAGGGCGGAACATTCGGTCCACTGCTCACGAATATCGGCTTAAGAGTATACGACTTTTTAGCAGGGGTGAAAAAAGAAGAACGGCGGAAAATGCTCACGCCAGAAGAGGCGCTTCAAAAAGAACCGTTATTAAAAAAAGAAGACTTACTCGGTGCAGGATTTTACGTGGAATATAAGACAGACGACGCACGGTTAACGCTCGAAGTATTGAAAAAATCTGTTGAACTAGGAACGGTAGCAATTAATTATACGAAAGCGATCGAGTTTTTATATGATGAAAACGGGAAAGTAAACGGAGTTGAAGTCGAAGATCAAATTACAGGCGAAAAGTATCAAATTTATGCGAAGAAAATTATAAATGCGACCGGTCCGTGGGTCGATGAAGTAAGAGAATTAGATGAACATATTCAGGGAAAAAAGTTACATTTAACGAAAGGGGTACATCTCGTATTTCCGAAAGAGAAATTCCCGTTACAACAAGCGATCTATTTCGATAGTCCGGATGGGCGGATGATTTTTGCCATTCCGCGTGGGAATAAAACGTACGTTGGAACGACAGATACAAATTATTACGGTAATATTGCTACACCGAAAGTGACAGAAGATGATAGAAAATATTTATTAACAGCAATCGATTATATGTTTCCAACTTTACAGTTAACGAATGATGATATCGAATCTAGTTGGGCAGGATTAAGACCGTTAATTTCTGATGGCGGTGACAATCCGAGTGAAATTTCGAGGAAAGATGAAATATTTTTATCGAAATCAGGCCTTTACTCTATCGCTGGTGGTAAGTTGACAGGATATCGGAAAATGGCTGAACAAATTGTCGATAAAATCGTGTCAGAGTTCAAACAAGATGGGATTATTTATTCTAAATCAGAAACGATGAATTTACCTATCTCTGGAGGAGATGTCGGAGGTTCAGAAGGATTTATCCGCTTCAAACAAGAAAAGCTGAAAGAAGGACAATCTTTAAATATTAGTCGAGAAGAAACAGAACGATTAATTCAAACGTACGGGTCGAATGTCGATCAAATCTTTCGTTATATCGATGAGTATCGTGAAGAAGCGAAGCGAGAAAATATAGATATTGTCGTGTATGCGACATTACTTTATGCGATTAAATACGAACAAGCATATAAACCGTCAGACTATTTTATACGCCGGACTGGCAATTTATTATTTGCGATCGATTCGGTTGAACGACATCAACATGCTGTCATGAAAGTGATGGAAAAAATACTCGGATGGAATAAAGAACAACGAGAACAATATACGGATGAATTAAACAAACTAATTGATGAAGCAAAATATGCTACCCATGAATAATAGACTTCCAAATTTAATCAAATATCATATGAATTTTTCTACGTACTGAGAAAATTTTCATATGCATTTTCAAACTGAAAAACCCCTTAAGTACATCGTTGTGCTTAAGGGAAATTTGCTTTACAGTAAATTTTTAAAATCGATCCGTTTATTTACCAACCATATAATGAGAATGGCGACTGCCATCGTAATAAATTCACCTAATGCTAATGTGAACCAAATAAATAAAAACGATAATTCAAATTCAGCAAAAACTTTCAACATGTAAGCAATTATAAACATGTTAAATGAAAACACCGTTGTATTGATCCACATTAAAGCGATTTTATTTTTCACATACCGTGCAAAAAATAATGTGATGAGTAACGAAATGATCGTATGAGCTAAACCGAATATTAAATCCGATTTAAATGGGGAAAAAATAAGGTTGGCGACAAATACTCCTAGTACAATTCCGAAAAAGTATTTTTTATTGAACACGATTAAATGATTGAAAAGTTCCGATGCGCGAAATTGTACGTGAGTAAATCCGAAAGGGGCAACTAGCCAAGTTACGATCACATAAAGTGCAGCAACTAATGCGTTGATACTTAATGTTCTAATTTTCATTTTGTTCTCTCCTTAGTTTTTTATCGTGGGATGTTGCGAACCACGGTGACCGATTCACAGTTAAAAATTATAATATATTTCTTTAAGTTTCGTCAAAAGAAGAGAACTTTTAATATGGGAAACATAAATAACAAGACTAGAGAATTGTTGTTGAATCTCTAGTCTTGTTTTATCATTTATTATTTTAGTGTTCAACTTGATTTAGGAACAAAGATAGCTAAATTGTTCACATCTATTTTTCTTCTTAACAATTCTTTTTTTAATAAAAATTGAAATTCTTCATCTAATTGAAGTTCGACAGCTTTTTCATATGCTTCAATAAGAAGCTCATTAGATAAGCTTTTCATCGTTTTATTGCTCCCTCCAACTCGTTGGTCATTTGCGTTCATCGTACAAGTTAAATATCCGATATTTTAGTTTCTAAACATGAAACGCTTAGTTGCACTCGCCCCGACTTATATCCTAACAATTTCAAGTTAGCATGTATTATATCCAACAAATCGTTGTTAGTAAAGATATAAATCGATTTTTAATTGTTTTTAGCAATTTGCGCAACATATAATTGTATAATTCCCACTGAAAAGGGAGGCACAATTGTATGGAGATTTTAGCTGAGCGGTTGAAACAATTGCGCGATGAATTCGGCTATGACCAAAAAGTAATGGGGAAAAAATTAAATATTACTTCAAGTGCTTACGGTTATTACGAACAAGGCAGGAATGAACCACCATTAGAGACCCTTGTAAAAATAGCCGAAATTTTTAATGTAACGACTGATTATCTTCTCGGCCTTTCCAATAAACGTGAACACCCTATTTATTATCATTTGTCAGATAAGTTAACTTTATCTCATAGAGAAATGTCGGTCATCGAGAAAATGAAGGAAATTTCTCTTTTAGAACAATTAAGTGAAAATCCCCAAAGTAATGTTGCTCGTTTAAATCGTTACTGGCAATTTATTATTAGCGAACATAAACAAGATTATTAATAATGATTTTTGTGAAAAAAAGAAGATGACGACCTTCGTTAGATCGCCATCTTCTTTGTCAATATCTAATGGGGCATGTATTTATTAAATGTCAAAAATGAACATTTAATAACGAATTACATCATGATGAAAAAGGGGAGTAAGCAAAAAAGGAGAGAGTTATGACAGTAACAAGTTGCTTACCCCAATGTAATATGAACGTATATTTTTAAGATTTCTAATAGAATTTATACTTGATGAAAGGCATCTTCTAAAATGGCTAACCCTTTCTCTAACTCTTCGTCTGTAATGACGAGAGGTGTTAAGAAACGAATGACGTTTCCTTTAATGCCAGCTGACAATAACAAGAGACCATTGTCATTTGCGTAAGATACAATTTTTTGAGTTGCATCTTTATTCGGTGATTTCGTTTTTCTATCTTCGACTAACTCGACAGCGACCATTGCACCCAAACGTCTTACATCACCTACAAATTCATGTTTTTCGCTAAGTTCAGTTAATTTATCTTCAATCCGTTGTCCGATTTTTTCTGCTTTTTCGTTTAAATTTTCTTCCTCGATCACTTCGATCACAGCTAAAGCTGCGGCACAAGCGACAGGGTTACCTGCGTAAGTTCCACCGAGTTCGCCAGGATTTGCGGCATCTAAAATTTCTTTTCTACCGACGACGCCACTTAACGGTAGTCCTGCAGCTAACGATTTTGAAACGGTCATTAAATCAGGTTCAACTTCATACTGTTCCATTGCAAATAACGTTCCTGTACGACCGAAACCAGTTTGAATTTCATCGGCAACAAAAACGATTCCATGTTCTTTACAAAATTCTCTTACAGATTGTACGAACTTTTTCGGTGGAATGACGAAACCACCTTCTCCTTGAACTGGTTCCATGACGACACAAGCGACCGTTTCAGGTGCGACAGTTGAAATAAAGAAATCTTTAAATTCATCGATGACATAATCGACATATTCTTCGTCCGTCATTTTATCTGGTTTAAAATACATGTACGGATATGGCGCTTGGTAAATTTCCGGTGCAAATGGACCGAATTCGAACTTGTAAGGTTTCACTTTACTAGTCATTCCCATCGTTAAGTTGGTGCGACCGTGGAAGCCGCGTGTAAAGGAAACGACAGCTTGTCTGTTCGTATATTTACGAGCCATTTTTACTGCGTTCTCTACAGCTTCGGCACCAGAGTTGAAAAACACAGCTTTTTTCTCAAAGTTACCAGGTGTAATTTCACAAAGTTTTTCAGCAAGTTCGATGTAAGATTCATACATGATGACGTTGAATCCAGGATGTAAAAAATTGTCTACTTGTTCTTTTACCGCTTTCGTTACTTTCGGATGACTATGGCCGACATTCAACGTTCCGATTGCACTCGCAAAGTCGATCCACTCTTTGCCATTTTCATCAATGACTGTCGCTCCACGAGCTTCTTTAGCTATATTTAAATTTCCATTCGAAATACCTTTAGGAACATATTTTTCGCGTTTTTCTTGTAACTGTTCTGTTTTTGTCGTCATATGAATCACTCCTTATACATACTTGTATAGCTATTGTAAAAAATGTTTGATATGATATAAAGTATCAAAAAATAAAAATAAACAGTACCAGATTAGGTGGTGAAGGCCATGATCTTCATAAACATTGATAAAAACCGTCATAAAGGTTATTTATATAAACAAATTTATCAAGAAATAAAAAAGGCGATATTAGAACGGAAACTACGCGAAAATGATAAATTACCGTCTAAACGTGAACTAGCGGATAGTTTGAACGTAAGTGTGAACACTATTTCACACGCATATGAACAACTTCTTGCTGAAGGATATATTTATGCAATTGAAAGAAGTGGCTTTTATGTCGAGAAAATTACGGATTTTACAAAAATAAAGACGGAAAAAGTCGCGTTACCTGAAGATTTAAAAGAAACGTATATCGAAAGAGAAAAGAGGTATTCTTTTTCCCATATGGCGGCGGACATCAGTCTTTTTCCTTTTCATGAGTGGAAAAAATGTCAACAACGAGCGATCGAAAATCATTGTTCGGAAATTGAACATATTCCGCATCATCAAGGTCCGTATTTAGTGCGTAAAACGATTGCTGAACTGATCAGTTTGACGCGAGGTGTCGTATGTGAGCCAGAACAAGTCGTTATCAGCGTCGGAACACAGCCGCTCGTTGAACAATTTGTCAGAATGCAACAAAAACATGAGCCGTTAACGATTGCCGTTGAAGATCCTGGATATGCAAGAATGTACCGGCATTTACAGCAAACTGGCGCGAATGTGGAACCTGTCCCTTTAGATGAAAAAGGGATGGATGTTTTTGAAGTGGCAAAACGAGAGGCGGATGTAGCACTTGTTACACCGTCGCATCAATTTCCGATGGGGATGATCATGCCGATCTCAAGACGGATTGAATTATTAAATTGGGCTGCCGAACGACCGATTCGGTATATTTTAGAAGATGATTATGACAGTGAATTTAAATATGATACGGATCAAATTCCATCTTTACAAAGTTTAGATCAACATCAACGCGTCATTTACTTAGGAACGTTTTCAAAATCGTTATTTCCAGGTTTAAGAATTAGTTACATGGTATTACCTATTCCGTTGCTACGTAAATATCGTAAACATTATGACCATTTAATCCCGTACAGTAATACGATTAATTTATATACGTTACACTATTTTATAGAAGATGGTTTCTATCATCGACATATTAAAAGAATGAGCAACCATTATAAAGCAAAACGACAATTGTTAATCGAATCGTTGCATCGATATTTTGGTCATTCCGTTGAAATAGTAGATATTCCTGCTGGTCTCCATTTCGTCGCTCATTTTAAGACGGACAAATCTTATGAACAAGTTGAGGAAGACGCAAAAAAGTTCAAGCTTGAAATATATTCGATGCGTCGCTTTATGTTGAATCGTCGAATAAAACATAATGGAAAAGTAACGTTAGTACTCGGTTTTGCAACGATCGATAAAGACGATATCGATGAAGCAGTAAAACGACTTTATCGTGTGATACATGATTAAAATTTTAACATCATGTTTTGTTTAAATAGCTATTCTACTTTCAATCTTGTTACAATAACATTAAATATATTTTCTTCAGAAATAGGTGGAAAGATGAAAAAAATTTTAATCGTCGAAGATGAACAAAAATTAAGTCGTGTCTTACAACTTGAATTACAATATGAAAATTACGAGACGAAGATCGTAGATAATGGAGTAGACGCGTTAAAATTAATGAAAGACGAAACGTGGGATTTAGTGCTGTTGGACATTATGCTCCCGAGATTAAGTGGCTTGGAAGTATTAAGACGTTTAAGAAAAAAAGATGAAGAAACGCCTGTTATTTTACTGACAGCTCGTGATCAAGTTCACGATAAAGTTAGTGGACTCGATTTAGGTGCGAACGATTACGTCACAAAACCATTCCAAATTGAAGAACTGTTAGCGAGAATCCGAGCACATTTACGCACGCCGAAAAATAAAGAACGAGTAACAGAAAAATTACAAGTCGGTGATTTATCTGTCGATCTTGCAACGCGTCAAGTAGTCCGTTCGGGGAAAGAGATACAATTAACCCCTAGAGAATTCGATTTGCTCACCTATTTGATGAAAAATAAAAACATCGTCTTAACGCGGGAACAAATAATGGAACACGTATGGGGTTACGATTATATAGGGGATACGAATGTCGTCGATGTCTATATCCGTTACGTCAGACAAAAGATAGACAAAGGATTCGAACGCCCTTATATTGAAACAGTTCGTGGGGTAGGTTATACGATAAAGGACGAAACGTGATGCAATTAAAAACGAAAATCCGGCTTTTTTCAAGTTTGTTTATGCTTTTATTAATCGTTTTAGTAAATGCCTCGATTTATTTCTTATTTTATAAAATATCAGCAGATACCGAGCTGGAGCAATTATCGAATCAGACGGATACGATCGTAGAAACGTTGATGCAACATCCGGATATTCCT
Organism: uncultured Bacilli bacterium; assembly: GCA_963766835.1. GTDB lineage: Bacteria > Bacillota > Bacilli > Bacillales > Amphibacillaceae > Pseudogracilibacillus. The sequence continues at coordinate 73,757 of CAVYBX010000031.1, forward strand.
AAAGAGCAAATGTTATCGGCGTTCGTGCCGGAAAATGGAATTATCCGCATAATTAGTGCGGAAGAAGATGAACTGATTACGACGCGAACGAAACGAAAAGCTTTTACAGAACTTCCGTATCAATATGTCGATCATGAAGTGAAGGAAATTTCGAGAGATGAAGAAGGAGTTTTGATCGCGAACGTTTACAAACCGATCATTTGGGATACCGGAGAGATTGTCACATTACAAGTTGCTAATTATTTGTTTTCGTTAGATGAAGTGATGAACACTTTGTTATACGTATTAATTGCTGCTTCGATCATTATGTTAATTCCGACGATTGTCGCTGGTAACTTATTAAGTAAATTTATTTTACAACCGATCCAGAAACTGATCGAGACGATGCGTGCTAATATAAAAGAAGAAAATTGGCAGACGATCGATTTACAAACGAAATCGAAAGATGAATTGTATGAAATGGAAAAAACGTTTAATGAATTGATCGTCCATTTAAAGGATAGCTTTACGAAACAAGAACAGTTCGTCTCTGACGCTTCTCACGAGTTGAAAACGCCGATATCGATCATTAAAAGTTATGCGGAATTACTAAAAAGACGAGGCAAAGAACACCCAGAAGTCTTTGAAGAATCTGTCGATGCGATTCATTCAGAAGCAGATCGGATGCAACTATTAGTTAGTCAATTGTTAGATTTAGCTAAAAATAAACAGTCGCCCGCACATACAAAATTTGATTTAGTGCCATTAGTGAAACAAGTGTATCAAATTTTTACGAATGCTTACCAGAGAGAAATCTCATTAGATATGCACGAAGAATCTGTTTTCGTACACGGAAATGAAGAACAAATCGAACAAGTTATTTATATATTGTTAAGCAATGCAATAAAATATAGCGATCAAGAAATTGAAATAAAATTATTAGAACGTAATGGTGTCGCAATATTGTCTGTCGTCGACTATGGTCCAGGAATTTCTGACGAAGACCAAAAGCGGATTTTCGACCGCTTTTACCGAGTCGATAAAGCTAGAACGAGAAAGTCGGGTGGAACAGGATTAGGATTAGCAATTGCGAAGGAAATTGTAGAAGCTCATGATGGAAACATTTCGGTCACGAGTGAATTAGGGAAATGTTCTAAGTTTTTCATTGAACTACCGATCGTTAAAAACAATTAATGTGTTTCACAGCAAATTCTAATCTTTTTCACCGACTGTTTTCATTTTCAAACGATAAGATGTTGTTACAAACATCATAGGAGGAGTTAAATATGAAGAAAAAATTATTAATCGTTTCAGGAGTTCTAGCAATTACGATTGCACTCGGGGTAGGGATCTTTCAATCGAATGCTTCCGAAGCATCGCCAAAATTAAACCATGAAGAAATTTCACAGTTAATTTCTTCACAATATCCAGGAACCATTACGGAGTTAGAATTAGAAAAAGATGATAACCGTGCTGTGTATGAAGTTGAAATTGTGAATGACGGAGTAGAGTACGAGTTAAAAATTGACGGGAATTCTGGCGAAATCCTTAAGTTGAAAGAAAAACGGATCGCTCAAAAAGAACTAGCAAAAAATGATAATCAAGAAAAAATTTCAGTGAAAGAACAGAACGAGAAGGAAGAAAAAGTAACGGAATCAAAAAATGATTTAAAAACGAAAGTTGAATCAAAAGAAGCGAAAAAACAAAATACTGTCATCGATAAAGATGAAGCGCTCGAAATTGCATTAGCGGAATTTCCTGGTGAAGTGGATTCCATTGAACTTGACGAAGAAGACGGCCGTTTAATATATGAAATCGAAATCGAATCGGGAGATGAAGAAGCGGAATTTGAAATTGATGCGATGACAGGTGAAATTATCGTTATTGAAATTGATGACTAATAAATATGTTGTAACAAACTCTCTACGTTTAGTAGAGAGTTTTTTTATCCGCAAAAATCCCTAGTGTCTAAAGATAAAATTTGTGGTATATTATGAAAGAATTCGGTGGAAGGGGGCAATAGATTGAATCGGAAATTTAGCCGTTGGAAAAAGAAACGCTCGATTCAAAAAGTGAAACCAGGTGATGGACATCATTTAAAACCGTTTCATTGGTGGCAAATGATTTACCGTTCGTTGTTTTTTATTAGATTGACGGAAGATGACGGGACTTCTAATGTCTATGCAGTAGATGTGGATTACTTTGACGAAAATGCTAAAGCCAATCTATACGTTAATGGGAAACATTTTGCAATGTCAAAATTGCCAGCCACTTTTCCAGTACCTGATGGAATCATTGAAGTGGAAACGACGACATACGGCATGAAGCGTATTCATTATGTAAAAAATGATGGTACCGAACAACAGCTATATCCTCATCCGCACTCTTTGGAAGGACTACGGTTGAAGTTTGATTTTCATTTTCCACAAGTTAGTAAAATAATCGGCGTGATAGCGGTGATCGTTTTGTTAACATCACTCGTACTCGGTCTGCCGCAGTTAGTTGCTCTTATCACGCAAATTCCTTTCATCGAAGATAAATTCGGTACTTTCGAATCGCCAATCGTTTTACCGAATTGGCTCAATACAATTCTAGTTGTCGCAGGAATTTTAGCTACGATCGAGCGAGCGGCTTCGATGCGTTACCATTGGTTAGTTGATATGGATACTTGGTGGGATGAGGATTAATCAACTTAAATAGGTGTGAACAATGAGAGAAAGGTCCCTAACAACTGGCATTTTTTTATGTTAATAATTTTTCAAGTATGTCGAAAAGGGAGAGTTACTAGTTGATTAAAAATTTTTTCTTGCAATTCAGTAAACCAGAAGGAGTGCTTGGAAAGTTCGTAGGTAAGTTAATGGCAGTAACAGGAAAGGAAAAGAATCGTTGGACGATTTCCAAATTAGGATTAACTGAAGATGATCATGTGTTAGAAATTGGTTTTGGACCTGGTGTTGCGATCGAAATGGCTGCACAAATCGTAAAAAAAGGCAAAGTAGTTGGAGTGGATTATTCCCCAGTAATGTTAAAACAAGCGACGAATAGAAATAAGCAAGCTATTTTAGATGATCGAGTAAAACTGATTCAAGCTGATGCAGACGAACTACCACAGTTTGACATAACATTTAACAAAGTTTTTTCTATTAATTCCATCATTTTTTGGAAAGATCCTATAAAAACGTTAAAAACGGTAAAATCGATGATGGATGATGGAGGTATGATCACAATTACCGTTCATCCTTATCAAAAAGGCGATACGGAAATAATGGTGAAAAACTTCGGTCAACATATCGTTCAATATTTAACAGAAGCAGGTTTTACGGACATTCAAGTAGATTATAAGTATATCAAACCTTCAAAAGCTGTTTGTGTGATTGCAAAATAATGTCCGTTTCTATATTTTCATTATTCTTACAATTTGGTACAATGTGAATCATCAATAGACAAAGGGGGAAGGCATCATGAAAGCAGTCATTTTGTTTACGAAAGGGAAAGCGTGGAAAGAAGGAAGACCTCATTGGGAACAAAATTTAGAATCGCACCGTGAACACTTAGTAGATAAATTACAAGATAGATTGATTACTGCTGGTCAATATACTGATCATACAGGTGGTATCGTCATCACATATATCGATAGTATCGAAGAAGCGGAGGAAATCGCTAGAACTGACCCTGCTGTCATCGATGGTATTTTAGACTATGAAGTACATCCTTGGGAACCATTATTAGGGAAAAAATTTGAAAGATAGTTCGGTTACCTTGCTTTGTTGGAAAGAAAATAATTATTCAAAAATAGAAGAAAAAGGTCACGAAACCTCAATCGTGACCGAAAGACGATTCAACATATAGGATGTTTATTGTTTGCGTTTATGTTTATCGGCTTTTATCAATTGATACTTTTCTAAATATTCAATTGCCTCTTCAACGTGTAAATGTTCTATTGTGCACTTATAATTCGGCTTACCTCTTAATGCAAGGTGAATAGTGGCTAAATTTAACTTCTTTTCAAGCCACGATTGTCTTAACGTGAATTCGCTAATTTTATCCCATTCCGTCATGATAATTTTTGTCGTAAAGACGCCAGATTGTAATTGAATTTGTTCGTCAGCTAGAAAATATTTCATGTTATTCGTTTTTGAAATTCGATAAAGGACGAGCCATATAAAGAAGGCTAACGGGATGAACCAATATTCCGGCCAAAAGAAAAAGACGAAAAACGTTACGACGACGATTGAATAGTTCGGTTCAGTTAAATGAACGAAATAAGCTTCTTTCGAAAGCATGTCTAAATTTTCTTTTAGCTCGCATTCAGGAATAATTTCACGTAATACATTTATTAACTGGCTTTCACTAATAAGTGGAAATAGCGTACTTATTTTTATATTTTCCTTTCCGGAATGATTTTCGAAATGGACCAATTCCACTTTGACGATGTTTAATAGTCTTCGTGGAAACGTTTTTTTCATTACGATCGCAGTTATGTGATCTTTTCGGATCGTATATTGTGTCTTATGAATGATCCCTTTTGAAATATATATATTGTCGCGATCGGATAAAATTGTATATGTTCCTAATCTTACGTATGTAAACAATATACTTGTAACAATGATGATGGAGATGATGACAAAATGAATAAGTGCTCGTTGCCACCACTCATCTTCGTTTACTGCAAATCCGTTCGGAGAAAATATAATGAATATGCGATATAAAACTAAAATAATTAAAATACCACTGATCACATACAAAGATGTAAGTGAGCGCATGATGATTTCAGAAAACGACATTTCATAACGTTTCGTTATATTTTTATAATTCATTTCGTTCACGCTCATCTTCTCTAAAGCTAGTTCGTTCGCTTCGTGCGAACGTAGCTATTTTTTGCCGTAATCGATTTCCTCGATCGGAAGAAATGATAGAAGTCATATGAGATGTTGTAACCGCTCTGAATGTGAAAGCAGTGAAGGATAATTCTCTATTCGTAAATTTAAATAGTGTTAAAATCATATAACTAATGGTGACGATGAATAAAACTTGGACAGATGGATACAAATCAAAATCAAATATAACTAAGAAAAAAGCACTAATGTTGAAAAACAAAATGATACCGTTTATCGTGCCACGTATGCTTCGAACGGCCCGTGTTTTATGTATGATTTGTTGCGTTAGCTCTAGAACTGATTGCATCTTATAAACCTTCTTTCAAGCGTCAATAATAAGTAGACATTTATACTCATCATAGTCATAATTATTTTAACAATGAAATAATATTATGCAAACAGAAGCGAAAAGGTGGGAAAATTGTTGATTAGAAATAGACTACTATTTATATTACTCGTTCTTTTTATCTTAGTCGGATGTAGTGCAAATCAAAGTTCTTCAAATACGAATGATGATATAGAAGAGCAAACGAACGAGGAAGAGACAAACCATTCTAGCGATGAAACGATCATGATTGAATCGAATAATACATTAGGATTCAAATTATTACATGAAGTAGAATCGATAGAAGATAATATTTTCATTTCACCTCTGAGTGCGTTCATCGCAGTTTTACTTGCGACTAACGGTGCAGACGGAGAAACGAAGCGAGAAATGAAAGAAGCACTTCAAATTGAAGAATATAGTTTAGATGAAGTGAATGAATCGGTCCTTGCGTTATCGAACAAGCTCCAACAAGATGTAGACGAAATAGAACTTTCGATCGCCAATTCTATTTGGTTAAACGACCGGTATCATTATGATAGAAACTTTTCCGAAAAAGCGATGAACTTTTTTGCAGCGAAACATGAAATGATACATATTGACGATGAAAAGTCAGCAGATTTAATCAATGATTGGGTAAGTGAAGCGACGAATGAAAAAATTACCGAGATGGTAGAAAAGCCGTTAGATCAAGATTTTCTCGCAATGATATTAAATGCAATCTATTTTCATGGAAAATGGCAATATCCTTTCGATCCGGCAAATACAACGGAATCTATCTTTTATAAAGAAACAGAAGAAGTTGCTGTCCCTTTTATGATGTTGGAAGAAGAACTTCTATACTTTGAAAATGACCTTTTTCAAGCAGTCCAGTTACCGTACGGTTCTGGAGAAATGAGTATGCAAGTATTTTTACCGAAAGAAAATATTGATATGGTACATTTCTTGAACAATTAACGGAAGAAAATTGGACGATTTGGAACTCTGAGTTTCAACGAATGTCAGGAACGATACATTTGCCAAAGTTTCAAGTGGAGTATGAAATCGAGTTTAAATAAAGCATTTAACGAGTTAGGGATTGAGCTTGCTTTCGATGAACATAGAGCTGAGTTTCCGAATTTAATAGAAGAAAACGAGCAAATTTATATTGATGAAATAAAACAGAAAACGTTCATCGATGTTAGTGAGGAAGGTACGGAAGCTGCTGGAGCGACGTCTGTTGAAATGAGGTTAACGTCAGCGATCGTCGATGAAGAAACTTTTTATATGGATGTGAATCGACCGTTCTTTATGACGATTAAAGATGAAGAAACGAATGCGTTATTGTTTATCGGAATCATTAAAAATCCGAAGCAAGGATAATGTAAAAAATCCGTGCCACCATGATGTGTAGCACGGATTTTTCATTACGACTTCGAATCTAACATATCGATTAAAGAGAAATCGATCTCTTTCTTTTCCGTCTCTTCATATCCTTTCATATATTGAATTCTTCTTTGTAGAGCAGTTGCAGATACTTGCTCATCGGCATGGTAAGAAGAACGGACGAGTGGACCTGATTCACAATGTTTAAACCCTTTTTTTAAGGCGATCTCTTTCAATTCTTTAAACTCATCTGGATGATAATATCTTTCAACTTTTAAATGATTTTTCGTCGGTTGTAAATATTGACCGATCGTAATAATGTCGACATTGTTTGCTAATAAATCGTCCATCGCTTCTAAAATTTCTTCTTTCGTTTCACCGAGTCCGACCATAATACTCGATTTCGTAGGCGTATGTGGTGAAATTTCTTTAACTCGTCTTAGCAACTCTAATGAACGATCGTACGTGGCAATCGCACGAACTCGTTTCGTTAAGCGTCTTACTGTTTCAATATTATGGTTGAAAATATCCGGTTCCGCATCCATCAACGTACGTAAACTTTCGTAGTCGCCTTTCATATCGGAAGGGAGCACTTCGATCGTCGTCCCTGGGTTTTTCTTTCTCACTTGACGAATTGTTTCTGCAAAAACAGCTGCACCGCCGTCTTTCAGATCGTCTCGAGCGACCGCAGTAATGACGACGTGTTTAAGCCCCATCACTTTAACCGAATCAGCAACCCGTTCAGGCTCGCCCCAGTCGAGTTCGTTCGGCAATCCTGTTTTTACTGCACAAAAGCGACAACCACGTGTGCACGTATCTCCGAGGATCATAAATGTAGCCGTTTTACGTTCACTCCAACATTCGTGCAAGTTCGGGCATTTCGCTTCTTCACATACTGTATTTAATTTCTTTTCGCGCATTAATTTTTTTAAACCTTTATATGAATCTGTCGTATTGATTTTAATTTTCAACCAATCGGGTTTGCGTAAATATTGTTCATTTTTAGCCATGTTCATACACTCCTAGCTTTATTTCGTTTTAAATTCCAACTATCTGTACGGTATTTCGTATCAGCTAAGTAATGGATATATTTCCATTGTTCCTCCGTTAGCTCCATCGTCTCCGTACGAATGTTTAAGCTTTTTTCAAAACCGGCTAAAAAAGCCTCTTTCACACTGTCATATGTATGTTTCGTTTCAGTTATATCGTTGATACTGATCGCTTTTTGAACGAAAGCTTTTCTTTTTCGTTCCCGAAATTTTTCTGATGAAAATTTAAATAGATCGAATAACATGTCAGCATCGAAACTAAGTGGAATCGATCCGTGTTGGAGTAATACGCCAAGTTTCCGTGTCTGTGCATTACCGGACACTTTTTTCCCATCGACAACCATTTCGTAAATGGCCGGAACTTCAAAACAAACCGCAGATCGTTCTTTAAATAGCTCTCGCTCAGGTATTGCAAAGTCGGCATCGATACCTAATAGACGATAGCCTTCTAACAAACCTTGCGCTAATACGTAATATGCTTTATTCACAGATTGCGGAATTTTCGGATGACTTTCGCGCACAACGATACTATATGTTAATTCATCATCGTGAAGTACAGCGCTACCTCCAGTTAAACGGCGAACGAATTCACAACGATGTTTTTTAATTCCTTCAAAATCGATCGTCTTTTCGACATTTTGAAAATGGCCGACTGTAAGGGTAGGATTTTTCCAGCCGTAGAAACAAATCGTCGGAGGGATTTTTTCTTCGCTATGCCACTCTAGCAATGCCTCGTCGATCGCCATATTGATCGCTGCATCATGATGACCGCTATCTAATAAAGCCCACGTTTCTTGCAATATGTTCACCTCTAATTCACGATAATTAACTCTTACATTATGATAACAATAAATAAATTGAAAGTATACTACTCGAGCTTCTTCTTATTAAATAAAACTATCAATATTAATCAAATTTGCTAATATATATGTTAACATAAATTTGAAAGAGAAGTCTGACATAAATGTAAATTGAAACGAATAATAATTCACAGAAAAATTAGTTATTCACGTAAGTCGAATATAATTATAAATGTTGAAAAAGCTGTATCTATCATATTTGTGGAAAACATGCTTTTAGTTATCCACTTTTCCACACCATCCACAATCTTATCCACAAAATTCGTTCACAACGTGGAAAACGATGGAACTATCACGTTTTATTTTAATTATCCACATTTATTCACATTTGTTTGTGAATATGTTATTGTTTGGATAAATTAGTAAAGCAATTGCCTATTAAAGTTTTAAAACTGTATAATAAAAAAGAAGAAGGGAGAGAGTGTTAGTGCCGATCAATATACCTAAAGGTTTACCAGCGCGAAAATTGTTAGAACAAGAAAGAATATTCGTCATGGATGAGGAACGAGCAACTACTCAAGATATTCGACCATTAAATATTGCCATTTTAAATTTAATGCCTTTAAAGGAAAAAACAGAATTGCAATTACTTCGTCTATTAGGAAATACACCGATTCAAGTAAATATAACTTTTTTACACACTGCCACGCATGTTTCTAAAAAATGTGAGTAAATCACATTTGGATACGTTTTACACAACACATGAAGAAGTGAAACATCGAAAATTTGACGGCTTAATTATTACGGGAGCACCTGTGGAACGTTTACCATTTGAAGAAGTAAATTACTGGGAAGAACTCGTTGATATTATGGAATGGTCGAAAACGAATGTGACTTCTGTCATGCACATTTGTTGGGGCGCACAAGCAGCACTGTATTATCATTACGGTATTGATAAATACGAATTACCACGTAAATGTTCAGGAATTTATAAACATCGATTATTAGAACCGACTGTGGAATTAGTCCGTGGTTTTTCCGACGTATTTGATGCACCACATTCGCGCTATACAGATGTTTCATTAGAAGAAATAAGAAATCATCCTGACCTTAAAATATTGGCTGAATCAGATGATGCAGGTGTTTTTTTAATTAAGTCGAAAGATCATAAACATATTTTTATGACAGGTCATTTAGAATACGATGCAACGACGTTAGCGGAAGAATATGAACGTGATCTTGCTAAAGGACTCGATATCGATATGCCAAAAAATTACTTCCCTAATGATGATGTGAATGAAAAGCCACTGAATACTTGGCGTTCTCATACACATTTACTATTTTCAAATTGGCTCAATTATTATGTATATCAAGCGACACCTTATATATGGTATTAAACAATCATTTCATCCTTTTTTATTATTTTAAAATGAATGAAAATTTCAATATTTTGCCCTTATATTTTCATTATTTTGTTACATTTCTTCTGTTTGACTTGTCTACAATAAGGGAAGGATATAATTAGAAATGATTTTTAGAAAGGATGGAGATGTATGGGAGTAACGAAAGAACAATTAATTGAAGGATTGAACATCGATTTAGCGAACGAATACGGAGCAGCAATCCAATATACATATAGTGCTGCAGTCGTATCCGGATTGTATCGTTCAGCGTTAAAACCTTTTTTTGAAGAAGAAATTGCCGATGAACTAAATGATGCATTATATTTAGCGGAAAAAATTAAATCACTAGGCGGTTCACCGACGACAGAAGCAGCGGAAGTTCCGCGTCCGACAGACGTAAAAGGATTGCTTGAAGCAGTGTTGAAAGCTGAAACTGATACGATCGAACGTTATGAAGAACGGAAAAAACAAGCAGAAGAATTAGGATTGACAGAATTAGTCGTTCAACTAGAAGATATGATCGCAGATGAAACACGCCATAAAGAAGAAGTAGAACGTTTATTATTAGATCCACGATTCAACGAATAATGATGATAAAGATTTACGGTCACTTCATTAGTGGCCGTATTATATTTTCTCTAGACGTTTTCTTCCTTATTAGTTGACAAATATGTTAAATTTAGGTTAAAATTAATACGAATTCGAGATATTTTAGAGGAGAATTTTTATGAAATTAGATCAACAATTGACAGATGAACAGCTATCGTTAAAATTATTTATCGTATTAAGCCGTGCGCTTGAATCAGTGAAAAAGCAAGTGGTCAAAGATATAAAACGGTATGAATTAAACTTGACGGAATTTGCCGTGTTAGAACTTTTATATCATAAAGGGGAACAACCGATACAAATTATCGGAAAGAAAGTGTTGCTCGCTAGTAGTAGTATCACATATGTCGTCGATAAGCTAGAAGAAAAAGGATTGCTAGAGCGAATAGCTTGTCCGAATGACCGTCGAGTTATATTTGGACGTTTAACAGAAAAAGGCGAGAAATTGATGGAAGAAATTTTTCCACAACACGAAAAAGCGATGGCAAAAATATTTTCAAGTTTATCGGAAGAAGAGAAAGAACAGGCTATCGAATTGTTAAAGAAAATCGGTCTATTTGCTGAAAAATTATAGAACCTTTTACGGAATATACGGAGCACATTCATTGTGAAAGAAGGTGGGAATTAATTGATTAGCATTAACCCGGAAACATTGACGGAGAAGGAAAATTATAAATTGATGATCGGTAGTATCGTACCGCGCCCGATCGCATTTGTAACGAGTTTGACGGAAGATGGAATATTAAATGGTGCACCTTTTAGTTATTTTAATATCGTTACGGCAACCCCACCGATGATCTCCATTTCCGTATAGAGACGAAATGGGCAAATGAAAGATACGACACGTAATATCGTTGCTCAGAAAAATTTCGTCGTTCATATCGTCGATGAAACGAACGTCGAGCAAATAAATGAAACGGCAGCGACGCTTTCACCGCATGAAAGTGAAGTAGATAAGGCAAATTTAACGAAAGTTCCAAGTAAGGTCGTTGAAACACCAGGAATTAAAGAAGCGAAAGTACGTTTTGAATGTAAGCTAGTAAAAGTGGTCGAATTAGGTTCTGCAAATGATGTGAGTACAGATTTAATGATCGGAAAAATAGTTAAGATGCATTTTGATGATGCTGTTTATAACGATGGAAAGATCGTCTACGCGAATTAAATGCAGTTAGTCGTCTTGCTGGAAATGATTACGCGAAAATCGGCGATATATTTACGATCGAACGACCGAAATAATTGCCATGTCAAGGTGAATTTTAGCCTTGTCTTTTTATTTTGGGAAAATTGTATTAATAATTAGTAGTTTTAGTGTATAATAACAAAAAATAAATATTGTTTACTAGTTCTTATCATTTATTTTTTTAATACAAAGGTGGGGGCTTATGTTACTGTTTCGAAAAAATCGACCGAATGCTTGGGACAAACTTACTAATAAAGAAATGTTTACAGACATCAAAGTTCATAACAAACGAAAAGAATATTTAACGTTTTTGAACATAACGGAAACAACTTTACAACATGTACGTGAGGCAGCCCAATATATAGAGCCATATAAAGATACGGTCGTAAATAAATTTTATGAAAACGTTACCGCTTCAACAAAACTGAATCATTTGATTTTAAAACATTCTACAGTCGAACGGTTGAGATTTACTTTAAAAAGATATGTCGAACAATTTTTAGAGGCAAATGTTAATGAAACGTATATCGAAAATTTAATCAAAATCGGAAAAACACATAGTAAGATAAACTTACCTGCGAACGATTTCATGATGGCCCACGATATGCTCGTGCAGTTTATGACGACGATTTTGATGGAAAAATTAAATAAACATCCTGAGAAAATGATGCGTTTAATCGTATCAGTACAAAATCTAGCTTCATTCGATAAACAATTAATCGTCGAATTGTATATGGAAACGACATTTCTTTCCTTTTTGCACGATATTTCCTCATTGTTAAACGATATGACGGAACTCGATACGACACAACAGTTAATTAGCGGAACAAATGAACAAATTCTATCGACAGAAAACGTGACAGCAGCGACAGAAGAGATGAATGCTTCGATTCGAGAAGTATCTAACCATGCAGTTGGAGTAGCGAAAGGTGCAGATGAAGCAGTAGAAAAAATCGGCCAAAGTCGTGAAATCATCGATCATGCTCTACAAGATATCGGTGAAGTCGCCGAAACTTACAAAATCGTCTTGAACGATGTGAAACAATTAGAAGCGAATATCGAACATACAAATACCGTAATTAAAGTGATTAAAGAGATCGCGGACCAAATTAATTTATTAGCCTTAAATGCAAGTATTGAAGCTGTAAGAGCTGGCGAGTACGGCAAAGGATTTCAAGTCGTTGCAGGAGAAGTTCGGAAATTGTCTGAACATACGAAAGAACAAATTGACCTGATTACAAAAAATATGGAGTCATTACAATATTTTTCTAAACAATTATCCGATCAAATTAAAAAAACTGGTGAGCAAATTGAAGAAAGCACTGATGAATCCGATATTGCACGAAATGAATTAAGTAAAATTATCGCAATGATTAGAAAGATGAATGATGAAACTTCAGAAATAGCAGCGATGACGGAAGAACAATCAGTAGCAGTATCAGAAATTAATGAACGCAACATTACAATATACGATTTAAGTAAAGAAGTTCAAAATGTTGCCAAAGATACGGCGAAAATAATTTATGATATCAGTCAAAAAATGAATCGGTACAGGTTGAAATTTCTTGAAAGTAACATTATACAAAGTGAAAGAGATATGATTCAAATTGCAAAGACGGACCATTTAATGTGGAAATGGAACATATACAATTTAGTTTTAGGTTTAACAAATATTCCGAAAGATGATGTCCGTTCTCATGAAGAATGCCGTTTAGGAAAATGGTATCGTAGTAAATTAGACGACGATATTAGCCGTTTAGAACTATTTCAAAAACTTGAACAACCGCATCGCCAAGTTCATGAATTGGCTAAGTATGCTATTGAGCAATATGAAATAGGAAATATCGATGAAGCGAGCGATACGTTAAAACGATTGGATAAAGCATCTAAAGAGGTTATCGAATATTTAGAACAGTTAGAAAATGTTTTTTAGCCAAAATTGAAATAAAGTGATATAATAAATTCATCAAAAAATTCACATTTATCTTACAGCGAGAAAGTGTACACAATTTTTGATGAAAAAAGAAGGGGGATTTTTACATGAAAAAATGGCTTCAATTACTAATCATCGCTTCACTAGCTATCTTAGTGTTAGCAGCATGTGGTGGAGGAAGTGACACAGATACAGAAACGGATACAGATGAAGCTAGCGAGACGGAAACGACTGAAAATGAAGAAGCGACAGATGATGGTGAAACATATGTCATCGGTGCAACACAAATTGTTGAACACCCATCTTTAGACGCTGCATATGAAGGATTCCAACAAGCACTTGAAGATGCAGGACTGAATGTAGAGTACGATTTTCAAAGTGCTCAAGGTGACCAGAATAACGTGAAAACCATTTCTGACAACTTCGTTTCGGCAAATGTTGATTTAATTTTTGCAAACTCTACACCTAGTGCATTAGGAGCACTAAATGCGACGAAAGATATTCCGATCGTATTTACTTCCGTAACTGATGCTGTAGAAGCGGGATTAGTTGAAGCGATGGACCAGCCTGGGGAAAATATTACAGGGGTCGTTGACCAACATCCAGAAGCGATCGAAAAAACGGTGGAGTTTATTGACACATACTTTGAAGGTGCTCATGTAGGTTTAATTTATAATGCCGGAGAGCAGAACAGTGTCGTACAAGTCGAAGCTGTAACGGAAGCAGCAGAAGGGACAAGCTTAACTTTATCTGAACGAACTGTATCTAACTCTGCAGAAGTACAACAAGCAGCAGATTCACTTGCAGGGGATGTCGACGTGTTTTACATCGTAACGGATAACACGGTTGTATCAGCATTGGATACAGTCGTTGGAGTCGCGAATGAACAACAAATTCCATTAGTCGTTGCGGAACCGGATTCTCTTGAAAGAGGCGGCTTTGCAACATTCGGAATCGACTACTACACAATCGGTTATCGTAGTGGAGAAATGGCAGCAGAAATTCTAAAAGGTGAAAAATCACCGAGTGAGATTCCTGTCGAATATCCATCTGACATAGAACTTATCATTAATAAAGAAGCTGCAGAACTTCAAGGTGTTGAGTGGAACGAAGATTGGGATCAAGATGCGAAAATTCTTGGCGAAGAATAAAAAATCTCTTTATCATTTTTGAAAAATTTAGTACAATGGAAAGGAAGTAGGTTTACAAACCTACTTCCTTATTTCATTTTACTAGAAATGAAATTGCAACATCGTGATGTGTCATAGAATGGAGAGGAAGAAATGTTTTTATCACTGTTTGGTGCAGTTGAATTAGGTATTATTTATGCAATTATGGCTATTGGAGTTTTTCTTACATTTAGAGTATTAAATTTCCCCGATTTAACTGTAGATGGAAGTTTTGTGACAGGGGCAGCAGTGGCGGCACTATCGATAATTAACGGTTTATCACCGTTAGTGGCTACGATTTTAGGAACTTTTGCCGGATTTCTTGCCGGTTGTGTAACAGGCCTCCTTCATACGAAAGGAAAAATTAACCCTCTGTTATCAGGTATTTTAATGATGATCGCTCTATATTCAATTAACTTACGAATTATGGGAGCACCGCAAATTTCTTTATTGAATGAAGAAACGTTAAAGACTCAATTTATTTCTTTTTGGGAAAATACAGGAATCGATAGTCTGTTTAATAATGTATTAGCTAGTCTTGGTATAGAACGATTCCCGGCAACTTGGGGAATTTTAATCGTCATGACTGTTATCATTATTATTATTAAATTTATTATTGATTATTATTTAAAAACTGAAGTTGGGCTAGCTTTACGTGCGACAGGCGATAACCAGCGGATGATCCGTAGCTTTTCCGCAAATACCGATAATTTAATAATTGTAGGAGTAGGTATTTCAAATGGTTTAGTCGCGTTAGCAGGCGCATTAGTTGCACAAAACGGCGGTTTCGCAGATGTCGGAATGGGGATTGGACTAATCGTAATTGGGCTTGCTTCTGTGATCGTAGGAGAAGCATTATTCGGCACGAAAACGATCGCTCGTTGGACTTTAGCGGTCATTTTAGGTGCAATTATATACCGAATTGTCGTAACCCTTGCCTTAAGAGTAGAATTTTTAGAAACAGGAGATATGAAACTTATTACAGCAGTACTCGTCATTATCGCTTTAGTTACTCCGAAAATTTTACAATCACAACGCGAGAAAAAGCGGCGCTTAGAGAAGCGAGCGGCTGTTCAAATGGAGGATGTCAAAAATGTTAAAGCTTAAACATGTTTCAATTACTTTCAACGAAGGGACTCCAGATGAGAAAAAAGCGCTGCAAGATATCAATCTCGAGTTGAAAAAGGGTGAATTTGTCACAGTAATCGGAGGAAACGGTGCAGGAAAATCGACGTTGATGAATGTTATTTCTGGTAACTTGTTTTGTGATGTCGGTGATATTTTTATTAACGACAAACGTGTCGATCATTTACCAGAATTTAAACGATCTCAATTTATCGGCCGAGTGTTCCAAGATCCGATGGCTGGAACCGCACCGTCGATGACGATTGAAGAAAACTTGGCAATTGCCTATTCGCGAATTAAAAAACGGAGATTGAAGTTAGGAGTAACGAAGAAGCGACGCGAAATATTTAAAGATTATTTAAAAACGTTAAACTTAGGATTAGAAGATCGATTAACTGCCAAAGTCGGCTTATTATCCGGTGGAGAAAGACAAGCTCTGTCACTATTGATGGCTACATTTACAGAACCAGATATATTGTTGCTCGACGAACATACTGCAGCACTTGATCCAGCTCGAGCAGAATTAATTACGAAATTAACTGCAGAAATGGTTAAAAAATATGAATTGACGACATTGATGGTAACCCATAATATGCAGCAAGCGCTCGATATGGGGGACAGATTAATTATGATGGACGCTGGACAAATTATTTTAGACGTTAGTGGCGAAGATAAGAAAAAGCTGACGATTCCAGATTTATTGGAGGAATTCCAGCGGATCAGAGGACGTCAATTAGCGAGCGACCAAGCTGTGTTAGGGTAATTAAATTTAAATCGAGTAGGAGGAGGCGATTAACCTCCGTCCTCTCACACCACCGAACATACGGGGCACGTATTCGGCGGTTCAATTAAGATGGGTAACGCAAGACTTCCTTCCGCAAATAGCTTATCTTCTTATGCCAGTAGTCACTCCACCCTCCAAGAGGTCTTCCACGGAATTCACCGTTTCCTTCCTCAAGTGAGGTACTATGTTTTCTGTGTTCATCATGACTGACTGAATAGAAAGGGCTATTCTCTCTTCATTGTTCGGTCCTTCCAAACCGTTCTAGACCGATTTGTACGATGACCTCTGCTGACTTCTGATGGTTCAGCTACTCCTCATGAAGTAGGTTGTGAGAGTACTTCACGTATCCATCAGACCTCCCTGGGTAAGGATGTAATCTTTCCTTCCAACTATCCGCTTCATTTACTCTGTATCACCTTCGGCAGAAAGGACTTTGTTGTCAAAGCAAACTCATCCATTGATACCTAGCCTTGTATGAAGTTCGTGTTCCTCGAGACCTAGTTTCGCACCCGCTTCCTTCAGATTCCGCGTCGCCACGGACACCCTTGCGTTAAGCTAACCACTACTTCTCTCTTCGTGGCTCGGGACTCTCACCCTAAAGATGACACCCATGCCGGGCGCATAATAAAAACGAACTTGGTTTTTCAAGTGCGTTTTTTTTAATGCATTTGGTCTAGATGATGAATAAACTTATGGAGTTTACACTCTATTATCAATTTCGTTAGTTTATAGAGTGATAAATCTTTTAAAAGTGGTAAAACTATTTTTTTAATATACAGAATGATTAAATGTTCTATAAAATACATTTTTTCTAATAATTAACATGGTTTATACAATTCGTATAAAAAGCTGCCATATATTAATATGTTTCGGATAATGAAATCGCTGTCATGTCCTTGTTAAAATATAAATATCTCATCGTGATAAAAAATTACTAGATAAAGGATGTAGTGCAATGAGTCAATTTGTAGATAGTATATTGTCAACAGTAGGTGGATTTCACAAGCTGCTTTTGTGACGTTAAAACTAACTATTATATCGCTAGCAATCGCTAGCTTAATAGGTTTAATCGTCGCGTTAATGAAAATATCAAATAATAAAATGTTATCTTGGATGGCAAATATTTATATCGGAATTATCCGAGGAACACCACTCATTGTTCAAATTATGTGGCTTTATTTTGGGATTACTCAAATTATAGTGTTATCAGCTTTCTGGGCTGGAGCCATTGCATTAGCAATTCATAGTGGAGCATATATAGCAGAAATCTTCCGAGGCGCGATTCAATCGATAGACAAAGGACAGATGGAAGCAGCTGAGTCTCTAGGTATGACTAAATGGCGAGCAATGACTAGAATCATTTTTCCGCAAGCATTTAAGCGCGCGATTCCTCCATTAGGGAACCAATTTATTATTGGCTTAAAAGACTCATCTCTCGTTGCATTTATAGGTATTGTTGAAATATTTAATTTTTCGATGAGTCAAGCAGCCACAACATTTAGACAGTTAGAGTTTTATACAATTGCTGGAATATATTATTTAATTTTAGTCGTCATCTTCACACTTATCGTCAACAAAATTGAAAAACGACTTGATATAGGGAGGAAATAAGCGTGATAAAAGTAAAGAACTTGCACAAATATTTTAACGATTTACACGTGTTAAAAGGAATTAATTTAGAAATAAATAGCGGAGAAAGTAGTCGTTATTCTAGGAGCAAGTGGTTCTGGGAAAAGTACATTACTCCGCTGTTTAAATTACTTAGAAATGAAAAACGAAGGAGAGATATGGTTTGATAATCAAAATATAGACCCTAAAAAAGTAAAGTTAAATAAAGTGAGAGAAGATATCGGAATGGTGTTTCAACATTTTAACTTATTTCCACATAAAACAGTTATTGAAAATATTATTGAAGCACCGGTTATCGTCCGTAATATTGCAAAAGAGAAAGCAACCGAAAAAGGAATGGAATTGTTAAAGAAAGTGGGACTTTCGGATAAAGCACATGTGTATCCAGAAAAACTATCAGGTGGACAAAAACAACGTGTTGCTATCGCTCGTGCATTAGCGATGAATCCGAAAGTGATGTTATTTGATGAACCGACTTCGGCATTAGATCCTGAGTTAGTAGGAGAAGTATTGCAAGTAATGAAAGAGCTTGCAAAAGAAGGAATGACGATGGTTGTTGTAACGCATGAAATGGGTTTTGCTCGTGAAGTAGCGGATCGAATTGTATTTTTAGACAATGGGGTAATTGTTGAAGAAAATACACCAGAAGAGTTTTTCAGTAATCCAAAAAGTGAAAAAGCGAAACAATTTTTAAAAAATATTTTATAAAAATATCATTCTACATACACAGGAGGAATTCAAATGAAAAGAAAGTTATTATTTATGTCATTTAGTATTATGATGATCATTTTAGTAGCTGCTTGTAGTTCTTCAGACGAAAGCAGTGAAACATCTGGAGAATCAAATGAAAAAGGAGAATTTACATTTGCATCTAGCGGACTATATCCACCATTTAACTATACGGAAAATGATGAATTAGTTGGTTTTGATGTAGAAATCGGTAAAGCGATCGCTGAAGAACTAGGAATGAATCCAAAACCTGTCACAAATCCATGGCAAACAATTATCGCTGCGTTAAATTCAGACAAGTTTGATGCTATTATAGGAAGTATGGCTATTACAGCTGAAAGATTAGAAGAAGTGAACTTTACCGAGCCATATTATGAGTCTGGAGCACAAATTTTTGTTAGTGAAGATAATGATTCAATCAAAGTACCTGAAGATTTAAAAGATAAAAAAATAGGAGTAGTAGTATCAAGTACATTTGAAGAAACTGCGAGACAGTATACTGATGAAGTGATCACTTACGATAGTGATGTTACGGCTTTACAAGACTTACTTGTAAAAGGTCGTTTAGATGCGGTGATAACGGACCAACTAGTAGGGATGTATGCAATCAATCAAAACGATTTAAAAATTAAAAAAGTTGGAGAGCCTATTTACCTTGACCAAATGGGAATAGCGATCAAAAAAGATGATAAAGAATTATTAGAAAAAGTTAATGAAGCATTAGAAACAATTATTGAAAATGGAACATATGGGGAAATTAGTGAAAAGTATTTCGGAGAAGATATTTCAAAGTAAACATTGGATATGTTAAATCAAATTTAATAATTGTATAACAAAATCGTTGAAATGGCGACATTGTAGTTAAGTACTTAATAGCCGTTTCAACGATTTTTCATGTTCACGAATTTTTCTCTGTATTTTCTAATAACTTTTCTAATTTATAAGCCATCACACTTAATTGCAATTTTAAAAGATCATCTGTTGATTTCAAATCTAACCCGGTCCGTTGTTCGATTTGTTTTAACCGGTATCTTAACGTATGCCGATGAATAAACAATTCTTCTGCCGATTTTTGGATACTTTGATTATTCTTAAAATAGACATCGATCGTTTCAATTAAATCAATTTCTCTATCCGTATCTTTTAATAACCCATTAATATTTGCATCATAAATATCGGACAATTTCATTCCACTTTGCTTCATTTCAAGAAGGAGATCATACATCCCTAAATCATAATAGTGAACGATATTAACATTTGTATCCACTAAATCACTTAACATTGTAGCATATTGTGCTTCACGAGCACTTTTTCCTAAGTTGCTAATTTGATCATAATCATTGCCAATGCCGATGATGAGATCGGTATGAGGGAAATAATATTGCCATTCTTTTAATATCTCATTCGCTAACTGGATGCAATAATTGTATTTGTCTTTTTTCGTATTGCCATTTACATTCGTCAAACATATGATCGATTGAAATTTAGATTGAATGATATGTTGTTTCCGTTTTTGAATTAATAACTGTTCAGTTAAATGGTACAGTCTATCGATAATATTGATATCTATTTTGTTAAGTTGTTTAAATGTGAGATGAAAAACACATTGTGTCGAAGAAAGATCATAATTTATTTTTAAAGCCTGTTCAATTACAGCCTGTTCGTTTACATAATTTTTGTTGAAAATATCCTCCAATAAGTTACTTTGTAACCGCATTTGTGTTTCTTCAACAGCTTGCTTTTTTAAAAATTCCATTGCATATACAGAACTGGCACGTTCAATGGCAATTTCATCTAGATCTTGAAATTGTTTTTGATGTTTCCACATCACAATCCAACCGAAACAAGATTGTTTTGCAATAATCGGAAAAATGGTACATACATAATCGTCCATAACAACTTTTTCTTTTGATTCTTTCTCTAAACTTTGAATTAAATAATTAGAAATATCCCGTTCTTTCGGTAGTTCATTTAATTGATCTTTATGTTGTTCATATTCCTGTTCATAAATGACCTCATAAAATTCATTGTAAATCATAATTTTAGATGATGTTAATTGAGCTAATCGCTTCGTAACTTCAGTTAAGCTATGATCGTTTAAAATTAGTGTTGTAAGATGTCTATGAATTTTTTCGGACTGTTCAAGCAAATATGTTTGTTTATTTACGATCTTTTCTAAAACTTCTTTCGTAATTTCTGAAAAGTTGATATCTACAGGTATTTCGATCAATGGTAGATCATTTTCATTCGCTAAATCTATAAAACTTTGAGGAATTTCTTTCATATAAAAACTAGTATAAATTGCAACACCGGATAACAATTTTGATTTTAATAATCGATGGAATACTTCTTTACTAGCTTCATCTTTCGCCAAATTAAAACCTGTCGTAATTAAAAATTCCCCTTTCTGAAGACGGCCAATATCTTCTAATACTTCAACAATTGTTACCCATTTAATTTGATGATGAATACCTTGTTGTCCAGCTACTAACTTCGTCTTTTGCATAATTGGTAATTGTAAAGCCTCTTTGATCGTTATTGCCACGTTGAACACCTCAACTTTTGAATAATTGTACATGACGTATAACTATGGCATTGTTTTTTTTAAGCTTAGTCGAATGGATTGGGCTTTTAGTGTCTTTTATAATTTTATTATAGAGAAAAACAATGAAAAAGACATGAAAAATATGGCGGTAAAATATTTGTTATTTTGGTTATTGTAGGAAACTTCACCTTTTAAAGGAGGATAAATATGACACGAAGTTACTTAATTAAACCTTTGTTAGACCATGAATATGCTTGTATTACACATGGTGAAGGAATCTATTTATATGATGAACAAGGTAATGAATATATAGATGGATCATCTGGAGCTGTAACAGCAAGTATTGGACATGGTGTACAAGAGATCATTCAAGCGATGAATGAACAAGCAAAGAAGGTTTCCTTCGTATATCGGTCACAATTTTCTAATCGACCAGCGGAACAACTAGCTAAAAAAATGAGTGATATTTCACCAGGTGATCTGAACTGGTCTTTTTTTGTCAATAGCGGTTCAGAAGCGACGGAAACAGCAATGAAAATAGCTATTCAACATTGGCAAGAAAAAGGAATGAATACGAAAACGAAAATAATCTCCCGCTGGATGAGTTATCACGGCATCACATTGGGAGCTTTATCGATGTCCGGACATATTGATAGACGTGAGCGTTTTGAAGCAATACTAGAAAATTATCCTTCTATTTCTGCACCATATTATTATCGTGATGCAAAAGGAAAGACGGAAGAGCAGTGTGATAATTTTTATGCAGAGGAATTAGAAAGAGAAATTCTCCGTATCGGAAGTGAAAATATCGCTGCCTTTATTGCCGAACCGATTGTAGGAGCGGCTGGTGGCGCTTTAACTCCGTCTCGTAATTATTATAAGAAAATAAAAGAAGTTTGTGAACGTTATAATATTTTATTTATTGCTGATGAGGTAATGACAGGTATTGGCCGTACTGGAAAAATGTTTGCGATGGAACATTATGGAGTTGTACCAGATTTAATGACGACAGGAAAAGGAATGAGCGCAGGTTATACCCCGATTGCCGCTACCATCGTTAGCGACCGAGTGATGAAGCCGATTTTACAAGGTTCAAAATCGATTATGAGTGGTCATACATTTAGTGCCAATCCTCAATCTTCAGCGACAGCACTTGCAGTGATCGAGTACATTGAAAAACATGATCTTGTTCAAAAGTCAGCAGAAAATGGCAATTATTTAAAAGAAAAGATTTTAAGTTTAGCAGAAAAAAGTGAAATGATTGGGGATGTCCGAGGGAAAGGTTTATTCATCGGAGTCGAATTTGTGAAAAACAAACAAACGAAAGAGCCGTTCCCACGAACCAGTGATGTAGTAAATTTAGTCGTTCAAGCGAATTATGATGAAGGATTAATCGTATATCCAGCAAATGCAGGTCAAGATGGCTTACAAGGTGATGCAATCATTATTTCACCACCTCTGACGATTACGAAAGATGAAATAGACGAACTAGTAGAGCGATTTACGAGAGCATTGAACACGATAGAACGAAAACTTTTTAAGGGGGAGGCGAAGTGATGAAAGTTCAATCTGTTGAAAACGCAGTGAAGCATATAAAGAGCGGTTCAAGCTTAATGTTCGGCGGTTTCGGTGGAATGGGGAATCCACCTACATTAATCAAAGCGATTTTGGAAAATGGGACGAAAAATTTAACGTTGATCGGCAATGATGCAGGGTTTCCAGAAGTGGGAATTGGTCAATTAATCACAGCCCGCAGAGCAAAAAAATTGATCGCTTCTCATATTGGTTCAAACCCAAATGCTGGAAAACAGATGAATGATGGGATATTAGAAATTGAGTTTTCTCCACAAGGAACATTAGTGGAGCGGATACGTGCAGGTGGTGCTGGCATTGGTGGTATTTTAGTAGACATCGGGATCGATGGACTGGTAGCGGAAAACAAACGGAAAATTGAGGTCGAGGGGAAACAATATCTACTCGAAACACCATTAACAGCAGATGTTTCTATCGTCTATGCGAAAAAAGCAGATACGTTCGGCAATTTAATTTTTGACAAAAGTGCACGGAATACAAATCCTTTAGTAGCGATGGCAGGAAACATAACTATTGCTGAAGCAGAAGAAATTGTTCCAATGGGAGAGCTTGACCCTGAAGAAATTGTCACACCTGGAGTGTTCGTCGATATCGTTGTACAAAGTGAAGGAGTGAATTGGAAATGGGTGTGGGAGTAAATGCCCGTCATATAATTGCGCAAAGAGCTGCTAAAGAAATAAAAGACGGGATGGTTGTGAATCTTGGTATTGGAATGCCGACGCTAGTAGCTGATTACATTCCGAAAGATGTTCATGTAATGTTTCATGCAGAAAACGGCATTTTAGGAACAGGAGCGACACCAGCGAAAGGTCAAGAGGACGAAAATCTTTGTAACGCTGGTGGGCTACCAATTACAGTCGTTCCAGGCGCTTCTTATTTTGATAGTACGTATGCATTTAGTATGATACGTCGTGGTTTATTAGATATAACGGTTTTAGGAGCTTTTGAAGTAAGTCAGTATGGAGATTTAGCCAATTGGATTGTGCCGAATAAAATTGTTTCAGGAATGGGTGGAGCTATTGATCTTGCTCAAAAAACAAAGAAAGTGATCGTTTTGATGAACCATGTCGATAAGAAAGGGGCCCCTAAAATTGTTACGGAATGTTCTTTACCACTGACTGCCAAAAGGTGTGTCGATTTAATTATTACTGATATGGCCGTTATCAAGGTGTCATCAGAAGGTTTACATTTAATCGAAGTGATGGAAGGTTATACGGTAGAGGATGTCATAAAGAATACGGGTGCGCCTCTCATGATGTCAGATGAGATGAAAGGAGAGCAATGAAATGCAAGATGCGGTTATTGTCTCAGGAGTTCGAACAGCAGTTGGAGCGTTCGGAAAATCATTACGACAAGTGGAAGCGAAAGAACTAGCTAGACAAGTGTTAGAAGGATTGATGAAAAAGACCAATTTTCCGAAAAAATTAGTGGAGGAAGTAATTTTCGGTCACGGTTATGTTCACGGTGGAGGACTAAACGTTGCGAGAATTTCTTCTCAACTTGCAGGATTTCCAGAAGAAATACCAGCTTACGTTGTCATAAAAGCATGTGGATCAAGTTTAAAAGCAATTACGAATGCCACAGCTTCTATTCAAACAGGACAAAATGAGATTATTGTTGTCGGTGGCGTAGAAAGTATGAGTAATGTTCCATATTTAGTTAAAAATCGCTGGGGTACGAAATTTGGGAATATCGAAATGGAAGATGCATTAATGAAAGACGGTTTAATATGCGCTCTAGGAAATGAACATATGGGAATGACTGCTGAAAGATTAGCTGAGCAGTATGGAATTTCTCGCGAAGAACAAGATGAATTTGCTTATAACAGTCATAAAAAAGCTGCGAAAGCGATGGAAGAAGGTAAATTTTCAAATGAAATCATCCCTGTTGAAGTTCAAACAAAGAAAGGGATCGAAACATTTGCTATGGACGAAAGCGTTATCAATCCTGTCGACCGTGAAAAACTTGCGACCTTGAAACCTGTATTTAAAAAAGATGGTGATATAACAGCTGGGAATGCATGCCCAATGAACGATGGAGCAGCTGCACTATTGATGATGTCAGCAGAAAGAGCGATAAAAGAAGGATTAAAACCACTCTTAAAAGTAAAAGCTTATGCTAGCGCAGGGGTACATCATTCTGTGATGGGGATTGGTCCTGTACCGGCTACGAAAAAGGCACTTGAAAAAGCAAATTTAACGTTGGATGATATTGGCTTAATTGAATTGAATGAAGCTTTTGCCGCTCAAGCAATTGCTGTAATGAGAGAATTAAATGTAGATGAGAAAAAGATAAATGTCAATGGTGGTGCAATTGCGCTTGGACATCCAGTTGGAGCAACAGGAGCAAAATTAACAGTTACTTTAATGCATGAAATGCTTCGTACTAAAACGAAGTATGGTTTAGTAACGATGTGTATGGCCGGAGGGATGGGAATAACTGTGATTTATGAAAATATGACAATATAGATGAGGAGGTAATCATTGATATGACGATAAAAGAAAAAATATATAAGTGGATCGATGAAAATGAACAAAAATATATTGATAAATTGCAAAAAATTGTACAGCATAACAGCACTCAAGGGAACGAAAAAGCTGTACAAGAATTGATAGCAAGTTATTTACATGAATTAGGATTAGAAGTAGATATGTGGGATTTAAATAGTGAGAGGTTAAAAAAACATCCTTACTTTTATTCGAAATCGAGAACAGTTTCAACATAGCCCAAATGTTGTAGGTATATTAAAAGGTACTGGTGATGGCAAATCTATTATATTAAACGGTCATATAGATGTCGTTCCGGAAGGTGACCATACTCAATGGAATGAACACCCTTATGGAGGAAAAGTAATCGATGGGAAGATGTATGGTCGTGGTGTGACTGATATGAAAGGTGGAAATATCGCGTTATTGATGGCGATAGAAGCGATTAAATCTTTAGGATTACGTCTAAAAGGAGATGTAATTTTCCAAAGTGTCGTTGAAGAAGAAAGTGGTGGAGCTGGAACACTCGATACAATTTTAAAAGGTTATAAAGCTGATGCAGCAATTATTCCTGAACCTACAAATATGAAAATATTCCCAAAACAACAAGGTTCCAAATGGTTTAGATTAATTGTGAAAGGACGTACCGCTCATGGAGGAACGCGATATCATGGGGTTTGTGCAATTGAAAAGTCATTAATTGTCTATGAACATTTGAAAGCTTTGGAAAAAATTCGAAATAATCGAATTAAAGATCCACTGTACGATAATATACCGATCCCGATTCCTATTAATGTCGGTACGATTAACGGGGGGATTGGCCATCTTCCGTACCAGATAACGTTCAACTTGAAGGAAGAATTGGTATTGCTCCAGGAGAAACGCTAGAGAAAGTTCAACAAGAGATGGAAGAGTGGATGAGTAAGTTGGAAGAGAAAGACAGTTGGTTTAAAGAACATCCAGTTAAAGTTGAATGGTTCGGCGCACGTTGGGTACCAGGAGAAATAGATATACACCATCCATTAATGGAGTTATTAATGGAAAATTTTGAAGAAATCATGGAAGAACGACCGGTACTTGAAGCCTCTCCTTGGGGGACAGATGGAGGTTTATTCACGCAGGTAGCTGGAACACCTTCAATCGTTTTTGGGCCTGGAATAACGGATTTAGCTCATTTTCCAAACGAAGCAATAGAATTAGAGAAAATATTTAAAATAGCAAAAATTATTGCAGCTACGGTGGTTGATTGGTGTGAAGTAAGTGCAGAATAATAAAAAAGCGTTATTCTCCCAAACTCTATCAATCTATTGGGAAAGAGAGAAAAATGCTTGGAAACTCAATTAGTGATTTTCCAAGCATTTTTTTATGAATGGTTAATATTCACTTTTACTTGTAAGCCTTTTTCATCAAGTTGTAATGCAGTCACTTTGTAATCCGGTAACAACTGTTGCATTTTATTAGCGATATATTCTCCTTTTCCGCTCGGGACGAAGGAAATCATCGTCGGACCCGCTCCACTAATTACAGTTCCATACGCGCCAAGTTTCCTAGCATTAGAACGAATATCATAATAGTTCGGAATTAATTTTGCGCGATAACTTTCATGGAATAGATCGCTTTCCATCATTTTACCTGCTAATTCATAATCTCCTGTTAGTAGTGCTGAGATCATTAAGTTACTAACACCGCTGGCGGTTGCTGCATCTTTCATTTCAAAGTTTTTCGGTAACACTTTTCTAGCATCTTCCGTCTTTAATTCGAAATCAGGAATGTAGACGACTAAATCGGTGTCGATCGCAGGCAACTTTTTATAAGTAGCTTCATCGCCCATTTTTACCGTGACGACGAATCCGCCCAATAGACATGCTGCAACATTGTCAGGATGTCCTTCAATTTTCACGGCATAGTCAAGTTTTTCTTCATCAGTTAAATTTAAGTCACATAGTTGATTTGCAAGTTCTATCCCTGCGATGATTGCCGATGCGCTACTACCTAAACCGCGTGCGAGTGGAATTTCGCTATCCATCTCGACATAGCAAGGTGTAAGTTCACAATTATTCCAGTCAGCCACTCGTTTGGCGACTTTATAAATATAATGATCGCGATAATGACGTACAGGAGGGATGAGTGGTGTTGTATGTACAAATTTCCATTCATCCGCCTTCGTCACACGTAAAGTTAAATACATACTTACTGCAACGCCTGCCGAGTCGAAGCCAGGTCCAATATTTGCAGAGCTTGCAGGCACTTTGATCGTCAACATGTTATTGACCTACCGTCTTTTTGATATATTCTGTGACAGCAGCTTCATCGTTCGGTAACGTCACCGGCTCGATCGTTACTTGATCGATCGCCGTCTGTGGGTCTTTCAATCCGTTACCTGTTAGAACTGCTACAACTTTGCTGCCTCGCTCGATCGTGCCTGCTTCAACTTGTTGGAATACACCTGCAATCGAAGCACAAGAACCTGGTTCAGCGAAAATTCCTTCCTTCGCAGGTAATGTCCGGAATGCGCGTAAAATTTCTTCGTCTGTTACAGATGTGATCATTCCGCCTGACTCGTCGCGAGCAGCTGTTGCAAGTTTCCAACTAGCTGGATTGCCGATTCTGATCGCCGTTGCAACAGTTTCTGGTGCGGTAATTACTTCATCTTTCGTAATCGCCGCTGCACCTTCTGCTTCAAATCCATAAATTTTCGGCAAAGAAGAACCTTTTTTCTCGTGATATTCTTTAAATCCTTTCCAATAAGCGCTAATATTACCTGCGTTTCCAACTGGAATAGCTAAAATATCTGGAGCTTGTCCAAGCTGTTCGATAATTTCAAACGCAGCTGTTTTTTGTCCTTCAAGTCGATACGGATTGACAGAATTAACGAGCGTTACGGGATACTTTTCGCTTATATGTTGGACCATTTTCAATGCATCGTCAAAGTTGCCAGCGATTTGTACGATTTCGGCGCCGTACATCACTGCTTGAGCAAGTTTTCCCAACGCGACTTTTCCTTCTGGGATGACGACGACTGCTTTCATGTCAGCTTTCGCAGCATAAGCGGCTGCTGCAGCAGAAGTGTTTCCGGTAGAAGCGCAAATGACAGACTTACTACCTTCTTCTTTCGCCTTCGCAACGGCCATGACCATTCCTCGGTCTTTAAAAGAACCAGTCGGGTTTAACCCTTCATACTTTCCATATAACTCAATTCCTAATTCTTTCGATAAATGTGGAAAGTAAATGAGTGGCGTATTCCCTTCATGTAACGTTAATGCAGGAGTTTTATCCGTAACCGGTAAAAACTCTTCATACTCTTTAATTAGTCCTTGCCAACTCATTTTTGTGCATCTCCTTCAACACGGAAATAACTTTCCACTTTATCGACGACGTCTAACTCCTCGAGCTTTTTCAATGCGTCGCGGAAGTTTTGTAACGATGTTTTATGTGTTACAACGATAATATCTGCGAAACCTTTTTTACCAGGTGTTTGTAAAATACGTTCGAAACTAATTCCCATTTGGTTAAATAGTTCCGAGATTGAAGCGAATACTCCGAGTTCGTCTTTTACGTGTAAACGTAAGTAAAATTGGCTTACACGCTGATCTGCTGGTGTAATTTCTTTATCATAACGTAATTTCACATACTGTTTACCATTCACACCTAAAAGCATATTTTTAATGACAGCGACGACGTCCGACATGACTGCTGTTGCCGTCGGTAAACTTCCAGCACCTGGTCCATAGAACATCGTCTCCCCAACAGCTTCTCCGTTTACGTAAACTGCATTGTACTCATCGTTTACTGAAGCTAATGGATGAGTATTTGATAAAAATGTCGGTTGTACAGTAACTTCAATATGATTGCCGTTCGTGAGATTTGCAAATCCGATTAATTTCATCGTTAAATCGAGCTTTTTCCCATATTCAATATCTGTTAAAGCTAAGTTCGAAATACCTTCGACTTCGACATCATCTAGCTCGACGTTCGTTAAAAATGACAGTCTTGCTAAGATGACCATTTTTCTAGCAGCGTCTAGTCCATCGACATCAGCTGTTGGGTCTGCTTCAGCAAAACCTAACTCTTGTGCTTTTCGTAACGCATCTTCATAGCTTTGTCCTTCTTGAGACATTTTCGTTAAAATGTAGTTCGTCGTACCATTGACAATACCCATCACTTGGTGGATCCGGTCAGAGACGAGCCCATCTGTCAAGCCGCGTAGTAATGGGATCCCACCGCCGACACTCGCTTCATAAAATAAGTCACAACCGTTTTCGTGCGCAACTTGTTCAAGTTCCGGTCCATAAAGTGCGATTAAATCTTTGTTTGCTGTCACGACGTGTTTTTTATTTTGTAAAGCTTTTAAAATATATTCGCGCGCATCTTCTACGCCACCCATTACTTCGACAACGACATCGATATTCGGGTTAGATACGACTTCGTCACTGTTTGTCGTCAGTAAGTCATGGTCTAATTCTATTTGACGTGCTTTGTCCAAGTTACGGACTAGCACTTTTTCTACTTTTACGCCACGACCTAATTGATGTACTAATACTTCTTGGTGATCTTCTATAATTTTGATCACACCTGAACCAACAGTACCTAAGCCTAATAATCCAACAGAAATTTCCTTATCCAATTTGTCACCTCATTTACCATTTGCAAAAAATATTTCGAATATTTCATCAGTAATCATTTCAGATGTAAACAACACCAACAATTATACCATTATTTCATGATGTTTTAAATAGATTGTTGTTAGGGAGGTAGTCGTCTTACAAATTTGATTCAATGACTTCGACCAGCAACTGGCAAAATTTATTTTTATCCTCTTCTGTAAATGGTTTTGGACCTTTCGTCCGCTTACCTGCTCGTCGTGCTTTTGCACTCGCATGTCTCATGGAAAGGAGACGATCGATATTCCTTTCCGTAAATAAAAATCCTTTATGGTGTAAAACGATGCATCCTTTAGGAAGCAATAAAGAAGCAAGACCGTAATCTTGAGTGATGACGATATCGTTTTTTTCAGCCCGTTTTAAAACTTCTAAATCGGCTACATCACGGCCTTTGTCGACATAAATCGTCTCGACGAACGGTGGGTTGTCGTCGAAGGAAAAATGGGAATAACTTTTCACTAACATAACGGGAAGGTCATACTCCCCGGCAATATGAATAATTTCTCTTTGTACAGGACAAGCATCAGCATCAACGTATATTTTCATTTTGAAGCAAACCTTTCATCAATAGTTTTCATCTAACATTTATTTTACCTTACATAAAACTAACGTATAAACAATTGTTCCATCTTGACGACGACCTAAACGATGAATTTCTCTATCGTCAAATGTTGTCTTACAAATTTTTTGAAATTTTATTGACAATGGAGATGTTAAACTATATACTACATTACAACAGTAATGCACTATATCAATTAAATGCATGTCATGATTCATCTTATTACATTTAGTTCATTTGCCGAACATCCTTACAAAAGGAGGGCGTAATTTGATTTTAAATCATCACAGCACGACGCCAATCTATATGCAAATAGCGGCTTGGTTGGAAACGGAAATATTGAAAGGAAATTTTAAAGAACATGAAAAAGTTTATTCACAGTACCAACTTGCAGAAATGTTTCAAATCAATCCTGCTACAGCTGCGAAAGGTTTGACGTTGTTAGCGAATGAAAAAATATTGTACGACAAACGTGGTTTAGGAAAATTTGTCTCGCCTAATGCGAAAGAAATCATTATGAATAAACGGAAAAATGAAATATTAAATAGTTTCATTGAAAAAATCGTTTCAGAAGCAATTCATTTAAATATCGACCGAGAACAATTGCTGCGAATGGTGAGCGATGTATATGAAAAGAGGAAGGATGAGTGACATGTCGATTACATTAAATGATGTAACAAAATTTTATCGTTCAAATAAAGCTTTAGATCGTGTATCTCTTGAAATAAAAAGAAAAACGATCACAGGATTAATCGGTAGAAACGGTGCCGGAAAAACGACGATGTTAAAAATAATAGCTGGTTTTGTAAAACAATCTTCCGGTGGAGTGAACGTGTTCGGAGAAAATCCATTCGATAATCTAAACATTTCCGCAAATACGATTTTCGTCGATGATCGGATGAAATTTCCTAAATCGTTATCATTAACAGATATTTTAAAAGAAGGAAAAAGGTTTTATCCGAATTGGGACGAAGGATTAGCAAATCGTTTATTTCATTATTTTCGTCTTAACGGAAACGATTTTCATCGCCATTTGTCTAAAGGGAGAAAAAGTACATTTAATTTTATTTTCGGGATATGTACACATGCAGCGCTAACAATTTTAGATGAACCGACGACAGGGATGGATTTAGCAACTCGTAAAGATGTGTACCGTGCTTTATTGAAAGATTTTCTTGCTTATCCTCGAACGATCATCATTTCTAGTCATCATTTAGATGAAATAGAAGATATTTTGGAAGATGTTATTTTACTTGATGAAGGTAGATTACTACTTTATACGTCGATCGACGATTTTAGAGAATATGCTATTGGGTTAATTGGTGAGAGAGAGAAGTTACGTAATTGGTGCACAAATAAAGAAATTATTTATGAAGAAGAAGTAGGAATTGATGAATTGTATGTCGTCATCAAAAATAAATACGATCTTGAAGAATTAACAGCAAAAGGATTTCGTGTAGAAAGTGTATCGAGTAGTGATCTAGCTGTTTACTTAACGGACGCAAGAGGAGGGATCGACAATGTCTTTTCCACATAATGGAGAAGCTGTCCCAGTTCATCAAGCTGATTTTTTCACGATGTTGAAAAAGCAATTTTTTTATAAGGTTCACGCCCATTATAGTATGTTCAGTACGATGGTAATGATGCAATTAATCGGTCTTATCTTTTCTATCGGTGGTGAAAATTATGGTATAGGAACGAGTCATATAGAACTTGATATGAAAGTATCTTCAGGTAGTATAGTCATTGCATTCACGTTTTTTTGGATATTTATTATGGCAATGATGATGACGATGAGACCGGCAAAAAGTATGATGTACACTTTTATTACGAACAAACGAATCAATCATCTATCAAACTTGTTGTTTATAGTTTTTTTAAGTATGATCGGCGGCGTTAGTTCATATTTATTAGGATTTTTCATCAAATTAGTAACATTTTTACTATATGGCTCGGAAAATATTTTATTTGTCGAACGAGTGATGTTGAAAGAGGCAATACTCGGAATTGCTGTTACGATACTATATATGTTACTCATTAGTTCTATTGGATACTTTTTAGGAGAAATCTTTTCTTTGCATAAAATATTTATCGTCGTGATACCAGTAGTTTTCGCCGGGTTTCTGATCGTGTTCCATGAATCGATGATTGAACCGCTATTTTCGTTTTTTACCGAAGAAAATCATTTCATTATTTTTACGATCAAAGTATTGTTCGTCGTTTCCATTCTTTTTCTAATTGCTTTTCAACTTGATCGGCGGTCGGAGGTGAGTTGATTGTTGATTCCGATATTTTTAATGTTTATAGTAATCATCGCGCTCATATTAGTAGCGATATACTTTTCCAACTGGATGAAAAATAAAATGAATAAGAAGATCATATATCGATTCATGGTAGGATACATCATCGCACTCGTTGCGATAACTTTCGCATATTTCACAATCGTTCAACCACAATTGAAGGACGATATAAAGCAATATACGTTTGTTCCTAATTTATTTCATAAGATTTATGAACAAGATGACGTAGAATCACTGTCTGAATACGTGAAAAAGGAGTGGGATCTATCTTCGCAAATAGACCAATTAACTCTAAGTGTAGGCGATGGGCATGATAATGAAAATTGGTTCGATGTGATCGTCGATTATGAAGAAGTCAGTCAAGGAAAGGTCATTCTTTATGAAACGCCGACGACACTAGCAAGGATTGATATATCTGAACATGTTCCGTTAATCGATGTTCATCTGAATGGAGATCTGATCACTGTTACTGGTAGAGATTTTATAGAAGAAAGTTTTTTAGCGATAAAAAACGAAATGGTTTTAAGACAATTTTTGAACGATTCGGATAGTAATATGTTTGATTATTTTGATTTTCATGAAGGTGAGCAAATATTATTGTTAACATTACCTAATCATACGAAAGTAAATGCTGATGAACATTATTTTCAAATTCATTATAAGAAGTGATGGGGCATACTTAAGTTGCCCCTTTTTGTTGATTTTTTCTACTAGCGATAAAATTAACGACAGCGACACTTGCAATTGTAATGAATCCTCCGATCATCGAAAGAACAGTCGGAAGTTCACCAAGCCAAATCCAAGCTACTATAATCGCTATAGGTGTTTCTAAATATAAAAGGGTCGAAAGTTTGCTTATTTCACCTAAAGAAGTAGCGATCGCCCACATCGCATAACAAGCTGCAGCCGGGATCGCACCGACGTACAGGACAGCTAAATTCGCTTCTAACGTCGTCGTTTGTAAATTTTCAATTAAACTTGGAAAAAATATAAATAAAGGTATCGTTGCAGCCCAAGTAAAATAAGCTGTTAATTCGATCGGATCGTATTTTTGTAACAAAGGTTTTTGGTAAACGAAAAATATCGATGTACATATCGTTGCAAATAGTGCAGGTAAAATTCCTTTCGAAAATGTAAATGAAAAATCTCCCGTTCCGATCGTAATGAGCGAAACACCGATAAACCCTACAAATAAACCGACCCAACTATACCATTCCATCTTTTCTTTTAAAAACAACACAGCGATAATCGTCGTAAAAATTGGCGCGGAACCAACGATCATGCTCGTCGTACCTGCATTGATATATTGTTGTCCAAACGTAACGCCGACATGATAAAAAGTGATTCCGACAATTCCTAACGTAATAATTAAAGGAAGGTCTTTTTTGTGGGGTAATCTAATTCGACTACTCGGTAAGATAGCATATAACAAAAATAAAAGAGAGGCGACTAACAAACGATATAAAATCAAATTTCCTGGAGAAAATCCACCTTGAAGACTAGCGGATACGCCTGCAAATCCTGAAGCCCAACCGATAATGGTAATCATCGCTAATATAAATGCTTTTCGATTCATATGTCATCCTCCCTTGTTTCGCTATATTTTCAATTTGCAAATGAAAATTGTTCATCAAACGTTTGATGAATGAAACGAAAGGAAGAAAAAATGAACGACAGTCTTTTCCGAAATTAAAAACCGAGCCGATCATCAAAATCATCCGATTCCCAATCTTGTTTCATCGTTTTTCGATGATTTTCTTTTAACGCTTCGATGATTTTGTCAGGGTTCACTGTCCGATCATAATGCCATTCTAGCGCTAATGACATGTATAATTCATTGAGCTGAGCAATCGATAACCCTTTCGTTTTTCTAGCTAAATCGTCAATGCTGTTTTTCCCGACAAATTGGTCGACTTGCTTTTTCAATAAATAACATTTGCGTAACCGTTCATCCGGTTGTTTAATTTCATAAGCACGGTCAAAACGCCCAGCGCGATTGATTAATGCCGGGTCAATTTTTTCAGGGTAGTTTGTCGTACCGATTAGGAAAATACCTTCTTTCGTCGTTGCACCATCCAACGTGTTCAAAAAGACGGAGCGACATTCATAAGGCATCGAGTCAATATCTTCAATAATTAAAATGACTGGCGCCATTTTTACGGCTGTTCGAAACACATCATCAATCGAATAACTTGATGTAAACTCGGTAATTTGCCAGTAAATCACAGGTGCCTCCACGCTTCCAGCAATCGATTTTACGAGCGTCGTTTTTCCATTACCCGGATTTCCATATAATAAAATTCCACGTTTATATGGAATTTGATAAGTTTTAAAAAATGTACTGCTTTTTGAGAAAAACTCGTCGATCGACCGAAAAATATCTTTTTTTACATCCTCATCTAATAATACATCATTTCTATGCATTTGTACGGATATTTCCTCTTTCGTGCGTTCAAGACCGTCCTCCGTATCGGTTAATACAGTTATTCCGTTAAGCATGAATGCTCGCTCTTTTTCTACCATTTTCTGAATAAAAGCAATTATTTTTTCATCGTCAGGAGCAAGTATAAACTCATGTGGATAATTTGTATGACTTTGGAAAATATTCATTTGGCAGTACGCGACTTCATCATTCGGAAAATATAGTATATTGTTTTCTTCAGAAGGAGCAATAAAATAATTCCCTTCTTCCGAAAGATGAATTTTCTTGCTAGGTATATGATCAAAAATAGGAGAAATGATTTCAATTTCATTTGAATTTGTTTTCAATAGTTCATTTACCGCACTATGCAGTTCTTCCAACCCTTCTTCTGAAATATAGATGTCGTAATGTTTACCGGTTATATCGAATAACTTTTGTTTCGTTTGTTCAATTGCATACGCATAATCGTAATAATGTGGAAGTTCATCTCTATCAATTTCATTAAATTGAATAATCGTGTCTATCTTTTTCAAGCAGTATATCTCCTTTGTTTTTTAGTAATGATAGGATTATAAGCGAATTTTTTTAATTAGTAAATAATTTTCAAGGAAGAGTTGATTAAATAAGAAAAATGTGACGATATTTGCTATACTTAACATAATGGTATTAAGGAGGAAACATAAGTTGAGTTTTGCCAAGCTGGAAAAAGAAGCAATGCACGTGTTGAAAGAAACGAGTCGTACGTTTTACATCCCGATCACTTTGTTGAAAAGAAAGCTCAGACTGACGGTAGGATCGGCTTATTTATGTATGCGTGCAATTGACGAAATTGAAGATCACGATACTTTGGCTTCCGATATTAAAGAAAACTTACTGCGTGAAACAAAGACATTATTGTTAGAAGACGGTTCGTTTAACGAAGAAGCTTATATTGAATTAATGAAACCATATGAAAAAGAACTACCTGAAGTGACATTGCGCTTAAGTGATTGGCTCGATGTCTGCCCTAATGAGATCGTTCGGAAAGTTCGTGAATCAACAGCGGAAATGGCTGGTGGAATGGCTGATTGGGCGAAGAAAAATTGGTTAATTGAAACGAAAGAGGACTTAGATAATTACACATATTATGTCGCTGGTTTAGTCGGCGTGATGCTTTCAGATATATGGAAATGGTACGATGGAACAGAAACAAATCATGAACTTGCGGTCGGCTTCGGACGTGGACTCCAAGCGGTGAACATTTTACGGAATCAACATGAAGATTTCGCAGAACGTGGTGTCCGGTTTATTCCTGAAGGATGGACAAGAGCGGATGTATTCGACTACGCCCGGAAAAATCTAAAACTAGCTGAAGAATATATGAAAGATATTAAAACACGAAACATTTATCTATTTTGTAAAATTCCTTTAGCTTTAGCAAATCGAACGTTAAAAGCGATGGAAGACGGAAGAGAAAAAATGACTAGACAAGAAGTCGAAGAGGTTGTCGCGAAAATAAAAAGTGAATAAAATTTTAGAATGCCTGGTGGAAGCCAGGCGTTTTTTTCGTCGGGTTTTGACTAATTTATTTTTAAATTTGACAAATATAATTGCCATTTTGATAAATTTATTTTACAATCTTTACAAGAGGTGATTGCGAATGAAAACGCGGTTAAAAGAACTTCGCGCGCGGGAAGGATTAAATCAAACGCAATTAGCAAAACTAGCAAAAGTATCGCGGCAAACGATTAGTTTAATTGAACGTGAAGAGTATATTCCTTCATTATTAATCGCCGCTCGGCTCGCGAAAATTTTTAATGAACCGATTGAAAATATATTTATTTTTGAGGAGGATGAGTTATGAGAAGTTTTATGCAATCGATCATGGCGGTAGTGATAGTTCTTTTGATTGTATTTATTATTTCAAATGTAGCTTATATAGATTTATTTAAATTTACTGAACCGATTGTATGGATTCTTTATGCGATTAGTTTATTGTTATTAATTATGGCTTTTGTCGTCTATCGCCAAGTAGATCATTTAAATAAACAATCGTTTACAGGCGATGAAGAAGATGAAGTAGAGGCATTAAAATATAAAAAGTTTTGCGACTATAATATATTATCACATATAAGTATGGTTACTTCTTTATTAGGGTTAGGACTGATCGTTTTAACAACAGCGAGCACATTATTAGCTTTCAGTGGGGTCGCATTAATTTTTCTTGCTTTGATGTTTCAACTTTTTGTGTCGATATTATTGCAAAAAGTTTATCCTGACAGGGAGTTACCAAACGTTTCCGAATCGAATTATGCTGAAAAGTTATTAGCCGTATCTGATGATGGTGAAAGATTTGTGATGTTACAAGGTCTATATAAATCTTTTAACTTGTTTAATTTACTAATTATTTTTGCAATTATTGGAGCTATCATCTATTCACTTTACTCAGATCATTCGCAAATTTTCTCCATCGTGTTAATGTGTTTCGTATTATTTTTAACGAACATGAGATACTACTTATCGATTCGAAATCATTGATACAAACTGCAGCAGTCAGATGATTTGTTTTTGCTATCGGTGTCAGCTTAAAATAAAATGAAAGGAGAGGATATAGATGACGGAGTTAAAAGAATTATTAGAGTTAAGCGACTTAGAAGAAGTATGGACTACATCAAATGATACACCTGTTTTATTGTTTAAACAGAGTACGACTTGTCCAATTAGTGCTGAAGCCTTCGAACAGTTTCAACAATTTTTAAGGGAAAGCGAAGATGATATTGCCGCATATTACGTGAAGGTGAGAGAATCGCGTCCCGTATCAAATAAAATTGAAGAAGAACTCGGTGTCCAGCATCAATCACCACAAATTTTCCTCGTCAAAAATAAAAAAGCTGTTTGGAATACATCACATATGGACATTACGAAGGAAAATATTGAAGAAGCTATTAAAGGTGTATAAAAGGAAAATAAAAGTACGTACTACAAAGGTTGATAGTACGTATTTTTTTATTGGATAAACTTGGGAATAGCGAATTTTTTTCACGATTATTTTTTCTAGGAAAGAAAAATTTGTAGTGTTTTGAAAACGAAACAATGTTTTTTTCAAATTTTTATTTAGTGATTTCAATGTTCGACCTTTTTCTTTGAATAAGCTAGACTAGAGGGAGAAACCGAGAGAAAAGTGCGAAGAAAGGAAGATGTATATGACGGAATTAAACATCGCTCGTTATATCGATCATACTTTATTAAAAGTAGATAGTACAGAAAAAGATATTATTCAATTATGCGATGAGGCGAAACAATATCAATTTGCTACTGTATGCGTCAATCCTTATTGGGTGAAGACTGCCGCAAAAGAATTAAAAGACTCTAGAGTAGGGGTTGCAACGGTCGTAGGCTTTCCACTCGGTGTGACGACTACATTTACGAAAATAGCAGAGACGAGGGACGCTATTGCCTCAGGAGCGTCGGAAGTAGATATGGTCATCAATATCGGAGCATTAAAATCAAAAGATGAAATCACTGTATATCAAGATATAAAACAAGTCGTTCAGGCAGCAAATAGACAAGCGGTAGTAAAAGTAATTATCGAAACAGGACTATTAACGTATGAAGAGAAAAAACGCGCATGTATGATCGCTAAAGAAGCCGGAGCAGATTTTGTAAAAACTTCTACCGGATTCGGCCCTGGAGGTGCAACGGTAGAAGATGTTCAATTAATGCGAGAAGCAGTTGGATCGCAAATAGGTGTAAAAGCTTCTGGAGGTATTAAAGATTTTGCATCAGCAAAAGCAATGATCGAAGCGGGTGCTACTAGAATTGGCGCAAGTGCAGGTGTCACCATCGTTCAAGGTGAAAAAGGGAGATAATTGTTCTGGAAATAATTGAGCAGTATTTGCTTTTTTATGAGTAGCATCAATACTTAGTCCTGTATCATTAATGATTCCTTTATCTACACATTGTCTCACTACTTCAATGATTATTTCCTTTAATGCAACGTTTTGTAATCTATGTCTAAATTTGGATCCCTCACTTTTGGTGTTTTTTCGCTAATTCTATTATACCAAAAGGTGAGAGGTTTTCCTTTTTATTTTTATGTTGACTTTTTCAGTGGACTCAGAACTTTTAATGTGTCCGTCAAAGAGCGAATTTTTCTGCGACGGGTAGTTGAGATTGTGTCAAGTACCTTTCGGGGTTGGATTTTCGTTGCGACGGGTAATTGAGATGGTTAAGAAAAAGACATGACACATTTATTCGTTCCATTCAATTGAAAAATCGCACCCAAAACGTAACTTATAGAAATAATCATTCCCGAACTTCCGTAAAAGCTGCTCAGAAGGGAATGAATAGCCGTAATCATTCCCGAACTTTCGAAAAAAAAGCTCAGAAGGGAACGAATAGCTGTAATCGTTCCCGAACTCTCGAAAAAAAAGCTCAGAAGGGAACGAATAGCCGTAATCGTTCCCGAAATGTCGAAAAAAACGCTCAGAAGGGAATGAATAGCCGTAATCGTTCCCGAACTTTCGAAAAAATAGCGCTGAAGGGAACGAATAGCCGTAATCATTCCCGAACTTTCGAAAAAAAAGCTCAGAAGGGAATGAATAGCCGTAATCGTTCCCGAAATGTCGAAAAAAAAGCTCAGAAGGGAACGAATAGCCGTAATCGTTCCCGAAATGTCGAAAAAAACGCTCAGAAGGGAACGAATAGCCGTAATCATTCCCGAAATGTCGAAAAAAACGCTCAGAAGGGAATGAATAGCCGTAATCATTCCCGAACTTTCGAAAAAATAGCGCTGAAGGGAATGAATAGCCGTAATCATTCCCGAACTCTCGAAAAAAATAGCTCAGAAGGGAACGAATAGCCGTAATCGTTCCCGAAATGTCGAAAAAAACGCTCAGAAGGGAACGAATAGCCGTAATCGTTCCCGAAATGTCGAAAAAAACGCTCAGAAGGGAACGAATAGCCGTAATCGTTCCCGAAATGTCGAAAAAAACGCTCAGAAGGGAATGAATAGCTGTAATCATTCCCGAACTCTCGAAAAAATAGCACTGAAGGGAACGAATAGCTGTAATCGTTCCCGAACTTTTGAAAAATCCTCTCCGACAGGAATGAATAACTTCAAACTGTTGAAAAAGTCTTTTTTAATCATAAATAAGTAACTTATTTGTAAAAAACACTTATAAGATACAGAATTACAGTTTGTCATCAAGCGACGCAACTACTAGAAGCGGTCTTGCAGTTACATAAGCGACTGCACGGATATTCTTGCATATATTTCTACCGGGCATAACGAGTTTCACAGTTACACAGCATTGCGTCCACAACATGCCTCGTCACAACATAGTAATCAGGGCCGTATAACCAAAATACGTGATCGTGATCTAGAAATAAAAAAGATAACGAGAAATAGTTTCCCGTTATCTAATACCTTTATTCAAAAATATTTATAAATTGTGCACCGTTTTTTCAATATCTTTAGATTTCGTAATCGCGGAAATCACTGCAACACCGTCTGCGCCGGCTTCGATAACTTGTTTCGCATTTGATTCATTAATTCCTCCGATTCCGACAATAGGAAGTTCAGGATGTTTTTTTCGTAAATATCGTATCCATTCTACTCCAACAGGTTGTTTCGCATCTTCTTTCGAGCTTGTTGCAAACACTGGTCCGGCTCCGACATAATCGACTAAATCGATCGGACTGTTTCGTAATTCTTCTACATTGGATACAGACAGACCGATATAAAGGTCGGGAAACTTTTCTCGCAACACTTCCACGCTTGTATCACCTTGTCCAACATGGATTCCGTCTACGTCCAAAATTTCGACAAGCTCGACGTCATCATTAATGATAAAAGGAATTCCATTTTCACGGCAAATTTCACGAAGTCTTTTTCCTAAAGAAATCTTTTCTTCACCACTTAAAGACCCGATTCCTTTTTCGCGAAATTGAAATATCGTAATTCCAGCAGATATCGCTTTTTGTAAAATAACTTCAGGGTCACGTTCGCAGTTTTGGCTACCCATGATAAAATATTTTCTTAAAAACTTTTTCAATGTTCCTCCTCCTTTATTCCGCATCAAATGACATTCCTAATGCATCGATAAAATGGGGGAGGAAAGTTCCTGGACCGTTCACATCGTTTTGTTTTACAGCCATTTCCGCCGCTTTTCCATAAAAATGGACTGCTTCAAACGCTGCATCAAGTTTATTCGCATCCGTCGTCAAGCAAGCTGTCACAATCGAACCGAGCAAACAACCTGCACCAGTCACTTTCGGTAAAAAATGATGACCCGATTTATTCACTTTCACCTCATTTTCAAAAGCGACAACATCGATTTCGCCAGTGACGATCGCAACCGTATGATATTTATTCGCTACTTCTATTGCAATACGTTCTAACATTTTCACATCGCCATCGACGGAATCGACACCTTTTGTTTTCCAATCGATATTGACGAGATGCGCCATTTCACCAGCATTTCCTTTAATTGCGCTAAATTTAATTTCATCTAATAAAGTTTGCACTGCTTGTTTTCTAAAACTTGTCGCTGCGACACCAACAGGATCAAGTACTACTGGGATTCCTCGGCGATTGGCAGTTTTGCCCGCAACGATCATCGCTTCGAATTCAGGTCTTAAGATCGTTCCGATGTTGATCAAAAGTCCATCTGCAATATTTGCCATATCTTCGGCTTCTTCCACTTCTTTCGCCATGATCGGTGACCCGCCGAAAGATAATAGTCCATTTGCTGAAAAGTTCATAACGACTTCATTCGTTAAATGATGGATTAATGGCTGTTTTTTACGCGTTTGTTCGATAATTTTCATTGATTTAACTCCCTTTGTGCCCAATGATTCGTTGGACCGTTTCCTTTCCCTAGATCAAACGTATGTTTAATTGCGG
Organism: uncultured Bacilli bacterium; assembly: GCA_963766835.1. Classification (GTDB taxonomy): domain Bacteria; phylum Bacillota; class Bacilli; order Bacillales; family Amphibacillaceae; genus Pseudogracilibacillus. Next base: position 116,162 of record CAVYBX010000031.1, read on the forward strand.
CTGTAACAAATTGTTTCCCTTTTTCCACTGATTCATGCAACGATAAACCATGACTTAAATAGGCGGTGATTGCTGCTGAGTACGTACAACCTGTCCCATGTGTATTTTTCGTATCAATTCGTTTTTCGGTAAATGAGACGATTTCATTCCCATCGTATAAAAAGTCAATAGCATCACCGACTAAATGTCCACCTTTAATAAGTGCGGCACCTGCACCGTACTCGTGGACGATCATTTTTGCGGCTTCTTGCATATCTTCTAATGAATCAATTTTCATTCCAGTAAGAAACTCAGCTTCTGGAATATTAGGGGTGACGACTGTACAAAGAGGCAACAAATGATCCCGTAAATAATTCCGGGCGTCATCGCTAATTAACTTATCGCCACTCGTTGCAACCATTACCGGGTCGATAACATACGGAATATCTTTGTCTTTAATTTTCTCCTGGATGACTTCCATCATATCGATGTTTGCGATCATTCCTGTTTTAAATGCGTGGACTGGCATATCAGAGAATACAGAATCTAGCTGATCAGCAATCATTTCAAGTGGAATATGATGGATGCTTTGAACACCTGTCGTATTTTGCGCGACGACAGAAGTAATGACAGACATGCCAAAACTTTTTAACTCTTGAAACGTTTTCAAATCAGCTTGAATTCCTGCACCGCCCGTCGGATCTGTACCAGCAATAGTTAGTGAACATGCAACTTTACTCATCATCGCTTAACTCCTTTTCTATATGATATTGAAATACTACTAATGAAAGGGTTTTTTAAAAAGATCTGTTCTTTTGCTACTTCGATTCATGTAGAGGATTAGTAAAATATAAAAAAACCAGATTCAAATAATGAACCTGGTTGTAGGATGTGGATATAGAAATTAAATTACTACTTCCCTACGCTAGCATTAACTAGATCAGGTTCATATAAGGGTTAGAAATTTTGTATTTCTTCTCAGCCCAACATTTAGGGCACCCCTAGTAGTATTTCATATGAAATTGTCATTGCATCTTCATTATAACAAAAAAGCCACCCTTTGTCATAAAGTAAAAGAATTAATACTAAAGCTACTTTTTTGGCATACATACAAATGTTACAATAAAGAAAAATATGATGGTGGGGAGATATGATGTACGCAATAAAAAATGCTCGTCTATATATAGGGACAGGAGAAATTATTGAAAACGGATCTTTTCTCGTACAAAACGGGAAGTTTGCAAAAATTAATCAAGGAGACGATGTCGATTGTGAAATAATTGATGTAAACGGAAAAGCGATCACACCGGGTTTAATTGACGTACATACTCATTTAGGAGTGTTTGAAGACGGAGTAGGAGAAGACGGTCACGATTTCAATGAAAAAAGCTCGCCAATCACCCCGCATGTCCGAGCGATCGATGGAATTAATCCGAATGACCGCGCATTTAAAGATGCTAGAAAAGGTGGGGTAACGACAGTTCAAATTATGCCAGGAAGTGCGAACGTGATCGGTGGTGAAATGGTCGTCGTGAAAACATATGGAAATATCGTCGATCAAATGGCTATCAAAACAGTTTCTGGTTTAAAAGCAGCAACTGGTGAAAATCCGCGCCGAGTATATGGTTCTAAAGGGAAAATGCCGGTAACGAGAATGGGAGTAGCGGCACTATTAAGGAAAAAATTAGTAGAAGGACAAAACTATTTAAAAAGATTAGCAGAAGGAAATGAAGAACGCGACCTAGAATTGGAGGGGATTGCGAAAGTATTAAAGCGAGAAGTTCCACTACGTATCCATGCACATCGGTCAGAAGATATTGCGACTGCGTTAAGAATTAAGAAAGAATTTAACCTCGATATGACGATTGAACATTGTACAGAAGGACATTTGATTGCTAATTATATTGCAGAACATGGCGTAGCAGTTTCCGTTGGTCCGACAATGTCTTCACGTTCTAAGCTCGAATTAAGTGATATGGGATGGCATACGTTACCTGTATTAGAAAAAGCAGGTGTTCCGGTTTCCATTACGACAGATCATCCAGTCGTTCCGATTGAACATTTAATGACGAGCGCAATTTATGCGGTAAAAGCCGGTTATTATTCCGAACAATCGGCATTAAAAGCAATTACGATCAATGCAGCAAAACATTTAGGGTTGGAAGACAGAATTGGTTCGATTGAAGAGGGGAAAGACGCTGATTTCGTCATTTGGAATGGCGACCCGTTCGATTTACGAACAGAAGTAATTGCAACTTATATTAATGGGGAAATAGTTTTTGAGTAAAATATTGCGTTTCTAAAAAAAGAGGAAAGAGGTAATGAGACGTTAACATTCCATTACCTCTTTTTCCTTTATAGGTGATGACTTTTATTTGAGTAATCTTTTGGAGTCTAGAAATATCATTTTCATTTCCCGAATCGTCATTACACTCGCCTCTTTTAAAAACTCCCCACTTACCAAGCAAGTAGCAAGTGAGGCGCTCGTTTTTAATATGCTTGTTCTAATAACGTTTCACTAATTTTAAGCGGTGCTTCAGTCGACTTGATAACATCATCGACAGTAAATCCTTCAGCAACTTCTAGTAATACGAGACCATCGTCTGTCACTTCGATCACTGCTCGTTCAGTAACGATTTTATCGACGACGCCTTTACCGGTTAACGGCAAGGTACATTCTTTTAAAATTTTCGGTTTATCACCTTTTGCGACATGTTCCATCATGACGATAACTTGCTTTGCCCCGTGTACGAGATCCATCGCACCGCCCATACCTTTCACCATTTTCCCTGGAATCATCCAATTGGCGAGGTCGCCTTTTTCAGATACTTCCATTCCACCTAAAATTGCGACATCTAAATGCCCACCTCTTATCATTGCAAAAGATTCCGCATTATCGAAAAATGCAGCACCTTGAACCGTCGTTACTGTTTCTTTACCTGCATTGATTAAATCCGGATCAACTTCATCTTCCGTCGGATATGGGCCGGTTCCAAGTAACCCGTTTTCAGACTGCAGAAGGACATGTTTTTCATCGGATATATAATTTGCGACGAGGGTAGGCATGCCGATTCCTAAATTGACGTAGTAACCATCCTTAATTTCTTTTTCTACACGGCGGGCAATTTTTTCACGAATGAGAGCTTTACTCAATTTATTTCACTCCTTTTTTCATTTAATAGACGACTTTCTCGTAACTCGCTTTTAATCAATTCCGCTTTTTAAATCGTCTTCTAAGAATAGTTGCACGTAAATACTAGGAGTGAATCTGTGATTTAAAATAAGTATTATGAAGTAAATTTCAGTGATTACTTTTTCGGTGTGATTACGATTTTTATAAATTCATTACGATGAGAACGGAATGTGAATCTTCTTTATAGCATTTAATAATGGGATATTTGCATGAGCGAATATGACACCTCCTACATCAACTTGTAAGCTAATTACATACATTCAAACATTAGGACGTATCTTCGTATTTACCCATATTGTATCACAATTTCATTTCGATATAACTGAATTTTGAAATTATTTTGAAACATGATACGCTATCTATTAAATACAAATTATGATAAAAAATTGTAGTTTACGAGTTAGTATGACTTAGACTGTTAAACTAAAAATAGGTAAAAATTAACTGGCGATAATGGCATTATATACAAAACCAGGCGCAAAGTAGTAATAAAAAGATTTTTTTAGAAAAATTCCATGCTATGCTATAAATAATCGTAATATTTAAGGGGCGATGCATATGCGGCCATTATTTAATCAACAGATTTTGTCATCTTTAGTATATGAAATTAAAGACTTAATTGACAAAGATGTGTTTCTAGCGAATGAAGATGGGATCATTATCGCAAGCACTGACCAGGAAAAAATCAACCATTTCCATGAAGGTGCTTATTTAGCGATGAAAACTGGAGAAAAAATGGTGATGACGAAAGATTTAACGAAGCGGTTATTAGGTGTGTTAGAAGGGGTCGTCATTCCGATCGAAGTAAAAGATTACCGAATTGGAGTCGTAGGAATTATCGGCGATTCGAAAATTGTTGAATCGTACGCACGTATCGTTGAAAAGTTCGCACAATTATTTTTGAAAAATACGCTCGATCAAATGTCGCAAGAAAAAAGAGCCCGAAATTTAGAGTTATTCATTTACGATTGGTTACACGGAAACTTATCAGAACAGCAAATTGTCGAACAAGGTAATTTCTTTAATATCGATGTAAAAAAGTATCGGCAAGCGATCAGTTTAAAATTTCCGTTTATGAAGAAGCATTTTACTTATGAGGATATTAAAACGATGAAAAATGAATGGGATTCAAATGGAGAAACATTATTTGTCAGATGGGGAAAAGGAAAAATCGTCATTCTCGATAGTGGTTATGAAAGAACGGTATTAAAGGAAAAAATAAAGTCATTTTTAGAGAAAACGAAAAACATTCACGAAAAAAATGTTTATATCGGTGTCGGACAAATTTTAAATTTTAATAATTTAAAAACTTCGTATGAACAAGCTGAAAAAGGGTGCTCGATTTCTAGTATCGAAAAAAGAATTATTTTTGAAGAAGAATTGCGTTTTGAAATGTTACAATATGAATTAGATGACAAAATGAAAGAGTTATTTATCGAACGGACGATTGCACCGATTCTTAACGAAGAAATTTTGTTGACGACGTTAGATAGTTGGCTAGCAAACAATATGTCGATTCAACAGACGGCAGAAGCTTTAGATATACACAAAAATACGTTATATTACCGTCTTGAAAAAATTGAAAAACTTACTGATTTGAAAGTGAACAATATCGACGATGTCATTTTACTATATTTAAGCAATCGTTTTTTAAAAGAAGTAAATCCGAAATGAAGTAATGGAAGTAAAAAAGTTGAATGCCCTTTTGACGAAACGCGCTGTAAGTCACGAGCTGTTTTAGTCGAAAGGGCGTCTATTCAACGATTTCTTTTATTCGTATTTAAAATTGACGTTCACATTAACGTAGCCGATTGTTTACTAATTGACAAACTTCTTCGACGGAAGCACCTTCTGCATTGATGACCGGTCCTTCAGTGAATGTATCGGAAATTCCCATCATGTTTTGATCCATTCCTGATATAATGACACTATCACATCCTGCTACATCTTCTTCGGAACGGACATCAACTACTTCATGTCCCATTTCTTGCAATGCTTCTTTCACATTCGTTAATCCTGGTTCAACCCCGATTCGGGCCATCGCCATTTACCTCCTATGACTGATTTATATGAATAGCTTTTCCAAAAATAAGAAGGATATTCTAATCATGGCTGAATAAGGGGCGATGATTACTTAATTAGCATTCCGGTTTTGACAAATCCGATAAGATTCTTGCCACGACTTAAGTTGTTCGAAAGTTGCACTAGCGGTAAACACATCTAAATCTGCAAATCTTCTACCGATAATTTGCATTCCGACTGGCAAATTGTCAACGAGACCTGCTGGGATGGAAGCGGCAGGGTGACCAGTAAAGTTCGTGAAAAATGTTAAACACCAAACGATTAAAGGATCGACTTCTACGCCATTTATTTGCGTAGGACCTTTCGTTTCGCCATCATCACGGTTGTCGACTGGTAAACAAGCGACAGTAGATGTCACGCTCAGATCATAATCATGAAATATATTTTGGAAAGCGTCGAATATTTCTGTTCGGATCGCTTGATTATTTAAATGGTCGATCGTTTTCATGTTTAAATATATCATATATTGAAAAGTGCTTTTCATTTATTTAAACAATTCGATAAATCGTTCAGCACTTTTTGACAAATAACGATCTTTCAACCAAATAATCGCGGATTTCGAAATAATATTGGCATCGTTTATTTCTAACACGGAAACATTTTTATGATCTAATTCTACCAATGTCGACTGCGGAACAATCGTTGCACCTAATCCTTCATTCACTAAAGAAAGCAACATATCGACATTCGGCGATTCACATAACACGTTTGGATTCAAGCCATTTTCGATAAATTTATCGATGATCAATTCAAATTGTCCGACACCACGTAATCGATGTAGCAATAAAAGAGGTATTTCAGCTAGTTCGTGGATGGAAATAGAAGTGCTCGTTTTATCTTGTAACCATTGGTGGTGGACGATGGCGACGTATTTTTCTTCAGGTAGTTCGTGAAAATCAAATCCGTGCATATCGATCGGCAGGCGTACGAAAGCGATTTCAATTTCTCGTTCGATTAATTGCCGTGATAAAAAATATGAGTCACCTTCGATCAGATGAAATTTCATTTGTGGATATTGTTTGCGATATTTATGAATATTTTTCGGGATGTGAGAAAAACAAGATTTATTACAGCCGATCGAAAGTGTACCGCGAATTCCTTTACCGACTTCTTTTACTTCCAATATCGTATCGTCGATTTTATGGAAGATCGTCTTCGCTTTCTCATACAATACTTTCCCAGCCTCTGTCAATTCCATCTGTCTGCCGTTTCTTTCAAATAAGGTCACCTCGAGCGTCGCTTCCAAATTTTTTAACGCTTGACTCAAAGGAGGTTGGGCAATGTGCAACTTTTTGGCGGCTTTCGTAATTTGCCCTTCATTGGCAATTTCATAAAAGTAGCGGAGATGTTTTAAATTCATTAATCATCCACCTCGCAAGTATATGATTTTTATATACAAAACTAATAAAATTAATATTTTACATATACAATAACATATATGATAATAAAATTACAATTATGGTGAATGTTTCTACAATTCGAAATTTGATATGAGACGTAATTCTTTTGACAGGAAAATTTACTATAAAGAGGTGGTGTTTTTAAAAAACAATTTGAAAGCGTTCTATAAACTGTATATTAGGAATATTAAAATTATTCGGGAGGAATAAAAACAATGGGAGCGAAAACTGGTCAAGAATATAAAGAAAGATTACGTAAAGCGAAAAATAACGTATATGTCAATGGAGAAAAAGTAGAAGATGTGACGACACATCCAGCATTTAAAAATGTCGTCGAATCGATGGCGAGATTGTACGACTTACAATTTGAAAAACCAGATAAGATGTTATATACATCGCCGACGACAGGTGACAAAGTAGGGATGACATTCAAGCATCCGACGACGATCGATGATTTAATTTTAAGAAGAGAAGCGATGGAAGAGTGGGCGCTCACACACCACGGATTGATGGGGCGTGCGCCAGATTATTTGAACGCTGAAGTGATGGCGATGGGGATGAACAACGATCTATTTGCAGAAGCAGATCCACGATTCGCCCAAAATGCTCGTGATTATTATGAATATGCTCGAGAAAATGATATTAGTTTAACGCATACGCTCATCCATCCACAAGTGAACAGAGCGAAAGCACAGCATGAACAGAAAGATGCTAACGTTTCTTTACATTTAGTCGAAAAACGATCTGATGGAATTATCGTCGATGGATTCCGTTTACTCGCAACTCAAGGGGCAATTACGGACGAAATTTTAGTCTTCCCGTCGACTGTGAAAAAAGCAGGAGAAAAAGATGATCCTTATTCGTTAGCATTCGTCGTACCGAATAATACACCTGGTTTAAAACATATTAGCCGTGAACCTTGGGATTACCGCGATAACAAATGGGATTATCCACTTTCTTCACGTTTTGAAGAAGGCGATACGATCGTTTATTTTGATAACGTTTTCGTACCTTGGGAAAGAGTGTTCGTTTGCGGGAACTCATCGATTTGTAACCGCACGTTTGCAGAAACGAATGCTGTAGTTCATATGTCGCACCAAGTTGTCACAAAAGCGATCGTGAAAACAGAGTTCCTCTTAGGAGTAGCGTTATGCATCATGGAAGCGATAGGCATCGATCAATTCCAGCACGTAAAAGATAAAGGACGCGACATTATGATTGCACTTGAGACGATGCGCTCGCACTTATATCGTGCAGAGCATAATGCGAAACTCGATAAATATGGAACGATAAATCCTGACTTCGATGCATTAGATGCGGCAAGAAACTGGTATCCACGTATTTATCCGTCTTTAGCTGAAATCATTCGAATTCTCGCTGCTTCAGGCTTAACTGGAATTCCGACTGAAGCTGATTTTAACCATGAAGAGCTCGGACCGATTTTAGAGCGTGGGTTACAATCAAAGAATTTAAACGGTTATGAACGAGTACAATTGTTCCGTTTAGCTTGGGATTTAACTGCAAGTGCATTCGGTGCTAGACAAACTCATTATGAATATTATTTCTTTGGCGACCCTGTCAGAATGGGAATGGCATATTTTGATAAATTTGATAAAGAGCCATATAAACAACGCGTAAAAGATTTCTTGAAAGATGTCGCAAAACAGCCGAGTAAATAAATTTTGTTAAAAATAGGGGGATTAGAGATGGATTTTAATATTACGAGAACAGGACGAGCGGTATTACATGTCACTGACTTGGAAGCTTCTCGGAAATTTTACGTCGATGCACTAGGTTTCGTCGTGACGGAAGAGGATGAAAACCATCTTTATTTAAGAGGCTATGAAGAACAGAATCACCATAGCCTCTTATTGAAAAAAGCTGATCAAGCTGCTGTCGAAGTGATCAGTTATAAAGTATTTGAAGAAGCGGATCTTGATAAGATTGAACAAGTCGCGATTAAAAACAACTTGCCGTACAAATGGGTTAAAAAGAAAGAGCAGCATGGAATCGGTCGTGCATTAAGGATGCAAGATGTGTCCGGTTTATCGTTAGAATTTTTCGCTGAGATGGATAAAGTAGAAAGCTTATTACAACGTTACGACTTATACCAAGGAGCAAGAATTCAACGGATCGACCATCTCAACTGTCTCGTGTCCGACGTCCAGAAAGCGTACGATTTTTACCGTGAAGAGTTCGGTTTCAGACCTTCTGAATATACCGAAGATGATGACGGAAATCTGTGGGCGATTTGGACACATCGTAAAGGAAACGTCCACGACCAAGCGTTTATGAACGGGGACGGGCCACTTTTACACCACATCGGTTTTTGGTTGCCAGATCCACTTGCATTAATCCATGCATGTGATGTGCTCGCTTCGATGGGGATGGCTGATAACATTGAAAGAGGACCAGGACGTCACGGATTATCGAATGCGTTTTTCTTATATTTACGTGATCCAGATGGACACCGGATTGAACTATATTTCGGCGACTATTTCACAGGAGATGGAGATTTCAAACCGAAACGTTGGAGTGTCCACGATAAAACACGTCAAACATTTTGGGGACATGAAGCGCCAGATAGTTGGTTTGACGAAGCATCTAAATTTTTACACGTCATCACTGGTGAAGTCGTCGAACAAGAAAAAGCGAAACTATCACTCTATAAACCTAACTTTACAATTTAATTGATGAAGATATGGAAGGAGAAGGCGAATGGAAGTCATTTATCTAACACATGCTACTGAACTAAAAGATGTCGAACAACATGTGATGGCGATCGGGTTTTTCGATGGCGTCCATTTAGGACACCAAGCATTATTTAAAAAAACGAAAAAGATCGCCGCCGAACTTGGCGTGAAAAGTTCAGCACTTACGTTCAGTCCTCATCCTGAAGAGGTAATAAAAGGGGATGTGAATAAAAAATATTTAACGCCCTTAAAGGAAAAAATTCGAAAAATATCTGAATGTCAGTTAGATAAATTATACGTCATGAAATTTGATAAACCGTTCGCTTCTCTTCCTCCTACCAATTTCATCGATAAATATATTGGAGGAATGAATGTCAAACATGTCGTCGTAGGTTTTGATTTCACGTTCGGTTTCAAAGCAGCTGGAGATGTAGACTTATTATGCAAACTATCTAAAGAGAAAGAGTATGAAGTTACTGTTGTACCGAAAATAACGTATCAAAATGAGAAGATCAGTTCCACGCTAATAAGGAATTTATTAGCGGAAGGAAATGTCGAACTAATCCCTTATATTCTAGGAAATCATTATCAAATAAAAGCGACGCTTCAGACACTTGGGACCGCTGAAGATGCTTTTACTGTTACAATGCTTGATCCATACATGTTGCCGAAACATGGAACGTATGAAGTGAATATTTACGAAAATGGTCATGTGCACGATGGAGAGCTTGTGCATGCAATAGACGGACAAATGACGTTATATGCAAAAGACTTAAAATGCCGAAATGTTGAACAAAGTATTGTGTTTTTAAGTAGATTGAAAGTAAAAGAAACTGTATTAGTTTCATCATAAAAGGAGGGGAGATAGAATGGATGATCGAACGTTCAGAAATGCGATGGGCCGGTTTGCAACTGGTGTAACAGTCATTACGACGGAAACGAAAGACGACATACACGGTATGACAGCAAATGCATTCATGTCCGTATCACTTTCTCCTAAATTAATTACAGTTTCAATTGATAATCGAGCAAATATGCTGGAAAAGATAAAAGAAGCGAAAAAATTTGCCGTAAACATTCTTTCCGACAGGCAAAAAGATATATCGATGCATTTCGCAGGACAGGCAAAAATTGACCGCGAAATTGAATTCGGCTATTTGGAAGGGATCCCGATTTTAGAAGATGCGATCGTCTCTGTCGCTTGTGAACTTGATAACTCTTTCGTCGTAGGTGACCATACTTTATTTATCGGGAAAGTAATCGATATTAAAATGACAGAAGGAAATCCGTTGACATTTTACGGTGGTCGATACGGGATCAATACGAGCGTCAGTTGAGACTTAAAAAATTTGCCGAAACGAACAACTTAAATTGGTCATCTTTGAAAAAGTTGAAAAAGCATTATTCCAGTGGAATTGCTTTAGCATAGCTTTCACAACAGAATTTAAGGAAAAAGTCGTTTTAAAACGTACAACTTTAGTAGATCGTTTTGTAGTAGAAGCTAAAGCATTCCCTTGGTGCTGCCTTTTCAACGATTTTTTTACTTATAGACAGTCCTTTTTAAAGTTAGTGGTGAAGTAAGTAAAGGAGTGGGAAATGAATGTACAAAGTAACAATTAAGTTGCGAGGGATAGAGCAAGTATTGGAAGGAACGGTAGAGAAAAGCGGGACTGTAGAAATTCAAGGGATTGAATATGAAGTCGATACGTTACCTGTCGATGTTCCGATTTCAGGTACATTATATGGGACGTTATTAAACTATAAAGGAGCTTATGAAGCATTACTACCGGAGATGACGAAAGAACCGTATAAAAACGAACCGAAAGCTCCAATTTTATATATTAAACCGAAAAATACATTTATTAGTTATGGCAAGCCGATTCCTTTACCAGAACATGAAGAAGAGCTTGAAATGGGGGCAGCACTTGGAATTGTTATTGGAAAAACGGCGAAAAAAGTATCCGAACAAGATGCGCTGGATTATGTTTACGGTTATACGGTCGTTAACGATGTCAGTATCCCGCATGAAAGCGTCCATCGACCAGCGGTAAAAGAAAAAGCAAGGGATGGATTTTGTCCAGTCGGTCCGTGGATTACGTTAAAAGATTCTGTCCAAGACCCGAACGATTTACATATAAAAGTGTCGATCAATGGCGATGTCGTCCAAGAAAATTCGACGAGAAACTTAATTCGTCCGGTAGAGAAATTGTTGGCAAATGTAACTGAATTTATGACGCTTTATAAAGGGGATGTGTTATTAGTCGGTGTCCCAGAAAATGCTCCGTTAGCGAAAGAAAATGATCACGTCAAAATAGAAATTGAAGGGGTCGGAATACTGGAAAATCGCATTATACCAGAAAGAGTCGTCATAGGGGGAAAAATGATATGAAACGGGCACGAGTATGTTACGGAGGGTTAATTCAAGACGCGACTGAAGTAGACGGAAAAGTAAAGTTAAATGACGGACGGATCGTCGAAGAAACGAATGTCGTTTGGTTGCCACCGATAGAGCTAGGTACCGTCTTTGCTTTAGGGTTGAATTATGCGGATCATGCGAAAGAACTATCGTTTCAAGCACCGAAAGAACCGTTAGTTTTTTTAAAAGGACCGAACACGTTTATCGGACATAGGGGACATACTGTGCGACCGAAAGATGTGACGTTCATGCATTATGAATGTGAACTCGCCGTCGTCATCGGTAAGACTGGAAAAAATATTAAGAAAGAAAATGCTTATGATTATGTCAAAGGTTATACGATAGCGAACGATTATGCGATTCGCGATTATTTAGAAAACTATTATCGACCAAATTTACGAGTGAAAAACCGTGATACGTGCACACCGATCGGACCGTGGTTTGTCGATAAAGCTGACATTGAAGACCCGATGAATTTAACGTTAAGAACGTATATTAACGGTGAAATCAAACAAGAAGGAACGACGGCAGATATGGTGTTCAGCATTCCGGAGTTGATCGAATATTTAAGTTCATTTATGACATTAAATGAAAATGACGTCATTTTAACTGGAACGCCGAAAGGTTCTGTCGATACGAAAGTCGGAGATGAAGTGATTACGGAAATCGAAGGAATTGGACGCCTCATCAATACGGTCGTTGATGAAAACTATGAAACTAGTTAAATGTTGAAAGGAAGACGATAGATGCCTCATTTAACGTTCGAGTATACTGACAATATTAAAAAAGATGCCGATATCCCAACTTTATTGAAGAAAGCGAATGAAACGTTGTTGCAACATCGTGATATCATTCCGATCGGCGGGCTAAGAACTCGTGCGATCGAATTAAAAGATTATTGTGTTGCAGATGGAACAGAAGATGATGCATTTGTTCATGCGATATTGAAGTTAGGAAAAGGACGGACAGAAGAAGATATAAAGAAGATTTGCGATGATCTTTTCGAAATGATGAAAGAACATTTCGCGGACCTTTTTAGAAGAAGATACTTAGCGTTATCGTTAGAAGTATATGAGTTCACCCGGCCAACCTATAAACAAAACAATATCCATTTGCGCTATAAAAAATAAAAAGGAGAAAATGAAAATTATTTCTCCTTTTTATTTCTTTCCTTAAATGCTTCTAACGTATTCAATTTATGGTTTCTTGCAAACTGTTCAATTTCTGCACTGTCCGCATTTTGTTGAATTAACTCGATCATTCTTTCATGTTCCTTAATCGAATAAGGCGTCCGTTGTGGGAAAAAGTGAAAGCCTGAATGTCTCACTAGATCCAACCGTTCCCACATTTCCTTAATCGTATTGATGAGTAATTCATTCGGACAATAATCGTAAATGCAGTAATGGAATTCTTTATTTACATCTGCAATTTTGTCTAACTCATAATTTTGTAAATGGTTATTCATCCGAGCATTGATCTCTTTTAATCGTTCAATTCCTTCTTCATCAATGGCAGGTGCACTTAGGGCAGTTGCATATCCTTCAAGTAACGCTAGTACTTGTAACGTTTCCATATAGACGGAATCATTGATTCCTTTTACGATCGCACCGATATTCGGTTCGTAATCGATAAGCTGTTCTGATTCTAATTGGTGAATAGCCTCTCGAACAGGTATATGACTAGAATTAACCTCCTTCGCTATTTGATCGATAATAATTCGTTGCCCTGGCACATAAGTACCATCTAGAATTCTTGAACGAATTACTTGGTATGCATATTGTCGTTTGTTTAACTTTTTATTTACTGTCATATATTCAATATATACGACTTAATATATTATTGCAATAGATATAAAAATAATAAAAAATATATGGAAAATAATTATAAATTTGTTGAAAAGATATATAGAATAATATATGATTAATTACAAATAACACTATTTATTGAATTTTAAAGGAGGGAAAGAGGGGGTCTATCTTAATTTCTCCAATTGAAAACGCTTTAAGTGTAAAAATAAAAAGGAGTGAAAGAAATGCAAAAACAGTTATCTAGAAATTTCAAATTGTTTTTCATATTCATTGCTTCAATTAGTTTATTGTTATTAGCTGCTTGTGGTGGAGGCGGAAGTGAAGAGTCGTCTTCAACTGAAAGTGATCATGGAGATTCAAGTAGTGCAGGTGGAGAAGAATATGAATTAGATTTTTCACACTTTTTCCCACCAACGCACTTTATGGAGGAAGAAGTGCAACAATTTGCTGCTGATTTAGAAGAGGCAACTGATGGGAGAATTAAAATTACTTCATACCCAGGAGCATCATTAGCGGCACCAGATGAGCAATTTGATGCGGCGGCGACTGGTTCAGTCGATTTCAGTTTAAGTGTACATGGTTATACACCGAATCAATTTCCACTTACATCTGTCATGGAGTACCATTTATGACCGAATCATCAACACAAGGGTCAAAGACTTTATGGCAATTGTATAACGAATTCGATCAATTTGATGAAGAGTATGCAGGAACCGTCCCGTTATGGTTATATACGACAGATCCTGCCCAATTATATACCGTAGATAAACCGGTGAAAAGTGTGGAAGATTTAAAAGGGATGAGAATTCGTTCACCTTCTCCTGAGAACGAGTGAATGGTTAGAAGCGCTCGGTGCAACACCAGTATCGATGCCGATGAACGAAAACTATGAAGCATTAGAACGGGGAGTTGTTGACGGTACAATCGCACCTTGGGAAGCGATGAAGACGTGGGGACTTGATGAAGTCGTCAATTATGTAACTGTCGGAAACTTCTATGCTACGACGATGTTTGTCGTCATGAATGAAGATTTATTTAATAGTATGAGTCCAGAAGATCAGAGAAACGATTATGAAGCTCGCTAGTGAAAGAATGGTAGAAAGAACTGGAGAAGTGTTTGATGAAGTAGGACAACAAGCGATCGAACAAGCGAAAGAAAAAGGAATCGAATTTTATGAATTAAGTGAAGAAGAACTAGATGAATGGAAAGAGTATATTAATCCGACGATCGATAATTGGATTAAAAATGTAGAAGATAGAGGGTTGCCAGGACAGGAAGTTTACGACCGTGCAGTTGAGTTAATCGGGAATTAGACTAGGAGTGAAAGCACCATGCCTAAATGGATAAAGAAGACAGAAAAGTTCGTCGATAAAATAGTCGATATACAGCAATTTCTATCAAATATATTTCTCATTTTTATCATGCTCATCATTTCGCTAGACGTTCTCGGGAGAAATATATTAAACAAACCTTTAAAAGGAACGTATGAATTGACAGAGCTCGGTGCCGCCTTACTCGTTTTCTTTGCACTAGCGATTACACATCGTGTCGGTGATCATATAACGATTGATTTTGTCGTCGAAAGATTTTCGGAAAAGGCGCAAAATATTATTAAAGGGATTATTGACATAGTAATAGCGATAATCTTAGTCGTCATGTCAGTACAAATTTTTGATAACGGACTCCGAATGATGGATCGAAGTTCGACGACGACTGATTTAGCGATTCCCGTTTATCCATTTTTATTCATCATCACTTTTACACTAATCATCTTTGCATTTACAGCAATATTTAAAGCAATCCATTATTTCGGATCGGTGGTGAATAAAAATGAGTCCTGAACTGCTAGGTATCATAGGGATTATCGCATTACTAGTCCTATTTTTACTCCGGGTTCCAGTCAGTGTTTCATTAATCCTCGTTGGCATTTGCGGGCTTGGAACGATTAGAGGATGGGATTCGGCTTTCGTGCAATTAGGTACAACACCGTTTTCAACAGCCAGTTCTTATTCATTAAGTGTCATTCCATTGTTTATTTTAATGGGAATGTTTTTGTCGTACAGTGGCTTTGGACACGACTTATACCGTGCTGTTGATGCATGGATCGGTCATGTACGAGGTGGACTGGCAATGACAACGATCGGTACGAGTGCATTATTTTCAGCGATATCAGGTTCTGTCAATGCGACGACCGCAACGATGGCGAGAATCGCTTTGCCAGAGATGAAAAAGTATCGATATGGCGATGAATTATCTACTTCAAGTGTAGCTGCAGGTGGTACGCTAGGAATTTTAATTCCACCGAGTGTCATTCTCGTCTTATACGGAATTTTGACGATGGAGCCGATCGGAAAATTACTTATCGCAGGACTTGTACCAGGGATTTTACAAATGTTACTGTTTATGCTTGCAATCTATTTAATAGTGTTAAAGAATCCTTCATTAGCACCAGTAACCGAAAAGAAACCGTTCAAAGAAAAAATTACTTCCTTAAACAGTGTTTGGCCATTTATCCTTCTATTCGTCATCAGTGTCGGTGGAATTTACTTTGGATTTTTCACACCGACGGAAGCGGGTGGCATCGGAGCATTCGGAGCTTTTCTATTAGCGGTTTTAACGAGAAGATTAAGCTGGGAAGATTTTAAAGCATCTTTAAATGGTACGACGAGACTAACAGCAATGATCTTCTTTATCTTAATTGGTGCTGATATTTTTAGTAAATTTCTAGCACTTAGTAGAATACCAGTTGTAGTTACACAATTCGTCTCTAATTTAGATTTGTCACCGATGATCATTATGGTGTTTATTTTATTCGTCTACTTTATTTTAGGGATGTTTTTAGAAGGAATTGCGATTTACGTACTTACTTTGCCAGTTGTTTATCCATTGGTAACGATGTTAGGATTCGACGGCATATGGTTCGGAGTAGTGATGATTTTCGTCATGAATATGGGACTGTTAACACCACCGCTTGGCTTAAGTGTGTACATCATTAGTGGTGTCGCGAAAGATGTCCCAATCCAACGAATTTTTAAAGGTGTCGTTCCAATGCTGATCACAATTATCGTCTGTTTAGTGCTCATTGTCATATTCCCAGAAATCGTCACGTTTCTACCGGATATGATGAAATAAATTTGATACAGAATAGACAGTTGTTTGTAGGCTGTTTATTCTGTATTCTGATTAAATTGTTATTGAAATCATATATGATTTAGTATATTATTTAATGCAAAAGAGTATCATATGCAAAATAATATATGAAAAGGAGACGATATGTATGAATAGATATGAAGAAGCAAAGAAAAAGTTGAGAGGTTCAATTTGTCCGGTCGTTACTCCGTTTAAAGAAGACGGTTCGATCGACGAAGAAACATTTAAAAAATTAATCGATTGGCAGATTGAAAGTGGCAGCCACGGTATATCCGTTACTGGAACAAGTGGGGAGCCGAGTTCACTAACGACTGAAGAGCGGAAGCGTGTCATGCGACTCGCGAAAGAAGCGATTGACGGACGAGTTCCTTTTGCGCCAGGAACAGGCTCGGTGAATCATGATGAAACGATGGAACTGACGAAATATGCGGAAGAAATCGGTGCTGATGCAGCGATGGTCATAGTACCTTACTATAATCGCCCGAACCAAGAAGCGCTTTACACACATTTTAAGACAGTGGCAGACTCCGTTGACATACCGATCATCATTTACAATATTCCAGGTCGTACAGCTGTCAACTTGGAAGTAAGTACGATGAAACGATTAGTAGAAGATTGTCCGAACATTATCGGTGTGAAAGAGTCGAATAAAGACTTTGAACACGTCAACCGCGTGTTACTGAATTGCGGTCGTGATTTTCTATTGTTTTCTGGAATTGAGTTGTTATGTTATCCGATGCTTGCAATCGGTGGGGCAGGATTTATCAGCGCAACCGCAAACGTCGCACCGAGCAAAGTTGCTGCACTTTACAATGCATGGGAAGCAGGCGATATTAAACGGGCGCAAGACTTACACTTTGAATTGATGCCACTAAACGATGCGTTATTTAAAGATACAAATCCAACTGTTACAAAAGCAGCACTCGGTATGATGGGTAAAATTACACCGAAACTTCGGTTACCATTAGGTTTACCTTCTGAAGAGTTGCAAGAAGAAGTTCGTGAAATTTTAGTGAACATGAATTTATTAGATAAACAATCTGTATAAATGTAGTGGGCTGTTTTCGAAAACGTTTTGTACCGGAAAGGAAGTTTTGGAATTTGTAACGAAAAGAGAAATAGTCGAAGACAGCCTATTCTATCAAAAATCAATGGCAAAGGATTGGTGAAAATGACGACATTAAAACATGTCACTCAACCTGATATTTTGTTATATATTAACGGGGAGTTTGTAGAAAGTGAATCAGGAGCAACGTTTGAAAACTATAACCCGTTTACGAACGAAGTCATCAACGTCGTCCAAGAAGGTAGAAAAGAAGATATCGATAAAGCGGTCGCGGCGGCGCGTGAAGCGTTTGATAATGGACCTTGGCGGACGATGAAAGTAAAAGAAAGAATGAACTACATTTATAAAATCGCCGACCTCATCGATGAAGAAATCGATCAAATCGCATATTTAGAATCTTTAGATACAGGTTTGCCGATTAAGCAAACTCGCAATATGGTTAGCCGCGCATCAGAGAATTTCCGCTTTTATGCAAGAATGGTAGAGAGCCGTCTCGTCGGAGATGCGTACCAAGTGGATGAAAACTTCATCAATTATACGATCCATGTACCAGCAGGTGTGGCAGGATTGATTACTCCGTGGAATGCACCGTTTATGTTAGAAACGTGGAAAGTAGCGCCAGCTTTAGCAACTGGAAATACAGTCGTCTTGAAACCTGCTGAATTTTCTCCGTTGTCTGCGAATTTACTAGCACAAATTATCGATAAAGCTGGGCTTCCGAAAGGAGTATTTAACGTCGTCCACGGTTATGGAGAAACGGCAGGTGACGCGCTTGTCAAACACCGTGATGTCCAACTCATTTCCTTTACCGGTGAGACGGTGACAGGATCGACGATTATGAAAAATGCAGCAGATACGCTGAAAGAATTGTCGATGGAATTAGGCGGTAAATCACCGATCATCGTGTTTGACGATGCCGATTTCAATCGCGCGTTAGATGCGGCAATTTGGGGAATTTTCTCTTTCAATGGGGAAAGATGTACTGCAAACTCACGTCTATTTTTACAAGAAGGAATTAAAGATAAATTTATTGAAGCATTAAAAGAACGTGTCCAAAAAGTGAAAATTGGTGACCCGCTAGATGAAACGACAGAGGTAGGACCGCTTATTCATAAAGAGCATTACGATAAAGTTGTTAGCTATTTAGAACTTGCGAAAGAAGAAGGGGCAGAAGTGTTGACACGAGAAATTCCTGATGAATATAAACGCGGCAATTTCGTCGCACCGACGATGATATTAAATGTAGAAAATAGTATGCGTGTCGCACAGGAAGAAATTTTTGGGCCAGTGTTGACGGTAATGAGTTTTAAAGATGAAGAAGAAGCGATTCGCCTAGCAAACGATGTGGAATATGGACTGGCAGGCTACGTATGGACGAACGATATTAAACGTGGTCATCGCGTCGCTCATCAAATCGACGCAGGAATGATTTGGGTCAACTCTCAAAACGTCCGGGATTTACGTACACCATTTGGCGGGATGAAATCATCTGGAATCGGACGCGAAGGTGGACATTACGGATTTGATTTTTACACGGAGAAGAAAATCATCCATGTCGCAATCGGCGATCACCGAATTCCGCAGTTTGGGAAGTAATGCGTAATGAAGGAGTATCCGAAAAGTCAGTGAAATTGAATTTTTTGGATGCTCCTTCGCTGTTTTTAATTTAAGACACGACGATAAAACACTATACATGTGAGATTGATTTTAAGAATCTTCCGCAATTTATTTGAATAGTAATTGAGGTATTTTAATGTATTCTTTGTTGGTGAAAATTTTAGACTATTCAATGTTCCTTTTGTACCACGAATTATCATGCGCTGGTGTTTAATGTTCTCTTCATACGAAAAATTTTCCTTTGATGGGTAGTTGAGATTTTTCAATTAACTTTATTGAAAGAACAAGGAAAAATTTAATCGTTCCTTTCAGCCGAAAAAATCCTCCTCGAATGTAATGAATAGCACACTAATACCCGCACTTTTGAAAAAACTGTACTGAAGTAACGAATAACGCTTATCATGTCTGAACTATCGAGAAAATCATAAAGGGAATGAACAATCGTCATCGTGCTCAAATTTTAAAAATAGCTCTAAAGGCAATGAATATTGAAATATGTGCACAAAGATTAATCGCAAACTAATCATTGTAGAATAAATTCCTAAAGAAAGCATTTTACCCTCTAAGCGAATTTAAAAAGCAAGTAGAAAAATAGTTTTCCTACTTGCTTTTTTAACTTGGGATTAATTCGAAATCTCTTTTATATTATTCGTAAAAATTCCCAATTGATAAATATTTCGTTTCTAAATATGGTTCAATCCCTTCAATTCCACCTTCACGTCCTAAGCCACTTTCTTTCATTCCACCGAATGGAATGTGTGCGGCAGAAGGTGCACCGTCATTCCAGCCGACAATACCGTAGTCTAGATTTTCATATAAATAGTTACCGACACGGTAATCGTTTGTAAAGAAGTATGCTGCGAGTCCATAAGGTGTATCGTTTGCTAGTTTAATTGCTTCATCGAGCTCTTTATAAGTTGTAATCGGAGCAACTGGACCGAACGTTTCTTCATGCATAATTTCCATGTCAGTCGTTACATCAGCAAGGACGGTCGGATGAACGAAGAAGCATTTTTTCGCTTCATCGACATCGTACTTTGCTCCTGCTAACACTTTCGCTCCTTTATTGACAGCATCCTCGATTTGATGAACGATTTTTTTGTAGCTCTGTTCATTGATGACAGGACCGATATCTGTATTTTCGTCCAATCCGTTTCCGACGACAAGCTGTTTCGTACGTTCCGCAAGCTTTTTTGAAAATTCATCCGCAATTGACTCGTGAACGATGATCCGATTCGCACAGACACATGTTTGTCCGGCATTGCGGAACTTTGTAGCAATCGTTTGCTCCACAGCAACATCGATATCCGCATCTTCCGCAACGATCAATGGAGCATGTCCACCAAGTTCCATCGTGACGTTTTTCACTGTATCTGCGCTTGCTTTAATCAATGTCTTTCCGACAGGTGTCGATCCAGTAAACGTTATTTTTTTCACTAATGGGCTATCGGTAAAGATTTTTCCGACAACACTACCTCTACCATTTACACATTGTACGACATCTTCTGGAATACCTGCTTCATGCGCTAATTCAATCAAACGAATCGTCGTAAGTGGTGTTTCCTCGGCAGGCTTGACGATAAATGTACAGCCGGCAGCTAACGCTGGTGCAGCTTTTCTTGTCATCATTGCTGCAGGGAAATTCCAAGGAGTAATTGCCGCAACAAGTCCAATTGGTTGCTTTGTCACGACAAGTCGTTTTCCATCTGCATGAGTAGGGATTGTCCGACCGTAAAGACGTTTCGCTTCTTCAGCATACCAGTCTATATAACTAGTAGCATAATCGACTTCCCCTAATGATTCGCGGATTGGTTTACCATTTTCTTTTGTCATGACTGTAGCGATATCTTGTTTATTTCCTTGAATGAGCTGTGACCATTTTTTTAATAGACGACTGCGTTCATGGGCATTCGTTTTTTTCCATGATTGAAAAGCTTCATGCCCTCTTTGTAAAGCATCTTTTATCTCTTCTTCGCTATTTCTTGTAATCGTTTCAATTTCTTCGCCTGTTGCAGGGTTATAAACTGTAAATGTATCTGACATCACGCATTCTCCTTTATGTTGAAAATTCGGAAAATATACCTATTATAAGTATGCAATAAAATAGGGGAAAAAAGAAGTACCAGTTATGTACAAGCATTAGGACCAGTTTGAAAACTGAAAAACTATTTTCAAACGAATTCAGTATCATGTATAATAAGAAAAATTGGTATGAGTGAGGAGAAAAATGAAAAATGGATTATACTATCATCTTTTACGGTTCAATGTTTCTATCGATCTTTTTCTTAACAATTTCTTTAATTAGAAACTCTTGGATGTATATGTTATTTAGTGTCGTTTTTGCTATACCATTCAGTTTATACTTATCATTCATGCCGATGCTAAGATGGGTAATCATCGTTCCAGTTATTTATTTTCTCATATTTTACTTGTTCCACATAAAAGTGCATAACTAACAAATCTAAATTAGATGATGTTATAATTCACTATCAAAAGTCATGGATATTTTTGTCTTTGCAATTTACTATTCATAAAAAACGCTTCTTTAAGAAACTGATTGAATTTCGTAAATTAACTAAAGAATTAATACTTTTTTTAGAAAAAGTTTAAAATGATGAACAATTTATGTTAAAGATAGCAAAATAAATTTTTATGTATCTATTCAAAGTGACTTAGAAAATTTTTAAAAATAAATACTGTTAATAACGTACCCTCCTTTTTTCTCATAAAGTAATATTTATTCGAGGGTACGTTAATATTTACCTCTAGTTCTCTTTCCGATTTCACGTTGTTAAAACTTTCCCAAAACAGGCTGAATCAACTCACGTACTTCATCCGTTGAATTCGTCTCCATCAATTTATTTCGTAATGCACTTGCACCTTTAAATTCACGGACGTAAATTTTGAAGAAACGTAACAACGGTTTAAACGGTCGCTCTCCGAATTTTTCCGAATAGTAATCGTGTAAATCTAAATGCAACAGTAATAATTCCAAATATTCTTTCACGGTATGCTCGCGAGGTTCTTTTTCAAACGCGAAAGGATTCGTGAATACACCTCGTCCAATCATAATTCCATCGACACCATATTTTTCAACTAATTCCAGCCCTGTTTTGCGATCAGGAATGTCCCCATTGATCGTCAGCAATGTTTGTGGAGCTACTTCGTCCCTTAAGTTTTTAATTTCCGGAATCAATTCCCAATGGGCCGGCACTTTACTCATTTCTTTTCGCGTCCGTAGATGGATAGATAGATTCACGATATCTTGTTTCAACACATGAGCGAGCCACTCGCGCCATTCATCGACATACGTATACCCTAAACGTGTCTTCACGCTTACAGGCAATCCGCCTTCTTTCGTCGCCTGGATCACTTCGGCAGCAACATCTGGACGACGGATTAAACCGGCACCTTTTCCTTTGGTGGCAACGTTATGCACCGGGCAACCCATGTTAATATCGACACCGCTAAAGCCCATCTCTTTCATTCCGATACTCATTTGTCGGAAATACTCAGGGTTGTCTCCCCAAATATGGGCGACGATCGGTTGTTCATCTTCCGTAAAAATTAAACGTCCACGCACATTATCTCTTCCGTCCGGATGACAGTAGCTAACTGTATTTGCAAATTCGGTAAAAAACACATCCGGCCGTGCAGCTTCACTAATGACGTGGCGAAAGACGACATCTGTCACATCTTCCATCGGAGCTAATATGAAAAATGGCTTCGGTAACTCGTGCCAAAAATTGTGTGCTGTACTCATCTGATGTCCTCCTACGATAAGGAAAATCGTCTATATATTATACACGTTTTTTGTTGTTTATGAAAAGGAACTCGTAAGATGTAATTTTACTTATCTAGGTGAAAATTATATACTAACTGGTAAGGCAAACTGGAGTTTATTGTGATACATAATGGAAGGAGGATATAGGAATGGCAGAAGATCTTTATGAAAAAGGGATCAAAAAAATTCAGGAATTGACGAAAGCAAGTGACGACAATCCGACTGGTTTTATGGATATCGGGGAAGGATTTAAAGATATCGCACCTGACTTACAGAAATACGTCGTCGAATTTGCGTTTGGACAAATATACTCTCGTCCAGGAATTAGCGATAAGCAAAGAGTGATGGCGACGATTACAGCACTCGTTGCGCAAGGAAAGCCGCAAATTGCAATGCATATTAAAACAGGTTTATCCGTTGGGTTAAAACCGGAAGAAATCGTCGGTGTCATTATCCATCTTATTCCTTACGTCGGCTTCCCGAGCGTTCTAAATGCGTTAAAAGTCGCGCAGGAAGTGTTTAAAGAAGAAGGGGTAACAGTGAAAACAGAAGAATAAATGATTGCAATGGTTTCAATCAGTTATTTCTGGTTGGAGCCATTTTTTCGTTACCAAGATATACTAAACGATACACTGTAGATGAAAATTGCTATTTGCATGTGTAAATTGTAAGATGTGAAATGAAAAAGATAAATTTAATTTTCGCTCGTGCATTTGTTAGGTCTATTGAACTATAACTTTATAGCGATATGAAAGTCTTTCTTAAAAAATCAAGATCATCAAATGAAAAGGATCAAAGATAGTAAAAATCGACAATTTGGGAATAACGATCTAATCAATTCAGAAATAATTTCATAATTGGAGGTACTCGAAGTTGGAAACGAAAATCAACAAGGCGATCAGAGAAGTTTTAGAAAAATTCGGCGGAAAATATTTTATGGAAGGTTCTGTTCATAAAGGTAAAGTCATACAAGACCTTGACGCTTACGATAAAGAACTATTAAGCGAACTGATGAACAACGAAACGATCAAAGAAAACTTTACGATTGATATTAACGGTAATACTGTTTTACAAACGAATAAATTAATAGAGCTGTTCGAAGCAGATGAGTACTGGAAAGATTCATATACAAAGTATTCAAAGAAAATTGGCTTAACAGTAAATGGGAAATTTATCGATGAGTCGAATGATGTTGTACTAGATTTTCCATATAAAGATACAGTTTTAAAAGCAAGTATGTCGAAAGAAGATATAGATGAAGATGATTTACGCCCAGATGAACCTTTCTTAAACGAGATCATTGCAAAAGAAGAAATCGATGTTCTATTAGATAAAAAAATATTAGTCAATGCGAAAAAATTCACGCAAGACGGTGTTGAAGAGATTAATCATTTTCATGAAGATGAAAATTTGATTATTAAAGGAAATAATTTATTAGCTTTACATACGATTAAAGAAAAATATGCAGGAAACATTAAATTGATCTATATTGATCCGCCTTATAATACAGGTAGCGATTCTTTTATATATAATGATCGATTCAATTTAGCATCTTGGCTAGTATTTATGAAAAATAGAATAGAAGCATCGTTAGATTTGTTAAATGATGAAGGTGTCATGGCTGTACAGATAAGCAACCATCAATATCATTATTTGAAAGTGCTTCTAGATGATATTTTTGAACAAGCTGGTGGCAAACATGTCATGACATTTAATGTGTTAGTTCGCCATCCTGATAGAATTTTAACAGGGGATAAGGAATATAATGACGTCATCGAGTACACTTTGATTTATTCTAAATCAGACACATATAAAATGCCTAAAATAGAAATTCCAAAAGAAGTGGACGAGTATGTTTATAAAGTTGAATTACTTGGCCCTCCAGATGAAATCAAAGTGTTTGATGGTAAAGAAGTAGAAGTATATTTTCCGGAAAGGTATAAAGTTACAAAACATGAAGGTTTCAGAGAAGGTCTAAAGATACATAGTGTTCGAGGATCGATCCGTGAAAAAAATTCAAGCGGCCGTTTTTATGTCAAACATATAGAGCCATTAATAAACGAGTATGAAAGTGAGACGCTTTTTAAAGTTCCAGATATGGGTGATGATATTTTTGGATATAGATTTTTCGCTTTACCGAAAAAAGGAAACAAAAATGGCTATTACTATCAAGGAATGCCACAAAGTTCCAATGTCACTTTAAAACCTGTACCAAATTTCTTAGATTTCCATCAAGAATATAATGTTGTAAATGATGAAGGTGGATATTCTTATCGGAATGGTAAAAAACCTGAAAAAATGCTTAGTTATTATATAGATTTATTTACTCAAAAAGATGACGTAGTTTTAGATTTCTTCATGGGATCAGGTTCCACACAATCAACAGCCTTAAAAATGGGCCGTCGTTTCATCGGTTTTGAACAAATGGATCATATCAACGAAATCGCCATTCCAAGGTTGAAAAATGTTATTAATGGAGAACAGAGCGGTATTTCTAAAGAAGTTAATTGGCAAGGTGGAGGAAGTTTTGTTTATGTGGAATTAATGGAGAAAAATCGTGGATTCTTAAAATCTATTCGAGATGCTAAAAACAAAACGAGTTAAGCGAAAGTATTCGAATTTATGTTAGAAAAGCAGACATTGACTTTCGCGTTGATCTAGAAAAAGTAAAAGATACATTGCATGAATTGCCATTAGGCGATCAAAAGAGAACTTTAATCAAAATGATCGACAAAAACCAGTTATATTACAACTATTCGGAAATAGATGATGAAAATGTTCGTGATTTAATTTCCGACAAAGATTATGCATTTAATAAAAGTTTCTATGGATGAAAGTGGTGAATAGTTTTGGCGAAACGTAAAACGAGAAAACAAGTTACCTTTATACGAAGAAGTAAGAGCACTAGATGAAAGTTTATTTAACGATCAGATCGCATGGGAGAACTCCGACTTATATCACTGAAAATATGGTGCATACATTTCGGTACTATCAAGATGCAGCACTTCGCTTTTTTCATTACTCACAATCTAGTAAAGAATTTCGATATAGAAATATTAATCACGTCCTATTTAATATGGCGACAGGTAGTGGGAAAACGGATTTAATGGCGGGCTTATTTTATATCTATACCAAGAACATGGTTATCAAAACTTCTTATTCTTAGTGAATACAAATGGTGTATTAAATAAAACGATCGATAACTTAACGAATAAATCGTCGGATAAATATTTGTATACACCACAAATTGAAATTGAAGGGGACCGCGTTGATATTAAACAGGTTAGAATCATTTCCAAAAATACAAAGTAAAAATACGATTTATTTAAAACTAGCAACTGTTCAAAGTGTGGCTTCGGATATTTATACACAAAAAGAAAATTCGATGGGTGAAGAAGATTATGCGAGACATAAAGTCGTCATTTTAGGCGATGAAGCACACCATTATTCAGCGTCGACGAAATCAGAGAAGGAAACGGAACAATCTTGGGAAAAAGCGATCTCCACGATTTTAAATGCAAGAGACGATAATTTATTGTTGGAATTTACAGCGACTATTGATCTTGATAATAAAAATATTTATGAGAAATATAAAGATAAAGTGTTGTATCGCTATGCATTAGACCGGTTTATTCAAGATAGATATTCTAAAAATGTCAACAGAATTCAATCGAGTAACACAGATTTAGCCAATATGATGAATGTGGTGTTGTTAAGTGAATATAGAAGACGATATGCACTAGAAAAGCACGGTACTTATATGAAGCCTGTCATCATGTTCAAATCACAACGAATCGATGCGTCTAATGAAGCTCATGAAAAGTTTAATGATTTGATCGATACGTTGACGGTGGATTCTTTAAGAGAGTTTTATAGCAAGACAAACACAAATTAGTTCCGAACAAGATAGTGAAACATTGTCTTTAGCATATGAATATTATCGAAATAATGATGACCGGCTTTCTGAAATTGTTCGTGAAATAAAAAGAGAATTTGGGCCGAACAGAATTATTAATGCGAATGATAGTGATCGATCAGGACTCCTTGAGAAAGGACAGTATGAGGCATTAAACAGTTTAGAAAGCCCGACGAACTTGTATCGGGTGATTTTTGCTGTTGCGAAACTTACGGAAGGTTGGGACGTCTTAAATTTATATGATATTGTTCGTTTAAGTGA
This sequence comes from uncultured Bacilli bacterium, assembly GCA_963766835.1. Taxonomy (GTDB): domain Bacteria; phylum Bacillota; class Bacilli; order Bacillales; family Amphibacillaceae; genus Pseudogracilibacillus. Next base: position 143,528 of record CAVYBX010000031.1, read on the forward strand.
CGATCCGAAGGTGAAAGGTACGAAAGCTTCGACGATTTCTGAAGCGCAATTGATCGGTCGTGGTGCTAGATACTATCCGTTTTTATTAAATGGTGAAAGATCTTATAAAAGACGATTTGAAGATGACAGTAAAGATAGTTTGATTTTAGAAACGATTCATTATCATACAATTAATGAACCACAATACTTGAAAAACTTAGTTGAAGCTCTTGACGAAATGAATTTACCGACAGGAACAGATGAAAAAAATCCATTGCTAGATGTAAAAGTTAAAAATAGCTTCAAGAAAACGGATGTATGGAAATATGGAAAGATATATTATAATGAGACGATTGAAGTAAGTGAAGATTATTATAATTCATTGGACAAGTATGGAATAGACAACGAGAAAGATATTCATATTCATTGGATCTTTGCATCGCAGGAATTGGAGTATAAAGACCGAGAAGTGTCAGGAGATTTAACTAATACTCATGATGTTGTCGTGAAATTTGATAACCGTTATTTAAATAAAGTAATGAATCGCATTTCTTTCTACCATTTTCGAAATCTAAAGAAATATATACCATTATTGAAATCGAGAGAAGAATTTTTAGGGAAAAATTGGTTAAATATTTTTAATCGGACGGTTTATGCTACTGTTCCTCGTTCGATGACGAGCGATGATTTAACGCCGAATGAAAAGCTGGAAATTTTAGAGACATACTTTTTAGATGTAGCTAAAAAAATTAAAACAGGATTTAATAAACGACGGGGCACGGGCAAGTTTATCGGTTATCCAATTAAGCATTATATTACAGACTATCGAAAACGAGTGCCTAATTATGATACAGCAAGTAATGATGAAAGAAATCCGCAAACAGTAGAACGATTTGAAATTGAAGATGATTTTTACGTTTATGATTCAGCCATTGTCAACCAGACAGAAAAGCAGTTAATCGATCGAATTGGCGAAAGGATAGAAGAATTAAAAGAAAAATATGAAGATGTATATTTAATAAGAATGGATGAAAATATGCATCGTGAATCAGCTAAAAATGAAAAGTTAAAATTACATCAGTTTGGAGAAGGACATAAAGAAATACGCCTAGAAGCATTTCAACCTGACTTTATTTTATATTTGCAAAACGAAGATTTTCACATCCAAATATTTATAGAACCTAAAGGTAGAAATATAGAGGAAGAGCAGTGGAAAGAAGATTTGCTTATGTATATCAATGAACATGAAGCAGATATTATGTTTGAAGATGAAGTTGAAAACGTAAAAATAAAAGGTGTCAAATTTTATACGATGAATGATGGAAGAAACACGTTGAAACAAATTGGTGAAATTGCATTAGGTAGAGACTTTAAAGGATTAAGTGCGGAGCAAGAATTGAATCTAGAGATGTTCGCTGACGGAGAAAAAGGGATGATTCAATAATTTAATATCTTGTTGTACAGAAAAAAATTAAATTGCGATGCATATGAAAACAGGTTTATCTATTGGGTTATAACCTGAAGAAATTGTCGGTGTCATTATCCATCTTATTCCATTCATTAAACTCTCGAGTGTACTCAATGCGTGATTAAGTAGCGCAAAAAATGTTTAAGGAAAAAGAGGTTGCGGTGGATAAGTCGGAAGTTGAATAGTAAAGGTAAAACTTCAATTAAGTATTTTTGGATTAGAAAAAAATAATCTAGAAAAAAATGAACGGTTCCATAATGTGTTGGAACCGTTCATTAAATTGACACAAATTTACTTGAATTCAATTACAACAGGATGATCTTCTGAATAGTCAATGTCATCCCAAGAAAAGATATGTAATTTCAATTCAAGGTTCTCTTCCATTGGAGGAAGTTCTTGATCGTCAAACGCTTGGATAGTAAGTTTTGCATCTGCTACTTTTCCTGCAGCAACTTCTGTACTCATTGCAAGAAGTGATTCATCGATCATTTTACCATCTGCTGATACTTCTCTAGCTTGTACTTCTATTGTGTCTTCACGTTTGTTTTCAACTTCGAACGTTACTTCAATAGAATCTCCCCAGATATCATCTTTTTCTTCAACAACGCTAATAAGAGTAGCTTTAATATTTTCATTGTCTACAATTACTTCGTCGAATGTTTGTTCATTATTATCTCCATCGCCATTTGAATCGTCATTCGTTTCTTCGGATTCATTTTCTTCAGTAGTATCTGTTTCGACATTATCAATTGACTTTTCTTCTGTCTCACTGCCACCACATGCTGCCAGAATCACCGCAAGAGAAGTAGCTAAAAGAGTTAACAATAATCTTTTCATACTACATTTATCCTCCTTTAGTCTTATCTATTTAATAAGTATATAGTAACAGATTGTTGAGTGCAAAGAATTACATTTTATTAAAAAGATACCAAAAATGTCTATTAATATATGTAAATATCATGATAGATCCATGACTGACATACCTGTAAAGTTTAAGTAATTGTTTTCTTTTTTTGCCTGGGAGTTTGTCAATATTGTAAAATTTCATAACTGTCCAGTAGATTAACCAAATATTCTTTTTTTATAGGGAAGTTAAAATTAATATTCTGAAATTTAAACCGATTCAACAAGGAGAATTTCAAAAGCTGTCGAATATATTATTATTAGTTGACAATTACCATCATTAACGAAAAAAGGGAGTTCAAGTCATGGACGGATTTGTAGGAATCATCGGTCAAGATGTGAACCAATCACTATTCGAGGAAATGACGAATGTAATGGAGCATCGTGGACCAGAGGGTCATCTTTTTTATGTGGATCAACATTTCCAGTTGGGCTTTCACCGTTTAAACACGAACGATTTGGAAAGAAAAGAACATTATTTAACGTATGCAGATGAACGTTACATCATCGTGTTCAATGGAAAGATTTATAACAATAATGAATTAAAAGAACGTTTGATCAGTTTGAAGTATCCATTGAAAACTTGTTCGGAAGCGGAAATGATCGTTGCTTTATATCGAAAAATCGGTAAAAATGTCGTGAATCATTTAAACGGGATGTTCGCTTTCGTCATCTGGGACAAAATAGAAAGGAAGCTTTTTGCTGCTCGTGACCATTTCGGAATGAAACCAATCTATTATACGAACAAGAATGATCAGTTCATCATTGCTTCTGATTCGAAAGTCATTTGGCATTATTTAAAAAACGTAGCGTTAAACGAAGAAAGTTTGCAACATTATTTAACTTTTCAATACGTTCCTGAACCGAACACAGCGTTTGAAAATGTGTATAAACTTGAATCAGGTATGTATTGCATAAAAAAGGGTGAGAAAGAGTGTGAAATAAGAAAGTATTGGGAGCCGACTTTCCAACCAGCAAGAAGAAATATGGACGAGTTGAAAGCGATGATTTTAAACAGTTTAAGAGACTCTGTCCACGAACATTTGGAAAGCGATGTCCCTGTCGGTTCCTTTTTATCTAGTGGGATTGATTCCACGGCGATCGTCGCATTAGCGAAAGAAATAAAACCGGATTTAAAAACGTTCACCGTCGGATTTGATCGGGATGGATTTAACGAAATTACGATAGCGAAAGAAACTGCTGAATATTTAGGTGTTAGAAATATACACTATACAATCACGCCGGAAGAATATTTGAACGAATTACCGAAAATTATTTGGCATATGGATGAACCGATCGCTGATCCATCCGCGATTCCGTTATATTTTGCTTCACGAATGGCAAGTGAACATGTGAAAATTGTTTTATCAGGCGAGGGGGCGGATGAGTTGTTCGGAGGGTACGGCATTTATCGTGAACCGCATTCATTGAAATTTTTTTCTTTTTTGCCAGCCAGTTTAAAAAATTTGTTAAGATGGATGGCACACTTTTTACCGAATCAAATGAAAGGGAAAAGTTTTATCGAAAGAGGGACGACACCGATTGAAAAAAGGTTTATCGGAAATGCGAAAATCATGTTGGAGGAAGAAAAATCATTGTTGTTAAAAAATTATGACCCGAAGAAACCTTATTCAGTCGTCACCGCTCCGATTTATGAACGTTGTAAAGCGTATGATGATGTGTTGAAAATGCAGTATGTAGATATACATACGTGGTTGCGTGGTGATATTTTAGCGAAAGCGGAGAAGATGTCGATGGCGAACTCCATCGATTTACGTTTGCCGTTTTTAGATCAACGCGTATTTTCGGTAGCAAAGAAACTTACGACTTCGACAAAAATAAGTCGAAAGAACACAAAAGTAATATTACGGCAAGCTGTAAAGGATATCGTCCCAGATCAAATATACAAGCGGAAAAAACTCGGTTTTCCTGTCCCGATTCGATACTGGTTGAAGAACGAATGGTATGATTGGGTGGTGAAAACGATTAAGGAGAGTGAAACAGACTATTTGTTTCATAAAAACTATATTTTTGATTTACTCGAAAGGCATTGTTTAGGGAAGGAAGACAATAGCCGAAAACTTTGGGTCATCTTAACGTTTATGGTTTGGCATCAGATATTTGTGGAAGGTTCATATAAAGAAGTTCTTGATGGTGAGTTTGTGGGGATTGGGGGTTTTGAGGATCTAAAATGATTTTAGATAAGGAATTTATCGTGAATTAAATTGGAATATGAATGAAAGGGTGGAACTAAAAAATTCCACCCTTTTTTAGTCGTGCGCCCAGCATGGGTTATAACTTGGTGGTGAAAGTCCACTACAGGCTTGGCAGTAGGAACTGTTAGCTGAACGCAAGGGTGTCCGTGGTGACGCGGAATATGAAGGAAGCGAGCGGCAAACTTCCGTTCCGAGGAACACGAACATTATAAAAGGCAAATTATTAGATAAGTTTGTATAACAAAACAAAATCCTTTCTACCGAGATGATATGAAGTGTTATTCCTGATTAAATTAATTGTCACGATTAATTCCTGCTTAAACCGGGATCACGTCAACTGTTATTTCCACGACTTTAGCGGCACCAGCGGATCGGAATCGCCCGGTCCTTGGCATTAGATCCGGAATTTATTATTGCCGATGAGCCGATTTCCGCCCTCAATGTGTCCGTCCAGGCCCAGGTCGTAAATCTATTGAAACGGCTCCAGAAAGAAATGGATTTAACCTTTTTATTTATCGCTCATGACTTGACTTGGCCATGGTCCGGCAATTTTGCGACCGTATCGGGGTTATGATTATGCCACCTCGTTAAACTGACGGACAGTGACTCGCTCTATGAGGATCCGCTCCGCCCATATCCTATCCGCCATTCCGATTCCAGACCCGGACGTGGAGGAAAAACGGGAACAGATCATTTAGAAAGGCGAACTGCAAAGTCCAATCAATCCGCCAAGCGGCTGTGTATTCAGTACCCGCTGTCCGATGGCGATGGAAATTTGTTCAAAAGTAAAACCGGCCTAGCAGGAAGCAAAACAACATCATTACGTCGCCTGCCATTTATATAACAAGGAGTTGACATAAGTGGATAAGAAAGAAGCCTCACGGGTTAGTTATAAATTAGAGGGAAACAAAATAGGGCTCAAACAATCGTTTGTTTGAGCCTGTTTTCGTGAAATTCTCTGTTTTTGTCTATGACCCACAATTTATTTTCTGCAACATAAACTGAAACAGGATATATGCTGCAAGCCGACTCGTCATATTCCGGAAGTCCATGGTCGGGTCAATTTCGACAATGTCCATTGCCTGTACTTTGTTATGTTTTGCCGCAAAAGAAATTCCTTCCAGTAAAGTCTTACTGTCCATCCCCCCTGGCCCGATGGCTGGACAGCCGGGGGCAAAGGCCTGATCGAGAACGTCCATATCTACTGATAAATAGATGATATCAACTTGATCGGCCAGGCGGGCCAGTTCTTTTTCCAGCAGCGAAATGACAGATAGTCGTCCGACATCTTCCATAGTATAAACGGTAACGTTCTGTTCTTTTGCATATTTTAAGTATTCTTTTGCATTTGTAAAGTCGCGAATACCGATTTGAACCAGATGTTTTCCATCGATAATGCGATCTTCCAATAATCTGCGAAATGGGGTGCCATTTGTTGGACCTCCATCCTCCATATTCCGCAAATCGTGGTGGGCATCGAATTGAATAATGCCGGTTTTTCCGTAATGTTCTTGAAATGCTTTAATCGCCGAATAACTGATGGAATGGTCCCCTCCTAAAATCACCCACCATGTTGCAGCTTCCGTTTGCAAGGCGGAAAGCATCCCTTCATAGGCCCGGACCTGGTTTTCTGTAATATCCGTTGGATTCATATAGATATCGCCGAAATCTAAAATAGGTTGGCGGAATTCCGTATTTGTGCTGCCGGAAAAGGTAGTATAGCTTTGCAGCACAGACCGGATTGCTTCCGGTGCGAAAGCTGCTCCCGAATGACTGATGGAGGACTTGGATAACGGTACGCCTACTATTCCAAAATCACTTGTCATTCCAGGTTCCCAATCGGTCAGAAGCTCATTTGCTTTTGTTGTAAACCTGTCTTTGAATACCGCCTTCCCAGCGGGCTTGAAATAAGATAATGACATCATCCTACCCCCTGCCTTCTATAAATTACTTTTCCGTTTTTGATCACCGTATTTGCGTGGTTGACACCATAATGATACGGAATATACTGATAGTTTGGAGCGTCCCAAATAACGATGTCTGCTTTTCGGTTTACCGCAATCATTCCGTCCAGATGCCCTCTGTCAATCGCGTGTGCCGCATTGATTGTCACTGCATGCCATATTTCTTCTGGTGAAAGCTTCAACTTCAATGCAGCAATAGACATGATCAGCTGCAGGTTTTCCGTTACCGAACTGCCTGGATTGAAGTCGGTGGAAATGGCAATCGCTGCCCCTTCATCGATCATTTTTCTTGCTGGTGCATACCGGTCTTTTCCTAAATAAAAAGTCGTTCCAGGCAAAATGACCCCAATCGTATTCGAATTGGCAAGTTTCTTAATTCCGGTCTCTGAAGCAACCGCTAAATGATCACCGCTTACTGCTCCAACCTCAACGGCCAGTTCCGTGCCTCCTAACGGGTCAATTTCATCAGCATGAATTTTCACGTCAAATCCATATTCCTTTGCTTTTTGTAAATATCGGCGGGACTGATCAATGGTAAAGACGCCTGTTTCGGTAAAAATATCAACAAAATCGGCAAGACGACGTTCTTTAATTTCCGGAAACATATCGCTCATTTCAGCTAAAAAATCATCTGGATTGTCTTTATATTCTGGCGGGATGGCATGGGCGCCGAGAAAGGTGGAAACAATATCCAGCGGGTGTTTTTCCTTTGCTTCTTTGATGACACAGAGCTGTTTTAATTCAGTTTCCCGCTCCAGTCCGTAACCGCTCTTTGCCTCAATGGTGGTAATCCCATGCATTGCCATCCGATCCAAATGGAAAAGGGCTTTATCCAACAATTCTTCAAAGGAAGCTTTTCTCGTCTCTTGGACAGTTGATAAAATCCCGCCGCCCTGCTTTAAAATTTCCAAATAAGGGACACCCTGCTGTTTGAGAACCATTTCTTGTTCCCTGGAACCCCAAAAAACTAGATGGGTATGGGGCTCCACGAGGCCTGGTGTCACAAGATTTCCTTTGGCATCAATTTCATGTTCTGTCTGGATTTTTCTGGTTTCTTCCTTTTGCCCGATCCATTCTACAATCCCATCTTTCACGGCCAACGCCGCATTTTCAATCAATGGTAAATCCTTCATTGCCTTTCCTTTGACAGGACCATCCTTTTCCATTGTCAGCAGCTGTCCAATATTCGTAATCAGCAAATCCGCTTTCATCTTTACCGCCTCCTAACGATTTGCAGGTATGTGAATATGATGTTTTTTCGCAAAGTGTATTGCTTGTTCATAGCCGGCATCGGCATGACGTATGACTCCCATTCCCGGGTCCGTAGTTAATACCCGTTTTAGACGCTCCTCCGCTAAGTCCGTTCCATCGGCGACGACGACCATTCCTGCATGCAGGGAATACCCCATACCGACCCCGCCGCCATGATGGACGGAAATCCATGAACCGCCGGCTGCCGTATTAATCAGTGCATTTAAAATCGGCCAGTCCGCTACCGCATCACTGCCATCTTTCATGCTTTCCGTTTCCCGGTTTGGCGAAGCGACAGACCCGCTGTCTAAGTGGTCTCTTCCGATGACAATCGGTGCTTTCAGTTCTCCGGTGCGTACCAGTTCATTGATGGCAAGCCCCATTTTTGCCCGCTCCCCGTAACCGAGCCAGCAAATACGTGATGGCAGACCTTGGAATGCCACTTTTTCTCTGGCCATATTGATCCAGCGGATTAATTCTTTGTTCTCTGGGAACAGTTCTTTAATTAACTGATCGGTACGGTAAATATCCTCCGGGTCCCCGGATAATGCAGCCCAGCGGAAGGGGCCTTTCCCTTCACAAAATAATGGCCGGATATAGGCAGGAACAAATCCCGGGAAGTTAAAAGCATCTTCTATTCCTTCTAACTTGGCAATTTGTCGGATGTTATTTCCATAATCAAATACGATGGATCCACGCTGCTGAAATTGGAGCATTGCTTTTACATGTTTGGCGATACTTGCTTTGGAAAGCACCGTATATTTTTCCGGATTGGTCGTGCGCAACTCTGCTGCCTGCTGGACGGTATAGCCAGCCGGAATATATCCGTTTAAAGGATCATGAGCCGATGTCTGGTCAGTGACAATATCAAAGTGAATATTCCGCTTTAATAGTTCATAATGGATTTCGCTCGCATTTCCTAATAAGGCGATGGATAACGGCTTGCCTTCCTTTTTTGCATTTTCAGCAAGGGCGATAGCTTCATCGATACTCTGTGTCATGACATCACAATATTTTGTATTTAATCGCTTTTGGATTCGACTTTCATCCACTTCGACAGCAATAACCACTCCTTCGTTCATCGTCACCGCCAGCGGCTGTGCGCCACCCATGCCGCCTAGCCCTGCAGTTAATGTAATGGTATGTTTCAGCGTCCCACCAAAATGTTTTTTCGCTATCGCCGCGAACGTCTCGTATGTTCCTTGCAATATTCCTTGGCTTCCAATATAGATCCAGCTTCCTGCCGTCATTTGTCCATACATCATGAGTCCCTTTTTGTCCAGCTCATGGAAGTGGTCCCAATTTGCCCATTTAGGCACGAGGTTGGAATTGGCAATCAGTACTCTTGGTGCAAGTGGATGGGTTTTAAATACCCCGACTGGTTTGCCGGACTGGACGAGCATCGTTTCATCATTTTCCAAGTTACGCAGTGTCTTTACAATCATGTCAAAGGCTTCCCAGTTGCGGGCGGCTTTTCCGATACCTCCATACACAACCAGTTCATCCGGGTTTTCTGCTACATCCGGATCTAAGTTGTTGAACAGCATGCGCAGTGCCGCTTCCTGCTCCCAGCCTTTGCATTCCAACTCCAGCCCTTTTTTGGCTCGGATTGTCATTTTATTCATAAAAAACTCCTCCTTTTAAATCTTTTGCATTGACTGTACTTTCTTCTTCCTCTTTCAGCCACTTTTGTAAGTTTTCGATATCATTTGCGAAAACCCGATCCTTTGTAATCGTCGGTACAATTTTCCGCGCCCTTTCATAAAAATCCCTCGTCCTCGTTGCCATAAGGTGGGTACCCCGATATTCAACGGCTTGCATGGCGCATATTAGTTCAATGGCAATGACGCGTCTCGTGTTTTGCACCATTTGTAAGGCATGCCTTGCCGCAATCGTTCCCATGCTTACATGATCTTCCTGATTGGCAGAGGAAGGAATGGAATCCACACTTGCCGGATGTGCGAACGTTTTGTTTTCAGAAACAAGGGAGGCAGCGCTATATTGCATAATCATTGCTCCCGATTGCAGCCCTGGCTCCGGACTTAAAAATGCCGGCAAATCATTGAGCTGAGGGTTTACAAGCCGTTCAATCCGGCGCTCAGCAATATTTGCAGTTTCAGCAATTCCGAGCTTCATATAGTCCATGGCAAGGGCGATAATCTCGCCATGAAAATTCCCGCCGGAGATCACTTTCCCTTTCTTAGAAAAAATTAACGGGTTATCCGTAACCGCATTCATTTCAATCAGTAGTTTTTCTTTTGCGTGATGTACCGCTTGCCATGCTGCACCTAGCACCTGCGGGATACAGCGGAGTGAATACGCGTCTTGAATGCGTAACTCTCCTTGTCTTGTGGTCAGGGAACTGTCGGATAAAAATGACTTCATCCTTTTTGCTACATTGATTTGTTCTTTATGTCCTCGGACTTGATGCAAGTCGTCATCGAAAGTATCAATAATCCCCCTTAATCCTTCAAAGGTTATGGAAGCAATCAGTTCACTCTGGTACAGCAGTTTTTCCATTTCCAAATATGCAATGACCCCCACAGCGGTCATTGCTTGTGTTCCGTTGATCAGTGCCAACCCTTCTTTTGCTTTCAGTTCAATCGGTGCAATTCCTTCTTTCGCAAGTGCAGCAGATGCATGCATTCGCTTGCCTTGATAAAAAACTTCCCCTTCACCGAGCAATGCTAAGGCGAGATGGGATAATGGTGCCAGATCTCCGCTAGCACCAAGGGACCCTTGCTGGGGAATAACGGGGTGAATGGATGCATTGATGAGATGAATCAGTTGTTGAACAACGATAGGGCGTACTCCTGAATATCCTTGTGACAGTGTATTCGCCCTTAACAACAGCATGGTGCGGCTTATTTTTTCAGCGAATATCTCACCGACACCACAGGCATGGGATCGGATAAGATTTAACTGCAATTCATCCAGGTCGGTATCCGCAATAATCATGTCACTAAATTTTCCAAATCCTGTATTAATCCCGTACATTGTTTTTTCCCCAAGGAGCATTTTTTCTACCGTTAGTCTGTTTTCCTCTATTTTCTTGACTGTTTCTGGGTGAATGCCAACCTTTTCTTTGTTATATACGACCCGCTTTATTTCTTCAAAGGTCAAAGTCCTTCCAGTTATAACGATCATTTTTTCCACCTCCCAAAAAGCACTCTCTATGAAAATTTTTAAACAAACAAAAAAGGGCCGCATAACACAAGGAATGTGCTACACGACCCCCTAAATGACTAAATGCTATGGGCCCCATTACTATATATGGTTTATTCCGAGTCCGATGGCTTCATGTTCCAATCCTTTTACCGGTGCACCAATCGTACCGTAAAAGGCTACCGCAATCCATTCTCCTTCGCTTTCATCCTGGTATGGATTCCCGCGAACAACGGCAAATTGCAGTCCGACCGTTCGAAGTACCGTACCAATTTGGTTATTGCCCCTTGTTACACCGCTCATGGCTTCGATAATTGCATGATACATTGCATGAGTTTCTCTGTACAAATGCGGCTGGACAATTTTTTCCTTTTTTGCGGCTGTTTCCACGGCTGCAACAACAGTTTGTGTGTCCATTGAACCGACTTTGCCTTTACAATACTTCCATCCTCGCTTTTTTAATTTTTCTGGAAGGTCATTATTATTCTGCAATAAAAGCAGCATTGCTTCTTTCCCAATTAACTGGTTATGGTCCAGGGACATAATATTCACTCTTTTCTAATGACTAGTAACTGATTTTAATTTTATTTTATTCAGTAAATTATGTCAAGGGATATTGAATGCGTTTACATTTATAGGACTATTGCTGCAATTGTTCCAAATATAAGCAGCGGGATGTTGTAATGAATAAAGGTTGGAACGCACGTATCCCAAATATGATTATGCTTCCCATCGGCATTTAATCCTGAAGTTGGTCCGAGGGTACTGTCCGATGCAGGTGATCCGGCATCACCAAGCGCCCCGGCTGTACCGATAATAGCTGCTGTTGCCAAGGGTGAAAATCCGACTGCAGTACAAATTGGTACAAATAACGCTGCGATAATGGGAATAGTGCCAAAGGAGGTGCCAATTCCCATGGTTACTAACAATCCAACGAGCAGCATAATAAAGGCAACTACAATTTTGCTGCTGCCTTCGAGTATACCAGTAGTAGACTGTACAAGTGCTTCTACCGCTCCCGTTTCTTTCAAAATATGTGCATAGCCTGATGCGATTAACATAATAAAAGCAATTAGCCCCATCATTGTTATCCCATCTGTGACAAACTTTTCACCCTTTTTAAAAGGAGCAATTTGGAATATAAACATAAGTACAATTCCCGTAAATGCCCCAAGTACAAGGGAACCGGTTGCCAATTGTACGACTAAGGTTGCAACAATGGCTAAGATGGTCAGCAAATGGCGCGAAGTAAATTGTAATTTTTCCTCTACCGAAGCGGCAATCTCTTGAGTAAATTCACCGGTATCAGGCATTTCCCTGTCCTTGCGGTAAGAAAAAAATATAGCTATAAGCAACCCAACGACCATTCCTAGCCCTGGAATTAACATAGCATAGGCAATAGAGGAAAGGCCAATTTCCATCCCGCTTGCTGCCATTTCATCCCGTATGATTCCGTGGAAAATGAGCCCAAACCCTGCAGGAATTACCATATATGGCGCTTTAAGTCCAAAGGTTAACGCGGTGGCAACTCCTCTCCGGTCCACTTTCATTTTGTCAAATAAATGGAGCAGCGGGGAGAATAAGAATAGGAATGAACGCAATATGAACCGGTACGACATTTTGGGACAAACAGGCTACTCCAGCGATGGTTAAGAGCAGAATTGAACGTTTACCCCTTAAAACTTTTAACAATCTTTGTACGAGAAATCCAGTAATTCCCGAATATCCGATCATCACAGCAAAAATACCAAGAAGAATGTAACTTAATGCTGTTTCGGACAAACCTCCCATTCCTGCAATCATCATATTCACACCTTCAACGATGGATAATCCTTCCATCAGACCAGCAACAATAGAAGCTATTAAAATAGCGAACAATACGTTTATCCGTAAAAGACTTAATACCGCCAGCACAATTACGGATACAACGACTGAACTTAACATGTAACCACTCCTATCGTTTATTGCTAAATAGCGTAAAACAAAGTGTGTTAAGCCTTACAACTGCCGCAATCTGTTCATATATCAACCTCCCTGAACTGAAAATGGTGAAATGGAAAAAATAAAATAGGGGACAATACTTAGGAAAAAATTATACCTAAGTAGCGCCCCCTATAAACTAAAAAACTGTAGGCCAATCTAATATCCAATTGTGTTAAGTTAGATTATTTTGGAATTAATAATATACGAATTTTTCATACATGTCAATAAAGTATAGTAAATTGTTTGTGTCAAGTTATTCTCGGTCTTGTTATTATACCAATATTTCAGACACTCAAAAATTGTACGCTTTTTCCTACCGCGCTTCGCTTGCTGGCCGGATCATCTTATGAGGTTCGAAAATGCGAACCTCATAAGATGATCCGGTAGTAAAAGTGTTAGCTAATTAATTTTAATAATCTGCCAATAGCTGATGAATGTGCTGCGTATAAGCTGATAGAGCCTTGTTTTATTCCTATAGATGGACTTGTTTGTTGACGCAAAAATTCAGATGTCCTTACTATTTTCTTGATTTTACGTTGCTTTCTAAAACTTCTTCGTTGTGATGCCAAATATACTTCTCTAAGCGTATTATTTGCGATTCCCTGCTTTATTTTTACCATTGCTTCTGCACCATCTTTACTCCAATGCATACCACGCTTCTTCATGCGATATGTTATACTACGTTGATTAGACTCCATCGCACCCAAACCCCTTGCACCACTTGGAACATCACTATTTATTCGTTTACGCCAATCTAATAAAAAGTCCCAATGATTTAATATATATGTACGGAATTCGTTCAGTTTTTTAATTGCTTTTTCTGTTTCCAAAGTGCTTTCATATGTATCTAAAATTAACGTAAATTCATCTAAATTATGTTCCTCTAACGCCTCTCTTATTTTATCTTTCCAATCACTTTGCTTGTAGCCAAATGTGCGATTTACAGCTTGTTGTATATGATAGGCATCTAATTGATGTAAAACAGATTGATTTGTTTGTGAAAATGCTTCTTTAAACCTTTCTACGGAATAACCGGGACCACCATCGCTATTCGATACTATTTGAGTCTCTTCAAGGGAATATTCGTTTGCAGCTATTGTTTGAACCTCTTTCCAAAAGCTGTCTATGGATTGCGTACTCATAATTACGGTTGGATTCCGCAAAGAAACACGATCTCCATTCTTATCCCATCCTTCATAAAGAATTGCATGGGAAACTTCAATGTGCTTTTTCTTTTTTAGATCTCGCACATGTACACCATCTGCCTCAGTATATAGATATGGAACTTGTTTTTTCCCTTCTGGTAATTCCGCCGAATATTCCAAATCCTCAACTAATGCTTTATCGTAATCAGCTTGAGCTTTTCCCACTCTTTTGACAATACTACCTACAGTAGTATGAGACATATCGACAGCTGTCCATCCTTCAAAATACGAGAAGATTCACGATAATCGCTTTTACTTGCCATCTCTGCAACCTTTACTTCTACAAGCGGACTATATCTTTGACGCTTTCTAAACCCTAAAAATTCATCTAAAGGGTATCTTGGATTGCCTTTCTTATCATACATGAGTGTTCGGCGGTAACGAACATCACCAAATATAAATTGAATACTTTTCTCATCATTTCTTTCAACTTTCCAATTCTCCGCTTGCTTTTTTTCTTTTATCACTTGGTTTATTGAACTAAATACCTCTCCAATCAAATTAGAAAAAGTTTCGTACATCAATAATTGAACCTGTTCTTCAAACTCAATTAAGTTTTCCGTTTCCTTTAACAATTCATAAATTCTTGTTATAATGTTTTCCATGAGAAGACCTCTCTCTAATTGTATTTGCCCTGGTAAGCATACAATTATGATAGAGTGTCTTCTCTTTTTTTTGCTAGAAAAAATACTGTTTTTATGCCCCGAGTAAAATATTACACAAATAGCATAACAGTTACTGAGTGGACGTGATTGCCACTCTTCAAGTTCAGGCATAACGGTGTCGGTAATTTCTGAAATCATATCATGTGACACAGGAAAGCCATAAATTTCTTCAATTGTAGCTGAAATATCACGTTGAGACATGCCTCTGGTATACATAGCAATTACTTTATCCTCGATAGCTGATACATCTCTGCTTCGCTTCGGAATCAGCTTAGGTTCGAATGAACCATCACGATCCCGTGGAGTAGAGATTTCAACCTCACCAGCACTAGTTAACAGTTTTTTCTTACCGTAGCCATTCCTTCTGTTTGATGTTTCTTTAGCTTCTTTACTATTGGATTCATAGCCTAAATGATGATTTAATTCACCTTTTAACATATTTTCAAACATAGGTCCAAAAATATCTTTTAACGCATTCTGCATATCTTCAACACTTTTTGGTTGGTATTCTTCAATAATTTGATTGACTAGACTGACAGCTTTTGGATTTCGTTGAATTTTTGTCAATTAATCGATTCCCTCCGTTCTTGTATATCATTATTATTGTTGGATAAAACAAAAAAATCTAAACTGTGTAAGTAGAAAAGCGTACGGTTTCTACTTACCAGTTTAGATTACACTCTCTCTTTTTTTTAATTTTTTTAAGTAAAATAATTATTATTCGGAATAATGCAGTCTTCGCCTTGAACAACGCTGACCTTCTTTTTCTGCTTTTTTTAATCTCCAAGAGTAGATAGATTAATGACGTAGGTGATTTAATTTATAATACAAATGGAAAAACCTTCACTCATCCAAAACTTCCAGCTCCATCGATAAAAGTATATAATAAATACTAAGCACTCCTCAGGGGTGCTTATATTTTATCTTTGCCTAAACAAGAAGGAGAACTCGTTATGGAAATCATCGAAAAGTTTAAAAATAGAATTATCGAACAAAAAGTAATTCCGGAACGTAAAGCGCAATACAGTCCTTTTCCTGATCAATTATCAGAAGACCTCATAAATTATTTAAAAGACAGCGGCATTAAACAACTTTACAGCCACCAAGCGGAAATGTTCGAAAAAGCACTTGACGGTGAAAATGTCGTCATCACCACATCCACCGCCAGTGGAAAAACGCTAAGCTTCTTGTTGCCAGTAGTGCAAGAAATCCTAAACGATCCAAAATCCCGTGCGATTTTCATCTATCCGACAAAAGCATTGGCAAGCGACCAATTTCGCAATTTACAGCCTTTGCTAGAATATTTCGGGAAAAATAAAATTCAAGCCGGTATCTACGATGGGGACACTCCAGTCAATGAGCGAAGTAAAATTCGAAGCAGCGCCAATATCATCCTTACCAACCCGGATATGATCAACACCGCCTTTTTACCAAACCACAGCAATTTCGGTTTTAACTTTATTTTCTCCAACTTGAAGTACGTAGTCATCGATGAATTGCACACATATAGAGGGACGTTCGGCTCTCATGTGGCGAACCTGTTTAAAAGATTAAATAGAATTTGCAAGTATTACCATGCGTCTCCGCAGTTTTTATGCAGTTCAGCGACGATCGCCAATCCTGTGGAACTCGCAGAAAACATCACCGGCAAGAAGTTTTCCATCGTCGATAATGACGGATCGCCAGCTTCCAAAAAGCATTATTACATATGGCAACCGCCGATGATTGAGAAAAAGCAATATCGAATCCATCCGAATCAAGAAACGACGAAACTATTACCTGAACTAGTTTTAAAGGAAAACAACTTTATTGCATTTTGTAAATCGAGAAAAGATGTCGAAGTCGTATTGAAAGAATCCCGCGATAAATTAAAAGATGACATTCCGGGAAATGTTTCATTTTCCCATTTCATTGCAGGCTACCGAGGTGGTTATACACCGGAAGAGCGGAAAGAAATCGAACAAAAAATGGTCGATGGAGAGCTGAAAGGGCTTATATCGACGAACGTGTTAGAATTAGGGATCGACATCGGAAAAGTCGATACGACCGTACTAGTCGGGTATCCAGGTACAAGGGCGTCTTTTTGGCAACAATCGGGACGTGCTGGAAGAAGCGGGAACACTTCCTCGACTTTTCTGATTTTGGATAATTTACCTTTCGATCAATATATCGCGATTAACCCTGAGTGGTTATTTTCCAATGAAAGTGAAAGTGCCGTGATCGACGCAAACAATTTATATATCCAGATTGCGCATGTTCGAGCTGCTGCGGCAGAATTACCGCTGACACTTGATGATATTACGACTTTCCCGCTACTGGACGAAATTGTTCCGGTTCTTGCTGAAGCAGGGGAATTGCGGATTGAAAGTGGGAAGTTTAGTTGGATCGGACCAGCTTTTCCTGCTGGAGATTTCAGTTTACGAAATATCGATAAAATTAGATATCAAGTGATCAATCAAGAAAATGAAGCTGTCATTACGGAAATGGATGAATTGCAAGCGTTCAATGAAGTGCATAAAGGTGCGATTTATTTACATGAAGGAATGCAATATATCGTAGAAAAATTGGATTTGGATAATCGAATTGCTTTCGTCGAATCCAATCCAAGCCGATTATTATACTGTCGCAGATGAGCGGACGAAGATCAAAATCATTCACGATTTGAAAAATTACGAGTTAGGTAGAACATTGAAAGTTTTTGGTGATATCAAAGTAACGGAAATGGTCGTTGGTTATAAAAAGCTTCAATTTCATAACCATCAAAATTTAGGGTATGAACATTTAGAAAAACCGTTATTCAAAGATTTCGAGACGGAAGGGGTAAGGATCCAATTACCTGAAAATGTCGATGAAGTTTTCAAAGTCCTGACGCCAATACAATTGGGAAGCTCCCATTTTGAATATTGGAAGAGCTACTATGATGGCATGGCTTTTGCTCTATTAAATGCGACGATGATGAAGACGATGACGACGAATGAAGATTTAGGAGCGGCACTTTTAATGGAAGAAGATAATGAGAAATCTGATCACTTCCATCTGTATTTTTGACCGTTTTATCGGTGGGATCGGTTATGCGGAAAAAGCATATGAATTTTTATTTGAAATTGTCGAAAATGCAATTAGTATGGTGAAAGGTTGTCAATGTCAAGATGGCTGTCCGGCTTGTGTCGGTGACTACAATCTCGACAAAACAGTCGTCCTTTGGGGTTTAGAAAATCTATTAACCGAACTTGAACCTCCTGAAGGATTAAAAGTTCCGGAAACACCACCGGAAGTTGTCATTGAAAAACAATTTCATTTTGAGGAACTGGAAAAAGAATGGCTCTAACTTCACTCGTTTTATTCAAGGTACTGGTCAATATCTATCAGATTTTTTGTCGAAAGTAGAAAAAGTGAAAGTAGAGGATTCAACATTAGTCCTCTATCTTGAAAGTGAATTTTTGAAAGTATGGAGTAGCAATGAAGAAAACAAGAAAAGACTGAAAAACATCATTGAATTTTATGTGCATACGCCAAATGATTTCGAACTTGAATTAAAAAGCGAATCAATCCGTAAACCTGATTATGAGAAAGTATTAAGACGGTTTTCCGACTTGACGAAATAGGTGATATCCATGCAACTTATAGAACAGCACGAATTTCTAAAAAAATTGAATGACTATCAAAAAGAAGCGGTGTTCGATGAAAGTAGAGCACTGCTTTTGAATGCTCATGTCGGAAGTGGAAAAACGACGGTGTTGATTGCGAAAGTTTTGTACTTGAGTGTCGTGAAAAATGTCGACTTTCAAGATATGGTCGTGTTGACATTTACAAACAAAGCGGCCAATGAAATAAAAGAAAGAATAAGAAGACACTTCCCAGCAATACAAGATGATGAACTTCCATTTGTCGGGACGTTTCACAGTGTGGCAAAAAAATTATTGTCTACCGTTTTGCACGTGGAAGAATTAGGGTATACAAAAGATTTTACGATCATCGATCCCGAAGAACTTTTGGAAATGGCCAACCGGTTGATCGTTGAAAAGCGTTATAAAATAAAATATCAACGTAAACTCCTTACCCGTATCGAAAATTTGAAAAACGGTAAAAAGCTGTACAGCAACATGAAGTATGAAGATGATATTAACTTACTTTGGGAAAACATCGTTCAAGAAAAATTAGCGCAAAACAAAATGGATTTCGATGATTTGATCGAAAACGCAACGATGTTACTGAAAGATAGTGAATTTCGACCGAAATGGATCATCGTCGATGAGTTTCAAGATTGTGATGAAGCGCAGTTGGAATTTATCAAAGCGATGAGTTCGCCGGAAACGAAACTGTTCGTCGTTGGGGATCCGAATCAGATCATTTACACTTGGCGTGGCAGTGACAGGGAAATTTTTGCGAAATTCAAGCAATTTTTTGACGCAAAAGAGATGACACTACCGATTAATTATCGCTCCACCGCAACGATTCTCGATGCTGCGAAAGCGTTCCTTTCCGACAATTCAAAGTTAGAAGGAATCCGAAATCAAGGAAATAAAATCAAAGTGAAAAATCATTACAACCCATTTCAGGAAGCACAATATCTCGCCGATCAAATAAAAGAATTAATTAAAAACGGCTTGAAGTATAAAGATATCGTGATTTTATATCGCACGCAAAGGCAGTCGATGACTTTGGAAGATGTGTTGAAAAGAGAAAATATTCCGGTAGAAGTTTCCGTGAAAAAATCGTTGCAAGATATTCCGGTTTTATTATGGTTTGTGAATGTATTGAAGGCTTCTGTAAATAACAAAGACACGAACAATGTCATCGCCTCATTAAGCAATCAAGAATTTGGAGAAGGTTTGACAACATCAAAAATAAAAAAATTATTAAACGAACCCATCGGAAAATCGATATCTCAGCTGTACAATAAATTGATCGGTTTTAAGAATTGGTGTGAGGGGAAAAATTTAGATTCGATCGATCAGTTATATGATTATTTTGAGCTGGATAATTATTTATCTCCGACTTCGGCTACATACGAAGAACATAAGGATATTATTTTTAATTTTATGGAAAAAGCAAAGGAATATATCAAAGAAAAAAACTTGAGCTTATATGATGGATTACTCGATTTTGTCAATTCTTCGACACTGTACGGACTGAATATGTTTGAAGAGACGACCGACTTGGAAGAAGACAGTGTAAAGCTGATGACTTTACATGCCAGTAAAGGCTTGGAATTTAAGAAAGTGTTCATCATCGGAGCGAATAATGGATTGATCCCGTTAAGGACGAAAAATGATGAAGAATATGAAGAAGAAAAGAGGTTATTTTTCGTCGGCATGACGCGGGCGAAAGATGAACTGGAAATTTCATATTATACACATCCGGATGAATATTGGGTAACGGAAGGACCGAGCATTTATCTATCCATGATTCCGAATCATTTGATGGAAAGAGAAGAAACCGAAAAAGCGCAAGACGTTGATATGAAAGATTTAGTACGAAAAATTTTGGAAAGAAGGGCACAACAGGAGATACAGAAGAACAAGTCGTAGCGACTAATATGGAGGATAAAGCTGAAACAAACGATGAAAAACTTGTTAGACATATGAAGTATGGAGAAGGCGTCGTAGAAAAAGAGGACGAAGATACGATTACCGTCCGGTTTAAAGGATATGGCAGTAAGACGTTTTCGAAGTTGTTCGTGCAGTTGGAGTATTTGTGAATATAAAGAGGCTTTGTCAAGTAAAGTGTTTAAGTTAATTTAACTCTTATCTGCTGAGTCACCGCTATAGCTGCTTGCTATTGACGTTTACGCCCGATTTTTCGTGTTTAGTGGTTGTGGGACGGGGCCTCACCCTTCCGAATACTTAGAAAAAAAATGGGAGTGAATTTCATTTCAACTCCCATACTCTTTATTTTATATCTCGTACGCGCATCCGTGCCTAAAAATCCCGAAATAAATTTGCCATTTCAATTGCTGTAACTGCCGCTTCAAACCCTTTATTTCCAGCTTTTGTTCCCGCCCGTTCGATCGCTTGTTCAATCGTATCGGTCGTTAACACCCCGAAGGCGATCGGTACACTAGTTTCCAAGCTCGCAGTGGCGACTCCTTTGGCTACTTCATTGCACACGTAATCAAAATGGGGTGTTGCGCCTCTTATGACAGAACCTAGAGAAATAATGGCGTCAAATTCTTTCTTTTCCGCTAATTTTTTTGCTGCTAATGGAATTTCGAAAGCTCCCGGAACCCATACGAGGGTAATGTTGTTTTCATCTACACCATGTCTGATCAATGCATCTTTTGCTCCGCTAATTAACTTGCTTGTAATCAATTCGTTAAAACGAGAAGCGACAATGCCGATGTTTAAATCTGTACCGACTAAGTTTCCTTCCATGATTTTCGTCATCTTAACTCACTCCTTTTTTAATATGTAAGGAAATGTCCTAGTTTTTCCTGCTTCGTCTTTAAGTATTTTATATTTTCTTTTTTAGGTGGTATTTGTAATGGCACTCTTTCAACAAGTTCAAGCCCGAAGCCTTCCAACCCAACAATCTTCCTTGGATTATTTGTCAACAATCGCATTTTTCGAACACCGAGACTCCGTAAAATTTGTGCGCCAATTCCGTAATCTCGTAAATCTGCTTGAAAACCGAGTTTATGATTTGCTTCAACCGTGTCGTATCCTTCATCTTGAAGCTGATAAGCTTTCAGTTTATTAAGAAGGCCGATTCCTCTTCCTTCTTGCCTCATGTAAAGGAGAATGCCTTTTCCTTCCTTCTCAATTTGACTCAAGGCCGCTCGAAGCTGAGGCCCACAGTCACACCGATTCGATCCAAACACATCGCCGGTTAAACATTCCGAATGAACCCTTAGTAAAGTCGGTTCGTCTTCTTTTATTTCACCTTTCACTAACGCAATATGTTCTTTGTCATCAACGAGATTGGAAAAACCGATGATGTTGAAATTTCCATATTCCGTCGGGAGCACCGTTTCTACTTCTTTTTTAACGAGAGATGAACCATTTTTTAATTGATAATCGATTAAATCTTTGATCGTGATCATCTTTAAATCAAATTTTTTGGCGATAATTTGCAAGTCGTCAACCCTTGCCATCGTTCCGTTTTTATTCATGATTTCACAAATGACACCGGCTGGTTTTGCCCCGGCGAGTTTCGCTAAATCAACCGCTGCTTCCGTATGACCTGCTCTTCTTAAGACGCCGCCTTCTTTTGCAACGAGAGGAAACACATGGCCAGGTCGTCTAAAATCATCCGCTTCTGAGTCTTCTTCCAGTAGTTTTCGAATCGTCAACGATCTTTCGTACGCACTAATCCCAGTTGTCGTATCAATGTGATCGATGCTGACCGTAAAAGCTGTCTCATGATGGTCGGTATTTTTTTCGACCATCGGGTGAAGATTTAATTTGCGGGCTAATTCATTCGTAATAGGAGTACAAATTAACCCGCGTCCTTCCATCGCCATGAAGTTGATCATTTCTGGTGTAGCAAACTCTGCCAAGCCTACAAAGTCGCCCTCATTTTCTCTATTTTCATCATCACAAACGATGATCACTTTCCCTTTTTTTAAATCCTCGATCGCTTCCTCAATCGTGTTGAACATCTAACGTCCTCCTTTCATGAAAGAAATCCATTTTCTTTTAAAAATTGTTCGGTGATTGCTCCTGTCTTTTCTTGATCCGTCCGTTGCCAAAAAGAGAATAAATATTTTCCGATTAAATCGAATTCCAAATTAACGATATCCCTTATTTGCTTTGACCCAAGCACTGTTTCTTTCGCTGTATGGGGGATCAGTGAGATCGTAAATCGATTATCAGATAGACCGAAAACAGTTAACGAAGTCCCATCGACCGCGATGGAACCTTTTAACAATACATAATGCCTAAATTCTTTTGGAAAGGTGATATCAAGATAGATTGCATTTTCCTTTTTTTCTTTCCGGACAATTTGTCCCGTGGCATCCACATGCCCAGTCACAAAATGGCCTCCAAATCGGCCATTGGCTGCCATTGCTCTTTCCAAGTTAACGAAAGCCCCTTCTTTCAATTGAGAAAGGGAAGTTCCGTGAAAGGTTTCAGGCATAACATCTGCTTGAAAAGAGTTTCGATCAAACCGAGTGACTGTTAAACAGACGCCATTTATCGCAATACTGTCTCCGATGTTTACATCTTCTAACACTTTTTCGCAGTGAATGGAAAGCGTGAGTGTATTGCCTCGCTTGAAAATGCTTTTAACCTTTCCTAACTCTTCCACAATTCCGGTGAACATGTCTAGAATCCTCCTTTCGTAGAGGCTTTGCGATAATTTTTATATCAGGTCCGATGCGTTCCACAGATGTAAATTGTAGTCGTTTTCCATCTTTTACAAAAAGCGCACCATCTCCGCCGATAAAAGGCTTGGCTAAATTTCCGCCAATGATCGTCGGCGCGATATACGTAACGATTTGTTGAAAGGCGTTTTCTTTAAAAAAGAAGCGTGCACCGTCGCTCCTCCTTCCACGAGAAGGGACGTCACTTTTCGTTCTCCTAACATACGTAATACTTCTTTGATGGAAATCGTCGGCTTCATAAGAGAAATAATCTCTACACCTTGTTGTTCTAGTTTTTCTTTTTTTGTTACATCGATGGAATTGCCTGTAAAAATGATCGTTTTAGCAGAACGATCTTGTACGACATTTGCCGTATAAGGGATTTTTAAATTTGTATCTAAAATAACTCGAATGGGATTGATTCCACCTTGGGGTCTTCTGGTGGTGAGGAGAGGATTGTCTTTAAGAACGGTTCCGATGCCTACTAAAATCGCATCGTGTTCATGACGAAGGTGATGAACATCGCGTCTTGCTTCTTTTGAAGTGATCCATTTGCTGTCACCTGTTTTTGTTGCTGTCTTGCCATCGAATGAAATCGCTGTTTTCAATGTTACGTATGGAGTGTTCGTTTGAATGAAATGAAAAAATTTTTCATACAGTGGAAGAGCTTCTTCTTCACAAAGACCTACTTCCACGTCGATGCCAGCCTCTAACAATTTCTCGACACCTTTTCCACGAACGAGCGGATTCGGATCGAGTGTGGCAACATAAACTTTTTTTATGCCTGATTGAATGATGAGATCTGTGCACGGAGGCGTCTTTCCGTAATGATTACACGGTTCTAGTGTCACGTAAAGCACCGCATCGTTCGTTTGCTCTTTGGCTTCTTTTATCGCTATAACTTCTGCATGGGCTCCACCAGCTTTCAAGTGTGTCCCTGTACCAACTAGCCGGCCATCTTTCACAATGACGGCGCCGACAGAAGGATTCGGACTCGTCTGGCCTATTGTAGCTTTTGCCAAAGAGAGTGCTAGTTTCATATATGCAACATCATTCATATCTCGAGAAACGATCT
The DNA here is from genome assembly GCA_963766835.1 of uncultured Bacilli bacterium. GTDB lineage: Bacteria > Bacillota > Bacilli > Bacillales > Amphibacillaceae > Pseudogracilibacillus. The sequence goes on from CAVYBX010000031.1 coordinate 167,707, forward strand.
CTCCCTTCTATTAATCTCATACGTAACAAACTTCATCTAGAAAATTGCAAGACAAAAAAGCATCAAAAACAGAGATGTTATTAGCAAATGTTCCTTTCCTTCTCCCATCCAGACTGTCACTGTCGGCTTTGGATTTTCACCAAATCAGCCATTTCCGAAAATGGAAATGGTTCGCGGGCTTAGAGTTTCTCTCATCACCGCCGGTAGGGAATTTCACCCGACCCCGAAGGAAATCCTATTCGATTTATATTAAGATTAACATATAAGCTGATTTATCACAATTCAATTTAATTTTAGGTTTGTGTCAAGTTATTCTCGGTCTTGTTATTATACCAATATTTCAGACACTCAAAAATTGTACGCTTTTTCCTACCGCGCTTCGCTTGCTGGCCGGATCATCTTATAAGGTTCGAAAAGCACGAACCTTATAAGATGATCCGGTAGTAAAAGTGTTAGCTAATTAATTTTAATAATCTGCCAATAGCTGATGAATGTGCTGCGTATAAGCTGATAGAGCCTTGTTTTATTCCTATAGATGGACTTGTTTGTTGACGTAAAAACTCCGATGTTCTTACTACTTTCTTGATTTTACGTTGCTTTCTAAAACTTCTTCGTTGTGATGCCAAATATACTTCTCTAAGCGTATTATTTGCGATTCCTTGCTTTATTTTCACCATTGCTTCTGCACCATCTTTACTCCAATGCATACCACGCTTCTTCATGCGATATGTTATACGACGTTGATTAGACTCCATCGCACCCAAACCCCTTGCACCACTAGGAACATCACTATTTATTCGTTTACGCCAATCTAATAAAAAGTCCCAATGATTTAATATATATGTACGGAATTCATTCACTTTTTTAATTGCTTTTTCTGTTTCCAAAGTGCTTTCATATGTATCTAAATTTAACGTAAATTCATCTAAATTATGTTCCTCTAACGCCTCTTTTATTTTATCTTTCCAATCACTTTGCTTGTAGCCAAATGTGCGATTTACAGCTTGTTGTATATGATAGGCATCTAATTGATGTAAAACAGAATGATTCGTTTGTGAAAATGCTTCTTTAAACCTTTCTACGGAATAACCGGGACCACCATCGCTATTCGATACTATTTGAGTCTCTTCAAGGGAATATTCGTTTGCAGCTATTGTTTGGACCTCTTTCCAAAAGCTGTCTATGGATTGCGTACTCATGATTACGGTTGGATTCCGCAAAGAAACACGATCTCCATTCTTATCCCATCCTTCATAAAGAATTGCATGGGAAACTTCAATGTGCTTTTTCTTTTTTAGATCTCGCACATATACACCATCTGCCTCAGTATATAGATATGGAACTTGTCTTTTCCCTTCTGGTAATTCCGCCGAATATTCCAAATCCTCAACTAATGCTTTATCATAATCAGCTTGAGCTTTTCCTACTCTTTTGACAATACTACCCACAGTCGTATGAGACATATCGACAGCTGTCCATTCTTTCAAAATACGAGAAGATTCACGATAATCGCTTTTACTTGCCATCTCTGCAACTTTTACTTCTACAAGCGGACTATATCTTTGCCGCTTTCTAAACCCTAAAAATTCATCTAAAGGGTACCTTGGATTGCCTTTCTTATCATACATCAGTGTTCGGCGGTAACGAACATCACCAAATATAAATTGAATACTTTTCTCATCATTTCTTTCAACTTTCCAATTCTCTGCTTGCTTTTTTTCTTTTATCACTTGATTTATTGAACTAAATACCTCTCCAATCAAATTAGAGAAAGTTTCGTACATCAATAATTGAACCTGTTCTTCAAACTCAATTAAGTTTTCTGTTTCCTTTAACAATTCATAAATTCTTGTTATAATGTTTTCCATGAGAAGACCTCTTTCTAATTGTATTTGCCCTGGTAAGCATACAATTATGATAGAGTGTCTTCTCTTTTTTTGCTAGTAAAAATACTGTTTTTATGCCCCGAGTAAAATATTACACATATCGTTATGCCGATTCTTTCCAGTAGCTTTTTCCAAAATAATGGCACAAACTATCCTGTTGTTGAAAGAGTCCGTGAAGAGTATTTTGGAAATATTGCACTCGCCATATAGCTTAGAGTTGGAATATCACTCCAAATACGGGTCTAAACAATACAACAGTCGTGTTTTAGGACTTCCCCGTATGGTTAGACTTTTTGAACCTTTTATAACGATTTTACATTAAGTTGAAATATCAAAAACGAAGCATCCGAGTGGATCAAGATAATAAATAACAACGTATTGAAAAGAGAAAAAGAGAAAAAGAGAAAAAAAGATTGCATAAAGCGGTTGGCAATATTCATGGAATACTTTTGGACGATCAGCTGGATGGATGAGTCTAAAAGGTGTGACAATCATAATCGTAATACTTACATCGATATATGTTGTAATACATTAACATTGTTAATACATTTTGCAAAAAATTGGCGTCCACATAAAACAAACTTGTACAAAACCTTCATAAAAAAGAGGAAGTCCGACGCATTATTCAAACACTGGAATTCCCGTTAATTGTATACATCCGATCGCCTTCATTTCTTGCTTTATATTTATCCGAACACTTCCAATTCATGAGCATTAAAGAACCTTTAAACGCATTGTTCTTACTTGTTAGAGGGCGATTATGTATTTTTACCAATACAAAATCTGAAACTTTTATTAGATAGAAGCCGCCGTATTTTTAAGGTTATTTTCCCTTTGAAAAATACCTTTACACGCTCAAAATATTTGCTTTTTCAAATTTTTCTTTTATCCGCCTTTAATCATATATTCTTCTAGTGTTTGAACAGCATACTTCATGGTCTACTGATGATTTTTGTTATCATAATTGTATATTTCGATAATATTCCCGGGATTATTATCAAGGATACATACCAATTGCAAAAGGCCGTTAACTCCAAATTCTCGACACTCCCAAATCTCAATGCATACAACGATACTTTGTATGAAATTATTTTTCAGTTTAGAAGATTGACAGAAAACATGAGGCTGGAACATAAGGAAAAAACGAACAAACACAAATATTCCAAAATAAAAAGAATACGCATGAAATCAAGCTTTTTTCAAGTATGATTTCATGCGTATTTTTTTAAACGGTTTTGTCCTAAACTTATTTGGCTAAAGATTATTTACAATAATACAGGTTGAATCTGTTTCCCTTTTAACGCATGCTCAATTGTCGGTTCAATTAAATCAAAGTCGGCTACTAACGAATTCGGTTTGCCTACAGGATCGTCTTGGGTGAACGGTACGAAATAAACATTTTTTGTACTTAACAATAAACCGATGTTTTTCCCATTTAAACCTAAACCGTCATTTGTCGCAATTGCCAAAACGATCGGTTTTTGATTGCGCAACTGCGCTTTACATGCCATTGTCACTGCTGTATCAGTGATGGCATTTGCCAATTTTGCCGTCGTGTTGCCGGTACAAGGAGCAACGACTATAATATCAAAATTCAACTCCGGTCCAACCCGTTCTGCTTCGACAATTGTATTCATGATCTCTTTTCCGGTGATTTCTTTTATTTTTTCAACCCAATCTTCCGCTTTCCCAAAGCGGGTGTCCGTTGCACTTGCCGTTTCCGACATAATCGGGAAAATCTCGACGTCTTTTTTCGCCAGTTTTTCTAACGATTTCAAGACAACATCAAAATTACAAAAAGATCCTGTCATCGCAAAACCTATCCGCAACTTTTTCATTTCCCACTAAACCTCCAGATTAAAGATAATATCATCTATCGTTTTCTTTATATAACTTGCGGCACTAACAGGGGCGACTTTACCCGGAAGCGCCAAAGCCCAATTGACATGAATGCCCCGTTTTTTGGCAAACGCTACATCTACTCCTCCCGGATGTGATGCCAAATCGATGATCAACGTATCCGGTTCGATGACGCTGAGCTTCTCTTTGTCTAAAACCCGTGCTGGTATCGTATTGATGATTAAATCCATGTTTTTAAGATAACGGTCAATTTCTTTTAATGGAATTGCTTCATATCGAGAAACCGTTGTCCAAGCAAGTTGGGCCGCGTTTCTCGCACCGATATACACCCGGGCACCGATGCCGTGAAGCATTTGCGCCACTGTTTTCGCTACTCTTCCGAATCCCAATACCATGACATTCGCATCATGCAAAGTGATGTTCATTGTTTCCATCGCAATTTGAATAGCCCCTTCTGCTGTTGGAATTGCGTTTAAAACCTGCAATTGCTCTTGTTTAAAATAATCGATGATATTGACCCGGTATTTTTTTGCCAAATTCATCCATTGCTCATCGATACTGCCACCGAACAACCATTGTTTATCCGTTAATTGTTTCATGACTGTCTCCAATTCAATGTCGTCTGAACATAATGGTGTATTTAGGTTTCCATCTTGATCTTGAAAGGGCAAGGGGCCGATGATAAACGTTGTTTCTTTTAACGCTTCTTGTAAATCTCGAGCCATGTTTATATGTTTCAAGGTTTCTAATCCATCAAATCCATAAATCGTTACATCATAGTCTTCGGCACATAGTTTAGCTAATTCCAAACTTCTTTGATCACCACCAAGGACAGTCACTTTATATCGTTCCAGTTTAATACCCCCATTTGTTCTTAATTTACTGATATACTATGACGTTTTTTTTATTAAGTGACTAATAATCGCTATAGGATCAAACTTGTTCATCGTTTTGATGAAATGAAAAAGCGCCCCGTTCCCTCAAATCCGGAAACGAAGGCGCTTTCACAGTCACTTTTCCCATTCGGCGGTCTCGGTTATGCTAATGATCATCGGAATAAACTATACGGGATTTCATCCGTACTTGACGTATACCCGAGAACGAAATTTTTTGGATTTTGCTGGCTGGTCCTTGAACAAAATCCTCAAGAACCAAGAAAAGAATCAGCAACAAAGTCAAACAGCCAACCTTGTCGCTTAGCGAATCATTTCGTAAAAAATTCAATAGATGCGGTTGGCCTGGGGCAAATGTAATTGAAAAAATGGCCAATTCGCATAGTTTGGGGAAAATCAAGATGTAATTGTAAATGCATCTCAAATAAAATGGTAAACTGAAACTCCAACGGATAAAGGTTAATCATCTACACCGTTATCAAGGAAAAGAGGAGATTCCCATCGAATACGAAAAAAAGGATTGTTGAACCTTGCATCGACCATACAAACCAATTTTATTTTATTGCAGAATCGATTGACAAATAGCATTTTCAGCAGAATTATTTTGATCGTATCCCAAACCTCATTTTAAAAGAATTAATCAGCCAAACAATCTGTTAATGATGCTGATATGTATGATCATTAATCTTTCAAAAACTTTAAAAATCGAAACTTTTCTTTTATGATGTTAATTCCTACATTTGGTATGAATTTTTCTCAAAATCGTTTGTTTCTTCCATCACTTATGGCTTCACATCTTCTAACACCTAAAAAAATCAATGAATGAAACAGAAATTTATGTTTTTCAAACACTTTTTATTTATTTTACATCTTTTTTATATCCGCAAGCAGGAAAGTTGCTACATCCCCAAAAAACGCCGTATTTATTTTCTTTTTTTACGATAGATGCATGACATCTTGGACATCTTTCTTCAAACAAAGGAATAATTTTATCATGCCCCTTTTTCGGTTCAGTTGACGAATGGATCATATGGATATGTTCAGCCCGCATGTTCCTCTTTTTAATCGAATCTTTTATAACAAGAAGGTCCAATTTATGATTTATCTTTTCCAAACTTTCCGAATCGATCACCGTTTCTTGAAACTCTTTGATTACCGGTATCAATTGTGAATAATAAACCACTCTAGCCATCTTAAAAACTTCATTAAATTTGAATGTCGATTGATCAGAAAATGCGATGATGGAATGAAAATTGTCATCATCTAATTCAAGATAATTGACAAGCGCTTTAATGTGCCCATAATTTTGTCGAATCGGATTTAGAAACGTTTCTCTATTTTTATAAATCACTTGCGTCCAAAACTTGTCCCGTTCACGACCAAAAATCCAACCATTGTAATGTTTCGTTTCGATGACAAAAATGCCATAAGGAGATGTGACGATGTGGTCAATCTGAGTGGTTCGATGGTTTTCAGCAGGAATGTATATATCGTGATAAATTTTATATAATGAACTATCCAGTTCTTGAAGCGTTTTATTTACTCTTCTTTCTCCTAGTAATCCTTTCCATTCCGAACGGCTAAAAGGCGTTGGCTTGGAATGTTGGTATTTCTTCTTTTGTGCTGGAGAAAGCGCGCGGATTATTTTTTGAAGAATAAAAATGGCAAAAATAAAAATAAAAAACTCAAGCACAGCGGTTTCCTCCAGAAAAAAGGCTTAATTCCACAGTTATATTTTACCATATATTGAATTTTATGCATTATAAACACTTTGAATGTTTGTGTCAAGTTATTCTCGGTCTTCTTATTATACCAATATTTCAGACACTCAAAAATTGTACGCTTTTTCACTACCGCGCTATCGCTTGCTGGCGACCCTTTGATAAGGTTCTAAAAACCAAGAACCTAAAGATAATCGGGGTAAAAGGATTAGCTAAATAATTTGAACAATCTGCCAATAGCCGATGAATGTGCTGCATATAAGCTAATAGATCCTTGTTTAGCGCCTATAGATGGATGTGTTGGTTGGCGCAAAAACTCCGACATACTTACTACTCTCTTGATCTCACGTTGTTTTCGAAAACTCCTATGTTGAGATGCCAAATAAACTTCTCTTAAGAGTATTATTTGCGATACCTTGCTTTATTTTCACCATAGCTTCCGCACCTTCTTTACTCCAATGCATACCTCGCTTTTTCATACGATATGTAATATGTCGTTGATTGGATTCCATCGCACCTAAACCTCTTGCACCTATTAGTGAACATCATTATTTTTTCGTTTACGCCAATCTAATAAAAAGTCCCAATGATTTAAGATATATGTACGGAATTTATCCACTTTTTCGATTGCTTTTTCTCGTCTTCAAATTACTTTCATATGTATCTAAAATTAGCGTGAAATCATCTAAATTATGTTCTTTTAATGCTTCTTCTAATTTTATCTTTCCAATTGTTTTTCTTATAGCCAAATGTGCGATTAATAGCTTGTTGAATGTGATATTCATCCAATTGATGTAAAACAGGAAAATTAGATTGTGAAAATGCCTCTTGAAATCTTTCGGCGGAATAGCCAGAACCTCCATCACTATTCGATACAACTTGAGTGTTTTCAAGGGAATATTCATGTGCCGCAATTGTTTGGACCTCCTTCCAAAAATCATCGATTGATTTCGTGGTCATAATAACTGTTGGATTTCGTAAGGAAACACGATTTCCGTTTTTATTCCAACCTTCATACAAAATGGCATGTGAAACTTCTATATGCTTTTTTCTTTTCAATCACGAACATAAACACCATCTGCCTCCGCATAAAGAAATCGAACTTTTTTCCCTTTTGGTAATTCCGCTGACTCCTCTAAATCCTGCACCATAGCTTTCGTCGGCTTCTGCTTGCGCTTCTCCTACTCTCTTACAATACTACCAACAGTTGTGTGACTTATATCAACAGCCGTCCATTCCTTTAAAATACGTGCTGATTCACGATAATCACTTTTACTAGCCAATTCTGCCACTTTCACTTCAACCAGCGGACTTTGACGTTGACGCTTTCTAAGCCCTAGAAATTCATCTAAAGGATATCTAGGATTACCTTTATCATCATACATGAGCGTTCGTTTGTACTAACATTTCCAAAAATAAATTGGATTCCTTTTTCATCATTTCGTTCTACTTTCCAGTTCTCTTCTTGTTTTTTTTCTTTGATGACTTGGTTTATTTTAGTAAATACTTCTCCAACTAAATTCGAGAAAGTGTCATACATAAGTAATTGTAACTGTTCTTCAAATTCAATGAGGTTATTCTGTTTCCTTTAATAATTCATAAATTCTTGTTATAATACATTCCATGGGAAGGCCTCTTTCTAAATGTATTTGCCATCGTAAGCATACAATTATGATAGAGTGCCTTCTCTTTTTTTGCTAATAAAAACAATGTTTTCTGTGTTCATCATGACTCACTGAATGCCAAGGGCTATTCTCTCTTAATTGTTCGGTCCTTTCAAACCGTTCTAGACCGATTTGTACGATGACCTCTGCTGACTTTTGATGGTTCAGCTATTCCTCATGAAGTAGGTTGTGAGAGTACTTCACGTATCCATCAGACCTCCCTGGGTAAGGATGCCATCTTTCCTTCCATCTATCCGCTTCATTTACTCTGTATCACCTTCGGCAGAAAGGACTTTGTTGTCAAAGCAAACTCATCCAATGATACCTAGCCTTATATGAAGTTCGTGTTCCTCAAGATCTAGTTTCGCACCCGCTTCCTTCAGATTCCGCGTCGCCACGGACACCCTTGCGTTAAGCTAACCACTACATCTCTTTGTAGCTCGGGACTCTCACCCTATAGATGACACCCATGCCAGGCGCACATGTAAAAAAAGAACCGAAGCTGTCACCACTTCGGTTCTTTTTCATTATCCTTTTTGCACGGTAATCGTCCAGTACGCATCATCGACTTGTTCAAAGTGCGTCACTTTATGACCGGACTCTGCCGCCCAACGAGGGATGCTTTCCGTCGCTTGTGTACAATCGAACTCAATAATGAGCTCATCCCCACTTTTAAGTTTTTCCATCGCTTCTTTCGCTTCTACTAATGGGAATGGACAAACTTGCCCAACCGTATTAAGTTTTACAGCCATTGTTGATTACCTCCTTAAAAAGTTTTCCGTTCATTTTATCGAAAATGCGCACAGCTGTTTTTTTAAGCTACAGCTGTTGAAGTGACTTTCGCTTTCGAACGTGGACGGATAAAGACGAAGTACGATGCTGTCCAAGTACCGAGAATGATAAACAAGAGCGAAATCCAACCTTGCCAAGTCATCATCGCTGTCATGACGAGCCCGTTACCAATCGAACATCCTCCAGCTAAACTTGCACCGAATCCCATTAAGTTTCCACCGACAAAACTCGTCAATCCAGTTTTTGCATCAGGCATTCTGAATCGGAATTCACGACTGCCTTTCGCCGCAAGATAAGACCCGAGTAAAATACCTAAAACAAGGAACACGCCCCAGTTGATATAGCTCATATCTCCTGTAACCGAAAACTGCAAAATATTTGCCGATGGCGTCGTAATGCCTAAACCGAATTCACGTCCTGTCGCTGAACTTAACGGCCATGCAAGAATGGCAATGAGGCCAACAAGGATCGCTGTGACGAAAGGATGCCAACGTTTTTCAAACAAGATATGACGTAATCCAGAATATTTCGGCGGTAACGATGGAATGGCGACTTTCGGTTTTTTCATTTCACGATATACGATGAATAGGACGATCGCTACGAAAATGCCGATTACAATCCATACTGGAATTCCGAACGTTCCGGCAATAGAGTTGTTTTCTACTTGAATTGCTTTCATCGATGAATTAACAGGCGCTAAAAATCCTGTACGCATCACTGCACTCATGAACATATAACCAAAAAGCGCAATCCAACTTCCAAGTAAACCTTCTCCTGCTCGATACCAAGTTCCCGTCGCACATCCTCCGGCAAAAATGATCCCGATACCGAAAATATAAGATCCGATAATTGTCGCAAGCCAAGAGAAGTTTCCTGCAGAGAAATTGATGATATCTAAACTAATTAACGCATATACGCCGACACTTTGCACCGCAATCGCAATTAATAACGCATAAAACATCCGGTTATCTTTTGCGATATACATATCCCGGAAACCGCCTGTCAGACAGAAGCGTCCTCGCTGCATCACAAAACCTAACAACGCTCCGCATAACAATCCGGTAAAGATCATATATAGCATGGAATGCTTTCACCCCTCAATTTATTTCATAGAAATTTTATATGAATAATAAAACAAATTTGATTATTTGTCAATAGGATCACCGCCTATGTAAAAGTTGGGTGAGTGATTGGGGATGGGGTATATGGTTGGCGTGTTAAATTGTTTTCGGCTCGTCATTTACTGATGAATGATATCCATATGAAAATTGAATGAGGGGGGTGGACGGGATGGTTTCCGCTTTTAGTTGGTTCATTGATAAATGTAATGGTAATGCATCATTTTAGCCGATGGAAAAGGTTGATTTTTTGGCAATAACTGTGCGCAACTTTTCGGTAGCCATCAATCTATTTTCATAAAAAATAGGCATCATATTTTTCTTGTGATCTAGCAAACTTCCGTCACATATGATACCTTTAGAAATTTTCCATTTTTCACTTATTTCAATCAACGTATTCAACGGATTATATACACTTCTCCCTAAATCTTTTGTGACCATTTCATCTTCATACTGCACTTCCAACAACGTATCGACAACTTTTCCATCCATCCCTTTCACTAAAACGTTCTCTTCCCCGTCCGGTAAATCCGGATTCGTCCGATACACGGTTTCCGCCTCGGTGACACTCACCGTATCATGTTTCCACGTGATTTCCGGACCAGGCTCTTTCCCATAAAACGCCATATACAAGCGATTATCTACTAATTCCGTCCAAATCAATAACGGGTGATCCGTACTGTTTCGGAATTTGAAATCTTTATATCCGTAAGCGACAGCCGCATCTTGACCATACGGCACATATGGTACCGGCATCGAATGGTGATGTCGTTCGACGATCTCGACATCACTGGCGATCGAAGTATTGTATAGCGTCGTTGCTACGTTACATACTCCACCGCCGAAATCTTTCACGACTTCACCACCGACATAATTTTCCCCTTCCAAGTAACCTCTTTCTTCTGTATAAGGACCGGCGGTTTCGTTTTGCGAGAACACTTCTACTGGTTGTAACACCGTTCCAAAAATCATACTCGACGCTAAGCGGATGTTTTCCTTTTCATCATCGGAATAATCTTCCGAGACTGTCACATAACCGGCGATTAAGACATCCGTTCCATGCTCTTCTTGCGCCTTCAAAAACTGTTCATCATCGTCCCAAGGAAACTCCCAGATTTGTTGCGATTCCTCACTGCGCTGTTGTTTTTATGTTTCCATCCAGCGAAGGAGCCGAACGAATATTCACATCATTATACAATACCTTCACCCATTGCGAAGCCGTTGGAGAAACAGCGGCAATATACTCACTGGACACCCAGCCAATCTTTCCATTCTCTGTGGCAATTTGATACCATTGTCCTTGTTTGAACATAATTTGCACTTGTTGGCCGTATGTAACTTTTTCCACACGTTCTGCCTGCAGCGATGGTCTTGCCCTTACGTTCAATGAATCCGCCGTTACCCATCCTGTTTGTCTCATCGATGTTTTCTTATCATCATTCGAAGCAAGATAAGCGGAAGAAACCCAGCCAATAAACGAAGGAGTCACCACTTTCTCCCAATCGTTTTCCTTCTTTGTCACCTCAACGGCTTGTCCTTGAGAAAGATAGCCAACGACCTTGCCGTTCAAGCTCGGGACGGTCCGTATTTCGCAGTCTATCCTCTGTTGCCATCGCCTGTTTGCGGACATAGGCGATGTATTGTTGGGCGACCCATCCGGTCTGATTTTGCTTTATTTCTAACTGCACCCAGCCTGCCTTTTCACGAACGACTCGATACGTTTCCCCTTGATCGACCTTCATCACAACGTGATAAAGCGTTCCCGGCCCTTGCCGCACATTTACCTGCTTCGCCGTCACCACTGCCGTTTGTTTTGCCGCCATCGCCTGAGACGTCGGCAGCGCGGCGAGAATCACCGTCATGCATATAAGAAACACGAACGATCTCATCCGCAGCCTATTCAATCTATTATTCTCCCTTCTTGCCAAATACCACTTCGCTTACTATATATTTCGAAAGGAGGATTGATTTTCCTTTCCGTCAATAAAGAAAAAATTAAAATCGAACTGTCTTTTCCCACGATATTACCGCATTCCGCTTCTTCGCTTTTAATAAAACAGGCCATCATGTCTGCCGTGATCGGCTTTCTTTTCCTTATAACAACACGGGAACGGCAAGCGCCATGCCGAAGCAAAGCGGCCGTTCCCAATACTCCAGCTTTTACGCTGTCCGATGCTGCTTCAAGACGATGTTGTCCATCACAAAGCCGATGATTGCCCCGATGATGGCAGGAACCACCCAACCTAATCCCATCGAGAAAAATGGGGACCACGATAATAACAGCTCTAACCATTGCGTATCCACACCAAACGCCTTCAAGCCATCATATACGCTGAACACCGAGGTAAACAACAAAGCCATTCCATACGTTTTCGTAGAACCTTTATACAAGCGATGGAAAAACGACATGACCAATAAGCACAATGGCTAATGGATAAATCATCGTTAACGCCGGAGCGGTAATCGAAATCAGTTGATTTAATCCTAAATTAGAAACGACTAAACTAAACATCGTAATGATCGTCACATAAGTTTTATACGATATGTTTGGAGTTATTTTATGAAAATATTGCGCGCATGCCGTAGTTAGCCCAATGCAGGTCGTTAAACACGCTAAAGCGACAATGACGCCAAGCAATAGCTTTCCGCCGCTTCCAAATAAAAGCGCGGCCGCACTGGACAATAAATCCCCGCCATTGGCAAATGGACCGTTTACAGACATCTTCGCGCCGACCAACGCAGTCGCTATATAAACTAACGCCAAACCTACTCCAGCGATCAACCCTGCTTGAATAGTGGCTTTTATCATTGCCGATTGCTGATGCACGCCTCTATCTTTTAAAGCGTTCACCACGACAATCCCAAACGCAAGCGCCGCGATCGCATCCATCGTTAAATATCCTTCCATAAATCCTTTAAAAAACGGAGCGGAAGCATATTTTTCCGCCGGTTCTTGCAGCGGGTTTTGCAGCTGAATGATCCCTGCGATACAAAGAACGGCAATCGAAAGAAGCAAAATCGGCGTCAATATTTCCCCGATGCGCACTCAACCAGCTTCGACGGATTTAAGCTTAACCAATAAACGATCACAAAAAAGATAATGGTAAATAAAAGCAGCGAGAACGCGCCGCTATTCCCGCTGAGAAACGGTTTTACTCCCATTTCATAAGTGACACCCGCTCCCCGCGGAATGCCGAAAAACGGACCGATCCGCTAAATAAATAATAAGCGAAAAGCATAAACTAAACAGTGGATGAACATAATTTCCAATCGATTGAATCCCATCTTTGGCTAGCGCAATAGCGGCAACAGACAAAATAGGCAAACTTACCCCTGTAACGACAAACCCGATAATCGCCGGCCAAACCGCTTTCCCTGCTTCCATGCCAAGATACGGCGGAAAAATTAAGTTTCCTGCCCCGAAAAATAAGGCAAAAAGCATTAACCCCGTAAAGAAAATGTCTTTTTTCTTCATCTAAGATGCCCTCCGATATATGGTGATGATGTATAAAATTTTGTGTAAAGCATTTTACTAGACCAAAAGAAAAAAGGTAGGGTATTCTCTGATTTGGACAAAAACACATTCCAGAGAAAGGAGAACCCTACCTATGTCTAAAAGTATACCGAATGTAGACTGGGCAAATCAACTGGAAAGTGTGATTCGTCAGTTTGTAAAGGAAAAATTAGAACTGATCATGCGGGAAGAAATGAAAAATTTCCTCGAAATCGAACAGGCCGGAACATCAAATATGAGAAACGGCTACTATCAACGAAATCTAGATACGCAATATGGCCGGATTGAAGGCCTTTTGGTCCCAAGAGACCGAAATGGGGAATTTCAAACGCAATTGTTTGCCCCTTACCAACGTCATACTGGTTGGCTCGAGGAAGCCGTCATCAAGATGTATCAAAGTGGCATGAGTACGCGTGAAATTGGCAAGTTTATCGAACGAATTTTAGGAAATGCCTATTCTCCAACGACGATCAGCCGTATTACCGATGTCGTGAAGGAAGACATCGAGAAATGGCACACTCGTCCTCTGCATCAGCGTTATTCGGTCTTATATTTGGATGGTTTATACGTAAAACTTCGTCGCGAAACCGTGGAGAAAGAAGTCATTTATGTGGTGTTAGGGGTGAACGAAGAAGGATATCGCGAAATTCTTGATTTCTTTGTGGGAGGACAAGAAAGTGCCTATGTATGGCAGGAAATTCTTCAAAACCTCTACCAAAGAGGCGTCAAGGAAGTGCTTCCGGGCGTATTCGATGGTCTTCCGGGGCTGGAGGAAGCTTTTCGGTCGGTTTATCCGAAAGCCGATGTGCAGCGTTGTGTCGTTCACAAAGTCCGTAACACCCTAAATCGTGTTCGGAAAAAAGACCAATTCGAAATGGCGGAGGATCTCAAACTCATTTATCGCTCTCCGAATAAAGAAATAGCATTGGAGATGTTTCAACAGTTTGAGTCGAAATGGTCCACAAATACCCAAGAGAAGTCCAATCTTGGGCCAATGAGTTGGATGTCCTCCTTACATTTATGGATTATCCAAGCAGTATTCGAAGTGTGATTTACACGACGAATGCCATCGAACGAACAATCAAGGAGATTCGGAAACGTCTAAAGCCGATGAACAGTTTGAGCAGTTTAGAAGCCGCTGAAAAAGTCGTGTATTTGACCATTCAAGATTTTAATGAGAAATGGGCAGGGCGAAAGTTACGAGGATTTGCCGAAGCGCATGAAGCCCTTCAAGCGAATGTTTGAAGAACGTTATTGTTAACAAAATATTGTAAATAAACAAAATAAGGGGATTCTCCCTTTCCACACAAGAGACTGAATATTCAGTCTCTTGTGTGGAGGAAATATCCCCCTCTATTCTAAATCCATTTCAGAGATACCCTATCTATCTTACATTACACAAAATTCTTGACGGTACCATGTACACAATGAAAATAGATAATATTTTTCGTTAAAGAGGGATAAAAATGGATAATAATAAATAATAAACAACCTCATGAAGTTCGAGAGGAGTTACGTCAGAAAGAATTAAAAAATCCTACTAGTAGTATTCATGACGGGAATCTTGCCGATCTCGTAGGTGGGATGAGTTGGAAAGGTTCGTTCATTTTAATCGGAGTAATTGTTGTTGTATTACTTATTTTGCTATTTTTACTCTGAAATTCTAAAAATGGATTACTAAATCAATTTTATTAGTAATGTGTATAAATCAATTTTATTAGTGATGCGTAATGATCTACTTGAAATATTTTCTGAAATTATATAGTATGATTTATAAATAATAAAACCAAGTTCACTTTTTCCCCGCTACCAATTGCAGGGCTGGGATGTTTTACCTTCTTAAATTTTTTAATATGACATTATAAATTTTATTTTAAATTAAATAAAAGCAAGTTATTGTACAGCCAAGCATATAGTTTAAATACACGTTACTTATTACCTAATTGCATATAATATTTTATTCCGTATACTTCGTATCTCTCATTCTAAAGATACATCTATTTATTCTTATTCCAAATGCTATATATTCAATATATACATTTAACATATAAGTAAAAATATCATAAAATTTAACTTTTAAGATATAGTAAAACTGACGGAAAAGTCTATATTAAATTTGTAAATGTAAGCGCTTTATAGACATTAATTGTAATTTTATTATTAAACTTTAAAACGATTGATAATGTCAAGTAGACCTGTTCTTTTCGATTGTAACTCTAAAACGTTTAAAACTTCGTAAGGGGTGATACGAGAAAACATATTAAAAACTAGCGAGAAATAACATCACTTTTTAAAATAAGGGAGGATATGTATGAGAGCTTTGACCAATTTTTTTGATCGTTTAGTTCAAAGGTATTTGCCTGATGCATTTCTTTTCGCGGTTATTTTAACGTTACTTGTATTCGTCATGGGTATTTTTATGACAGGAAGTACGCCTATTCAAATGGTTGAATATTGGGGAAGCGGATTTTGGGATTTACTAGCTTTTTCTATGCAGATGGCTTTAGTCGTTGTTACAGGTTATGTGTTGGCTAACACACAGATTGTAAAAAGTATTTTGAAAAAAATTAGTATGTTAGCTAAATCACCTATTCAAGCAATTATGCTCGTAACAGTCATCGCGACAATAGCATCCTTAATCAACTATGGGTTCGGCCTCGTAGTAGGAGCTTTAATGGCGATTCAAATTGCTAAAAGAGTACCTTCTGTCGATTACCGTTTACTCGTAGCAAGTGCATACAGTGGATTTTTAGTTTGGCATGGCGGATTTTCAGGATCGACACCTTTGTTAATTGCGACTGAAGGTCATTTTTTAGAAGAACAGATCGGCATCATTAAGGTAACAGAAACGCTCTTCAGTAGTTTCAACTTATTTATCGTGTTCGTTTTACTCGTAACATTACCTTTATTAAATGCATACTTAATGAAAACTCGTGAAAAAACACAAATTACGAATCCAGTCATTGATTGGGATGATGATGAATTCGATAAAAAAGCAGAAGAAGCTGCAACTGTGGCAGAAACTCCGTCTGATCGTATCGAAAACAGTTTTATCATTTCTTTATTAATTGGACTTTTAGGTGTTTCATATATCGTTTATCATTTTGTTGTAAATGGTTTCGATTTGAACCTTAATATCGTTAACTTAACGATGTTATTTTTAGGAATTATTTTGCACCGTACTCCAAGAAGATTTTTAAATAGTGTTAATGATGCGGTAAAAAACGTTGGCGGAATTATTATACAGTTCCCATTCTATGCTGGGATTATGGGAATGATGGTCGCATCAGGTTTGTCAGAACAATTATCTATGATGTTCGTTAATATTTCTACAGAATTCACCTTCCCTTTATTTACATTTATTAGTGCAGGAATTGTTAACTTCTTCATTCCATCTGGGGGCGGCCAGTGGGCTGTTCAAGGGCCTATTATGATTTCAGCGGGAATGGAATTAGGTGTAAGTAATGCTAAAACAGCGATGGCAGTCGCATGGGGTGACGCGTGGACGAACATGATTCAACCATTCTGGGCACTTCCGTTACTAGCAATCGCTGGCTTAAAAGTAAAAGATATTATGGGTTTTTGTGTCATTATACTCATTTATAGTTTTTTTCCAATCGCAATCGGTCTTCTATTATTTTAAAACTAGTTAAGAGAAAAAGGTTCTTTGTCAAATGGTGTTGGTGAATAATTTAGTGACTTTTCATAGTAAAATGTAATCGGAAAAGGTTGTCCATTTATCCAAAATAGATTTGAAATTATTTGTTCCATTGGCGGACGCGCATCTAGTGGCACGGCTCGAGCCTCCTCGTCACTTCGTTCCTGTGGGGTCTCGAGGCTCGTGCTTTTCCCGCAGTAGTCACCACCAATGAAACTTCAATCATTTTCTTTTTTGGACTCTGTGGACACCTTTTTTTATGGTTACTAAATGATGGGTAATAAGAATTCGGTTTTTAAAATGATAAAAGGATAAAGTCCATATAATTGTGTAAAAAGAATAGGCCATCTGATCGCCTTTAAGGTACAATGTTTTTGACCACAAATACAATACCTGGAGGAAGATCAAGAAGACCTACCTACATTTTACATTGAAAGTGTCTGAAATATGTATTTTGCAAGTGAAAAATACACAATATTGCAATTAAAAGTGCAGAACCTTGCCAGCTTTATTTTATCTTGATAGTGCATGGGTAACTCTATAACTATCTCCAGTAAAACTTAGAATATGGGCGTGATGATTGACTCGATCAACTAATGCAGCTGTTAATCTTGAATCCATAAATACACGATTCCATCGGCTAAACTCCAAATGGGAAGTGATTATAATACTTTTCTGTTCATACCAATCAGAGATTAATTGAAATAACAGTTCTGAACCTTCTTTTGAAGAACTTACGGCTGGCACGCAAGAAGTGGCCGCTGCCGTTTCAGAAATGGCCCATCTGGCAAAATTAACTTCGGAACAATCCGATCATCGATCGAAGAACAAACAGCGAGCTTGAATGAAATTAATGAAGTTGCAAATGCTTTAAGTGAAGACGCTCTATCCTTACAAGAGGAAATCAGACAGTTCAAATTGTAAAAAGTGAAGATTTCATACAAAAATACCATTAAAGAAAGCGCAACAAAAATCTCTTACCACGCAAAAAGATCTATAAGTTCTTAAAAACAAAAAGGGTCTGGCTAGAAAGCTTTATATCTTTTTCGGTTAGACCCTTTTTTTCTATTTCCGCATGATTCTATAAGCCCTATAAAATCATCAAGCTGTTTTTTCGATTAAAAAATAAACTGTAGCGGCTAATAATCTTCAAGAACGTAGTTCCCGCACTAACTTTTATATGTGATTAAAAAAACTTATTTTAGAGAATAAAATCGTTCCGTATTCCGTAAGATTTGTTGGTATACCTCTTTTAAATCCCGTTTTTTAATCTCCGCTAATTTATGAGCTGAAGTATGAATCATTTTCGGATGTGTCATTTCACCCAGGAAAGGACCCTCAAATGGCCACGGTCCATCCGTTTCCAGCATCACCTGCTCGAGTGGATAGTTTCGGGCAATCGTTTGGATTTCTTCCTCATAAATGAGATCCGGCGTAAACGATATAAAATAGCCGTTTTCTGCCATATGCTGTAAAGTCTTGTTATCCCCTTTATACCAATGAAAATGGGCTTTCTTCACGGAGTATTTTTCCAACAAATCAATGACAATCGGTGCATCTTCATAAATCGCATGGAGGGCCACAGGTTTTTCATACGTAATGGCTACTTTTAACAATTCTTCTAATAAGTCAATATACGGCTCTATTTGAATAGAGGAATCTTTTAACTTTAAATAATAGGGTAGACCGATTTCCCCGATAGCGACCATTTCCGTATGGTATGTATGGATAAAGCGTATTAAGTCTTGAAGTTCCTCTTCACCGGGTAATGGTTGCTCAGGATGGAATCCAAATGCCGCTTTTATTCGCGAATCTTTTTTCGTTAGTTCTAAATTTTTTCGTGAAGAATCCAGATTATAAGATACTGATATTAATGATCTTACTTTATATTTTTCCAGCTCATCTAAAATAAGATTTTGTTCTTCATTTTTATATTGATCAAAATGAATATGGGCATCAATAACAGGAAAAATATCATAATTGCGCTTTTCCATTTTTTTCATATCAGCACCTCATGATCCATTACGTTTTTTCCAATGTAAACTTATTATATTAAAAATTTGGAGATGATGATGTGAATCGTGCTGATGTATGGTTTTATGGAAAAATTGGCTTGCAAACGTTTCTGTCATCGATTCGCTTTTTTACAGCCATATATACTTGATACTGCTTACGCTAATTCCCACTATCAATCGTTTATGACAGATGATCGATCCCGATACCCCTGATTTCCTCGAGGCTTTGTTTGGATCACAAGATTCGTTCTCTTCCCATTAATGGTCCGTTTCTTGACCGATTTTCGCATTAACGATACGGGTAATAAAAACTTATGGGATGAGATTGGTAAAAGGAGTTCCCTTGAATTGAATAAAAATTGGCCATAAGGATTTTTAGCGCAAATGATCACGTACCTCGTCTTTTTATTCGGTCTAGGGAATTTACTGATTATTTTGCTTAGTAAACTATTTTATTTACAGTGCCAATATATTCGGGATACCTTTTACCGATCGAACAAGGAAATATAATTATTATTCGATCAATAAGGTAGACCATGGGCAGTACTACTATAAGAGTTTATTCACTTAAAGAAAAAAATCTGCAAGGATATTAAGTAATCAGGTTTTCCAGTATACATTATTGGGCAGTCGGAGGATATACCCTTTACTTTTTTCAATTATTTTCCCGGTATGAATTTCCCTGACGATGACATTTTCACGATACACGGGGTCCTCATACCATTCCGAAAAATATAAATGATCTCCATCACGAAACAAAAATGTTTCTGTGTCCCCAATAGGGATTCGCTTATTTTCCGGCCAGACGATTTCATAGTAGCCATCATGCGGGCTTCGTCCTAGCATAAGAGGTGAGGTTTCCAGCATTAAGTTATAACAATCTTCAACTTCTGATAAAGACAACTCGGCAATCACTCTTAACTCTTTTTTCACCGGGATGTATTCGGTAATTATTATGAGTTTCTTTTTAAAATCAACAACTAAAAAATTTAGTACACCATCGTTCCAGACCGGCTTATCAACATAAACATTTTCTTGCAGTTGAAATGGTGAATGAACTTCTCCATCAGGATAATGAATTAAATGATAATTCATACCTTTAAAGGATCCGGTTTTTTCAAATATTTCCTCTGCTTCATATAAATCACACATATCCATTCCCGGTTCTCTGGCGGCATACCATTCATGAGTTCCCTCAATTTCCTCCGGATAAGTTTCTGATAGCCCCTGAATCTTGATCAATTTAATCATTTGGATCACCTTTAATCACTCACATTTTTATACGCCGATACTCCCTCATCTTAATTTGATATTAACAAAAAATAGGTTGAATGGATAATTGAATTTACTAATACTAGATCATTCCCATCCATGATAATTAATCAGCTTTTCTTGCACTTTAATAGGAAGCTCTCCAGGGTCAACTTCTTCCCATCCTTCTACAAAAGTCCATTTCACAATAACCTTTAAATATGCTTGTTCTCGCAAGACTTTTCCCGAAGTAAAGGTGACCTCCTTTTTTCACCTTTATCCGTATATCCAGTTAATGTATATGCATATCGTTGTCTATCAGGTACTGGTGATTCATTGATCTGAACATAAATCGCTTCTTTGGGAATAAAAGGATTGAGATGATCCCGGTCTTCTTGAGGTACAAATTGAAAAACTCCAATCAATAAAAGAATACCTACAATGATCATTCCTGTAACGGTTTTACCTATTTTCTGCAACATTAACCTCTCCTTTTCATGTTCGATAAACATATTCTTTTAAATTTTTAATAAAGCTTGAGCTCATCACAATAACGTAGATCATCAGTAGAGCTAAAAAGCCTAAAATTGTCGCAACCCCTGATTGAAACACATAAAAATAGCCTCCTTCTCTTTGCAACACATGTAAAGCAAAGTCCGTTTCAATAATCGCCAGTAAGAAAGGCATGAAAAATAGTATGGCCATCTGAATCGTGGCATTTTTCACCATTTCTTTTTCACTGAGTCCGATCTTCGCCAGTGATGTCTATTTTTCCCTTTCTTCATATAAATCGGCAAACAAACGGAAATACAGAAAACTCCCCGCCGCCATGAAAAATATGATTGCAATGAATAATCCGATAAATAAACTTAAACTTGGTAATTGCACGGCTTCAAAATAACGCAGGGACTTGGCAAAAAACTGAGCATCCGGATTGAAAGTTTCACCCACGATAAAATCATGGATCGTTTGACTAATTTCCAGACTTTCTTTCCAGTTGGCAAACTCAAATCCATACATAGTACTTAACTTTTGATCTTGTTTGAATTGCGAGAAGAGATTTCCATTCACCACAAGTACTTCGTAAAGAAAGAAAATCGGTTTTTCAATTGATTTAAGCGAGATGGTCATTGTTTCCTCATTAATTTCTAAGTTCGTCTTATTACCGACAAGAATCGCGTAGAACCGCCCCGTTTCGTCTCGCCATAATAAATACCTTCTCCATCCTCTATTTTGGGGATTTCGAGTTCCGGAAAATTTTCTACCCAATCTTCATAAGCAACAACGAAAACAGGATAGCGCTTGGGACCTTGTCGGGCCTCGATCATTTGCAGTTGCACTTTTTGATAGGCGATATTTTTTTTGCTCGAGCTGCTGTATGATCAAATTCAATTGTTCATTTTCATTCATGTTATCTGCATGAGAAAGAAACTCCATTTCAAATACCGTTTCGGTTTTGGAAACATCAATTTATAGGTTGCTAATGTACCCGTAGCGGTAAATGCAACGGCCGAAACAATACTTACGATAAAAAATAGCCTGGCATTATCACGAATCCGATAAGCTAAATCTGCAATCCATAGCAGATTAATCCCTCTTCGATAAAATTTCTTATTCCATTTCAACAGCTTAACCATCCACACACTTAGCTGACTGTAAAATAAATAGGTTCCAATAACAGTGCAAATCGTGATCGACACCGCACTTCCCATATCAATGGAAGCAATCGTAGCCAATCCCAAGCCTGTTCCGAGAAAGAATATGCCAAGAATGGACAGTAGTATTGATGGCTTGGGCTCTTTTTTCGGTTTTTCCGCTTCCTTAAGTAAAGAAACAACTTTTTCCGTGTGAATCACAAACAGCGTGAACTGAGAAATAAGGATAAATAGAAGAAGGAATACGACCATCGTAACCGCTAAAGCTTTCCAGGGAAAATATAATCGCAAGGGTTCCATATCGACGACATAGGATCCCGCCGTGAAAAAGAACTTCGCGAGAACCGTCCCACCGAGAATTCCCGTAATTATAGAGAAAAGCCCGATGAACATATTTTCCAAAGTAATGAGCATCCGCAGTTGTTTCGGTGATGCTCCCTGGATGATCAGAATACCGAGTTCCTTTTTCCGTGTTTTTAAAAAAGTACTTAACGAATAGAGAATAAACAAGATCGAGAAACCGAATATGATCCACTCGGCAAAGATCATGCCGTTTTTGGCAATGTTATTCATATAACCGGTTTTCAATTCTGGATGGAAAATGAACATGGCGAACATGAAAAAGATCATTACCGCAAACGAGCTACTCAAATAAAAGGCCATGTACGCCCGCAAATTGCGGGTGACGTTGCACAACTGAAAGAAAACTCGCCTATTTCCTCCAGAATGAACACGTTGAAAACCCAGATTACATAATGGTTCTCATAAATCTAAAGATTTGATTTTACATTTTGTCGCCTTCCGGTGATTTTCGATTTTGCTGTCAAATTCATGAGGTATCCTGAACCTCAAATTCCACTCCGTCCCTTTACTGTCATTATTGGCTGTAACTAACTTTTTTGGTTAAAGAACGAACTGATACCGCCATTTGCTTCGAAATTTTTGATTACGGAAAATTACCGATACCGAACAAGATTATAGAGAGAATAATCGTGCTCGACCCTCGAAAAAGACAAAAACAGTGTTACATCAAAGAAAAACATTCGGACCATGACGCGTACAACTTCTTTTAGTTAATATCCAATTTCCAAATATGTTTTAAAAAAATATTTTATATACAATATAAGGAAAGGGATAAATTTTTTGCGAATATAGGAGGCTCATAAATGTCTGTGATTTTGCGAGCAGAAGGGATTAGTAAAAGCTATGTCCACTATCATAATGTAATCAAGACGACCAACTTTGAGATCAAAAAAGGGGAGATATACGTTATTGAGGGAAAAAGTGGATCAGGTAAATCAACATTTTTAAGCATTCTAGGTGGAATCGAAGAACCTACACGAGGAAAGGTATATTTTAAAAATCGATCATTCTATGATTTATCTGACGAGGAACAATCGCAAATACGGGGTAATTCTTACGGTTTCGTATTTCAATCTTATCACTTGTTCCCCGAGCTAACTGTGAGAGAAAATATCGAATTGCCAACTATTTTTAATAAAAACTTAACGAATAAAATAGATTCATTCACTCTGGCAAAGAAATTACAGATCAATCACTTATTAGAGAAAAAGACGTATCTATTATCTGGTGGTGAACAGCAAAGAGTAGCGATCGCCCGTGCCTTAATTACCGCTCCGGAAATTGTCTTTGCCGATGAACCGACAGGAAATCTCGATCATGAAACAACAAGAGTTATAGTTGATTATCTTACCGAACTAACATCAACACATGGAATTGCCCTCGTGATTGTTACTCACGAGAAAAATCTAATTCAAAAACCCCATCATTTATTTCGTATTGTAAACGGACATGTAAAGAAGGAGTCTACTTATGTTTAGATTGGCTTGCAAACTTTTATTCGCAAGGAAAACATGGCTGATCCTCTTGACTATTTCTTTTTCACTTATTCTGGCTGTGGTCACCTCGATTTTTACTGCCTCCGAATCTATCAAAATGGGTATAGTCAATCATGCTTACAATGATTATGGTGCTCATTCATTGACCATCTTGCATACAAATAAATCGAAAGATGATTTGTATCAAAAGAACAAGGATGTCAAAAAAGTCGGTTCCATTCAACTGATCGGTACGGTTGATTTAAAAAATCATAAAACCGCTACTGTCGGTATCATGGATCACGACGCCATTGAATTAGGCCATCTCTCCTTGATCGCAGGTACTTTTCCGAAAGAAGAAAATGAAGTGGTCATCGAGTCCTCTTATCTTCCTTATATTGATAACAGTTGGGAAATTGGTCAAAAAAGAACATTACAAATCAACGATATAGAACATGAATTTATTCTTTCCGGAATAATCAAAGATTATTCTGCTAAATGGTCCGTTCCTACTGATTTCCAGAGAGGTGTCGACGATTTTCCTAATATCATACTTGCGGAAAAAAGTGATGAGCTCCCGATCAAATACCAAAATTACCTCGTTCAATTGAAAGGAAATTTTCGTGATATTGAGGAAAAAATTGCAAATTTTTTATATAAACAAAATGGCTTTGAAAATTCCCGATTGTTTTACATTGGCTTGTATAACTATGATCATATTTCACTTTTTTCGTTCATCTTCCAATCAGCTACTTTGCTCACATCATTATTGATCATGTATAGTTTGTTATATTTTTTTAATGTCCACCAACAAAAAAAGTTGGCGATTTTAAAGATGGTCGGCTCCTCGAACCACCTGTTAATAAAAATCAGCTTGGCACAAGTTCTTATTGTGATCCTATTGGGCATTCTTTTTGCAGTTCCATTACAATTTATCCTCCATACTCTTATTATAAAAAATAGTTTTCATGTAAGTTCGCTCGATTCGGCCAATCTTTTTTATATTGTTGCGGTGATTATCTTCTGGATTTTGATTATAATCGGGATTTCCTTTTTCGGTTCGGTTATGGCTTTGAAAAAAATGCAAAATCAATCGATCAATATGTTACTGAAAGAAACCGGATATTTTAATAGAGACATCAAATCAAACTCTGTGCGCACGGAAAATTTTGTTGTAAAGAAATTAATTCAGCAATTAAGGGCAAATTACAAATCTGCAATTATCGTTGTACTATCACTAGCTGCTTCCATTTTAATATTTTCCCTTTCCGTTTATATTGAAAAGGAAGCACACGGAATCTGGGAACCGGATGAGGATTATTATCTAAATTCACAACAAACCTCTAGTTACGAAACTGTAGATAACTTGAATGTCCTGTTTCAAGATGGACTAACATTTATGCCTGAAGATTTGACAGAATTGGAAAATCATCCTGCCATTAAATGTATCGTAAAGATCCCCTTTATGGTTGATATTCATCCATTACTAAGAGAAGAACAAATCACCCCGGAAATTGAGGAATGGTTTCTTGCCAATGAAACGCATGCTACAAAGGATTACCGTTACAAAGAGTATTACATCGTTCCAAAAGTAAATTATTTATTACTGGATCAAGAAACTTTTCAGAGATTATATCCAGACGAGAATTATGAGGAATTTTTAGGTCAAGTCATTTTATATTATCCAGCAAAACACAAAACATCTGAATTTGGTAACTTAATAGGTGAAACAATTACATTTGTTCAGAAAAAAAGAGTTAACGATACCTATGAAACAAATATGTGGGATTTAAAAGTTTGGGATGTGATCCATGAGCCAACTTCGCTGACAAGCAACGACCTTTTAACCTTTGAAAATGATAGTTCGTTCACAATAATTCTTGCAGAGGAAACGGCTATCTATGAAGGGATGTTTAGGGGTTACCATATTCTCATCATTTATTTAAAAGATCATATTAACTATGAGGAAAGAGAACAAATCGAGTCAGAAATCATGAAATTAATCGCCTTAACACCAGGTAGTCTATATCAGGACATGGCAAAAATGATGGCAGATGACAAAAGAATTTCGGATTATATTGGCTACCTTGGTAAATTAACCTATTCTGTATCCGCTCTGTTAGCAATTATGAATTTAACCATCATCATGTTCAGTAAGTACCGTTTGCAAAAACGAGAATGGGGCATTTATTTCACATTAGGCATGCGAAAAAAAGCGGTTTCCCGACTCTTTTACTTAGAGATGCTTCTCTATTTACTGGTAGCTACCATCCTTTCATTCATTATCTTCACTTTAATCGTTCTTAGCACCGATCATGTGTATCCGTATCTTTATTATCTGCCTTATTTTTGTCTTTCTATAATGATTATCCTCTTACTTCTAACGGTGGGATGGTGTTTCATCAAACGGGTCATAGACAAACAGTCTATTTATTCTTTAATTCGTATTGAGGAATAGGAGATCCTTCTAATGGATTTATAGATGGAGATTTCATGGTGCCAGATGAATCATATTCCTGAGCCAACTAAATTCCCTTGGAATCCCGATCAATTCTACCGCTAAATTCGTGTATCCATACAATTTAAATAAATAAAAGGAATCCTCATTGATAACAAGATTTGCCTTGAGATCAATCGTAATCAATTCCCTGGCACCTTTCTTATTCTCTTCAATTAACAAACTTTAAAGGATGAAAGACTGAATAGGCTATTTTCGTGTTTTTATTTTTTAAAAATTAAAACATGTGATAATATATAGTAAAAACTTGAAAGATCATGTGTGAGGTGAGTACCAATATTTCATGATTTCATTGAGTATATAAAAGCTTTTTTATTCTGGTGGGTAATATTTTTTATCTTCTTGCGAATATTCCATATCTTTTCGGCAAACTACAAGGAAAAAAACACATGGGTGAAAGATCTCATCCTATCATTTATACAAACGATTGTAGCTGTTTTTATCTTGTTCCCGATCTTAAAGTATATCCTATCGAAATAAGACAGATGTAAATCTTTTTAAAAACTTCTTTCATTTTAATTTCCATTTCTTCTATTAAGTAGTCGATAAATTGAATTTGTTTTAATGGATGCCGGTTGGCCAAATACTCCAATTCCCTGTCTTTTAATGGTTCTACAGCTTCTTCAACATTCCGAATCATACTCGAAAGTTTATTTCCACCAGAGATGCCTTTGTCATCATAGGCTTCAATTAATTCAGCATCTCTTTTTGCCTGGAATAGGGAGCGAGTTATATCATCATGCATATAATAGGCAAGAGAATCATTGGCAAGGCGAATTAAGAAATCAAGCAGCCGTTTACCGAGCGAGCGCATTTTTATTCTGGCAGAGGTTTTTAAAATCTAATTGTATTTTCCAAGGACGTATATTAAATGTTTAACATCATCGAACGTTACATCCTCACCGTCAATATTCCGGTAACGATAATAGAGAGATTTTTCATTCTCCAGTTTTTGTTCTGCAAGCCCCAGCGCTTCTTCCTGTAAGAGATTCAACACGCGGAGAACTTTTAAGATTTTCACCGGTGAATGAAAGTAGTCCTCATCAGTTAATTCCTTTAAAACACCTGTTAATTTGCCAATATCGCGCATCACTTCATGGAGTTCACCTGATGTAATCGCTTCGTTAATTATTGAAATTAATTTTCAATGCAACGCCGCCACTCGTTCACGCCTTCCATCTTTTCTTCCTGTTCTCCGCTTCTTTTTGTTAAATCGTCCTCAATTTTGATGGCTTTTTAAACTTTTTTGTTCACCAAAAAAACAGTCAGCCCCTCACTATCATAAGGTTTTGTCAAGTGAGGGACTGACTCTATTATTTAACAACAGCAAACTGCTTTTCGAGTAATGTTAAATTCCCATCGATCATTTGATATACTCTATCACAATACTTCAATAAGCGCTCATCATGAGTAACCATAATTATAGCTTTATTCCGTGACTTCAAAAGGTGGGACATAAGTTCAACAATTTCAAAAGCACGCTGAGTATCTAGGCTGGCTGTAGGCTCATCAGCTAAGAATAATGCTCGGGTCATTCATTAACGCACGCGCAATCGCTGTTCGTTGCCGCTCTCCTCCTGAAAGCTGATCCGGGTAATTTTTTAATTTATCGCCCAAGCCTACTTTCTCGAGCAACTCCTTGGCATATTGTTTATCTTCACTCGTTATAGGACCCTTCATTTTCTTTACAACTAATAGTTGGTCAAGAACCGTCAAGTACGGCACTAGATTTGAATTTTGGAAAATAAAACCAATTTCTTCAAGGCGTAATTTTGACAGTTCTTTCGGCTTTAAATTGGATAAATTGGTTCCATTGATTATCACATTACCTTCAGAGGGCTTTAAAAGGGCACCGGCAATGGAAAGAAAAGTACTCTTACCTGACCCAGAAGGACCAATAACTGCCACAAATTCTCCCGGTTCAACCGAAATGGAAACTTTGTTTAGAGCGGTAAACGTTCTGTCTCCCTCTTTATAATATTTGGATACATTTTCAAACCGAATTCCTTTCATTATTCAATCCTCCCAATAGCTTGAAGCGGATCTATTTTAGTAATTTTTCGAACGGAAAGAAGCGAACTCAATATAGACACTACAAGCAAGACGATCGCATAGCTAATAACGAGTGTGGAGTCAAGTGCAAACGGCATCCCATCCGGAAAAATTGCAGCCGTTCCATAAGTAAGTAAAATTCCTATTCCTATGCTGATAACAGAAAGTATCAATACTTGGGAAACAACTGCCCATCCAAGGAAACGATCACTTGCCCCGATTGCCTTCATAATCCCGAATTGATTCGATTTTTGTAATGTCATAACATAGAAGAAAACAGTAATAACAAATGCCGATATTGTCAAAAGAAAGCCGAGCATCATCATAATCGTTCCATTTTCAGCGGTATAACCTGGTATACCATTTATAGCTTCTTGTTTCGTTGCTACTTCAATTCCTTCCACCGATTTTTCGATCTCTTCCGATTCTATATTTTCCCCTTGAAGCATGATCGCATTAACAGGGTTGTCAATTCCCATATCTGAACCTGGTGCAGCAAAATGAATTTCACGCCATGTGTCCATGATCATAAAAATTGAAGGCAGATGGTTAAAAGATTCATTTTCAACAAAACCAATCACTTCAATAACTTTATCTGTTCCTTCAATCTCCAATTTATCCCCTAATTCAATGCCTTGACTTTTTAATACATCATTGACAATAACTCCATCACTTTTTCCTTCTGCAAGTTGATCCCCTTCTATGACTTCCGGTTCTAAAAATGTATCCGGATTGATCCCGATAAGCGATGCATCTATTTTTTCATCAGCCGATGTCGCATTTTCTTTAAGAAGGACCGCTGTTTGGAAACCCATTGGCGCGGCATCAATTACATGTTCTTGGAGTTTAACTCGTCAATTAAATCCTCTGATATTACTGACCGCAACATGGAATGTCGAGAACCTTCTTCAAAAACGACATAATCCGCATTCATATTTTTAAACGTTGCGGCACTGAGCGTAGACAGACCGTTACCCAACCCTGACAGTATAAAAACAAGCCAGGATATTAAAACTAGAATCATCCCGATCATAATAAACCGCAATTTTGCATGTTTAATTTCTCTTAATGCAAGATACATGATTTCACCTCTTACATAATTTTTATTTCTTGTTAAAAAAACCATTTGCAGTTAACAACAGTGAAAATTTAGTAGAAACTGATAGGGAGTTCGAATCAATTTTAGTAAGCTCAATCAACTTTTTCCTCTGATAAAAAAATGAAGATTAAACTTGGAACCCCCTAACATAACCCACTTCTGAATTCACTTTAAAACAGAGGCCATGTCCACTTATTTTCTTTCATCCTTCACTAAATGTTTTAATAGTAGCCAAGCACCAAAAATAAACCTGGATAGATAACAACACCTTCAATATGGAGCATATAGCTGAAACAATACTTTCCTCCTCTTTCCTCATAATCTAACTGCTATCTATCAAAGCAAACGTATATGAACAGTATGTTAACAACATTCTTTCTTTACCTATTTTCCAGCTTTACTTGCCGGAAGCTTAAAAGAGAAAATGGTCCCTTCACCGGGTTTTGAATAAACATTTACCTCCGATTCATGAAGGTCTAAAATAGATTTAACAATTGCTAATCCAAGTCCTGCCCCTGATTTATTTGAACGTGCCTCATCTACTTTATAGAATCTCCTCCATATTAAATCTAAGTGCTGCTCTTCTATCCCGATTCCATAATCTTGGATCATCACATGGACATTTTGATCTTCTCGAGTAAGCGTGATATCAATATACGAATTCATATATGAAAACTGAATGGCATTGCGTATAAGATTTACGATAACCTGCTCTATCCGCTCTTTATCTGCATAGACATAATAATCTCTGATCAGCGTGTAAACGTATTTGCAACTGTTTTTCTTTACAGTGGGGTTCAAACTTATTAATAATTGATTTGACTTGATCCGTTAAATTATAATTCGTTCGCAAAATTTTATAATGACCTTCTTCTAGTTGATTCATATTCAATGTATCGTTTACAAGTCTAATCATCCGTTCTGTCTCATCTCTCATTAAACGATAATAATGCTGTTGTCTATTCGACGGGATCGTACCATCCATTAAAGCAATGATAAATCCCTTTATGGATGTTAATGGGGAACGTAATTCATGGGATACATTGGAAATATATTGCTTCCGTATCGTTTCTAAATTATTTAGTTCATTTGCCATATAATTAAAAGATTTCGCCAATTGGCCGATTTCATCATCCAATTGATAGTGAACGGACTTTGAAAAGTCACCTTTCGCATAGTGCCTTGCAATCTCACTCATTTCTATTAATGGAGCAGTTATTCTCTTTGACATAAACCATAATATAATCCCCGTAAACAAGAGTGTAATGAAGAATGTAAATAGGATCATCCAAATAACACGTTGATATTCATGGTTTCAATTCATGAAAAACCATGACCATGATTGGCTGTTCTACTTCATTTAAATTCGTAGTGAGTTTAGTAGCTATCGTATATCGAAGCTCTCCATTCTCAATATATCCTTTAGAGAAGATCTTTCCTGATTGGACCTGGCTTAGAATATCATTTGATATTGAGATCAAAGGAGACTCTTGATTTAAGTTCGGACCAAAGATTTGCTTGCCCGTTTCATCAACAATATAAATATGATAACCTGGTTGATTAAGGTAATTACTTAATATTTCCGCCGTTTCATTATCGCTCCAATTGAATTTCTCTCTGATTCGAAAGAAGTTTTTCAACCTGTGTAAATTGATGTTGATAGATATCTTCAAATTCTTTATAAAGATTTATATGAAACAAATAAAAGTAGACACCAATAAATAATACAAATGAAACGATAATAATGAACGAATAGCTGAGAAACAATCTTACAAAAATAGAATTCTTCTTAAGCATTTGAATTCTCCTCAAACCGATACCCTACTCCGCGAATAGTCACAATTGACCAATTTAGCTTTATGTGCAGCCAACTTGTCCCGAATACGCTTAATATGGACATCCACGGTACGAGGGTCTCCATTAAACTCATATCCCCATACTCGATCCAATAACTGCTGTCTTGTCAGAACCTGTTTCGGATTCATTGCTAAGTAATAAAACAATTCCATTTCTTTTGGTGCCATTTGCACTTCCTCATTATTGATCAAGACACGATATTCCTTCATATGAATAATGATATTATCGAATTGAAGTCTATCCTTTTCACTTTCTGATAAGATCGTTCGTCGTAATACGGTTTTTACCCGGGCTATTAATTCGTTTGGATCAAATGGTTTAACTATATAGTCATCCGCTCCGATATTAAGTCCTTTAATAACATCATACGTTTCCCCTTTGCCTGTCAGCATAATGATAGGCACATGTTTATCTTCCATACGAATTGTTTTGCAAACTTCCCAGCCATTCATCTTAGGTAGCATAATATCGAGAATGATACAGTCAGGGGATTCACTATAAAAAAGTTCCAATCCTTCTTCCCCATCAGAAGCAGAAATATAGGAATATCCAGCTTTATCCATATACAACTGGATTAATTCCACAATATTTGAATCATCTTCTATGATTAAAATTTTAATTGGACGCTTCATGTAATCACTCTCCTCAATTGTATTATTGTGTAGTAATATGAACAAAATGTTAATAAGAAATGTGAAGTAATAAGTATTTTGTCTAATCGAATAAAAATTTTCAGGTAAAGCTTTCGGCACTCTCTTGTTTATGGCAAATTAAAAATGAGTGTTGAACACTAATTTTTGCGGAGTCGTAAAATTAAAAAACCACTGGCCAACATCCCTTAAATCCAATACCCTCCTAGTTGGAAAAACTAATTCAATGGAAGGTATATAAGGAGATGTTAGCAGTGGTTGAAGGATCGTATATTTGACAAAAAGCTAATTTAAAAGACATTCCAAAAACAAAAATCGCAAGAAAAAGAGGAAGATCATTTCTCGAACTGTAAGGAAATTTGCTGATATGAAAGATTTCTCTCCTATAAGAAAAAGGACCAGTCATGAATCCTGTTAAACAGATCCTGAAAAAATGGATTAAAAAATCATCTTGACAACCAATTGACAATATGGCAGGTGGAACAATGTATTTGGTGATCCAATTTTGATAGATAGTGTTTACAAAAAACTACCTTATATGTTTTAAAAGCGTAATCGTCCTATCAAGCTTTTTTTAAAGGATCCTCTTTTGTCATTCAAGAGAGTAACACCACTTTTTTCGGCTATTTCTTCCACAATGCTGTCAACCGTTCTGTGATCCGTTATTATTTTTATCTCTGTAATATCATGATTAAATGCATAAATGTACTGATCGATTTGTGATTTCGCCCAGGAATTCCCCCATTCCAATCGTTTGTAAGGCGTTTTTCTAAATTTTTCTTCTCAGCATAAAGAATGTAATGCTTAATCTCGATGCCATCTTTAATCAGTCGTCCAATGATTTCATCATAATATTGGCGATTCGTTAATGTCATCGGTGTAATTATAACTCCATTATACGAATCTGATAGACATTTTCACATTTGATAATTGAATAGCTGCCACAATTCATAGTCTTGAAAATCCGATTCGAACATTCTTTTCGGTACATTCTTTCTTAAAAAACAACCGATGTTTTCCGGATCGCATACAAAAGAAGCGGGCAACCTTCGATTTAATTCATAGGCACATCTTGTCTTCCCTGAGCCAAATGCTCCATTCAACCAAATGATTATTTGTTGTACCTCTTATTCCAGTATAGGGAATATCTGCGGACTGCTGAGTTTAGAAATTTACTAAAAGGAAGTTGCAGCGTTCACTAATGTTCATGGAATTGTAATCGTTTACAATCCATAGTAGATCGTCAATAATATGAGCAAAATAATAATAAACTTCCACTAATAAAATACTATTTTTTAAAACTATCTAAACAAATTTAATTTAAAATGGAAAATCGCGGGTCATTTGGTAAACTATCATGAAATTAATTAAGCTTTGGCTATATCCCTTTTCCTTTTTATAGGTACATTGGTAAAACTTTACCTAATTCATTTTTCGTGAAAATCACACAATTCCCTAGAGGAATAGGGAAATTTTAGCAATTGTTGATCACCAAATAGTTCGTTCCTTCTTTAATTAATGTCACCGTGATGCAATCGTCAAAGGGGGCTTTACATTTACTTACATCTATGCCTCTTTTCCCAAAATGCAATTTATTGTTTGATATCCAAAATGTTTTATACCCTTTTACCCTTCATCCAACTCAAATCCTAAATCTTCGTCGTAATTATCTCCCAGCAACTCTTTCAAATCGTCATCTATACGATCAGCTGCTTCCCTTTGTTTCAGGTATTCAAATTCTTCCAGGGGGATGAACCACTTTCCCCGATGACCGCTTAGTTGTTTCCCAGAAATCTTCCCGCTTTTAATCCAGTTCCGGACGGTTTCCGACGTGACACCCCGGACCCAATAAGAGCTTCTTTCTATCGATTTGGTCGTTTTCCCGTCCGCCGACTCAGCGGTTGCGGTGTACGTTACCTCTCCGCTCTGTTTGGAACCCGATTTTTGCGTTACGGTCACATCGCGGGTGATGGTCGTCGTCTGTTTGTCGTAAACCTCCCAGTCGTACACCCTGTATTCGCTTTCCTCTTCGCAATCACCGGTGCGTTCGATGTTTCGAACCCATCTTCTCTCTAACGGGGTCACTTTCGTTTCCGTGGCTTTGAAATCGCTCGCCCTGAGAGGTCTGTTGTAGACGTTGCCATCGGGCAAGAATTCGATTTTCAAACCTTCATAGTACACCGTTCCGGTGCGGTATTCGTAACCGCTTTTATCCTTCACCTCACATGTGGAAGGAGGCGCGGTATCGTTCCCGCCCCCTCCGCTGTTTCCTCCCCCGCCGCCACCGCCCGGGTCTTCCAGATGGGGTCCGCCGGGGACGAACGCCGATGTTTCTTTTTCCGGAAAAGCGAAAATCGATACCGCAAGCGCAAAAAACAAAACGAGGATGATTCTTCTCATGATTCACCTCCTGATGCGAAAAAACGAAACGTCCACCGCCTACTTCAAGGAGCGGATGATGGCAAGAACCGTTGGGAGGTTTTCTTCGTTTTCTTCTTTTATAGCGACGAGAATTTCCATAACGTCATTTGAGTTGGGTCTGATTTTATAGAAATTATAAAATTCGCCGTACTTGTCTTTCAGGTGATACCCCACGAAAGCGCCCGAAACCTCTAATTCGGATTCGTCGAATTCCTTTAAAATCTCAGCCTTTAAACCTCTATATTGACTCTCAAGAACTCGTTTAACGTATTCTTTATTCGAAGGCTCAGAGCACATCATACCGCACCTATTAGCAACGATTTTATCCTTTTTGATGTTTACTCTTAATTTAGCACCTTCGAAAGCAGCATATTGTTCTTCATCATCGACAACGACCATGCTTGACGGAATCTTCACATCGTACAGGAACTTGACGGTCGTCGCTTTTTTAGCCGGAATCGATTTCGTCTCCCCGTTGACCGTGATGAGGAGCTCGTCATCTTTCTCCTCGAGCGCTTCTTCTTGCTCCGTTTTCTCATCTTCTAACTCGCCGGAAGTTGCGGTTTTCCCGCCTTCGAGCGAGCCGGTATCCCTTGAATTCTCCGCTTGATTTTCACCGCTCGCGAAATCTGATACGAACATATAGCCGACACCCGATACCACTACCAACAAAGCGATAACCAGTCCAGCAATCGAAAGTTTTTTCACGATAATTCCCTCCCATCTTTATTCAGAAATAAAATAACATAAAAAAAAATCAAGTAAATAAGTCTTCATCTTGCGTAGGCGGTGTTTTCCTCACCCCGCCAATCGCCGGTGCGATTGGAAGAAGTTTTTTCTTAGCATAAAAACACTTTTTTTCTTTTACAATCCGTTTTTTTGTGTTAAAAGAAAAGAGGTGAAGGAATTTTTCACCTCCTATTATTTTGACGACACGCTCTGTGTCGTCTTTTTTTATCGGAACCGTTTGAACCTTCCATTTACCGTTTCTTCTCATCCTTCTGGCTGTTTTCCCGGTTGTTCCCGGTGATTTCCTTTTTCCAGTTTTCTTAATTTCACCGTCCGTTTTCTTAAGGGCAGTTCCATCTTCCTTCTGTTTAAATAGGCGAAATCCTCCGCGCTGATATGGCTTTCCACGCGGGTTGGTTTCGCGTTCGGTTTTGGTTCCGCTCCAGCGAATCGCTCATCGTTCACCCGCCCTCTTCGTATTAACTTTCATCTTTATTGTATATCACGCTTTTCCAAAAACCCATCAAATCAACGGAATATTTTTTATATTCCCTCAAGACCCTTGATTCTGCTTCGAAGTTTAGTCGCCGCA
This sequence comes from uncultured Bacilli bacterium, assembly GCA_963766835.1. Classification (GTDB taxonomy): domain Bacteria; phylum Bacillota; class Bacilli; order Bacillales; family Amphibacillaceae; genus Pseudogracilibacillus. The sequence continues at coordinate 203,490 of CAVYBX010000031.1, forward strand.
TCGATTCCCCTCCTGAATCCGCTGCTTTTAAACCAGGGGACGCGCACCGCCAATGTAGTAAGAGGATCAAAGCGCTTAATTCTAGTGAAACTCTTACTGGAGTAAGTTACGGTAATCATTTTACAAGAGTCAATCCTATAAAAACTCTGAAATCAAATATTGAATACATTAAAAAGACAGGATACAAATATCAAACGGATAATCTCGGGCGAATTAAAAAGGTTGAAGGGACTCTTTAATCAGGAAATGCTAAAAGAAACAATTACGCGCAAAAGGTTGCGGGAGAGAGGAGAAATTACTAGATGGTGACGGCGTATATATAATTGCCAGTGTTTTCAAAGGTTAAGGAGATCTTGACACTTGGTTCCAATGAATAGTTATCTAAATAGCGACGAATGGAAAAAGAAGGGGAACACCTGGTGAAAAGCTTTTTAACAGGTTCATGATGTGCAAGTAAAAATAACTTCTATATAGGGGTGATTCACTATGACCAGAAATGTTCAGAATCAGATATAAAATTTGTGTTGGAACGTGACATAACTTACGCTTTTATAATGGACCAGGGGGGGGAATTAGATGAATGAAGAAAAATTCAAGGTTTTTATCAAAAAAAAGCCGATGCAGTTATAGAGACTATACCAAAAGCGTGAGCAAAAGTTTATTTATATGGTGAAGTTAATGAGGGGAGTTCAAAGGCGGGCGTTCTTGTACTACCCCTGAAAATAGACGGGATCCAGTTTATTCGGAGGATATTCCGGAACTTTTTTCAATATCTGAAGAGGAATACTTTGAGAAATTGGATATGTTATTGGATATTATAGAAGAATTTAAACAAGAGTTTAAAAATAGTGGTCATGAATGCTGGACGAACTTTAAATTTATTATTGATAAAACAGGAAAGTTTAATATCGATTTTAGTTACAAAGATCTTTCCGAAGTAGATGATTAATAAAGATTTATAATTTGGCATACAAATATTTAGGTCTCTATTTATTGCAAAATAAAAGTACAGAGTAATGCAAAGAAAAAATACATATCTTTGCATTCGAATTTTTCATAAAAAAGACCTTGCCAACTTTCCAAAAATTACCTGCTGTAATGTTTGATGAGAACTTACAGTTGGAGGTAAGAAGGGAATGCTGATAATATCCCAGATTACTTGTATCAAATATTTATGAAATGAGAAATCTTATTCTATATATTTATATTTTAGTCAAGTAATTGTAAGCACATTTTTTTGTCACTTATTTGAAAGCGAATTCAATACTTCTGAGGACACCCTTGGTACTTAAATTTTTGTTTTTAAAAGCCGGGAGAGCTTTTAGCGCTCTGTAAATCGGATTGTTGGCTTTGCCTTTTAAATAAGCGATATTATCCCTCGTAACTCTTCCCACTGTCTTTGAAATTCGCCCAAGATAAAACCTGGGGGGATTCTCTTCATCCGTCTCATTAATCCATCGTATGACACGGCCGAATACCGTCTTTAATTCCACACGAACCAAACTTGCCACAAGTCCTGACATTATCGCATCAAGTCCTTCATCCGCCCAACTCCGTTCATTTTTCAATCTTTGTGCAAACACACACATGGTTGCTTCTACACTGCCATCGGACGCATTCCTGTCGTGTCAATCCCCTGCTCCTTCAACCATTCTCGATAATCTCCAAGGGCTTCCGGATATTTCTCGAGTTGAAGGATTAGATGTTCTAAAACTTGTTCCTTTTTTCGATCTCCTAACATGCCAAGGGCACTGTTTAGCTCCAATAAAAGTTGTTGACCATTAAATGATGTTAGAGCTTTTGATACTAGTATGATTTCGCGGACGCTCTGTTTGAGTCCCACCTAGCACGAGGGTGTTGGACAAATGATCGGAGAAAAATCCGGGAGTTTCCTGTTTGGAATATTTTAATAACAATTAAAATGGAGGAATTTATGCGTATCCGCTTAACTTTTCGACCAAAAAATGGAAGTTTAGTGCTGCCAATAAATTATGAAGAAATCATGCAGGGGTTTTTACACCGTTCGATACAGGATATGGAACTGGCCAAATTTTTACATAATCGCGGCTTTATAAAAGAGAAGCTCCAGTTTAAATTATTTACTTTCAGCCGCCTGTTCGGAAAATTTATCATGCACCGGGAAAAAAAGCAGATCGAATTTATCGACCGTGTGTACTGGCATGTTTCTTCGCTTCTTAATGAATTGATCCTCGATATTATAGAGGAAAGAAAGAACGAATAGCGAAATACAATATACAAAAATTTCAAACTCTCAGCACCATGCTGAGGTAATCCCGAGATTTCTAAGAGCTGTGACCTGTATATGTTTGCTAAAATTACGATCTGATCACTGGAGGTAAAAAATGAAACAAAATATTTACGACAACCCCGAATTTTTTACCCAGTATATGGCTTTGCGGGAAAGCGGAATTAATTATAATGAATTCATCGAACAGCCGGCGGTTCGTTCCTTAATTTCGAATCTGGATGGGAAGCGGGTGCTGGATTTAGGCTGCGGAACCGGAAATTTTGCCATGTACTGTGTGAAGAAAGGCGCGGCAAAGGTCGTCGGTGTGGATATTTCAGAAAAGATGATTGAAAGGGCAAAAAATTTCAATCATCATGAAAAAATTACCTATATTTGTACAGCTATGGAGGAATTTGAATATACCGGATCCTATTTTGATCTCGTCACGAGTTCCCTGGCCATTGGGTACATCAAGGATTATGACGGAATCTGCGCGAAAATAAGCAAGTTATTGAAAAAGAACGGCGAATGTATTATTTCGCTCGAACATCCGATAACGACCGCGCGCAAGGCAAAAAATAATTGGATTACCGATGAAAAGGGAAGGCGAATTCATTTTGCGGTGGACCATTACCAGGAGGAAGGGGAACGTAGGATTGATTGGTACGTGGAAAACGTCATCGTTTACCACCGCACATTTTCCACGATAATTAATACAATGATTGCCCACGGACTGACCATTGAACGGGTGCTTGAACCGCTTCCGACAGAAGAAGGCTTACAAAAACTGCCGAAAATGCAACGAATGGAGGAGACCTTCTTTTCTTATCGTTAAAGCGAGAAAAAATGAATAGAAAAATGTCGTTCATGGCAAAACGGAAAATGGAAAAAACCAGGTTAGAATGGAGGCTTGGGTAAAAAAATTTTTAGGAAATAAAATTAGACAAATTTGACTGCCTTCATGACAGCCTGCAATGCATCATTTTTGTGGTAAACGAAATTATTAGATGAAAATTTTGAGAAAGGCTCGAGTATTCTCCAACTAAATGAAGAAACTATTACAGGAAGAGCCCATCTTAATAGTAAAATAATTTCAAACATCCCAACCGGTGTATGGGTCTGTGCGGGAAACTCGCCGCCCGCAGCGATGGAGACGGACGGTCGACATTACTGGGGAGATAATTAGGGAGATGGTTCTATCATTTCGCATAATGAACGGCTGCAAAAAATCCTTTGTATGCTATTTGTATGCTTGCGGTAAAGGAAAAGGCGACCGATTTAACAAGAAATATTTCTGTGAACATGATTGGAGGGACAGTTTTTATCTCCGGGGAAAAATAGGTTAGGAAGACTTTGCTTAAAGGAAGCCTTAGAAAAAGACGGTTTGAAAAAGTATTGATCCCTAAATTCTAATGATTTTCGAGTCAAAAACGGCCTTTTTCACCTCTTTTTCCCGCTTTTTTTCACCGTTTTTTTCGATTTAAAATAGAAATTTATCAGAGTTGGTTAAGGGCAATAAAATAAAAATGTTGATTTATCAAGGGTTTGAACATGAAAAGACCCGAATTGACCAATTTATTTTTTAATCAAATCCGGGCAAAAGAAAAATTTGTTTTTTAAGATCATAACTACAATTCTAACTTCACACAACACTCCACATGCGTCGTCTGCGGGAACATGTCGACTGGTTGAACTTCAATCGTCCGGTAGCCGCCGTCTTCCAGAATCCGCAAATCCCTGGCCAAAGTTGCGGGGTTACAGCTCACATAAACAAATTTTTTCGGCCTCATTTCGATCACGGTCTGCAATAAAGCGTTCATCGCAGCCTTTGCGGGGGGGTCAACAACAACGACATCCGCGCGAATGCCCTGTTCTGCCAGATCCACAATCACTTCCTCCGCTTTCCCTACAAGAAATTCCGCATTCGTGATCCCATTTTCTTTTGCATTCCTTTTCGCATCCTCGATCGCTTCCGGAACGACTTCAATTCCGTATACCTTTTTCGCCTTTTGCGCTAAAAATAGAGAAATCGTTCCAATCCCGCAGTAGGCATCAATAACCGTTTCTTCGCCTGTTAACTCCGCATATTCCAGACGCTTTTTCATAAAGCACTTTTGTCTGCACCGGGTTTACTTGATAAAAGGAATGGGCGGAGATCGCAAAACGAATACCGCCAATATAATCATAAATGACATCTCTCCCCCATAGTACCCTTGTCTTCTCACCTAAGATCACATTCGTTCGCTTCGGATTAATATTGTGTACGACCGATTTTACTTTCGGCAGGCGACTGACGATGGCATCAACAAGTTCTTTTTCATGCGGCAGTTCTTCCGTTCTTGTAATCACACCGACCATCAATTCTCCGGTCGCTAAACCGTACCGGGCCATGATATGGCGCACAACCCCTGTATGTTCCGTCTCATTATATGGTGGGATACCTAAGCGGATAGCGGCTTCCTTCACCACCCGAACCGCTTCATTGATTTCTTCAATATGAATGACATTATCATCTGTGTCAACGATTTTATGGCTCCGCGGACGATAGAATCCTGCCACCAACTTGCCATTTTTCTCACCAACAGGCACCGTCGTTTTATTTCGATAGTGCCACGGATTTTCCATCCCGATAATCGGATGAACAACCACTTCATCTAGACCACCGATGCGCTTTAATGCTTGTTCCACTACATTTTGTTTAAATTGCAACTGCCGTTCATACGTCATATGTTGCAGTTGACAGCCGCCATATTTGCGGCAGCTCGTGCGAAGGGATGTCAATCCGGTCCGGGCTTTTCGTATAGAGTTCAACAAGCTTTCCATAAGCATATCTTTTTTTCACTTTTTCGAGCCTAATTTTCGCCTTTTCACCAGGCAGGGCTTTTTCCACAAAAATGGTGTAGCCGTCATCGACCTTAGCTACCCCCATGCCCTCCGAAGTCAAATCGATAAATTCTACATCTAAATAATCGTTTTTCTTAAATTTCTTCTTTTCCGTCATGATGTTCACCCTTTTTCTAGCATTGCCAAGAATCGCCATCGTCATGAATCCGATCGCAAATTACGAAAAAGAAAAGCCGGAAATCATGAGTGATTTCTGGCCTTTCCACAACTACTGAAGCGAGTCATGATCGATACGATCTTCTTTCCGTAACTGATCAACGGGTGCGAAAACTTCCAGATGGCGATACAAATTTCTAAATTCTACCGGTGTCTTTCCGCCCAGTTCGCCATCTAAATTAATTAATACTTCTTCCGGCGCGGTAACTTTTATGTAACTCGCTTTATCATAAATTACCTTTGGATCATGCAGATGTTCGCCCCGTAAAGCGAGCGTTGCAAGTCGAACAAAATCTGCCAGGTTCGTTTTTTCCAATATGATCAAATCAAAATACCCGTCATTAATCGAAGCATCCGGAGCTAAATGTTCAAAGCCCCCTACAGAATTCGTCTGGCAGATTAAAAAGATCATCGCTTCCCCGGAAAATTCCTTGCCATCATACTCAATGCGTACTTCATACGGACGCAAAGAAGGAAGCATTTCTATGCCTTTTAAATAATAGGCGAGTTGTCCTAAAACGGTTTTCAATTTAATCGGGACTTCGTAGGTTAATTCAGTCAGCTGTCCGCCACCGGCAATATTGATAAAATATCTATCGTTCATTTGACCAATATCAATTGGAACCGTTTGACCCGAAACAATGACATCTATAGCTTTTGAAATATCCCGCGGAATCCGTAATGAACGGGCAAAATCATTGGTCGTCCCCGCCGGAATGATTCCCAGTCTGGGGCGTTTTTCCGCTTTGGCAAGACCATTAATCACTTCATTTAATGTGCCATCACCACCGGCCGCCACTACGAGATCGAAATCATTCTCGACGGCATATCGAGCTGCAACCGTTGCATCACCTTTACCGGTTGTTGCGTGGGCTGAGGTCTCATAACCGGCATCTTCTAATTTTGCCAACACTTCCGGCAAATACCGTTTAAATATTTCCCGTCCAGAAGTAGGATTGTAAATGACACGTGCTTTTTTCATGGCCATCATCCATCTTCACAATATTTGGATTGCCTACAATCCATTAATCATATAGTACCTATTATTTGTAAAAATTCCATTAACAAGTGTATCTAGATTATCCTGGTTTTGCAACATAATCCCTATCAGAGTTTGCTTTTCCTATCAAAATTCATCCCGGTCAGCCGCATCATGAACAGAATATTTAATGAAAAATGATCCCCTGGCCAAAACTCTTTCATCTTGAACGATTTTCATAATATACTGCCCTTCTTCTCCTGGGGCTAATATACTACCGATCAACACTCTCTGTTCTGGTGGAACATGCTCATTCCAGCTGTCATAAACAAAAGAAGTACCGTCTTCTAATTTTTCAATAACAACAGAAAATTGCGGACCCGTCACATCTCTTAAATTAAATGAATAGTAAATCAGATCATTGGGACTGAACTCATCGGACAATTCGAGGAGCTTATTATTTACCTGAACATGACCGAACTGAATCGTCTCTGTGTGCAAACTACTGATCGTTGAATGGATGAACATATAACTAATTACATAACCGATAAATAGCCCGGCAACCAGTAACACACCTAATCCACTTGTACCCCCAATCCTTGCTAAATCGCGTTTATTGGTCAGTTTCGCTGTTTTTAATTCGCGGATTTTCCGGCGCCCGTGCAAATAGTAAAAATAATTTCCGAATAAGCCTAAGGTAATCGAAATACCGATTCCGATCGCCTGATCCATGGCACGAAGAAAAGCTACATTTACATTTAACAAAAGCAATAAAAGATCTAATGCTAAAAAGCTAGCCAGGAAAATAATAATATACCGATACATTTTGCGATAACCAAGCCAAAAAATTCCAAAGAAAAATGCCGCCCAATTCCAGCTCGTTTCCTTAGTTACAACACCATTAGTAAATCCCCATTTTTGCAAATAATAGTCGCTATTTTTACCGATAAAGTTTCTCCAGGTAGCCACGTTTTCTATCCAAAAATCTTCTTCTCCAGAAACATTAACCTCAGAGCTCTGATCATTATGATTTTGTAATTGCGCCCCGCAATGGTCGCAGTAATCGGTTCCTTTTGCCAAGGGTTGTCCGCATGATGAACAGATCAAATAAGTTCCCCCTTAATATAAAATGCATTATTTCATATTATACTAGATTTTCCGGAATATCGCTGTATTTACCAGTATTTCTTAAGATATTCACCAGGTTACATGTATACCTATTTTTCGGAAAATTTTGTATAATAGTTATAAAAAGAGGAAGAGGTGACCGTGTTTTGCAAACTTTACTATTAAACCGGATGTATATTAATGGCGAATGGGTTAAAGCAGCTTCCAATGAAGAGTTTTCTGTGACCAATCCGGCTAATGGTCAGGAAATTGCTACTGTTCCTCTAGGTGGTAGAAAAGATGCTATTATGGCCGTCGATGCCGCCTATAAAGCTTTTCCTGGCTGGTCCAGGAAAACAGCTGATGAACGGAGCCATTTATTAAAACGCTGGTGCGAGCACGTTCTTGACAACAAAAATGAAATCGCTGAAACGATGGTGCTCGAACAAGGTAAGCCGATGAAAGAGGCTCTGGGTGAAGTCACCTATGCGGCCAGTTTTATCACCTGGTATGCCGAAGAAGCGAAACGTATTTATGGCGAGACCATTCCGGCTAGCGCTCCGGATAAACGAATTCTCGTCCTCAAACAACCCATCGGTGTTGTGGCGGCTATCACCCCGTGGAATTTCCCGGCGGCCATGATCACGCGAAAGGTGGCACCAGCCCTCGCTGCTGGATGTACCGTTGTGATCAAGCCCGCTGAACAGACGCCGCTGACTGCCTTGAAACTCGCCGAAGCAGCTGAACGGGCGGGAATACCTAAAGGGGTAATCAATGTCGTAACAGGGGATCCTGAAGAAATCGGTGCTGCCTGGCTGGAAGACTCCCGTGTCCGCAAAATCACCTTCACCGGTTCCACGGAAGTCGGTAAACTTTTGATGCGCGGTGCGGCAGATACGGTAAAAAAAGTATCGCTCGAGCTCGGCGGACATGCACCATTCATCGTTTTTGCCGATGCTGACCTTGATGAAGCCGTTGCCGGTGTTATCCAGTCCAAATTCCGGAATACCGGGCAAACTTGTGTCTGCGCTAATAGAGTATACGTCGAGGAATCGATTATTGAGGAATTCACAGAAAAGTTTACAGCTGAAGTGCAAAAATTAAAGGTTGGTAACGGTCTCGAACCCGATGTACAAGTAGGGCCACTAATTAATGAAGAAGCGTATAAGAAGGTTCGTGAACATATCGATGATGCGGTCGAAAAAGGTGGTGTCATCGAATGTGGTGGAAGACGTTTGTATGAATCTGAAGGCGGTTACTTCATCGAACCAACGGTAATCTCCCATGTCACGGATGAAATGCGCATCATGCAGGAAGAAACGTTTGGTCCCGTTGCTCCGGTCGTATCTTTTAAAACGATTGATGAGGTGATCGAACGAGCGAATAACAGTCGCTACGGTCTTGCCGCCTACGTATTCACGAAAAATCTTTCAACAGCGATTACGGTCATGGAACGACTTGAATACGGAATCGTCGGTGTCAATGATGGTTTGCCTTCTACAGCCCAGGCTCCTTTTGGCGGTTTTAAAGAAAGCGGTATCGGTCGTGAAGGCGGTCACCACGGTATCAAAGAATTTTTAGAAACTAAATTTGTCTCCATTAAAATTTAAGTAATTCAAATATTCCCCGATGGGTATCAAACATACCCGTCGGGTCTTTTTTCTAAAATGAATTGGCTAAATGGTGTTTCTGTATTTTTGCCATATTAAGTGATGAACAAAAATTAACCATCCAGTCTTTTAATGATTCTTGCTGGATTGCCACCAACTACCACGCGATCGGGAACATCTCTGGTTACTATTGCACCGGAAGCGATGACCACATCATCCCCGTTGGTCACACCTGAATTGATAATCGCTCCGCCACCGACCCAAACATTATTACCGATCGTAACCGGATTACCAAATTCCTGCCCTGAGTTTCGTTCCACCGGATCAAGCGGATGGGTGGCCGTGTATATATGTACTCGCGGTCCTAACATACAATTATCTCCGATGCGCACTTCACAAACATCTAAAATCGTACAATCAAAATTCGCGTAAAAGTTTTCCCCTACACATGTATTAAATCCATGTTCAAAACGGATATTCGGTTCCATGTGAATTTTTCCCCGGTGACACCGAACAATTCACTTAAAATTTTTTCCCGTTTTTCGATTTCTTCCTCTGCGGTTTCATTAAACATTTTGACGAGTTTCCGTGCATGTGTTCGGGCACGTACTAACTCCGGATCATCGGGCCGGTACATTTCACCGGCGACCATTTTTTCTTTTTCTGTCTTCACATGAATGCTCCCTCTATTTACATTCAGTCACCTACACTGTACATCATTTTAAGCGCAAATTTTTACCATCCTTGCATTTTCTTTCACAAATTAGAGTTTACAGGGCTTTTTGCATAGAATACATTATCAAAAATTTGGAGGGATTCAGCATGTTTTACCATCCATTACAACCGTCATCTACCGGACAGTTTTCTTCTCCCCATTCCTTCGGTCATTTTTACCAATGGCCTTCATGGGATCATTTGGCGATGAACGGATCCGGGCCAAACATTAAAGATTACGGTAAGCAGCCCCTGGTATTAAACATTACAAGTGCCGCAAACAGCAATCAAAATTTCCGTACCGCATTATGGACTGGGAATCACTTACAAATCACATTGATGAGCTTGCAACCAGGGGAAGATATTGGCTTAGAAATACATCCCGATGTCGATCAATTCATCCGTATCGAACAAGGTATGGGAATCGTGCAAATGGGTGATGACAAAAACCGTTTGAATTTTGTCCGCACCGTATTTCCCGGCTATATCATCGTCATTCCTGCCGGTAAATGGCATAATTTGACGAATACCGGGCCACTCCCGTTAAAACTTTACTCGATTTACGCCCCGCCCAACCATCCACACGGCACGATTCATCGAACAAAAAAAGAGGCATTACTCGCTGAAAATGATTAAAAATCGTTCATGCCATGTTCTAAATGAAAAAGAAAAAAACCGAATCATTTTTAAAAAAAATCAAATCGAAAATGTTGACACCATATACCCCTTGGGGTATATTTTTATTAGAAAAATACTGCGCAGTATTCCTTTTATTTTTTTAAAAAGATATACCCCCGGGGGCATAAAGAAAAAAATAGGAGTGGGGGTTTTCATGAACACGATCTCAACAGAAGAATTGGCAAGAAGACTACAAAACGGTGAAAAATTAAACATTATCGATGTTCGCGAAGACTTTGAGGTTGCAAGTGGGAAAATTCCTGGTGCGATTCATATTCCATTACAAGAATTGCCTTTTCATAAAAATCGTTTAGATAAAAACAAAGAATATTTTATCGTCTGTCAATCCGGGGGAAGAAGTGCCCGGGCTTGTGAATATTTAGAACAAGCGGGTTTTAAAGCAACGAACGTTACCGGCGGTATGAATGCCTGGAACGGCGCTATAGAATTTTAATCTTAGGAGGCAGAACTATGGGTAAGAAAATCGTCATCGTTGGAGGTGTGGCCGGTGGTGCCACCGCTGCCGCACGATTGCGCAGGCTAGATGAATTTGCCGAAATCATCATGTTTGAAAAAGGACCACATGTTTCCTTTTCCAACTGTTCCCTTCCCTATTATTTGAGCGGAACGGTCAATCGTAAAGAAAAACTAGTTTTAACTTCACCGGAAACATTTAAAAAAAGATACAAGATCGATGCCCGGGTAAACCAGGAAGTGATCCGCATCAATCGCGCGGAAAAAACAGTTACGGTGCACAATTTACTAACCGGCGAAACATATGATGAAAGTTATGACAAGTTGATCCTAGCACCGGGAGCTAAACCGATCGTACCTAATTTGGAAGGCATTACCAATCCGAATGTATTTACCATTCGTAATGTTGTCGATATCGATCATTTGCATCAATACTTACAAACGAATCATGTCAAAGATGTTGCCGTAATCGGCGGCGGTTTCATTGGTGTTGAAGTCGCAGAAAACTTGCGACTTGCTGATTACAACGTTTCTTTAATCGAGTTTGCTAACCAGGTTCTTGCACCCATCGATTATGACATGGCACAAATTTTGCATAAGGAAATGCACGATCACGGCATCAAGCTTATCTTAAATGACGGCCTTGCCAAAGTCGGCGATGGTTTTGTGGAAACCCAATCGGGTAAAAAGATTCCGGCTGAAGCAGTTGTACTGGCGATTGGTGTACATCCAGAAACAACGCTTGCGGAAGATGCCGGGCTAGAGCTCGGTGAACTCGGTGGTATTAAAGTTAATGCGAATTATCAGACGAGCGACCCGGATATTTATGCCGTTGGCGATGCGATTGAAGTGTATCACAAATTAACCCATACCCCGACACGTCTAGCACTTGCCGGTCCAGCACAAAAACAAGCCCGGGCGGCCGCCGATCACATTTACGGCATACCGAATCGCAACCCCGGTGTAATCGGCTCGTTATCGCTGCGTCTTTTCGATCTCACTGTGGCGGCGACGGGAATCAATGAAAAGACCGCCCAAAAAGCCGGTATTTCCTATGATTCCGTCTACGTCTTCCCGACGGATAAAGTCAGCATCATGCCTGAGAGCCACCCTCTCCACTTCAAACTCATTTACGAAGTGCCAACTGGTAAAATTTTAGGCGCCCAGGCGATCGGAAAAGGAAATGTCGGATAAACGAATTGATGTAATCGCCGCAATGATCCACATGAATGCCGATCTAGAAGATTTAAAAGATCTTGAATTAAGTTATTCACCGCTTCTTAGCACGGCAAGAGATGTGGTTAACCAGGCTGCGATGGTCGCTTTAAACCAGCTTTATGGCCGTTACAAGGAAGTCAAAGTATCGGAAGTTCGTAAGCTCGTTGAAGAAAATGCCTTTATCATCGACGCCAGGGAAAAGGGTGAGTTCCAGCTCGGCCATTTGAAAAATGCCGTCAATATTCCTTTAAGCGAATTCCGCGAACGACTTGATGAAATCCCGAAAGATCGACCGGTCTACATCCATTGCCGGTCGGGACAGCGCAGTTACAATATGGTCATGGCTTTAAGAAATATGGGCTATGAAAATGTGTATAACATCAGTGGCTCTTTCCTGGGCATCTGTTTATATGAATACTTTAATGATGTGACAACGGGGCGGGAAAAAATAGTTACCGAGTACAACTTTAAATGATCCCGTTACTCGCATAGAGGAGGTAACCCATTGGAATATGATAAAAACGTCATCAACCGGCTGAAACGTATTGAGGGACAATTACGCGGCGTTATCAGGATGATGGAGGAAAATGAAGATTGTAAATCGGTTATCACACAGCTTTTGGCTTCCCGCAATGGGATCGATCGGGCCATTGGCCTGATCGTCAGTAAAAATTTAGAACTGTGTATCCGGAAAAGCATCGATGAAGGTAAAGACACCGATGAGCTAGTTAAAGAAGCGATCGATTTAATCGTGAAAAGCCGCTAGTCATTCATGAAAGGAGAAAAGTTTGGACGATGGGTTTTTTGCAATGGGTCATCCTGATCGTTTTAATCGCGGTGATTCTCTCCCCCTTCCTTCCTGCCAAGGGAGTTACCAATATTTCACCCCAGGAGGCAAGAGAAAAATTGCGGGATAAGAATGTCCAGTTCATCGACGTTCGTACACCTGGGGAATACCGTCAGAACCATGTTCCCGGGTTTCAGAATATCCCGCTTTTCGACTTGCCTAACAAAATCAATAAGTTGGATAAAAACAAAGAAGTTGTCGTCATTTGCCAAAGTGGCATGAGAAGTAAACGAGCCTGTAAGTTGTTAAGAAAATATGGTTTTGAAAAAATTTACAACGTCCGCGGTGGTATGAACGCGTGGCGTTAATAAGGCCAATTTTTAAACTATGTAATGATTGAACGACACGTTAACAGTCGTGAAAATTTTTAAACGAGGAGGGTTTATCATGAATCCTGATGTAACTGTATATGTAACATCGACATGTCCGTTTTGCACGATGGTGAAACTTTTCTTGAAACAAAACAATATCCCCTTTAAAGAAGTCAATATCGAAAATGATCCGATCGCAATGCAAAAGTTAATTAACACAACTGGACAGCTCGGTGTGCCGCAAACAGAAATTAATGGCAAATGGGTCATCGGTTTTGACCCGGAAGGCATCATGGCTGCCCTGCAACAATAATCCACCCTCTAAAAGACGACTCATGTGGTCGTCTTTTTCTTTTGGTGAATGTACAAATTATTTGTTACCAGTAGCAAAATGTTCTGATTTGAAAAGGAAATTAGCTCCCTCACATCTTAAATAAACTTTGAAAATGCTCCGGGCTTTCCGTTCCGAGCCATGAAACAATTCAGGAATCTTCTTCCGTCCGATCATATTTTTCCAATAATGTTTTTCGTGACATGATTAAATAGTGCAATTCAGCCCTGGACTGGCGTAACCGATATTTATGAGAATGGGAGAGCAAATAAATCGGATATTGGATGATTTGTTTGGTGATTTTATAGACTTTATTTTTGATCGCATGCTGTTCAAAGCCTAATCGTTCGATTAACCCTTCTGCTTGGAGCATCGTGATGCCAATGATCCCTTTAATCTGCTGAGAGTGAAAATGGTGTTTCACGTAATTTGCCAGATAGGGTAAGGATTCTTGTACTTGTTTATATAAAAAATAGCCACGCCGATAATCATTCGCTAACGTTTGCATTTCTTTTAAAAGACGGACGTTATGGAGGTGAATTTTCAATAATAAGTCGTTTCTCTTGATCGTGGTTCCGTCGGCGAGAATTACAGGATGACCTGAATAATTCATCAAGCGCACCCGGAAAATACATGGTTGCCCGTCTTCTTTTTTAACATAACGTAAGCGAGTACAAGCATAATAGATCGGGTCGAGGATACTCCATAAATCGAGTAATAATTTCTTAAAACTCATACGGACCGCCTCATTATCAATCGTCATCTAGAGGATATTTTTTGCAACTTATCCATTCATATTTATGGAATTTTTCGGGACCCGTGAAAATTTTCATAAGGAAAGTAAAAAATCAGGTGCCATTTAGAGCACCTGATTTTTTATGTTATCGTTTTTCAATTTCCTGGATGATTAATTTATTGACTAACGGCGGGTTGGCCATGCCGCGGGTTTTCTTCATAACTTGACCGACTAAGTGGCCAAGGGCACGATTTTTCCCGTTTTTAAAGTCGATGACTGATTGTTCGTTTTCATCCAATACTTCAATAACGATCGGCAACAGCGTGGCTTCATCAGAAATTTGCGCCCAGCCCCGCTCTTTGACGATTCGTTCCGGATCGCCACCTTTTTCCACCAATTCATTGATCACTTTTTTCGCCATTTTGGAAGAAAGGGTACCATTATCTGATCAACTGGATCATGGAAGCAAGGCTTTCCGGTGTAAGGGCTAGATCGTGTAATTCTTTTTGATACTTATTCATATATCCGGACATTTCACCCATTAACCAGTTAGAGCTTGTTTCGGATCGGCACCTGGGGCAATGTTTTCTTCGAAGAAATCAGACATTTCTTTCGTCATCGTTAAGATTTTCGCATCGTATTCCGGAAGTCCTAATTCTTCCACATACCGTTTTTTTCGTGCATCCGGTAACTCCGGAATTGAGGCTCGAACCCTTCTTTCCATTCTTCATCAATGTAAAGAACCAAATCGGGTTCCGGGAAGTAGCGATAATCGTCCGCTTCTTCTTTAACCCTCATTAAGATGGTTTCACCCGTGGCTTCATCATAACGGCGTGTTTCCTGACGAATCATGCCGCCGGAAAGCAAGATTTTTTCTTGTCGTTTTTGTTCATATTCCAGACCTTTCCGGACAAAGTTGAAGGAGTTCAAGTTTTTCAATTCCGTCTTCGTACCGAACTCTTCTTGCCCGATAGGACGTAAGGAAATATTGGCATCACAACGAAGGGAGCCTTCTTCCATTTTCACATCGGAAACACCGGTATATTGAATAATGGATTTTAATTTTTCCAAGTACAGATATGCTTCTTCCGGGGAACGTATATCTGGCTTCGGAAACAATTTCAATAAGTGGTGTTCCTTGCACGGTTAAAGTCTACGAGGAATAGCCATCATCTGTGTGGATTGATTTTCCCGCATCTTCCTCCAGATGGATGCGGTTGATGCGGATTTTTTTTTTCTTTCCATCCAACTTCAATTTCAATCCAGCCGTTACGACCGATCGGATGATCGTCCTGGGTGATTTGATAAGCTTTCGGGTTATCTGGATAGAAATAGTTTTTTCGGTCAAATCTTGTTACTGTAGCGATTTCGCAGTTTAAAGCCATCGCGGCTTTCATGGCAAATTCTACAGCTTCTTTATTTAGAACTGGAAGTGTACCGGGATAGGCGAAATCAATGACATTCGTGTTCGTATTCGGTTCATCACCGTCCTGTTCGGCGCAGGTGAAAAAACCTTTGATTTAGTTTTCAGCTCCACGTGCACTTCCAGACCGATCACTGTTTCAAAATTCATTCCGTTTCACCCCTTACAATTGTGGTCTTTGCTTGTGGAAATCAGTTGCCTGTTCAAAGGCATGGGCTACGCTAAAAACCGTGCTTTCAGCGAATTGTTTACCGATAATTTGTAATCCGAGCGGTAAGACCATTAGCAAATCCGCAAGGAATGGAAATTGCCGGTAATCCTGCCAGGTTCACCGGAATCGTCAAAATATCTCTCATGTACATCGTTAACGGATCATCCACCAATTTCCCTAGTTCAGGGGCGGCTGTTGGTGTTGTCGGTCCAACGATGACATCATAATCGGCAAAAATCTTATCAAAGTCTTGTCTGATCAGTGTGCGTACTTGTTGAGCTTTTTTAAAGTACGTATCATAGTTCTCCGAACTTAAGGCAAAGGCTCCGAGCAAGATCCGGCGTTTAACTTCCGTACCGAATCCTTCCGAACGGCTCTTCTTGTAGAGATCTTCCAGCCCTTTGACATCTTCTGGCCGATAGCCGTAGCGGATACCGTCAAAACGCGCCAGGTTGGAAAAAGCTTCGGCAGAAGAAACTATGTAATATACCGGAACACTGTATTTCACATGGGGCAAGGATACTTCTTCCCAGGTAGCGCCGAGTTCAGTAAATTTAGCCAGCGCAGCTTCGACGGAACGACGGACTTCTTCGCTGATGCCTTCGGATAAGAATTCTTTCGGGACGGCGATTTTCATACCTTTAATATCGCCATTTAATTCTTTCATATAATCCGGCACCGGAACATTCGCCGACGTGGAGTCTTTCTCGTCCAAACCAGCAATCACCTGAAGTAATTGCGCACTATCCGCTACATTTCGTGTGATCGTACCGATTTGATCAAGGGATGATGCGAATGCGACTAGCCCATAGCGAGATACTCGACCGTAGGTTGGCTTCATACCAACAACCCCACAGTAAGCCGCGGGCTGTCTGACCGATCCGCCGGTATCTGAACCGAGAGCGAAAGGTACTTCTCCTGCCGCTACAGCTGCGGCAGAACCCCCCGATGATCCACCTGGAACATGGTCTAGATTCCAGGGATTACGGGTTTTTTGGAAATAGGAAGTTTCTGTCGTACCACCCATGGCAAATTCATCCATGTTCGTTTTACCGACGCTAATCGCTCCGGCCTTTTCAAGCTTATCCATAACTGTGGCATTATAAATCGGCAAGAAATTTTCCAGCATTTTGCTGGCACAAGTTGTCCGCAAGTCTTGCGTAACGATATTATCCTTAATGGCAATAGGCATACCGAATAACGGACGATCGACTTCTCCGTTTGCTAATTGATCGTCCAACTCTTTCGCTTTTTGCCGGGCCCGTTCTTCATCAAGAGATATAAAGGCTTGTACTTTATCATCAACCTCTTGGATCCGCTTGAAGCTTTCTTCCACTAAATCGGAAACCGTAACCTCTTTCTTACGCAACAGTTCTTGAATTTCCGCAAGTGTATGTTCGAATAATGACATCAATTACCCTCCTTAATCGAGCACAGATGGTACTTTAAATTGGCCATCTTCATGATCCGGTGCGTTTTTAAACAATAAATCCCGGTCTATACCTTCCTCCGGTGTATCATCCCTCATGACATTGGTCAATTCGATGACGTGGGTCGTTGGCTCAACACCAGTGGTATCCACTTCCTGCAAGGTCTGTGCATATTCGATAATTTTATTAAGCTCTTCTGTCATTTGCTCGATTTCATCTTCCAAAATGTAAAGTCTCGCTGTATCGGCTAAACGTTCAACATCTTCGCGTGTGATTCGCGCCAAAACTGTCACCTCCGTATGAAATAAAACAGTTTGCTGTGCTACAAACTATTTCCTATTTTACCATGTTTTACTCATTTTCCGAAATAAACTTCTACAAATATTGACAGTAAGGGACACAAAATATTATTGTCACCTATTTTTACAAAAACAGTCTTTCCATATCCGGAAAAACTGTAAATATTTGTAAACTTGTGCTCCTGAAAAAGTGCTGGAATTAACCAGCACCTTTCCTTTTCCGCAATCTTTTCACTAAGCGAGCAGCTTTTCTTTTCCATTTTTGGAAGACGTCCTTTTTCTTTGCTCGAGCTGTTTTCTTCTGCTCGCCTGAATTTGTGATAAAAATTTCCTGTTTATTGATCGCATGGTTCATCGTTAAAACGAGGCCGATATCGGTATCCTGAACTTCATCTTTCACAATTGTAAACGGAATACGATATTTTTTTGCCAACTGGATGTACGGACTTAAGTAGGAATAGCGGATTGAACCGTTTAATAACAGCCGTGCCTGCGGGAAAGCTTTCATTTTCGCTTCGATTTCCGGATAAATTTTCCCCTCATAAAGCTGTTCGCTAGTAAGCGCGATGATGATCCGCTCCCGTAATGTACCGAGAAAACGACGCCTTTCTGCCGGTTTGGTCTCCGGTGTACCGTATAGCCCCTTTTTTAAATAATCTTCCAAACCTGGACCGGTATGCATTATGCTCCCCTGCCCTCTCTAAATATTCATCTATTAATGTATGGAAAACGGGCAAAAGGGTTCATATTCGATATTGATAAATCCTTATCGACTGCGGTTAACTTTTTTAAAAAACATCTCATTTTATAATTGGTCATGTTATCGTGCAGATCGCTTTCAGCTGGCACTCGCTTTCACTTTTTACATCAAAAAAGTGGTCATGATGACCACTTGCAACACTTTTAAGATGTGTTATATATTCGAATGTAAATCCATTCATAGCACTCTTTGAATTTCTTGTTGCATCTGTTGATCCGCCTGAAATTTTCCGTACTTGACCATGGAATAATTATAAAGAACAAAACCAAAAAGGAACCAAAACCCCGTAAGAATCCATTCAATACCAGTGAGTGCTGAAGGCATTCCGGGCATATATAAGATGGTCACACCAAAGGCCATTACAACCGCAAACCATCCAATTGTCGTTCCTCCTGGTAATTTATAAGGTCTCGGCATATCCGGCTCCTTTTTCCTCAAGATAATAAATGAAACAGCGACCATCAGCCAGGCGATCACAAGTCCCAGCCCACCTGCATTTACAAACCAAACAAGTGCCGGTCTTCCCAGCAATGGAGCTAAAGTTGATAAAACGGCGATCAACATAATCGCCCGGTGGGGAGTTTTGTATTTGGGATGCAGTTCTCCCAACGATCTTGGCAGCATACCCGCACGAGCTAGCGCATAAATTGCCCGGCTGCCACCTACATAAAAACCGAGCCAGCTCGTTACAATGCCTCCAATTCCCCCAAGTACGAGAATATTCGCCATCAATTGACTACCCCCGAAGGCTTCCCCCATTGCATCTGCTGTGACAAGATTAGAGGCTGCAATCTCTCCTTGGTTCAAAACTATTGAGACACCGAAGATAATTGCGATATACCAAATTACCGCCATAATTACAGAAACGACCAACAATTGTCCAATTCTTTTTTTCGGTAAATTAATTTCTTCCGCTGCTTGGGGAATCACATCAAAGCCGACAAAAAAGAACGGTGTCATAATAATGATGGATAATAAACCACCAATTCCTTTGCCAAATAAAGGCTCCATATTCTTAAAATTACCAGATATCGTACTTCCTGTAAGAAGAAGAACACCGGATGCCAGTAAAATTAAGATGAAAGTAATCATCACAAAAGAAGTGAGTTTAATTCCGCGATAATTGACCCAGGCAACAAGAATGGAACCGATAATTCCCACACCCGCCCAGGTAATCGTTACGTCCCATCCTCCGATCGTATACAAATACCCTTGACTAAAATTCGGGACTAGATACTCGAATACTGTAGGTAATGCAACCGCTTCAAACGCAACTACCGAAACATAACCAAAAATAACAGCCCAAGTGGTGATGAAAGAAGGAAGCCTTCCCAAAGCTTTGTAAGAAAATACTAGTTCTCCACCGGCAAGAGGGAGGGCCGAACTTAACTCTGCATACGTGAGGCCGATTAATAATACGAGTATTCCCCCTATGATGAAGGCGAGTATTGCTCCTAATGAACCAGCCTCCGCAATCCAATGTCCAGTAGAAACAACCCAACCCCAGCCGATCATCGCACCGAAGGCCAGGGCCAGTACATCTTTATTCCCTAAAACTTTTATAAAACGCTGTTCCTCATTCATGCTCGCTCCCCCAATTCTCATAAACTAGTTTTTAGCCGGAATAGATAAGCTACGTTGCACATCTATGATGGCATCATGTAGTCGATCCAAAAGTTCTTGAACTTGTTTTTCGTTTATGATGAGTGGCGGTGCAAAACAGACGATATCGATCCCCTCATAAGTAACAGGACGGCAGATGACACCGCGTTGATGAAGTGCTTCGACAACTTTCAATGCAACCTGATGTTGGGGATCAAAACGTTGATTTGTCTCCTTGTCCTGAACAAACTCTATCGCTCCAAGAAGCCCTAAACCGCGAACTTTACCGACGATTTCGATTTCCTGTTGAATCTTCTGAAAACCTTTCAATAACATGGCTCCCATTTTGCGGGCATTATCCACCAAACCTTCTCTTTCGATAATTTCAAGATTCTTTAACCCTACTGCCGTAGCCACTGGGTGTCCACTGTATGTATAACCATGGAACAAGATTCCTTCTGATTTTTCCTTCAGTACACCATGTATTTGATCGGAAACCAACACACCACCAAGTTGGATATAGCCACTCGTGATCCCTTTTGCGAAAGTCATGACATCAGGTATGACATGGAAATTTTCGATTCCGAACATTTTCCCTGTTCTACCAAAACCAGTTATAACTTCATCTGTAATCATTAAAATTCCATATTCATCACAGACTTTGCGTACTTCCTGGAAATAATCGGCTGGTGGGACGAGGACTCCTCCTGCTCCCTGTACCGGTTCTGCAATAAAAGCGGCAATTGTTTCCGGTCCTTGCTTTTCAATCACCTGACGTAACGATGCGATCGCTTCTTTCGTGTCTACAAGATAAGGTGGTTCTGCATGGTATACATCTGTCATTAGTCGACCAGCCATGTTCCAAAACTCAGGTATACCTGTTGCACTTGTTGAGCCTGCCGCAACACCGTGATAACCTCGTCTAAGTGCAATGATTTTTTTCCTTTCAGGTTTACCCTGGATACGCCAGTAGTGACGGACTAATTTAATCGCCGTATCATTAGATTCCGATCCTCCGGATGTAAAAAAAACTGCATTCAATCCTTTCGGTGCGATAGATGCTAATTTTTCCGCAAGTAAAATAGCCGGTTCGTGACTGAAAGTTGAAAATGTCGAACTGAAAGCTAATTTTTTCATCTGTTCAGCAGCTACTTGAGCTAGCTCCTCCCTACCGTGTCCAACATTTACATTCCATAAAGAAGACATGGCATCAATGTAAACGTTTCCGTTTTTGTCTGTTAAATAAATGCCTTCCCCTTTTTCAATAATGACCTTCGGGCCATATTGCTGTTGTTGTTGAATGGATGAGGTAGGATGAATAAAATGCTTTTTGTCCAATTCAATCAATTCTTGTAAGCTGGGCATTTTTTAACCTCCTTTAATAATAACGATCACTTGTTGTCTTTAATATAAAAATTAATATTTATATTGCAAATTTTCCAATAATTTAAAACAGATTATATTTTATATTCTTCTTTTTGTCAATTTTTTAAATATAAAAATATTTACTTGCGTTTATTATATCCATAATTTTTTAAAACAAAGCTCTAATTATCTCATTTCATATATTTTTCCCAAACTATGAAAAAACCTCCGATCTTTCAAAAGCATTATATTTTAAAAGATTTCTTTCCATAGTTTCAGGATTGTCGCCATCTAAAGGAATTCTTTCCTATATTCCTTTCCTCAAGTATAGAGAAATTAATGTTTTAGTACAATGATGACACCACTAATAATTTAAAGCTAGATTTCTAGAGATCATTTCATAAATTTTCCTCTCTTCATATGTATGAAAGCACAAAAAAAGAGCTCCGTAATGAGGAGCCCCTCTTTTGGTATGTTTATGTTTGTGAGTATTTCTATTACAACTGTTCGCAAATGCTTTTTCCTTGCATGTGTAATAGAAGTAATCGGGTCCGCCAGCTTTTGAATCCGTTCCGGACATGTTAAAGCCGCCGAATGGTTGATGACCAACGACTGCAGCGGTGCAACCGCGGTTAATGTACAAGTTACCGACATGGAAGTCTTCTTTTGCCTTTTCAATATGTTCACGGTTATTAGAAATGACCGCTCCGGTTAAGCCGTATTCTGTATTATTGGCGATTTCAATTGCTTCGTCAAAGTCCTTGGCTTTTGTAAAGGCGACGACCGGACCGAAGATTTCCTCTTGCATGATGACGGCTTTCGGATCAACGTCGGCGAAGATCGTCGGCTGGATAAAGTAGCCTTTGCTGTTATCGCCTGTGCCTCCAGTGACGAGTTTACCTTCTTTCTTACCGATTTCAATATATTTCATAATTTTATCGTAATGCGGCCTGGTCAATGACCGGTCCAACAAAGGTTTCGCGTTCTGCCGGATCGCCAACAACTAATTCCTTTGTTAATTCTACTACCCGCTGCAAGACCTCGTCATAAATACCTTCTACAGCGACGACACGCGAGCAGGCGGAACATTTTTGTCCAGAGAATCCGAAGGCAGAGGTCACGATGGCCTGGGCGGCAACTTCTAGATCCGCTTCGGAATCGACGACAATCGTATCCTTTCCACCCATTTCCGCGATCACCCGTTTGAGCCAGATTTGACCAGGATTTACTTTAGCGGCTCGCTCATAAATGCGGACGCCGACATCCTTTCGAACCGGTAAAGCTGATAAAGCGTGTTTTCGGATGATCAACTAGATAATCACCGATTTCCGACCCGCTACCCGGTATATAGTTCAGCACACCGGGTGGTAATCCCGCCTCTTCCATGACCTCAACGAATTTATATGCGATGACCGGTGTGGCTGAAGCCGGTTTTAAGAGTACCGTATTGCCTGTGACAAGAGATGCGACAGTCGTCCCGCACATAATGGCAAAGGCGAAATTCCATGGAGAAATGACGACACCAACACCTAAGGGAATATAGACATATCGATTCATTTCAATTGGACGGCTGATTACTTTGCCACCTTTTGCCAACTCCAGCATTTGTCGGCCATAGTATTCCAAAAAGTCAATTCCTTCTGACTATATCAGCATCGGCTTCCCGCCACGATTTTCCGACTTCTTTTACGAGTAAGGCGCTGAATTCATGTTTCCGTCGACGAACAATGGCAGCCGCTTTAAATAAGATATCTGCCCGCATTTCCGGTTTAAATTTCCGCCATTTTTCAAAGGCTTCCAGCGCCACCTTCATCGCTTCATCGACGATTTTTTTATCCGCCTTGCTCACGCGCCCGATGACTTCTTCTTTATTGGCAGGGTTGGTCGAGACGATTTTGTCTTCTGTTTTAATCCGCTTTCCACCAACAACCAAGATCATAATCTTGTCCCAGAGTAACTTTCTACTTTTTTCAATCCGTCCAGAAACCTGCTGATTTTCAGGTAAAGAAAAGTCCGTTAAAGGTTCATGTTTATAAGGAACAACCATTGTTTCCCCTCCCTAGATTAATCGCTTTCATTTCTCTTATTATTCTATCAATACAAAAAATTTACTTCAATAGTTTCCTATAGAATCATTACCGCCGAATAAAACAGGACTTTTCTTGTAAAAAAAATTGCCGGTAATCTTCTACCGGCAGAAATTTAAACTGGAAATCCATCAATAAATATGCACGAAAGGTTCTTCCATATTTGGTTTCTTTAAAATAAGGGCCTCCGGACCGGAGATGGACTGGATCCGTACTTCCACAATGATATCCGGTGAGAATGTCTCCATCAACAGTCCGCCGATATACTGGGCCAAACCAATAACTTCAGACTTTCCGTAAAACTCCATATTCACATCGATTTTCAGTTCTCGCAATTCATCATTCATGTAAAAACCGGTCCCTACAATTCCGTTATAGTTCGGAAAATAGGACTGGACGTTTTCCTGAAAATTCACGAATCGATCGTAGTCTTCCCGATTGTATTTTTGAGCATCCGATGAGGGGAACAGGACATATCGTTCATTCATCTCTTCCCATTCGATTTGACTCTTTCCTTCTTCAACCGTACCCCATGCAAAGTAATTCCCGGGAATTACCGATGTACGCGATTGTTGTTTAAATAGCCCGATAGTGATCGGTACGGTCTCTAAACCTTGCATTAACCTCATTCGGGAAACAATCTCTTGCGCCATTTGTTTGCCTTGCTGCTCGATTTCACTGTCGGAAATTTTTACTTCTTGCTCATTACCTGAATTAGGGTAGTAGACGGAATTCATCGCCAGTCCAATAGCCACTCCACCGAGGCGGACCTTATCATCATCGGTCTTTACAAGGTAATTTTGTTCCAGAATATGAGCCAGATAAATCGGAGTTTCCTCACCTTCGCCCTCATCATCTGAGGGAGAAGCAGGAGGATTAAGCCCTTCCGGATTTTTCGTTTCATCGTATCTTTTCAGCCACTTCTCTACCGTACTTTTATCGAGATACTGTCCATCCTGGTAGAAGAAGCGATCCGTGGGAAAGGTTTG
This sequence comes from uncultured Bacilli bacterium, assembly GCA_963766835.1. Classification (GTDB taxonomy): domain Bacteria; phylum Bacillota; class Bacilli; order Bacillales; family Amphibacillaceae; genus Pseudogracilibacillus. The sequence continues at coordinate 227,969 of CAVYBX010000031.1, forward strand.
TTGGGCGATGCGCAGCAAACCTTCTTCCATCTCATCGCTATCCAGCCGCGTATTCATCTCTCTAATGATCAGTCCCCTTGCCTCAGAAGGCTTATAAGGAGATATGGTCCGATAATAGGATTCGGATATTTGGAAACGCGGGATAATCGCCTTTTCTTCCGTTTGATCGTTTTCTTCTTGAATGACTTCATCTTCCGGATCAAACCTCGGAACACAACCTGATAGGAGTAACATGCTGAGGTAATATGATTAAAAGCCTGCGCAAATTTTACACCTCTTTATCCGTTCAAATGTTCAAGGAATTGTTCTTCATCCCAAACTTCAATACCGAGCTCCTGAGCCTTTGTCAATTTCGATCCGGCATCTGTACCGGCAATAACAAGGTCGGTCTTGCGACTAACACTACCGGTAACTTTTGCCCCGAGACGTTCGAGATGCTCTTTTGCTTCGTTCCGGGTCATTTGTTCTAATTTTCCAGTTAAGACAACAGTTTTACCCGCAAAAATGGAAGTACTTTCCGTAACTTCTTCCTGGCGCGGTCCCTTATAAGCCATATTGACACCGAGTGCCTTCAGCTCATCAATCAGTTCTTTTACTTCCGGTAAGCTGAAATAGGTAACAATGGAGTCGGCCATTTTTTCGCCAATTTCATCGATGGCCAGTAAATCTTCTCGAGTTGCTTGAAATAATTTGTCGATATGGCCAAAATGCATGGCTAATGTCCGGGCTGCTTTTGCACCAATATAGCGAATCCCCAAACCGAATAGTAGATGCTCTAGCGAATTCTCCTTCGATGCTTCAATCGCATTGAGCAAGTTGCTAACCGATTTTTCTCCCATCCGCTCCAGTTTCAATAGTTCCTCCCTCTCTAATTTATAGAGGTCGGCTATATTACTTGACGAGATTGGCCTCGAATAATTGGGCGATGACCTTCTCACCGAGACCTTCGATATTCATCGCATTCCGGGAAGCAAAGTGAATCAGACCCTCACGGATTTGCGCGGGGCATTTTGGATTCATACAGCGAATGGCCACTTCGCCTTCGAGCCGAACGAGTTTGCTTCCACATTCCGGGCAATGTTCCGGCATGGTAAAGGGTTCTTCTTTACCAGTCCGCTCGTCTGGAAGAGGACGAACTACTTCTGGAATGATATCGCCAGCTTTGCGAATCACAACCCGGTCGCCGATGCGGATATCTTTTTCTTTAATGATATCCTCATTGTGTAAGGTTGCTCGTTGCACGGTAGTACCGGCAACCCGGACCGGTTCTAAGATGGCGGTCGGTGTCACAACACCTGTGCGACCGACATTCAATTCAATCCCGGTCAATGTTGTTACCACTTCCTCCGCAGGGAATTTATAGGCGATTGCCCAGCGCGGACTCGTTGCCGTGAAGCCGAGCTGTTCTTGTTGGTCAAAACGATCCACTTTAATGACAATCCCATCGATTTCATAGGGCAGATCCGTGACGTTTTTCCGTCCATTCTTCTATATATGTAAGTACATCATCGATGGTTGGACAGACTCGTCGCTCCTTGTTCGTTTTAAAACCGAGACGATCAAGATAGTCAAGCGCCTGACTATGTTTAACAATTTCCGTATTGGTAAATTCATTCAATGAATATAGGAAAATATCCAGTTTTCTTTGTGCGGTGATCTTCGAATCGAGCTGTCTTACCGAACCAGCTGCGGCATTGCGCGGGTTGGCAAACGGTTCTTCTCCCCGGGCTAATTTTTCTTTATTTAACTGTTCAAAGGAGCTTTTCGGCATATAGACTTCGCCACGGACTTCAATTGTGACCGGCTCTTTCAATTGCAAGGGAAGGGTTTTGATCGTACGTAAGTTGATCGTGATATCCTCACCGATCACCCCGTTTCCTCTTGTCGCTCCCTGGACGAAAACCCCATTTTCATAACGCAACGATACCGCAAGACCATCGATTTTTAATTCACAAACATATTCGAAATCATCCCCAATCGCCTGACGAATTTTGCGATCAAAATCACGAAGGTCCGCTTCACTAAAGGCATCTTGTAAACTTAACATCGGCGTACGATGTTCGACCTTTTCAAAACCTTCCAGAATCTCGCCACCAACTCGTTGGGTCGGAGATGTCGGTGTACGTAATTCCGGGAAACGTTCTTCCAAATGAATTAACTCCTGCATCAACCGATCATATTCCGCATCCGGTACCGTCGGTCGATCCAGTACATAATATTCGTAAGCATAACGGTTTAATTTTTCATGCAATTCTTGTGCGCGCTTTTTTGCCTCTTGAAGATCCACGGGGACATCCTCCTCACGCTATTTCATCAAGAATGAACAGTGGCTCTGACAGCCGCTCTTTATAAGGGATGGGGCAAGTTAGCTCTCTGCCCCATTGAGAATTATGAAGGGATACTAGGTGATTACACCTTTTCGATCGGTGCAAATTTGGCTAAAAGTCGTTTGATACCGACCGGTTTCGGGAATGCGATATCCAATTCGACATCTTCTCCTTCACCGCGAACACTGACGACGGTACCGGTTCCCCATTTTTTATGATTCGCTTTATCTCCGGGTCGCCAATTAACGTCCTCGTTTAATTGCGGGCGCATAACAGGGCCGCGGCGGACAGTTCCTCCTCGAGGAGTTGGCGCATTTTCAGATTCATATAAATAATCAAGGACATCTTCGGGGATTTCATCGATAAACCGGGATGGCGGATTCACATTCATTCTCCCGTAAAGTGTACGGATGCGGGCATTTGTCAAGTATAGCTCTTCTTCCGCCCGCGTAATCCCCACGTATGCTAAACGCCGTTCTTCCTCCATTTCATTTGTTTCCGTTAAACTCCGGTTGTGCGGGAAAATTCCTTCTTCCATGCCGATGATGAATACAACAGGGAACTCCAAACCTTTTGCCGAATGAAGGGTCATCAAGATGACTTGATCCCGACTTTCTTCCTCTTCATCGAGGTTATCAATATCGGCGATTAACGCCAGATCGGTTAAGAAGGCGATAAGAGATCGATCTTCACTCGTATTTTCAAAGTTTTGGGTGACAGAGAGGAATTCTTCAAGGTTTTCCAGACGACTTTGTGCTTCTAAGGTATTTTCCGCTTGTAGCATTCGTTTATAGCCGGTTTTTTCCATCACTTGTTCCGCCAATTCTGTCAATGTCAAATACTCACTCATTTTAATGAAGTTTTCTATCAGCTCGTGAAATTCCCGCGCCGCTTTCGTCGCTCGTGCCGAAAGTCCGATCAATTCCACTTGATCAAGGGCATCGTATAGTGAGATCCCGTGTTCCACCGCAAATTGCGTGATTTTCTCCAGGGAAGTCGCACCGATCCCCCGTTTTGGGACATTGATCACCCGCTCGAGACTGAGATCATCATTGGGGTTTGCGATCAGACGTAAATAGGCGAGTAAATCTTTAATTTCTTTCCGTTCGTAGAACTTGATACCGCCTACTATGGTATAGGGGATATTGGCCTTGATAAGGACCTCTTCCATTACCCGGGACTGGGCGTTCGTCCGGTATAAAATCGCAAAATCCCCGTATTTGCGTTTTTCCTTTTGGACCAGTTCTTTTATTTTTCCGGCCACGAACATGGCCTCTTCCTGTTCCGAATCCGCGCGATAGTAACCGATTTTTTTTCCTTCTTCATTATCGGTCCACAATTTTTTCGGTTTTCGGTTGATATTATTCTCGATCACGCTGTTTGCCGCTTTTAAAATCCGTTTCGTCGAGCGATAATTTTGTTCGAGCAGGATGACTTTTGCATCCGGATAATCGTTCTCAAATGACAAAATATTGGTGATATCAGCTCCTCGCCAGGCATAAATCGACTGGTCGGAATCGCCGACGACACAAAGATTTTTAAAACGTGAAGCGAGCATATTCACCAGAACATACTGTGCTTTATTCGTATCCTGGTACTCATCCACATGAATATATTGGAATTTATTTTGATAAAATTGTAATACTTCCGGAAGCCGTTTAAAGAGCTGGACGGTTTTCATGATCAGGTCATCAAAATCGAGAGAGTGGTTTTTCACGAGCCGTTTTTCATATTCTTCATAGACCTGGGCGACAATTTTCTCGTAAAAATCGGCAGCCTTTTTCGCGTATTGTTCAGCATCTTTCAACTCATTTTTCGCACTGCTGATCGTCTGTAAAATCCCGTGCGGATCGTACCGCTTCGCATCGATATTCAAATCTTTTAAGATTCCTTTAATCACAGAAAGTTGATCGGTCGTATCGAGGATCGTAAAGTTCCGGTTGATCCCGATACTGGTCAATCTCCCGCCGTAAAATTCTCACACACATGGAGTGAAAGGTGGAGATCCACATTTCTTCGGCGGCTCCTCCTAAAATAGCAGCGACACGCTCTTTCATCTCTCGCGCCGCCTTATTCGTGAACGTGATGGCGAGAATATTGCGTGGATGGACACCCTTTTCCGCAAGTAGATAAGCGATCCGATGGGTCAGGACTCTTGTTTTGCCACTACCGGCACCGGCCATGATTAAAACCGGTCCTTCCGTATGTTTGACCGCTTCTTGTTGTTGTGGATTCAATCCCCGTAACAATCGTTCCGTCAAAAAATTCAATGGTTTACCTCCTATACAACCTGGTTTCTGATCGCTATGAAAAATATCAGTTTGCGTCATCAGAATCGATCTTTTTTATCGCCTGTACTGTACGGAGGGCTGCTCCGATATTTTCATAAATTAAATTCCCGACTACAATACAATCAGCGTATCGTTTCATTTCCTTCGCGCGAGCGACACTGTTTATACCGCCACCATAAAACAAGGCGGTATCCTGTAACCGTTCTTTCGCCCGTCTGACAATTTCGGGATCGCCATATGTGCCGCTGTATTCGATATAAAAAATTGGTAAGCGAAACATCTTTTCAGCGATCGTCGCAAAAGCGGCCACATCTTCTTGATCTAAATCCGTTTGAGCGCTCGTTAAACGGGCGACTTTACTCTCTGCGTTTAATACACAGTACCCTTCAATAACAATTTCCCGCCAATCGATCCAATCAGCGAACATTTTAATCGCCCGTTTGTGCTCCCCCAAAATCCATTTAGGAGTGGTACTGTTTAATACTGTCGGGATTAAATACAGGTCAAATCCCGGTGTGATGGCATCAATCGTGGATATCTCCAGTGCACAGGGCACCTCGTGACGTCGGACGCGTGATAATAGTTCAACAACTTTCTCCATTGTGATACCATCAGTTCCACCGACAATCACCGCATCAGTACCCGATGTGCAGATTTTATCTAAATGATCATCTGAAATCTCTTTATTCGGATCGAGTTTAAAGACATGTTGCCATTTACGGTAATCGTACATGTTTTTTCCTCCAATAATTCTACCATCTCCTCATTATAGCACTCATAAATGAGGGATAAAACAACCTGTATTTATTATAACGGAGATTGGATATAAGACCATATCAAATGTTTACAAGTAAATCCGCGGGAAAACTTAGATCGAAATATTTATTAACGGAAAAAGAGCCCGGTACTGTACCGGACTCCAGGTCGTCAAAGAATGATCCTGTTTTCAATCATTTTGCCTGTTGTGCTCTTTTATTTTCAAGGCGTTCTAGCACCATTTCATATGCATCATTTCCGTAATTCAGGCTTCGTTTCACCCGGGAAATCGTCGCCGTGCTAGCGCCTGTTTTTTCCTCGATCTCATGGTATTTCTTGCCCGCTCGTAATAAACGGGCCACTTCCAGCCTCTGTGACAGGGCTTGTATTTCATTGACCGTACATAAATCATCAAAGAATTTATAGCATTCTTCCAAAGTTTCTAATGTTAAGATCGCTTCAAATAATTGATCGAGTTCCGGTCCACGTAATTTTTCAATTTGCATGTTTATCCCTCCTTGACATAATCCCCGTCATGACCCTGTGTTTCTATCTAAGGAAACCTGATTCAAATCAGGCACAAAATTGATCCAGGTTTTTCCGGGAACAAGCGGTAATTCACCACCATTGGCAAACGGGGTTATACGACCATCGATATTTTTCCATTCCACTTCTTGCATCCGGCCTTTTTGTAACAGATAAGCTATCCCACCGGAAGTGATATCCACTTCCAGTCGACCAGCATCGTCAATCGTCCGATGACTCGTTTCGACGATGAAGATATTGTCGATCGTGACCGTTTCTTCGGTGTCAAAATCGGTTACTTTGACACCGCCCGAATACCGGGAATACTTGCCGGTTGCCTCATCGTATTCATAACGCACGTGGAATTGGTCTGTTGAATAATCAATGGAAACACCGGAGACAAATTGACCGGTGATCTCTTCGCCTTCAGATAGAAATCGGTAGCTTGCCGGTGGTCCGGAGAGAGAATAGTCATTTTGTTCGGCACCTTTCACTACATTTTCATAAGAGATGTACGAATTATGCGGTGCCCTGCGAAAATCCGCTCGTTTAAATAACGTTCCGTCATAGTATAGACCGTTTAAGGAGTCAACGAGACCGTGGTTGAGAATTAAATCTTGAGCCCCTGGACTCCAGCCATGATGAATATAAATGGCATTCAGCCCCGCAGCGAGCCGGACATAATAATCACGGGCACTCCTTACTGGGCCGAATGTTTCCGGCATCTCGCTTTGATAAACCGCTAAAAAACGGGTTACACCACCTTCTGCCAAAACCTCATAGACGAGGTCCGCTTTGACCAACCCCGATTGCGGTCTGGCCTGGGGATGATTATTGACCATCACAGCCAGTGCACGGTGGTCCGGTTCTTCATCGGTTGTCACACCGGTTAATGGGAAGAAGTATTGCGGTTCTTCTTCAACAATGATCGGTTCAGTTTCTTCTTTGTCTGGTGGAGCTTCTTCAGTTATGGTCTCTTTTTTGGTACAACCACCAAAAAGCAACAGTATGGTGAATAAAAGCGGGATGGCTAATTTGCTCTTATCGTTCACAAAAACACCCCAAACATTGCAGATTTAAAAAAGATATGAATGTTCGAGTTCTTCGACCGTGGATCCTGCCGATTACCGCCTGAGATTTAATAAAGCATCTCTTCAATATTTTAACGCATCACAGAAGGAAATAAAACCCTTTTTTTCTTTACTTCATAAACCCCGGCGGGTGTTACCCGTACATAGGGCAAATGGATCGATGTAAAAAACATTAATGTGTACAGCGGATCACGGAATGGATAGCCTTTCTTTTTCATCAATTGAACAAACCGTTTTTCGAAAGGAATGAGTTGTTGTAGTGGAAGTGTACTCATTTGTCCAAGCAATGGAAGAGCCAGCTCGAACAAAATCTTCCCTCCTTCGACGATAACGATCCCACCATGTAGCTCTTTCAGGCGATGAAAAGCGATTATAATATCCTCTTTATTTTTACCGATCAGTAAAAGATCGCCGCTTGCCGTAAAGCTCGTTGCCATTCCTCCTAAATCTTTGGCAAACCCTTTTATAATACTACTTACCCGCCATTTGCCTCGGCGGTCGATCAAGATAAAAAAGCATTCCGCATATTCCTCTGGAATCGTTTCGAGAGACATATCCAGGACCGGAGAATACGGTTTTGTAATCACGGTATTTTCCAATTCTATACCAAAAGGGATTGAGACGGATAAATCATCCGCAGTCAATTCCCAGTCGATGATTAAAGGGTGGAATCCGTAGCGTTCCCACGGAATGGTTTGTGCATCGTAAAAATCGAACGGTTGATCATTCCTTCTTCACCCAGCGTCCTTTTGCTAGTACCGAAAAAGGTTCAGGATTTTTCACATCCGTTAAAAAGTTAATATCAGCAACTCGCCCGGTCCCTATTAAACCATGAATGTGGTCGAGTTGAAAGTATTTTGCTGGATTTAGAGTGGCCATCAAATAGGCATCAATTTCCGGAACCCCATGATCCATGGCGATTTTAATCAATGGGGCAATAACGCCTTGTTCATAAAAAGACGGAGTCGATCCATCTGTGGTGAACATTAAATAATCATAGGAATTTAATCCCCGCTCGATTAAATCTTGCAAGATATCCGGTAAATCCGGACGAATCGAAGAATGTCTCAGACTTACCATATATCCTTGCAACAGGCGGCGCATGACTTCTTCTCCGTTGATCGCTTCATGATCCCCGTCAGCACCGAACAATTTTAATTTGGCCAAAGTTTTTTCACTTGCTCCGGGAAAATGGCCTTCTACCTTTTTATTTTTCCGCTTCGTTTCCCGAAGCCAGTGTAACAGCAAACCATCACCGTCGAGCAAACGGGGCCAAGATGTGAGCTCGCCGGCTTGCACGACCGTCTCCTGATCAATCCATTCTTTAAATGTTTGATTCGTGAATTTTCTTTCTTCCCATGGCAGAAAAGTCTGGCTGTCCAGACGGCACCACCAGTACATGTTGACGGGAATTTGGTGAAGATCGCTGATAAATGTAAACGCTTCCCGTTTTTCCATAAAAAAAGCAAGTTGTAGATTATCGTTGATTAAAGTTGTTGTCCCTGATTGGACTGCATATTGTGCAAAAGAAAGGGGATTATAAACTTGAGCCGGATGGGCATGTGGCTCGATATATCCCGGAACTAAAAAATATTCACTGCAGTCGATAATTTCACAAGACTCATCCATATACCCCGGCAGGCGATCGCCAACATAGACAATCCGGTCATGGTAGATCCAGATGTTCCCCTGCATCCACGTTTTCATGATGCCATTTAAATAGGTAGCATTTTTTAATAACAAGGTTGGTGAACGTTTTCCATCCAGGACTTCCACCTGGTGACGAATTTCCCTGTTGCGCCATCGATATTGACCGTATAACACATGCAATCATCCTTTATTCTCCCATTTTCACGATTACCAATATTGTAACACATATTACATTTTAAAGCATTAAAGAATTAACTTTTTTCCGTAGAAAAGAGAGGGATTCGATGTTTAATATTCGTTTATCTAGAGGAGTACCGCTATTTTTACGAATGATCATCGGTATCGGTCTTATGCTCTGGGGAACGAAACGCCTCACCCGAGGTCCTTATAAAAAATCATATGTATTGTTAACCCTCCTTGGTGCAATGAATATTGGCGAAAGTTTTTTTCATTACTTACTTTTTAACGAGTTAAATCACGGGTTAAATAATCTGCATAATAAGCCGGAACTTAAGAAAATAATCGATATCGTCGTTCCCGAAGATCATACGGAAGAATGGACCCCGGGATTCGATCAGAAAACATGATCAAACAATCCGATATTAGGGACTATTTTTTTGCAGGCGACCTTCAAACACGATTTGCTTTTTTACCGGTTCGTATGTAATTTCACCATCAGCGCCGATCACTTCGCGAAATATGGGTTTTTCTATTCTCCGAACAGGCTCATAACCTTCTTTTTTCATCCGTTCTAAACATTCCGCAACGGTTTCATGTTCTTCCACTTCAAAACGGCGTTTTTGCGGTTTTTTACTCATAAGCTCACCTCAATTGTTCTTTCCTTTCAATATGGTATATTAGCACGTCCTTTATGTATCGTGAAGGCTTGTTAAAATCAAAAAAAGCGAGGCTGGAACGACATGCTCCAAACCTCGCCATCTTATTTTAAGCTTTTACAGGAAGATAAAGTACAGGGCGAAACAGACGGCCAGTATCCACATGATTGGATGTACTTCTTTTGCTTTTCCTTTTAAAACCATGGTAATCGGATAGAATACAAACCCGGCAGCCATACCGTTGGCAATACTACCTGTAAAAGGCATCATGATCGCAGTGAAGAAAGCGGGAACCGCAATTTCAAATTTATCCCAATTAATATTTTTCAATTGTACCGCCATCATGACACCAACGAGGATTAAAGCAGGTGATGTGACGGCAGAAGTAACGATTGTCAATAACGGTGAGAAGAATAACGCAAACAAGAAGCAAATTGCCGTAACAACAGCAGTGAAACCAGATTTACCGCCAGCGGCAACACCGGCAGTTGATTCGACATACGATGTTGTGCTTGTTGTCCCGAGAATGGCACCGATCACTGTACCGGATGAATCGGATACTAAAGCGCGACCGGCCCGGGGGAGTTTCCCGTTTTCCATAATGCCTGCTTCACTCGCAACCGCCATCAGTGTACCTGCAGTATCGAAAAAGTCAACGAACATTAAAGATAAAATTACGAACAATAATTCCGGTTTAAAAATTTGATCTAAATGTAAAATCGATTGGCCAAACGTAGATTCAATGCTGGGCGGGAAACTGATAATGCTTTTTGGTAATTCGATCAGGCCAAAAAGCATGCCGGCAACTGCAGTGATAACCATTCCGTAGAAAATGCCAGCTTTAAAGCCTAATGTTAGCAAGATGACGGATACGAACAAGCCGAAAATCGCTAGAAGTACAGTCGGTTCCATTAAGTTACCAAGTGTAACCCCGGTATCCGGATTTGCTACCACGATTCCTGCATTTTTTAAACCGATAAAGGCGATAAACATCCCGATTCCTGCACTAACCGCAAGTTTCAAATCATCGGGAATCGCATTAATAACTATTTCACGAATTCTTGTCAACGTTAATAAAACTAGAACAACACCGGAGATCAATACGCCAGCGAGAGCAACTTGCCACTCGATCCCCATCCCGATTACAACGCCAAAAGTAAAGAACGTATTCAATCCCATACCGGGTGCCAACGCAACCGGATATTTCGCAACAATCCCCATGACAAGAGTACCTAAAGCAGCAGCCAATGCTGTAGCTGTGAAGACCGCACCTTTATCCATTCCTGCTTGCGATAAAATATCCGGATTAACAAAAAGAATGTAGGCCATTGCCAGGAACGTTGTAATACCGGCAATCGTTTCGGTACGGAAATCCGTCCCTAATTTTTCAAACTCGAAATATTTTTTCATTCCCCTTACCTCTCTTAATAAAATTTAACCTTCGCGGTTATTTTTTCATGCAGCATAAAAAGATGCTAAAACGAGAAAAAGCCCCAGTGGCCACCGGAGCTTGACGAAAGGATCGGGAAAATAAAGGAAACCCATGGAATTTCCTCTTCCGTACAACCTCTCGTGGTCAAGCTATTTACGGTAGCTTGGTAGAAACTTTTGGGCCATATTCCCAAAATTACACAAGACGAATTATGTAATTGTCGTTTACGTGTTTCATATTAGCAGGTTTTCGAATAAAGGTCAACTAAAAAACGAATATTTTTTTGAATGAATTTTAAAATGTTCGTTTATAAGCTAATAATTATCGAAAACGTTTTATCTTGTTTCGGGGGTTAATTAGAAAAACGGAACTTTTACATACTTCTTTTTCCAAAAATGAGCATCCGCTAGAAAGTATTCCAGCAATGCTTCCTAAAAGTGGTTTATTGGCACAATATGACTCTCTCATGTACTGTGAAGGCGATTCGTAAAAAATTAGCCGGGTTAACTGGCCAAAAGTAGCCAGCTAACCCGGCACTTCAGCTGAATAAATCTCTACTACGCAAAGGTTTATTCCCACTCGATCGTTGCCGGTGGTTTGGACGTAATATCATATACGACTCGATTCACATGCGGTACTTCAGAGACAATCCGGCGAGAAATTTTATCGAGGACATGAAGTGGAATTTTTGCCCACTCTGCCGTCATCCCGTCGATTGAATTTACCGCACGGATCGCAACTGTATAGTCGTATGTACGTTTTTCATCCTTAACACCGACGCTGCGAATATTAGGGAGAACGGTAAAGTATTGCCAGATTTCCCGCTCTAGACCGGCCTTTTTAATTTCATCACGCAAAATCCAATCCGACTCACGGACGATTGCCAGTTTTTCCTCTGTCACTTCACCGAGCACCCGAACCGCCAGTCCCGGACCGGGAAATGGTTGGCGCCAAACGATTTCATCGGGAATCCCCAATGCCGTTCCAACTTTTCTTACTTCATCTTTAAACAATGTTTTTAACGGCTCAATCAGTTCAAATTCCATATCTTCAGGAAGACCACCGACATTGTGATGGGATTTGACGGTTTGCTTTGTTCCCACGCCACTTTCAATCACATCAGAGTATACGGTTCCTTGTGCTAAATATCGAATATCCGACAGTTTCACCGCTTCTTCATCAAATACACGAATAAATTCATTGCCGATGATTTTCCGCTTCTTTTCAGGATTTGTTACCCCTTTTAATTGATTTAAAAATCGTTTTTTAGCGTCTACCTTGATTACGTTCATCCGGAATTTGTCTTTAAACGTCGCCATTACACTTTCTACTTCGCCTTTGCGCAAGAGACCATGGTCAACAAAAATGCAGATTAACTGATCGCCGATCGCTTTATGGATTAAGGTCGCGGCAACAGAAGAATCAACTCCACCGGAAAGAGCGCATAAAACCTTTTCTTTTCCAACTCGTTGACGGATAAATTCCACTTGTTTTTCAATAAAGGTGTCAACGGACCAGGTCCCCTCTATTTGACAGACATCGAATACGAAATTACGTAAGATTTCCCGACCGTATTCGCTGGCATCGATCTCGGGGTGGAACTGTACCGCATAAATATTTTTTTCTTCATTGCTGAATGCCACCACTGGACAGTGATCGCTCACTGCATCAATCGTAAAACCTTCCGGGGCTTCAACAACTACCTCTTCATAACCGAGCCAAACAGTTTGCTCATCGGGAAGATTTTTGAACAATCGCTTTTCAGGAACAGCACGAATTTTCTCCTCTTCATATCCCCGTCCTGGAATTTGTTCTAGTTTCCCACCGAATTCTTTCGCAATGCTGCTCATTGCGGAGGCAATCCCGAGCACGGGCTTTCCTAATTGGAAGATCTGCTCATCTAAGTAAGGCGATCGTTCAAGACCACCAGATAAAATAATCCCTTTGATATGTGATTTCTGCAAATCGTCGATAGGCGTTGTATTTGGCCATAATTCACTGTACACGCCCAGTTCACGGATTTTCCTTGTCAATATTTGACTATAGGGACTGCCAAAATCTAACACGAGAATCATGTCTTGCGGGGTCAGTTGATCTGTCATTTTGTCACCTCATCCAATAGAAATTCCAGAGTGCAATCACTATTACAAGCAATCTCTTCTATATAGAATAAACGATGACTATCTATTTTAACAAGAATCTTTGCCAAAAAAAGAACCTTCCGCTCACATGCAGAGGTTCTGATTCAGGGAACAATTATTTTTTCAGATCAAAAGAGTAATAAAAAATTTTGCATTGAAAGACCATTAAAACGTTCGGTATTTACAACCGGGCCGTTTTTCGCATCAATTGCTCCCATGGCTCTTGCCAATTGATTTTTTCGAGTTTTACACGACCATTGCCGTAAACCATGCGCTCATAGAGATGGGTCAGTTCTGACATATGTTTAGACCGGAAGGAATCATCAATTTTTCTGGCATAATCGCGTAATGTATCGCCCGCATCCATCGAGAGTCCAACTTTTTCCAAACGTTTGATGAGGGTAAGATAAGCCTTTTCAAAGGCACTCCCGTCCGTTTTGTTACGATATTTTACTATTAACAATAACGGAATCCAGCGTTTTCGTTTGAAAAAAAGGATGAGTAATACCACCATAAATAGCAGCGAAATGAATAATAGGAACCATCCCGGCAGTTCTTTACCTGATTTTTCTGTACTGGAAATTGCATCTGGACCTTCTTCCAGCTCAATTTCATTCAATGGTTCGCGTACCTCATTTTCTCCCAGTTCAAATTCTTGATTCACAGATAATTCTTCCTGTGCTTCAGACTGACCGATATCCATGTGGAAACGGCCAAAGTTCAGAAATCCTTTTGTCGGCTCAAAAGGTACCCAACCGACACCGGGGAAATATACCTCAACCCAGGAATGCGCATGACTGTTCGTGATGGTAATAACCTGGTATTCAGAGATATCGCTATTCATAGCCATTCCGTTCGTATATCCTTTTACCCAGCGGGCGGGAATCCCTAACGAACGCAATAAAACGACCATTGCTGTGGAAAAATTATCGCAATACCCTCTTTTCGTTTCGAACAAAAACTGATCTACATAATCATCTTCCGGTCCCGGCACTGCAACATCGATTGTATCGTACGTAAATTCATAACTTCGCAAATAATTTTCAATCGCCCGTGCCTTATCAAACCAGTTTGTTAGATCGGTAGTGATTTCCGATGCCAGACTCTTGATACGTTCTGGTAACTGCTCCGGTAATTGTGTGTATCGTTCTAAAAACGCCTGCTCTATTCCCGATGCATCGGTAACGGACCGCAAAACATCAATATTGTAAGATGGTCGGCGAAACATGATAGCATAACGTTCCACGCCATTCCCTAAATCAATCTTTTCCCTGCCGGGATCCACATATAAAGGACGGGTAGAACCAGCGGAAAACCCGGTAATTTTTGCCGATCCTCCCTCATCGTTTACTTCAACTATCGGGGAAGCATGTACAATGACCTTCTCGGTACCGTATGGATATATGAAGTGATTGATATCAGCATTTGTCTCCACAAATACGGTATACATATCTTGTTCCAAGTATTGCTCTTCCACATGGTACAGGGGCAGACCATCATTTGCACCATTAAATTGTAAAAAATGTTCTTCCGCCGATGTTTCCCATCCCTTTCCAGTATAAACATCCTTAGTTTCGACCCGCCAATATTGACTGTGCGGGGACAAGACGGAAAACACCTCGTTATCATCAAGCAACAACGGTCCCCCAAGAAAGCGATCATCTTCATCATAGCCAATGACTTTCACATTCCCGGTACCCCCCTTACCTTTCCCTGTTGATTGGCCGTAACGGTCCAGAAAAGAAAACGGGTTCGCCCATTGGGAATCTGCTTTCGGAACGATCATTCCGAGAGATGTTGTCGCGAAAACTACAAAAATAAGAAACATGAGTACCTTGCTTTTGAAAATGCGCGAGTGAAAAAGCTGTTCGCGATTTGTAAGACGATAAAAAGTAATAATACCGAGCCCGCTTAATCCGAAAACAAATGAACGGATAATCGCAAATTTGGCATCATAAGTTGAGAAAACATCTAAAATCACCAGGTATATGATCGTGGACAAGAAAAACAAAAATGGAATTTTACGAACAATAATCCAGTAGCGGAGTACATAAACAAGCAAAGCTAACAAAAGAAACATCAGGAATGTTCGAAATGAGTCCGTTAGCAAGCCCCAATTACCATGTCTCATAAAATCAAGGTTTTGAACAATATCACCAACCATTTGATTGGGCCAGAACAATCCTATTCCGGATTTATTAAAGAAATATAGATTGAGAGCAACCACAATATAAAGGAATACGACCACTAAGTTGAAGCTGATGCGAAACTGAAAAAAACTCAACAAGAAACATAGAACGAGAAATAGAATAAAAATAAACGAATTATAAATAATATCAAAATTTTCTAGCGGGTATAGCCATTCAAGAATTAGCAAGAAAACAAACAAATGAACAAGTAATGATTCAAATGATTTTTTTTGGAGGATCATCCGACTTCACCCCTTGAAAGGGCATCTGCAAATTCGCCTTCACGGACAAATTCAGCCGCAATCCCTCTTTGTTTTAATGTCGATGATAAAATGAATTCTTCTCGGTGAAACTGTTCGTTTTTCCCCTTGATTACAAAAACTGAAATTTGTTTTCTTAGTTTTGCCAGTTCCACGAGTTCCGTGGTCAGGTCATTTTTCAATGTATGAACGATAATTACGATATGTTGAATATGCTGACGGAACAAAAAATCTGTCTGAAACACACGCGCTAATTCTAGGCTGGCATCATCCTCAATGCGAGCCAGGGTCAAGAATATTTTTTTCCTGTGGGCCTCTCCTTGATGTGGGGGGATATATTCCCGTTCTTCACCCATACTGTACAATCCAGCGTCGACACCGGCCATTTGCACAGCGGTGATCATACTCGCGCAAAATGTAACGAGTAATTCAAATTGTTCACAGGGTGAACGATCGAGAACAAACAATACATCATGATTTTTTCGCTGCTCGAATTCCTTCGTCATCAATTCATTTCGTCGCGCACTAGCTTTCCAATTGATCCAGGAGAAACGATCACCTTGTTGGTATTGTCTGACACTTACCGCAATTGTCGTATCCCGTTGCACAAGATCTTTTGTTTTCGCTGTCCCGTATTCGAATTCATGACTATCCGGGTAATAGTGCAGGGGGATAGTGGCGGGATAAACAATGATTTGATCGGGAACCTCTTTCCGAAATGTTTTTCTGACAAAGCCAAATAAATCAGCAATTGTCATCTCAATGTCTGTAAAGGTAAATTCTCCCCGGCTGATCTGCGGGATTTCATATTCACAAACGAGCGTTTTTTTAAAAAAAGGAACTTGTAACGAATGCCAGGATCGTTCCATATGGTTTTTCCGTTTTCGAATCACCCGATCATGAATAAACAAATAGGGTATAGGTATGCGCCAGGGTAATGTGATGTGTAAGCGAGCGGGTACCGTCTCTCCAGCCACAAATTCCTTATTCGCCAATTCGCGCTGTACCCGAATCTTTTTGATCGGATAAATAAATAGAAAACTAGAATACAAGACGACCGGTAAAAAGGCGGCAAACAAAAACCAGCTCACAAAGCCACCCTGAACCATGGCGAAACTAAAGCTTGCCACGGCTAGGACAAGGAGTCCTATGTATCGGAGTCCGTTTTCAAACTTTTTCAACCATTTCATAGCGATCACCTGCGAATTATGGGGACCCGGGTCGTTGACAAGATCGAGTAAATCACATCTTGTGGCGTCACTCCATCATACCTAGCCTCTGAACGCAATATCAGCCGATGAGAAAACACATATGGAGCCAGAAATTGAATATCATCAGGTACCACATAATCCCTCCCGTTGATAAAAGCATAGGCCTGTGCGGCTTTCATTAATGCAATCGAGGCGCGGGGGCTTGCCCCCAAATAAACTTGACTGTGATTCCTCGTCCGGTCCGATAATAAGACGATGTAGCTTTTTACCGTCTCATCAACATAAACATTTTTCACTTCTTCCTGTAGCCCTTGCAATTCTTTTCCGGTGATAACCGGTTCAATCTCCTCAATCGGTAAACGCTTTTCAACCCGAGATAAAATTTCGACTTCTTCATCATGAGACGGATAGCCCATTTTCATTTTTAATAAAAAACGATCCAATTGAGCTTCTGGTAGCGGATAGGTGCCTTCATATTCGATCGGATTTTGTGTTGCCATGACAAAAAAAGGTTTCGGTAAATGATATGTGATCCCATCAACGGTAATTTTCCCCTCATCCATCCCTTCCAATAAGGCAGATTGGGTTTTCGGTGATGTCCGGTTAATTTCATCCGCTAAAATAATATTCCCCATGATCGGACCGGGCCGGAACTCAAATTCCATCGTTTTCGGATTATAAATAGAGACACCGAGGACATCAGAGGGTAATAAATCGGGGGTAAACTGAATCCGTTTAAACATTGAACTGACCGATTTAGCAATGGATTTAACGAGCATCGTCTTACCGACGCCCGGGACATCCTCTAATAATACATGTCCACCAGCCAATAATGCGGTTATCGATAAAATTGCCTCATTCCGCTTGCCAACAACAACTTTTTCGATATTATTTACAATTTTCGCCACTTTCGGGTGCATGGTCTCTGTTCTCATTCATATCCTCCCCATATGATCACGACGCGTTCATTACCTTAAGTATTCGCTAAGAACCCCATGAGTCCTTTCCATTTTATCATTACAATATAACACAAATATGAATTCTGTCTTAAAATGAGATTTCAATTTTGAACCTGGTAAATATGAAGATTTACTTTCCCCTCTGGACTCACTTCGACACCTTCCAATTCCAAATTCCGTTTTTGTTCAGTAAATAACTCATGGTCGCTGATCACAATTTCTCCCCGCGCATTGATCACCCGATGCCAGGGAAGTTGGTATTTTTTGCTCAGAGAATGCAAGATTCTAGCTACTTGACGCGCTCCCCGAGGATTTCCTGCCAGCCGGGCAACTTGTCCATAAGTCATCACCTTACCAGACGAGATGTTTTGAATGATGCGAATGACCTCTTTGGTGAATGGTTACACGAGGCCTCACCTTCCTTCGTGAATACGGGTTAAATTAAAATATTGGCTCTTATTTTACAACATCACCTGCGTTCCCACAAGATTCATAGGAAAATTCGTTGTTTTTATTTTCTTTATATAATGAATTATTTTATAATTATAAAAAACAGGGAGGGCTGCTTGTGAAATTTGATTGTATTGTAATCGGTCATGGTCTTGCCGGATTAGTCGTTGCTACGGAACTGGCTGAGGCGAAGAAAAAGGTCTTACTCGTCGATCAAGAAGCAGAAAATTCGATCGGCGGACAGGCCTGGTGGTCCTTTGGTGGACTGTTTCTCGTCGATTCACCAGAACAACGGAGGATGGGAATAAAGGACTCCCTGGACCTCGCGTGGCAAGACTGGTTGGGGTCAGCCGGTTTCGACCGGGAGGATGAAGATTATTGGGCAAAAAAGTGGGCGGAAAAATATGTAGAATTTGCCACAGGAGAGAAAAGGAGCTGGCTAAAATCTTTGGGCATCCGCTTCTTTCCCGTTGTTCAGTGGGCGGAAAGGGGCGGGTATTTAGCGGATGGCCACGGAAACTCTGTACCGAGATTTCATATTACCTGGGGAACCGGACCCGGGCTCGTCGAACCATTTGCTAGAAAACTACATGAGGCGGTCAAAGACGGATGGGTGGAATATCGACCACGCCATCGGGTCGATGAGTTGATCGTGGAAAACGGACAGGCTGTCGGCATCAAAGGAAGCGTACTAGAAGAACAGACGTTCCGAGAGGGGTTGCCAGCTCTCGAAATGTCGTTGGTGAATTTGAATTTTTCGGTGAAACCGTAGTGGTCGCCAGTGGCGGAATCGGTGCTAATTTAGATTTGATTCGTAAAAATTGGCCGGAGCGACTTGGAAAGCCGCCGAAACGCATGCTATCAGGGGTTCCGCCCATGTGGATGGACGAATGCTTGCGATTGCAGAAAAGGCCGGAGCGAAAATCGTCAACCGGGATCGGATGTGGCATTATACAGAAGGGATAAAGAACTGGGATCCGATCTGGCCGAACCACGGCATCCGTATTTTGCCGGGGCCGTCACTAGTCTGGTTTGATGCTACCGGTAAGAGACTTCCCGCCCCTTATTTTCCCGGCTTTGATACGTTAGGTACATTGCGGGCGATCATGAATACGGGCTATGATTATTCCTGGTTTATCGCCTCACAAAAAATAATCGAAAAAGAAATTGCCCTATCCGGCTGCGAGCAAAATCCCGATCTAACCGGGAAAAGCATTAAACAAATACTCAAACGAATTTTACCCGGTCCACCCGAGCCGGTTCAGAAGTTTTTGGATCATGGTGAAGATTTTATCATCGCGTATCAATTGCAAGATCTCGTTGCCAAGATGAATCATTTAACGGGAACAAACCTGTTAAATGAAAAAGAAATTGAAGAACAAATTGCCGCCCGGGATCGGGAAGTAGACAATGCGTTCACCAAAGATTTACAAATTACAGCCATAAGAGGAGCTCGTAACTATCTCGGCGATAAAGTCATCCGCGTTGCCCCGCCCCATAAAATTTTAGATCCACGGAACGGTCCGCTCATTGCTATTCGCTTGAATATCATCAGCAGAAAAACATTAGGTGGGTTGCAAACGGATTTATCTGGTCGGGTGCTCGACCAATCTGGTAAGCCATTTGCCGGTTTATACGCAGCAGGAGAAGTCGCTGGATTCGGCGGTGGAGGCCTCCACGGTTACCGATCTTTAGAAGGAACCTTTTTAGGAGGGTGTTTGTTTACAGGATTGCAAACCGCAAAAGGAATCATTGCCGATTTAAAATAATAAATGAGGGAGCGATCTGATGTTGCTCCTTTTTTTAGTGTAAATGACGTGGGAATCTGAGGAAATTCGGACTAGTTTTGAATAGATTTCCAAGTGAATTTGGGCAATTGTGAAGGGAAATTTTCCTAGGTCACGTGGAATTTCGGGTAATTTCAGTCACTAATTAGAGTAAATCGCGCGGTGTTTTGGGGAATTTTGGCTATGTATATGCGCAAATTATCCATTATTTCGATTAAATCTGCTTCCAATTTGAGTAAATTGGCCGTAATTTCAGGTAAATTCAGCCGATAATTCGAGTAAATCGCCCGTAATTTCGGGTAAATCTGTCGTTAATTCGAGTCAATTGCGCGATATTTCGGGCGTTTTTCTTCATTTTTTGGGTAAATTCATCAATATTTTTGGCAACATTCTCCCTTTTTTGTGTAAGTTTCACCCAATTTCGCGTAAGTTCATTCTTATTTTTGGCAAGTCTACTTGAATTTTAATCTGTTGAAAAGGCAAGAGGAATCCCCCCTCTTGCCTTATTTGAAGCAAAACTTTAAGCCTTTGGATGAACCATATCACGCGGGTTGACATAGCGGTCGAACTCTTCTTCCGTTAAATAACCGAGTTTTAACGCTGCTTCTTTTAATGTTATTCCTTCTTTATGCGCCAGTTTAGCGATATCGGCCGCCTTTTCATAACCAATATACGGGTTTAAAGCGGTGACTAACATTAACGATTCATTGAGGTATTTCTCAATAACTTCTTTATTCGGCTCGATACCGACCGCGCAATGATCATTGAACGAACGGATCGCATCCGCCAGTAGGCGAGCACTTTGCAAGAAATTATAAATAATTACGGGTTTAAAGACGTTCAATTCAAAATTCCCCTGGCTTGCGGCAAAACCGATAGCAGCGTCATTTCCCATGACCTGTACACACACCATCGTTAATGCTTCACTTTGCGTCGGATTGACTTTACCCGGCATAATCGAAGACCCCGGTTCATTTGCCGGAATCGTGATTTCCCCGATCCCGCAGCGTGGACCAGAAGCCAACCAGCGTACATCATTAGCAATCTTCATTAAATCAGCTGCCAATGCTTTTAATGCTCCATGGGCATAAGTAATCTCATCATGGCTCGTTAAAGCGTGGAATTTATTCCGTGACGAGTAAAAATCGATGCCGGTATATTTGCTGCAATCTCCTCGGAGACGAGTGACGCCAAATTCCGGATGGGTATTGATTCCCGTTCCTACCGCGGTACCCCCGATAGCAAGGGCTTTCATTTGATTCGTGCTTTCTTGGATGAATTCCAAAGAACGGTCTAGCATATGCACCCAGCCGCTGATTTCCTGACCGAGTGTTAAGGTGTCGCATCTTGCAGATGCGTACGCCCGATTTTTACTATATCTTTAAAAGCACTTGCCTTATCCGATAATGTCTCCCGTAATTTTTTAATTTCCGGAATGAGGTGTTTCTCGACATATTGGACCACAGCAACATGCATCGCCGTCGGGAATGTATCATTTGAACTTTGCCCCATATTGACATCATCATTCGGATGAATTTTCTCATCGGAGCCCTTTTCTTTTAACATTTCATTCCCGCGATTGGCAATCACTTCATTCAATTCATATTCGACTGCGTACCGCTTCCAGTTTGCCAAACTTTCAAGTGGAAAATGACCGTCCCATTTTCCGGCTAATGATTTCATCGGCGGCCGCAACGATCGCTTATCCTTTGTCATCCTTAATTTCCCCAATTTATTGTTGACAATCGCACAACTTCTTTTTAAAATGGCGAAAGCTTTGATCAATTCTTGCTGGCATTTTTTCCGTACTGATGGCAAAGTTTTGATAGCTTCTCTGGGTTTGGGCTCCCCAATATTGATCCAGCGGGAACTTTTACTTCTCCCATCGTATCCCTTTCAATACGATATTCCATATCGATCCCCTCCCCTAATTTTACCGATAAAACGATTATAAACAATTTTATTATAGTAAAAAAATTTAATCACAAATCTATTAAATTTACAGCATATTCGAACTTATCGACCACGATAAAATTTCTTTATCCTTTTCTGAAATCGTATCATCACCACGTAAGAACCTATGACAAAATTTTTCTGCGCCCCTCCCTCAATAAAATTACAAAGGAACCCATCCAACAAGGAATGGGTTCAGTAAAATCTATAAATTTATTAAACCAGTTTATACCCGCAATTCGGGCAAAAGTTCGTACCTGTATTTTTCACGTCCACAGTTCGGGCAGAAATTCGGCTCTTGTTTCTCCTCGTTGTCGGAGTTGCTTTATGTGCGGACTGAGTCTCCTTCTTTTCACTTTCTATCCATATCCTTCAACATTTCTTTGGCGATTTTCATTCCCATCATCATCCCGGCCATATCCACTAGCTACGCTCCCCCCCTTGCATTTTCCCGGAGGCCATGCCTTCAGTATCGAGATATTTGTTGATAACTTTCGCATATCACCAACCATACCGAAGGAAGCAGTTTTATTAATCATCTCTTGAATTTCTTTAGGATAGTTAAAGCTCATAATATTAAAACCGGTGATCGTAAAGCCGATCATCCAGAACCTCCATATCCAAATCTTCCTGAATGCCTTTGGCAATTTCGCAGCATTCGCTTGCAGATTGAACATATCTTTCCTTCTTAACTAATCCATTTCATCAACAACTGATCCAGTATGGAGGTAATCCGGATTTTCACATCCTCCACTAAATAACCGTTCTTTAATGCCCGGCGATTTTATCGATCAATGCCACATAATCATTGACCTTAAAATTGAAAGTCCCGTTTGCCCGAATCGGCATTCCGCCCGGAATCCCCGGGGCCGGAATAATGAATTGCATTTTTTGTACCCCATTTAACGGTAAATTCTTTCGTGTTGACAAATAATACTTCCACACGCAATCCCGCAATTAAAACCAAATTTAAATCCTTTTAACGTAGATAGGAACGGGATAATTTCCGACTCGATATTATAATCGCCTTCGTCATTAAAAATCCCTTCAATTTTCCCGTTATATAAAAAAATCGCATCTTGACCGGGACGGATAATCAACCGACTGCCTTTTTTAATTTCCCGATTGCTCCATTTCCAAAAAATCATATCATCGCGAAATTCTTCCCATTCGACTACATTGGCAAATTGATTTCGAAAAAACGACATGACCCTCAATCCTTTCTTTTTAGAATCAACGAAAGATCATAAATGTCGGAAATTCCATGAATAATATCAAGTTTTACAGGTGGCAAATGCTCATCATGCATTAATAGACGAAACTATCCACAACATTTATTTTAAAAACTTCCGCGCCGGCTGCTCGATGAAGCCGCCACTGAAACCACCAAATCCCCCACCGCTATGATTATTCGACTTCGTTCTTTTGGTTTTCGTGACGACAGTCCGCAAATAAATATCACGACGGGAGCGAATTTTTGACGTTGCATGATCGAGATAGGTTCCTTGTGTTACCCTGACTTTCCCACCTGCCGTATATGCCATGTACCCGACAATCCCGGCGGCAATGAGGCCAGCTATGATTAATTGCACCCACCATAGATAGAAAATATTGTCTCTCCTCGTTCTGCTGTTTACTCCGGAGCAATGGATCTGCTGAATATCCATCACCGGCCCGGGATTTGTCCATATCTGGGGTGAGCATATAATCATGGGCAGCGCTTATAAACGCATGAAAGGCTGTAAAAAAATCTTCGGCGGAAAGAAGGATCCTAATGTATCATATAATTCATCGAGTTCATCATCATAGAGAAGTTCATCGGCCCGATCATGAGTAAAAAATAAAATTCCCTCGCTTCCATATCAACGGTTAAAATTAACGATCAGTAATGCCTTTGCGGCGATTCGCTGATAAAATTCAGAAGCGTAATCGAGCCACATCGGTACCGTCTTCCTTCGTTATAATCGCAGTATAAAAACATTCAATTGAGAACGGATCTTCCGAGCGAGATTTTCCAGTTCCATTTCTTCTTCATCGGTTAGCAAATTGGCCTCATCGTAAATATAGCGCTCACCCGTCACCCCAAAACCGAAAATGCGGTTAACATGAATAGGACTAAAACGAAAACGATAAGTGCTACTCTTTTATAAATTCGTTTCATGAGAACCACCACCCGCAATCGCACGTAAATCAGGCGGAACAAGAGGAACATCCCAGCCGTAATTCCTGAATACCAGGAAAAGTGCCACTTTCCCTAAACTAATAGGCGGTTTCCCAACAATTTTTCCGGTTTGCCCGTTCATGACAAAAAGATATTCCTCACGGTTGTGATCATAAGTGAATACCCTAGTACAGGAATAAGGCATAATAAGCGTTCAACTTTTGCAATCAATCATTAAGATCCTGAATCTGTACATTCGTATAACCTGTCATCGTGGAATAAATAAAAGAGTCGATAAACTTGCGCACTTTACTTTTCGCCCCTAAAAGGAACAATTCTTCATCATCATACTGTATTTTTCAGGCGTAATAACCGGCTAAATAGGGGAATTGAAAATCTTTCAACTGATTATATGGAAATGGCTCCAGTTTATCCATCAGTTCGTCATCCATTTTCACCGAGGCATCGATAGGAACCTTGTTGTACTTCAGATAAATATCACGGTAAAGTTGATAATATTTCGTCTCTGTATAAATATAATCACCTTTCACATATGTCCTTACCCGTGTCCCAATCGCATGAATTTTCCACATCACTGTCGAAATAGCTACAACCAGAAAGGAACATAGACACCTGTTATGTCTTTAATCCGGTCAGCGTTCATAAATCCCGCTGGTGCCAACAACCGTTTACGAGCCCATTTAAAACCGGCAATCGTCTCTGGCTGATCGCAAAAGGTATCACGAGTTGCGGTCATCGCTCCCGTAAGTCGATCCGCTAATACTACACCGGCACCACAATAACTACATTTTGTGGCTGCCGTATTTTTATCGGTAAGCAAGACCGCTCCACAGTTTTCACAACGTAGTCTATTCACATTCTCATCGGTAAACATTTCTTGAATATGATCTTGCGGGAAGTCATCGATATGATCCTTCCCGACCACAGGCAGGACAGGTGTAACAAGGGCCCCGGTTTTTGCATCAAAATGCATATCATCCCCACAGTTTGGACATTTGTAATGGATAACCATCGTTTCCCCACCTCGTTTCATCTAATCCGCCATATCCTGAACGCCCAAATCATTCAATAGCAATTGTTATTTTACAATAGTGTTTTCCTTATCGTCAGCGATCCAAACCAAAATGCACCAGCTCCCTGCTTTTTACCAGCCATCCTCGCGTCGCATCGCATCAATTTCCTGCAGATCTTTAGCCAGCTTCTCATGGGTTTCCCGCATTTTTTCAGCTTGGTTGCCACATGTTGATACTCTTTTTCTAATCGTTCTCGTTTGACTTGCCGCTCCTGCACATTCTCTTTTTGAAATTTTTCTGCTTCCTCTAGACGACGGGCTTCCTCCATTTTTTTCGCATACCGTTCCATTTTTTTAATATTCTGAATACACTCTGTGATCTCCCGCTCCAAACGCTTTCTTTCCGCTTCGATGGATGCTGCTTGCGCCTTAAACTTTCCGAATTCATCTTCGATCTTCTGAATATACTCCTTCATTCCCAACCGGATTGCGCTGACCGGATTATGAAGGATTTTACCGGTCTTATTTTTCCGGTTGCACCTCCTACCCAATATCTCTTAATTATATATACAATAGACCGGGAAAAGATTCATTTTTTTAGAAAAGTTTAAAGACAAATTTGT
>CAVYBX010000032.1:0-24100 GCA_963766835.1 uncultured Bacilli bacterium
TTAACACTTCGTACCCTTGCATCCGTTTCATACGGGCGATAATATCTGTTGCTGTATAACCTTCAGGGTGTCCGACATGAAGCCCTGATCCTGAAGGGTAAGGGAACATATCTAAGACGTACATTTTATCTTTATCAGAATGGATGTCTGTTTTAAATGTTTTATTTTCTAACCAATACTTTTGCCATTTAGATTCAATTTCTCTATGATCATAACTCACTAATAGTGCCTCCCTCGGTATTAATCATTTATGAAAAAGCGAAACTAATAATTTAGTAGAAAAAAGCTACTCAATACAAAATTTGTAATGAGGAGCTTATCATACAAAAGACATAAAAAGCAAAGAACAATCTATTAATTCCTTACTCACTCATTGTAGGCAATAATATGTATAATCATACATGTTTCGCTATGTAGACACAATTGTCCTAACTATTCGAATTGTATTGAATTGTACACTCTTTGTCAAGATTTCGTGTTATTTCTTCCTAGTTTATTTTAGTAGAAAAGCATGGTAAGCTACATTATGTATAGCAGAATTTTAGAAAGTTGTGACAGAAATGTTAAAAAGAATTATTCCTTTTGCTCATGAATTACTAACACGATCAGTTCGGGTTGGCGATATAGTAGTCGATGCAACATGCGGAAACGGAAATGATACTCTAGTTTTATGTGGCCTCGTTGGACGTGAAGGGCACGTTTATGCCTTCGATATTCAAAAACAAGCAATTGATACGACAAGAAGCTTGTTACAGGATCATGACTTCACAAATGTGACATACATTCATGATAGCCATGCAAAACTAGCTCAATATTTGCCAAAAAATTTAAAAGGTAAATTAGGTGGAGCAATCTTTAATTTAGGCTACTTGCCTCGCAGTGACAAAAAAATTATTACAAAAGGCGAATCAACGATTCAAGCGATCGAGACATTGCTTGAATACATTAGAGAAGAAGCGCTAGTCGTCATCGTGATCTACCACGGCCATGAAGGCGGTGCAGAAGAAAAAGAAGCGGTATTAAACTATGTCCAGAAGCTCGATCAGAAAAAATTCGCAGTATTAAAATACGAATTCATCAATCAAAAAAACAATCCACCTTTTGTCGTAGCGATCGAAAAATTGTAATTGTTTTTGGAAAATCCATTTTATGCTAAGATGGATGATAAGAAAACGCAACCGGGGGAAGAAAATGATACACCATTACAAAAATATTTCACCTAAAATTCATGAATCTGTCTTTGTAGCGAAAAATGCGACGATTATCGGCGATGTGACGATCGACGAAGGTTCGAGCATTTGGTTCAAAACGGTAATACGAGGCGATGTCGCACCAACGAAAATCGGTAAAGGTGTGAACATTCAAGATTTATCGATGGTCCACCAAAGTCCGAATATGCCTGTCATCATTGAAGATGGAGTAACAGTCGGACACCAAGTGCTATTACATAGTTGCATCATCCGTAAAAATGCGTTAATCGGGATGGGCTCCATTATATTAGATGGAGCAGAAATTAGTGAAAATGCTTTTATCGGTGCTGGAAGCCTCGTATCACCTGGAACAAAAATTCCACCGAACACGTTAGCTTTCGGTCGACCAGCAAAAGTAGTCCGAGAATTGACTGAAAAAGATTTAGCTGAAATGGAGCGCATTCGTAAGTCGTACTGTGATAAACGCGATTATTATAAAAAACATACAGATTTAGGCTTAGATCTTTAAAAATAATTCGTTCTTTTTAATGATCCGTCACTCGATATCAAATCATGATGATAGCGAGTGACGTTTGTTTTACCTATTCTTTTAAAACTGCTTCCTATAAAACATGACTACTACTACTTTTCAATCGAAACCCGTCTATAATAAGTAGGACTCATTTAACTTTTCATTTTTCAAATAAAAAACATAGTATCAATTCGATACTATGTAGAGATTAGTTTTCGACAACTTCAGCTAACGCTTTTCGAATGCTTTCCACTTTGTCTGTTTTTTCCCATGGCAGTGACAGATCGTTCCGTCCGAAATGACCGTACGTCGCTACTTGACGATAAATCGGCCGTTTTAAGTTCAACATTTTTATAATACCGGCTGGACTTAAATCGAACAATTTCCGGACAACTTGTACGAGTTGTTCCTCTTTTACCTTTCCCGTATCGAAAGTATTGATCAAAATGGATACAGGTTCCGCGACACCGATGGCATAAGCTAATTGCACTTCACATTTTTCCGCAAGACCGGCGGCGACGATATTTTTAGCGACATATCTAGCTGCATAAGCTGCCGAACGGTCTACTTTCGTCGGATCTTTTCCACTAAATGCTCCACCACCATGGCGAGCATAACCGCCGTATGTGTCGACGATTATTTTTCGACCAGTTAAACCGGCATCACCTTGGGGACCGCCGATCACAAATCGACCTGACGGATTGATGAAATATTTCGTTTCTTCGTCTAATAAAAAACTAGGAACAATCGGTTTAATGACATGTTCCATCACATCATGTTCGATCTGTTCATTTGAAATTTCTTCGTGATGTTGAGTCGAAATGACGATCGCATCTACACGAACTGGTCGCCCATTTTCATCATATTCCACTGTCACTTGTGTTTTACCATCAGGTCTTAAATAAGCAACCGTCCCGTCTTTCCGCACTTTTGCTAACTGTTTCGCTAGTCTGTGCGCTAAAAAGATTGGCAGTGGCATAAGCTCTTCTGTTTCATCACAAGCATATCCGAACATTAATCCTTGGTCTCCAGCACCGAGCGCCTCTTCTGATTCTATTTTTCCCTCTCGCGCTTCTAAAGCGACATCTACACCTCTTTTAATATCTGGTGATTGTTCATCGATCGCTGTTAACACGGCACAAGTATCCGCATCAAACCCATACTTTGCACGGGTATAGCCAATTTCTTTGATCGTGTTTCGGACAATCGATGGAATATCGACGTAAACAGAAGTAGTTATTTCTCCTGCTACAAGAACGAGACCAGTCGTCACCGTCGTCTCACAAGCGACACGCGCGTTCGGATCATTTTTTAAAATTTCATCTAAAATCGCATCTGATATTTGATCGCACATTTTATCAGGATGCCCTTCAGTTACTGATTCTGATGTAAATAAACGCCGAATTTTAGTCATTATATAGATTAGCCTCCTAATGAGATTTTACGGGCTCAAAATATCAGAGAAACGTATCATTTGCTTATATAAACAAAAAAACCTTTCCACATAGTCGAGGAAAGGATAATTCGTTTCGCCTTTCACTCTTATTGTCCAAGGAAAAAATCCTTGCTACAGTTTAGCACCTTTTCACATACGAACAATGTGATGGTTGCTGGGCTTCCTCGGGTCAGTCCCTCCACCAACTCTGAATAAGAGTCCGTTTTCTTAATTATCGTATCTTTTTTATCAATAATTGTCAATAAAATAGATTTCAGTTGCCTTCATTTATTTTATTGTTAAAATAAAGATTACATATCGAAAATAGCTCTTTTACTTATTATCAAACTTTGTGATTGATTTCACAATAAAGATACTACGAGTGTTTTTGAATGATTTGGGATATAATATGTCAAAATTGTAAACAATTATTTTTACTTAACGTTACAGTATCTTATTTAGTATGGACTAATTCATCTAATGTGTTATACTATATTCTAGAAATTAAGTAATCGAAAAAAGGAAGGTTAGTGTAATGAACATGACAGCAAAGTCAATTGAATCTCAGGCATTATTTGCTGACACGAAAGTGCACACGAATTTATCTGTTCCATTATTAGTAGAAAAAATCTTAGCAAGAAAAGAAGGAGTTTTAACAGCAACAGGTGCCGTTCGTGCAACTACTGGTAAATATACTGGTCGTTCTCCAAAAGACCGTTTTATCGTTCGCGATGACGTGACTGAAAATACAGTCGATTGGGGTCCTGTTAACCAGCCACTTGATGAGGCTTCATTTGATAAACTTTATCGGAAAGTAATCGATCATTTAAAAAGCAAAAATGAACTTTTTTCTTTTAAAGGATTCGCTGGTGCTGATGTAAAATATCGTCTCCCAGTTGAAGTGATCAATGAGTATGCTTGGCATAATTTATTTGCTCGTCAATTATTTATCACTCCTGATGAAAATGAATTAAAAAATCATCAGTCAGAGTTTACTGTACTAGCCGCACCTACTTGTAAAGCTGATCCTGCCGAAGACGGTACAAATTCTGAAACATTTATCGTCATTTCTTTTAAAAAGCGTGTCGTTCTAATCGGTGGAACAGAATATGCTGGTGAAATTAAAAAATCGATCTTTTCTGTCATGAACTACTTATTACCACAGCAAAATGTACTATCGATGCATTGCTCAGCTAACGTAGGAAAAGAAGGCGATGTAGCTTTATTTTTCGGCCTATCAGGTACTGGAAAAACGACACTTTCAGCCGATCCATACCGTAAATTAATCGGTGATGATGAACATGGTTGGAGTCCAAACGGTGTGTTTAATATCGAAGGTGGCTGCTATGCAAAATGTGTCGATTTATCAGAAGAGAAAGAACCACAAATTTATAACGCGATTCGTTTCGGGTCAGTACTTGAAAACGTCGTATTAGATGACGAATCACGTGAACCTGATTATAGCGATACGTCGCTAACAGAAAATACGCGAGCAGCTTATCCGTTAGAAAATATCGATAATATTGTAAAACCGAGTGTCGCAGGGCATCCAAGCACGATTATTTTCTTAACAGCAGACGCTTCAGGTACGTTGCCACCTATTAGTAAGTTAACGAAAGAGCAAGCAATGTATCACTTCTTAAGTGGGTATACGAGCAAACTTGCTGGAACAGAAAGAGGCATTACTGAACCAGAGGCAACATTTTCAGCGTGCTTCGGCTCACCTTTCCTGCCGCTTTCTCCTGACAAGTATGCAAAAATGCTCGGTGAAAAAATTGACCAATTTAATGCAAATGTCTTCCTTGTAAATACAGGATGGACTGGTGGACCGTACGGAGTAGGAAGCCGGATGAAGTTATCTTATACGCGTGCGATGATCCATGCAGCACTTGAAGGAGAACTGAACACTGTTGAAACTGTTCAAGATAAAATTTTCGGTTTAAATATTCCAGCTCATGTTCCAGGAGTACCAGATGAAGTATTAATTCCAAGAAATACGTGGGATGATAAAGTAGCTTATGACAGAACTGCACAAAAACTTGCACAAGAATTCCATAAAAACTTTGAAAATTTCCCGAATGCGAGTGACGATATTAAACAAGCTGGTCCAATTTATAAATAAATATAAAAACCGATCCGAAATGGGTCGGTTTTTTGTTTTATCAAGATACTTCAACTTCATGTTACGAATTTTCTACTTCTCTTAAAGATCTTCCTATCTATTCGTCATTCATTTTCGCTTCTTATCATTTCTCTCCTTTTTTCAAAAATGCTTGAACTCTAGGCACACTCCCATTTTTTCAGCATAGGCTAATGTTGAAAAAGTTAAAATGAAGGAGTGGAAAATCGTTGAAGAAGTTTACTTTAAGTTCACTATTTATTCTCTTCATTGCTGTAGTTATATTTTCAGCTTGTTCCGCTAAAAACGAAGTGACAGATATTACGTTAGCGGAAGTGACGAGATCAGTATTTTATACTCCACAATACGTCGCAATTGAAAATGGATATTTTGAAGAAGAAGGTTTAAATGTCGATTTGCAAACGACTTGGGGTGGCGATAAAACGATGACAGCTCTTCTATCCGACAATGCAGATATCGCACTGGTCGGCTCAGAAACTTCGATTTACGTCTATGCACAAGATGCGACAGACCCGGTTATTAATTTTGCACAACTGACACAAACAGATGGAACATTTTTAGTGGCAAAAACAGAACAACCAGATTTTACATGGGAAGATTTGAAAGGTAGTAAATATTTAGGACAAAGAGAAGGCGGAATGCCGCAAATGGTCGGTGAATATGTCATTAAATTAAATGGGATCGACCCTCAAGAAGATTTAGATTTAACACAAAGTATCGATTTTGCGAACATTCCAGGAGCATTTGTCTCTGGTGATTATGAATACGTACAATTATTCGAACCGACTGCGAGTACATTTGAAAAAGAAGGATCTGGTTATATCGTTGCGTCATTCGGTGAAGAATCTGGCGAAATTCCGTACACCGTGTTCATGACGAAAGAAAGTTTTCTAAATGAACATGAAGATGTTGTAAAAAGTTTCACGAGAGCGATCTATAAAGCACAACAATTTGTCCAAGAAACAGATCCAGAGGAAATTGCTAAAATCGTTCACCCTTTCTTTGAAGATACAGAAGTCGACATGTTAGCTTCTGCAATTGAACGATATAAACAACAAGGATCGTTTGCGACTAGTCCGTTATTATCAGAGGAAGCGTGGGAAAATTTACAAAATATTATGGAGGAGGCTGGAGAACTACCGAAACATGCACCTTATGAAGAGTTGGTGAATACTGATATTGCAAACGAAGTTACAGCAAACTAGGGGGAAAAAGGATGACATTTTTATCTCTAGATCATGTTTCGCACTATTATTTCTCACCAACTGGATATACGAAAGCGCTCGAAGAAGTATCGTTTACGGTGGAAGAAGGTGAATTTGTTTCTATCATCGGACCAAGTGGATGTGGTAAATCGACGATTTTATCAATTATCGGTCGGTTGATGAAACAGACAGAAGGTAAAATTACGTTAAAAGATAAACCGCTAATGGAATCTCCATTAAATATCGGTTATATGTTGCAACAAGACTATTTATTTCCTTGGAAAACGATCATAGAAAACATTTTACTCGGACCGAAAATTAATGACCAATTAACAGATGAAACGATCGAGCAAGCAAGGAAATTACTTGAAGAAGTGAATTTAAGTCATACAGAACAATATTATCCTTCAGAACTATCAGGAGGAATGCGGCAAAGAATTTCTCTCGTCAGAACACTTATTACAAATCCTGAAATCTTATTATTCGATGAACCATTTTCCGCACTCGACTATGTCACAAAATTGAAATTAGAAAATTTAGTGGCGAAATTAATGAAAACGTACCATAAGACAGCGATTTTAGTAACACACGATATCGGTGAAGCGATCTCGATGAGTGACCGTATTTTATTGATGGATACTTCACCAGGAAAAATTGTACAAATTTTCGATGTGCCAAAAGTACTCCGTGAAACTGCTCCATTTTACGTACGCCGTCATCCGGAATATCAACCTATCTTCGATGAAATATGGAATCGAGTAAATTCAACTGAAAAATTAGAAGATAGGAAAGGAATGACGAACGATGAAAGAAACGATCGATAAAATTTTGTACGATAATTATTTAAAGAAATTGAAAAAAGAAAAACAAATCATCACTTTCTGGCAAATTTTTTTATTCATCATGTTTATTGCACTTTGGGAAATTGCGAGTACCGAACGTTGGATCGATCCGTTAATTTTTAGTTCACCTAGTAAAGTCACTCTTTTAATTTATGAAAAAATGCTCGATGTCTCACTTTTAAGTCATTTACAATATACACTGTTTGAAACAGTTCTCGGCTTTATTATCGGTACTGTCGCTGGAATAATCTTCGCTTCCATCTTATGGACTTCTGAACGGTTAGCACGCATTTGTGATCCATATTTAGTTGTGATCAATGCGATGCCGAAAGTTGCGCTCGGTCCGATTATTATCGTAGCATTAGGTCCTGGTATGGTTTCGATTATTATGATGGGAGCAATTATATCTGTCATTATTACAACTTTAGTCGTCTATTCCGCATTCAACGAAGTGGATGATAATTATATCAAAGTAATGAAAAGTTTCGGAGCAACACGAATACAATGTTTTAAAGAGGCAATTTTTCCTGCTACGTTACCAACGATGATTTCAACTTTAAAAGTTAATGTCGGACTCAGCTGGGTCGGTGTCATCGTTGGCGAATTTTTAGTATCAAATCAAGGGTTAGGATATTTAATTATTTACGGTTTCCAAGTGTTTGATTTCACACTCGTTATGTCAAGTTTAGTCGTCATCGCGATCTTTGCTGCCATCATGTATAAAGTCGTCGAGAAATTAGAAAAATGGTTGATTAAGCATACTGTTTAATAAGGAGTAAAAAATGTGCATGCGCTGTCGCTAATCTATAAACGGCGTCATACTTGCATTTTGTACCGATAAGTTATCATGCGGTGCCGTGCAGACTCCTTGTGGCTTCACATTTCATCTCGCGGACTGGTGTACATCTTTTGTGGAGTCACGAATCATCTTGCGGATTCACGCACACTTTTTGCGGAGTTACGAACCATCTTTCGGACTCGTGCATACCTTTTTCAGGCAAAATACGACAACATCATCCGCAACGACGTAAAAAACTTGCCTAAATGGCAAGTTTTTTACATGAAAAATTTATTTTTTATTTTTTTCATACAACGCGGTAAAACTTCATCTTTCATCATAAAGCTAAATGAATCATTTTCTTTGATATTGTTCGGAAATGTATCTAAAAGGACTGGTCCGTCCGTTTCGTAATAATGCTTTTTTTCGATTAATTCAGCTATTTCTGCAAAGTAGACATTTTTAATAATTGTGTCGCTCTTTCCATCGACGTAGTATTGGGCAACATAATGCAAATCTTTTACGACGCCGCCCGTCTCTTCCATCACTTCACGAATAGCAGCTTCTTCTGGAGTTTCTCCATTTTCTACTTTTCCACCTGGGAATTCTAACCCACGGCTTCGATGTTTCGTCAGTAACCAACGATTTTGATAACGGGCTATCACCCAAACATGTTTAGGTTTTTTTGAAAATGGTTGTTCAGCAAACGACAACGACACTTTGTTATGATAAAAATCCTTAAATGTATATTCCATGTATACAACAACCTTTATGATCATCCATACTACTTCTATATCATATCATTTACGATCGGAAATGGAAAATAATTAGAAACTTTGTCGAGCTATTGAAGATTCATATCGATCGGCCGATCAGAAAGTACGCCACTTTCTAACACGTAATTTTTCGCTTGTTCATCTCCTAGTTGATAAATCATTTGGAAAAGATCTGTTAGCGAACGATCGTACTGTTCATTTGACCGATCGCGATGATACGGTACAAACGGTACATGCGAGCGCCAAAACGTTCCTATTTCAGCTTGATAAATACTATCTAATAGCGAACGTAAATTTTGGGCTTCCTCTGTCGTAGCATGGACGATAAAATCATGATCACTATATCTTACTTCACTAATGACTTGGTGTTGTATGTTTACATAATATTTTTGTTTTTCCACAAAAATGCACCTCCTAAGCTTAATTTGTGATAAAAACTTTATTTCATACTTCTAAAAACTCTTAGGAGGTGACTTTATTATTTTCCAACTGTTTTTAAACGATGACGCATAATTTTATTGGAAGCATTTCTCGGAAGTTCGTCGATAAAATAAATTTGTTTTGGCACTTTAAACGGTGCTAAATTTTTTTGCAAATGGGTTAAAATTTCATCAGCAGTAACTGTGGCATTTTCTTTCACAACGTAAGCGACTGGCACTTCTCCCCATTTTTCATCCGGTTTTCCTACGACTGCTGTTTCTTTCACACCGTCTATACTTAAAATGACATTTTCAATTTCTGACGGATAAATATTTTCTCCACCAGAAATAATTAAGTCAGTACGACGATCGATGACGTATAAAAACCCATCCTCGTCGATATAACCAATATCTCCAGTATAAAACCATCCGTGTTGAAAAGCTTTTGTGTTCGACGCTTCATTTCCATCATAACCGGAAATAACCATCGGTCCTTTTACGACAATTTCACCGATCCCTTTTTCATCTTTATTTACAATTTTCACATCTGCTGGAAATAACGGTTTCCCTGACGAACCTAATTTTTTCCGTGCATATTCGGTACTTAACGTAGCGATTTGCGAACTCGTTTCTGTTAAACCGTACGATTGATATAATGGTAAGTTTTTCGCTTCAACTCGCTTTAATAACTGTTCTGGCACTGAACCACCACCGAGCAAAATACAACGCAACTTTTTCGGAACTTCTTTATGTTCTAGTCGATCGAGAAATTGCTTTAACATTAACGTGACCATCGAAACGATCGTCACATGTTTGTTCATTAACGCTTCGTATAAATCATCTGCATTATATTTTTCTAATAACACGATCGGCATCCCGTAAATAATATTTTTCATTAAAATTGAAAAGCCGCCAACGTGAAAAATCGGTAACGTCAGTAACCATTTATCGTTTTCTGTTAAACCTAAATTGAGCATCGAGGCAACTGCGCTCCACCAATGATTTCCATACGTATGAACGACCCGTTTCGGTACGCCTGTTGTACCAGATGTGAACATCATCGTAAAAGGAGCTTGTAAATCAATTTCTTCTGCTAAAGGTACTTCCTTTTCTTCAAGCTTTTTCATTTCATCAAACGTTTTCTGATGTTGAAAAGATAAATTTTTTTCTTTCTTTAATAATTCAGTCGTGATTACTAAGCTTGCCCCAGATTGTTCGAGTTGATATTCAAGTTCCGTTTTCGTCAATCGCGTATTTAAAAAAACGATGACAGCTTGTAAATAACTTAACGCATGAATAGCAATAACTAAATCTAAATGGTTATTAGAAAGAATCGCAATTTTACTATGTTTACCGACTCCTAGCATAGCAAGTTTTCTCGCAAAAGAAGTACTTGCTCTTTTCAACTGTAAAAAAGTGAGTGAACGACCGTCACTACTTTCAATTGCTAACTTTTCCGGTAATAAAAAAGCTTGTTTGTTTAACCAATGCGGCATGATTTGATCTGACATAAAAAATTCTCCTATCTATACAAAGACAAAAGTAGAGAATACGTATATCCTCTACTTTCTAACATCGAATTATTATGGAAAACGTGGAAATTGACCGAAATCTGGTTTTCTTTTCTCTTTAAACGCATCTCTTCCTTCTTTCGCTTCATCTGTCGTATAGTAAAGAAGCGTTGCGTCTCCACCCATCTGTTGTAAACCTGCAAGTCCGTCTGTCGCAGCGTTAAACGACGCTTTCAAGAAACGAAGTGCAGTCGGTGATTTTTCTAAAATTTCTTCACACCATTGTAGCGTCTCTTCTTCTAATTTTTCATAAGGTACAACTTTATTGACAAGTCCCATCTCGTATGCTTCTTGTGCATTGTATTGGCG
The DNA here is from genome assembly GCA_963766835.1 of uncultured Bacilli bacterium. Classification (GTDB taxonomy): domain Bacteria; phylum Bacillota; class Bacilli; order Bacillales; family Amphibacillaceae; genus Pseudogracilibacillus. The sequence goes on from CAVYBX010000032.1 coordinate 11,198, forward strand.
GCATAAATACCAAATTTCACGCGCACGTTTTTGTCCGACGATTTCCGCTAACAGTCCAGCACCGTACCCGGCATCGAAGCTACCTACTTTCGGTCCAGTTTGTCCGAAAATAGCATTATCAGCAGCGATCGTCAAGTCACAGACGACGTGCAATACGTGTCCACCGCCAATTGCATAACCGGCGACCATCGCGATAACTGGTTTTGGAATCGTTCTAATGAGTCGTTGTAAGTCTAACACGTTTAAACGTGGAATTTGGTCTTCACCAACGTATCCTCCATGACCACGAACAGTTTGGTCTCCACCAGAGCAAAATGCTTTTTCCCCTTTACCTGTCAAAATAATGACACCAATAGATGAATCGTCACGTGCATCTATAAACGCATCGATCATTTCATTTACCGTTAAAGGAGTGAATGCGTTTCGCTTTTCTGGGCGGTTGATCGTAACTTTCGCAATGCCATTATATTTTTCATAAATAATTTCCTTATAATCTTTCACTTTCTCCCATTGAACTGTCACGTTATACACCTTCTTTTATGTATATTTTATAAAACTTTTCCGATTTTACCTTTGACGAGACATGAACTCCATTACTATTGTAACAAACTTTTTCCATTGTTCAATATGAATCGCATGTCCAGCATCCATTACGATCTTCAATTCACTATTCGGAAAAAGTTCAGCCATTTTACGATTTATTTGTACGAACTTTTCATCTTTTTCCCCTACGATTAAAAGGACATTATGCGGAACTTTCGTTAACTCTCCCCACCAAGATGGCTGTTTCCCAGTCCCCATATATAATAGAGAGTCCGCTAAACCTTTTTCTGTTTGCATGAGTCGTTCTGCGCGCACCTTTTCTTGTACTTCTTTCGGTAGACGTTTCTGTGTATGAAACAGCGGGATGTTTTCCCAATATGATACAAATTCACGGATACCTTTTGAAAGAATCATGTTTGCTAGTTCTTTATCTTGATTCATACGCGCTATTCTTTCTTCTTCCGTTTTCAACCCTGGGGACGCACTTTCTAATATGAGTGATTCGACCATTTCCGGATAATAAAAGGCAAACGATAACGCCGTTCTTCCACCCATCGAATAGCCGAGAAGATGGACTTTTTCTACACTTAAATATTTTAACAATTTGACGAGGTCGTCACTGAACGTTTTCATCGTTCGTGGTGTTTGACAGCGTGTTTTTCCATGTCCCGGAAGATCGATCGTTATTACTTGATACTTCGACGAAAATTCCCCGACAAATCGTTCCCACGACAGCGAACTTCCAGTAAAGCCGTGGAACAACAGAAGTACTTCTCCTTCACCAAAAACATGATACGCATATTCAGCATCATTTACAGAAAAATAACGATACGTCATGAACGTAACCTCTTTTCAATGTGATCCCAAAATTTACGATGCCACGCGACATTTTCTGTTCGATCTGTTTGCACTTCTATAATACATAGACCTTGTCGTTCATAAGCTTCTTGTAAATTTTCAATATAATCTTCTCTATTTTGTACAAGTTTATAATTGCCACCAAACATCGACACTGCATGTTTAAAATCGATATCGAGCGGTGTTCCGAATAAAGCTTCAAAATGCTTTTTTTCTTTCGCTTGAGGTAAAAAGGAAAAAATTCCTCCACCATTATTGTTAATAAGAACGATGGTGATATCGATGTCGTAATGTTTTGCAATAAGTAAACTATTCAAATCGTGGTAAAAACTTAAATCACCAACGATTAAAGTGACTTTTCGATTACTCGTTGCCGCTACTCCTAACGCTGTTGATACCGTTCCATCGATCCCGCTTACACCTCGATTTGCGTGAACGAAAATATCTTTATTTGTCGAAGTAAAAAATGTATCCAAATCTCTCACAGGCATACTGTTCGCAACAAAAATTGTACTTTGATCAGGAATCACTTCAAGCAGTTCGTAAACTACTTCTCCTTCGGTCAAAGTCGATTTCGGAAAGTTTTCGATTTCTTCTATAACAACTTTTTCCATCGTCAACCATTTATTTATCCAAGATCGATCAGCGACATGATCGACATACGGAAGTAAATCTTGGCAAAATGCTTTTCCTTCAGCGTATATATAGTTACTCGAATGATTTGTTGGTTCGCGAATTCCATCGTCGTCCTCAACGACGATTTGCAATACGTCTTCATGCTCTTCTACATAAAAGAGATAACTTTTCGAAACCGGCATCGCACCGAAACGGATAATAAAATCAGGTTTTAACGTCTCTCTTAATCGTTCTGATTTCAAGATCGCATCATACATCGTCACGATATGATTTTTCGAATGACTACCGCTACGAAGTTGGGAAAGTGGATCTGCTAAAATAGGCGCTTGTAATTTCTCACTTAAAGCACAAATTGCCTGTGCGAATGAAGAATGAACTTGTGGACCACATACGAGCAATCCTTTCTTTTTCCCATTAAGTTTTCTTGACAATTCATTTAACGATCGTTCAGTTAACCGTTTTTCACCAGCATATGTCACATTATAACTTGTTGTACGACTTTCTCCCCATAAATTTGGCAAGCTTAAATCAGGCAGAAGCGGTTCGCGGAATGGAAAATTGTAATGGACAGGACCTGGATTGCCTATCATCGCTTTCTGTACGGCCCGTGCTGCACGATTCCTCGCATAGTTCAACATCGCTTGCGAACTATCTGGTAAAGCCATTTCTTGAAAATCTTTTACGAAATGACCGTACATATTGATTTGATCGATCGTTTGATTTGCACCTGTCCCTCTTAATTCATGGGGCCTATCTGCAGTTAAGACGATTAACGGAACTCGTCCATGGAACGCTTCCACGATCGCTGGAAAATAGTTTGCTGTCGCTGTTCCTGACGTACAGACGATCGCCACTGGTTCATTCGTTTCTTTTGCGATACCTAACGCAAAATAAGCAGCAGATCTTTCGTCAATGACGACCCATTCGTTTATTTTTTCATGCTCTCTAAATAAAATCGCAAGTGGCGTTGAGCGAGAACCTGGTGAGATGACGACGTGACGTAATCCACTGCAAGCTAACTCATCGACAAAATTTGCCGTGTACCGAGTCAAATTTTCAATATGATTCATGATGATCCTCCAAAATCGTTAACATCGGTAAAAATTTCATATTCGTTTCTTCGTACTCCATCTCAGGTGTAGAATCTCGCATCACTCCACACCCCGCAAACAATGAAATTTCATCTTTTTGAACTAATCCTGATCGAATAGCAACTGCAAACTCACTATTTTCATTGCTATCTAACCAACCGATCGGTGCACCGTACCAACCTCGATCTAACAGTTCATGATCCCGCATAAATTGTAATGCTTTCTCTTTCGGGACGCCCCCTAAAGCTGGTGTCGGATGCAATTGTTCAATAATATCAAACACGGAAAACTGTCGCTTTAATTTCGCTGTTACCGGTGTATATAAATGTTGTAAATTTCTTAACGGATAGACGACAGGTTCTTTAGGGATATGTACATTTTCACAATACGGTTCGATACTTTCTTTTATCATTTTCACGACGTAATCATGCTCTTTACGATTTTTTTGGTCGTTTAATAGTTCTTGGGCAATTCGTTCATCTTCTTCTACCGTCTGACCACGACGGGCAGTTCCAGCGAGACAAGTCGAAAGTAGGTTTTCACCTTCAACTTGGACGAGACGTTCTGGTGTCGCACCTAAAAAACAATGATCTCCATGCTCAAACGCGAAAATATAACTATTCGGTTGCGTTTCTAATAACTTCCTTAATAATATTGGAATATGGGCTTTTTCATTTAATCGAATACGCATTTCTCTCGCTAAGACGATTTTTTTCGCTTTCTGTTGTTTTATTTCTTCAACAGCTAATCTGACTGTATCTTTCCATCTTTCAGGCTCGATTTCTTTTTTTGCCATGATTCGATGATGGACAGAAACGTCATTGAATTCTGAATGTAATAACGTCTGTTCCTCTTTTTGCAACGTTTCGTAAAGTTTGTGTATATTTTCATCTTCGTGAACGAGACGATTCATCGTCAAATAAAACTGATCTTTATGTTGAACGAATACATACTCTGGTATCGTCAGTTGGCTCGTCGGATATTTTTCCCATAAACTACTTTTTGGTCGCAACGGATCAAACGACATACCACCAAGCGTCACTAATCCTGTTCCAACTTCATTATAAGGATTATGAATGATTGCTTGCTGAAGGATCTCCTCCCATTTCCGTTGTAATTGTTGAAAACGGTTTTCTTCGGCAATTAATTGCATAACTGAACCTATTCCGACGAACGTTAATGTTCCCGTATGATTACGCCAAAAAATCCGGTCTTTCCCTAACGATTCAGCTACATCAAAAATATGTATCGCATCTTTAGGCGCAATTTTTTTCGTCCAACTAAACAAAACTTTTGTATTTTTCGTTTCAGCTTTTTCCTTCACTTTATATAAAAAGGATCGTAACGTCATTTCCTTCAACTCAATCATGTCATAACCTCCAAATAGTACACGTAGCTCACAAAGGCTACTCCTCTATTTTATTCTCTTTTCTACACTTTCTCAAGAAAAGGGGTAAAGTGAGGTTCATTTTTTCAAACAATATGTATCTGTTTTATTTCACAAATTCATATTAGTAATGTGTAGTCTTTGAAGCATGCGTCATCGTCATGTAAAATGAACATAGTGAAGAAGATTAGTTTGTAAAAGGAGATTTTGGCATGAGTCAAGACAAAATTGACATCAGGGAAGCATTAAATGAACGTGACGGTTTCCAGGTATGGTGGCGTCTGTTACGACCTCATACGTTAACAGCAGCTTTTATCCCTGTATTTGTTGGTACGATGTTTGCTTACGTCGAAGAACAAGTATTTAAAGCTGATTTATTTATCGTCATGTTACTCGCCTGTCTACTAATTCAAATTGCCGTAAACATGTTTAATGAATATTACGATTATGTTCGGGGACTAGACAATGAACAATCAGTTGGGATCGGTGGCACGATCGTCCGTGATGGAGTCGCACCGAAAACAGTATTAAGATTAGGTTTTATTTTATTTGGAATCTCCATCCTTCTCGGGATTTATATTTGTATGCAATCAAGCTGGTGGATCGCCGTCATCGGTGCTGCTTCGATGTTAGTCGGCTACTTATATACTGGTGGACCAATTCCGATTGCATACACACCTTTTGGAGAACTCGCCTCCGGTCTCTTAATGGGAACAGTCATCATTGCGATCAGCTATTTTATCCAAACTTTATCCGTGACAAAAGAAGTCATTCTCATTTCGATTCCAATTGCGATTTTTATCGGCTCGATTTTACTTTCCAACAACATCCGTGATTTAGACGGTGATAAGGAAAATGGTCGAAAAACGATCGCCATTTTACTCGGACGAAAAAATGCAATTCGCTTTTTAGCTAGTTTATTTATCGTAGCTTATCTCATTACTGCAATATTAATAATTGTTGGCATTTTACCTATTTGGTCTGTCATCACTTTTTTAAGTTTGATAAAAGCGATCGAAGCGGTGAAAGGTTTTATCGGAAAAACGTTGCCGATCGAAATGATGCCTGCGATGGCTGCAACAGCAAAAACGAATACGATATACGGATTTTTACTCGGGATTTCTTTATTAATAACTATTTTTATATAAAAATTGGAGGAATTTAGATGAAAAATAAATTAATGGAATCGTTAGGAATTGAAATTGTAACGCTTGAAAAAGATAAAGTCGTCATGACGATGCCCGTCGATGAACGTACGCACCAACCAGCTGGATACCTGCACGGTGGTGCAAGTGTGTTGCTCGCCGAAACAGTTGCAAGTTTCGGTGGTTTTTTAAATATTGATCAAAAAAACCAAGCAGTATTCGGGATGGAGATAAATGCGAATCACGTGAAAAGTAAACGGGAAGGCATCGTCACCGCAACGGCCACACCGCTCCATATCGGTCGGACGACGATGGTATGGGACATAAAAATTACCGATGAAGAAGATAACCTTATTTCAGTGTCAAGATGTACACTTGGTGTCGTTGATAAAAGATAAAGGGTGATTCGACTATGTGTATCATTACTTTTCATTACAAACAACACCCGAACTATAAATTAATTGTCGTTGCCAATCGGGATGAATTTTATGAACGTCCTACAGAACCAGCGCATTTTTGGGAAGATGAACCGAATTTATTAGCTGGTCGCGATTTAAAAGCTTTCGGAACTTGGCTCGGGATGACGAAAGAAAAAAGATTTGCAGCGTTAACGAATTTTCGTGACATTGCAAATGAACGAGATGATCGAAAAAGTCGGGGTGAAATCGTCGCGAATTTTTTGAAAACCGATTGCTCGCCACGTGCATTTTTACAAAAACTTGATCAGATGAGCGATGATTATAATGGTTTTAACGTGTTAGTCGGTTCACCAGATCGCTTGTTTTATTATAGTAACGTACAAAAAGAAATCGTTGAAATTGAACCTGGGACACATTCGATCAGTAATCATTTACTGAATACACCTTGGCCGAAAGTAGAACGAGCGAAGGAAAAGTTGCACAATTACATCACGGAACATGAAGAACTCGATGTTGATATATTATTTGATCAATTATATGATCGTGAAATCGCAGAAGATGAAAAGTTACCCGATACAGGTGTCGGATTAGAACTAGAAAGACAGTTATCACCTATTTTCATTAAGACAGGAAATTATGGAACGAGAGCTTCAACAGTTATCCTCGTTACAAATGATGATAAAGTGACCTTTATTGAACGGACCTTTCATAACGGAACGTTCCAGTTTGAAAGGAAATTTACGTTTTAAGATCGCAACAATTTACTATGTTGCTGTAAAATATAAAGGAAATCCATCTTCCTAATAAAAATGTTCATTTCACCAACTTTTCATAATTGAACTTCACTATTCAATCCAATAACAAAAGCTGTCCAAATAACAAAAGCTGTCCAAATAGCATTTCGCTTTTAGACAGCTTTAATTGTCTTTTAATATTTAACTAGCAATTTCGATTTGCTTTTGATCGATCCACTGCTTTAATTTGATGAATAACGGAACGAATAACATTCCGACAATAATTCCTTTCAACACGTTAAAAGGAAGTACCCCGCCTATAACAGACGCCCACTTAATTGAAGCTGTCATTTCCATACCGATTAATAATGCATACGCAGGTAATAATATAAAGTAATTTAAAATACTCATGACGATCGCCATCGCAATTGTCCCGATGACTAAACCGGAAATGACGCTTTTTACTCCTTGATACTTATGGTATAAATACGCTACAGGTAAAACGTATAACGCTCCGGCGATAAAATTTGCAGTTACTCCGATCGGATCTGCAGAACCGGAAATAATAAAATAAAGGACATTTTTCATTAATACGACTAACACTCCAAAGAGTGGCGAAAAAATTAATCCTGCGATTAAAGCGGGTACGTCACTAAAATCAACTTTCAAGTAAGGTGGCAACAGTGGCAGTGGAAAACTGATAAAGAATAGTGCGAGTGAAACCGTAGTTAATAAAGCTAAAACTACAAGTTTCAACAGTCTTGATGACCTTTTCGTTTTTTTCAAATTCGATTTCCTCCTTCATTTTATATCGACTCATCCGTACGAAATGAAGGAGAAGCCTCATTCCTCACCAAAAATAATACCCTAAAACAGACAGTTTTAGGGCATTTTTTCACGAGGAAATAAAGTACAACATCACATTGTACTTATCAGCTTCATCTTCTCCCATCCAGACTTTCACTGTCGGCTTTGGATTCTCACCAAATCAGCTACTATATTACTATAGTAGGTCGCGGGCTTAAGTAGTAAACGACAACTACTATCACCGCCGGTCGGGAATTTCACCCTGCCCCGAAAATGAATCGATATTTTATTGTTATCTATACTATAAGCGATGTATATAAAAAGCGCAAGAGGAATGCATTTATTTTTTCCGTAGAAATATATGTTCCATTCACAATATGGCACTACTGTCTTCATGTCAATTTTGAAAATTGGACTATTTACGTTTATCGTTCTTTTATGTACACTATAATTGAAATGATTAAAAAAGGAGTGGTGTCGATCATGAGTTTAAATGGTTGGTTTGAACGTGGAATAACAAAAGAACAATATATCGATTCATTGGAATATCATCGTGATAATTTTTTAAAAATTTACGAGAATTTCCAAGTCCCTGAAGAAGATAAAGCTCAGTTACAAGAAAAAAACAATTTACGTTGCATCGTACTCGCTGAAGTATGGTGTGGACATTGTATGATGGATGTACCGATTTTACTGAAACTTACTGAAACAGCAGGAATTCCTGTACGGATTTTACCACGTGATAGCCATTTAGAATTGATGGACCAATATTTAACAAACGAAAAAAGATATATACCGATCGTCATTTTCATCGATGAAGATGGTAACGAAGTCGCTAAATGGGGTCCGATGGCGCCAGAAATTGAAGAGTATGCAAACGAATTAAAGAAAGACCTTCCAGAAAAAGATGCACCTGGATACAAAGAAGCATTTAAAAAATACGTCGATGCAATCGGCAAAACTTTCTCGACGAATGAAAATTTCTGGAACTACGTTTATGAAGATATGAAAAAGACTATCCCATAATTTTAAAGGGTGTCGATGAAAATGACAAGACCTCCTATCTTAAGGAAGTGTTCACGTTTTAGACACCCTTCGTTTTCATTACACTTTTTAGAAGTTGATAACTTGTCATACGTAACGCTTCGCACGGAACATGTATTACCGTTTTTTAAAAATAGGTGACTTACACAGATGGTAGAAAAGGTTATGATGCGCATCTTAAACTTCATCAATAAAACTGGCGAAGGCAATGAATTTCTAGGTTGGCTCGATTTCCCATACAATTATGATCGCGAAGAATTTGAAAAAATTAAAACGTGTGCAAATCAAATAAAACAAAATAGCGATATTTTTCTCGTAATCGGTATCGGTGGTTCTTACTTAGGAGCACGAGCAGCGATCGAAATGTTAACCCACTCTTTTCAGAACGAATTAACGAAAGAACAAAGACAAGTTCCTAAAATTATCTTCGTCGGCCATCATATGAGTTCAAGTTATATGAATGATTTATTAGAAATTCTTAGAAGGACAAGATATTTCAATCAATGTCATTTCAAAAAGCGGGACGACGACTGAACCAGCAATCGCTTTTCGAATTTTTAAAAAATATATGGATGAACGGTACGGAAAAGACGAAGCACGAAAGAGAATTTACGTCACAACAGATAGAGAAAAAGGTGCATTAAAGACAATTGCACAAAAAGAAAATTATGAAACATTCATTATTCCTGATGATATCGGTGGTCGTTATTCCGTCTTAACTGCAGTTGGACTTTTGCCGATTGCCGTAAGTGGAATTTCAATCGACGAGATGATGAAAGGCGCTCAATTAGCTGCAAAAGAACTTATTTCACCATCATTATCCGATAATCCTAGTTATCAATATGCAGCAATACGGAATATTCTTTATAAAAAGGTAAATTGATTGAAATATTAATTAGTTACGAACCATATTTTCATTATTTTCAAGAATGGTGGAAACAATTATTCGGTGAAAGTGAAGGAAAAGATGGTCGCGGAATTTTTCCCGCTTCAGCTAGTTTTTCGACAGACCTTCATTCTCTCGGTCAGTACATACAAGATGGTGAACGACACTTATTTCAAACGATTTTACATATTCAACAACCGAAATCTGATATTATGATCGAATATGATGAAGATAATATAGATGGACTAAATTATTTAGCAGGAAAAACGGTATATGAAGTAAATACGAAAGCTTTCGAAGGAGCTTTGCTTGCCCATGTTGAAGGTGGCGTTCCTAATTTTGTCATCGACATACCGAAAGTAGACGCTTTTAGTTTCGGTTATTTAGTATACTTTTTTGAAAAAGCGTGTGCGATGAGCGGATATTTGCTTAACGTCAATCCTTTCGATCAACCTGGTGTCGAAAATTATAAACGAAATATGTTTACTTTATTAGGGAAACGAGCGTAGAAATTCAAAATTTATTCATTATTTTTTGTGTTTTCATGTTTAAAATGAAAATCGTTGGGTATGATAGTAATGTAAGACTTTCTCGTATTCCCCCTGTAGGCAAAGCGACATTTCTCCGCTTTGCTCTTTTTTTTGTTTTTAACAATGCTAAGTAAAAAGATAGGATTAATATGTTACTTCACTTATAATAAACTACAAGTATTCTTGGGAGGGAAAAGTAAATGGAAGATTTTCAAACTGTCCCGACTTTAACAGTTAAGAATAAAAAAAGCCTCCTAGAAGTGCGATGTGATCGCATTTCTGAGAGGCATGTTATTTTTCTTGTCGTATATATGCATCTGATTTTTTACCATACGCTGGAGCATCGTTCAACCCTAATGCGTGTAACATGTCCTTAAAATCTTCATTTGGCTCATTTTTGATAAAGAATTCTTGTTCATCCATCTCGATTAACGAAATAGTTGCACTTCGAATGGCATCTTGAATTTTCTCTGTTGATAGCTCTACACCTTGTTGATGTAATTTATATTCCAAGTATCGCTGGATGACTAATGCTAAGTAACAGACGACAAAGTGTCCTTTAATGCTTTGCTCTGCCCACACATAGATTGGACGTGTTTCTAGATTACTCTTTAGTACACGAAAACTTTCCTCAATTTTCCATAGCCCATGATAAGCAGTGAGTACTTCATCTGCAGACAAAGAAGCATCACTGTATTGAATTCCGTAATACCCGTCGAATTGTTCGTCTATTTTTAGTTGTTCTTCGTTAAATGAAAGCTTGTCATCTTCTAGGAAGGTTAACTGGACATACTTTTTACCACCCTTTTTCATTTCCGCCTTCATCTGAGACGTTGACTCGACAAGTCGTTTTGATTTTGCGACAATTCGTTCCCGATCCTTCCGGTCTTTTTGTTGGCGTTTCAAAGACCAGGTGATTAAAAGCTGGTCATGTATGTGATATGTCTTACCGTCTTTTCGGACAGATGATTCAAATTCGCACTTTTTCCATTTGAACTCAGGCGATACATGTGTGTATCCTGTCTCATCTAACACCATTTCTTTTGCTTTTTTAGAGCCAGATCGTAGTTTATATCCCATAATGTATTCAAACCCCATGGACTTTAAGAGGAGTAAATTATTTTTCGAATTAATTCCTCGATCGGCGACAATGATTAATTTTTTAATCCCGTATTCATCACGCATTCGCCTTAATACAGGTTCAAACGTCTTAAAATCATTCGTATTTCCAGGGAACGGTTCATAACTTACTGGAATCCCATGATCATCTATGAGGAGTCCCATCACGACTTGTACTTGATTCACTTTATTGTCTTTTGAATAGCCAAACTTTTTTATATCGTCTGCCATGACAGATTCAAAATAGTATGTCGTCACATCATAAAAAGCGACAGCAAGGTTTCGGTTTATCTTCTTATCCATTTGTTTATTGAGATGTTTCTCTAAGTTCTCTTTTTGAGAAGAGAGAAAGGAAAGACTTCGATACAGTTGTTCCAGTTCACATGGAAAGCCATGGGCAAATCGCTCTTTCCCTTCAAACGTAGAAAGCTTTGAATCTGGAAATAATAATCGAGAAAAAGTCATGAGTGCTACTGGAACTTTGGTGCGAAACTGAATGTTAGAGTCTCTTTTTTGCCGGTAATCGAAGAAATAATCTAACGCTAGTTCCTTCCAAAGCATTCGATATAGTTCATATCCATAGTTTTTCAAAACCGCTCCATGTTGTACGTGAGAAGGTTCGCTTGCATGTAAAAAATCATGTAATCGCTCTGAAATCTTTTTTGCTTCTTGTTGTACTTTTTCCTGCTTCATCTTTTCCACTTTTGCTTGTAATTCTTCAATCGCCTGAGGGTTTTCGGCTAATAACTTTTCTTTGCTTCCAAATGATTGAATGATCCGAATTTTAGGCTTTTTTGTTTTAGGATCTCGATACGATTCCACGATTCGAACGTATTCTTTTCCTCGATTTTTATATACTTGGAGATTCATCACGCTCACCTCTTTTACTTATTATAACATATATACAAGCATATATACAATATTAAAAATAAAAAAGATGCTTAAAATATTGCTATTTCAATACTTTAAGCATCTTTTTTGGATGTATAACTGTTAAAGTTAGGAAAAAGATAGGATTCATATGTTACTTCACTTATAATAAACTACAAGTATTCTTGGGAGGGAAAAGTAAATGGAAGATTTTCAAACTGTACATAACCGGAAAAATACTGATTCTTATAAATGGGACGGTGTAAAAAAAGTTTTCCAAACAGATGATATTTTACCGATGTGGGTTGCAGATATGGATTTTAAAGCGCCGAAAGAAGTAAATGATGCTTTAATCGAGCGAGCGAAACACGGAATCTATGGCTATACGATCATTAGCGACCGGGTCCGAGAACAAGTCGTAAATTGGGTAAAAGAAAAACATCAGTGGTCGATCGATGCAAATTGGCTTTCTTTTAGTCCAGGTGTCATCACTAGTTTACACGTAGCAATCCAATCTTTTACCGAAGAAAATGATAAAATATTACTGCAAACACCGGTTTACACACCTTTTTTTAATATAATCCGAAATAGCGGTCGCCAAGTCGTCGAAAATCCGCTCGTTTTTAACGGCGAAAAGTATGAAATAGATTTTCGTGATTTTGAAGAAAAGTTACGACAAGGTGTAAAAGCCTTTATATTATGTTCACCACATAATCCCGTCGGTCGAGTCTGGACGAAAGATGAACTGATAGAAATAGGTAGATTATGTATCAAATACGATGTCTTAATATTAGCAGACGAAATTCATGCTGATTTAGTGTTCGATCAATATGA
>CAVYBX010000033.1:0-48186 GCA_963766835.1 uncultured Bacilli bacterium
AAACGTAGTACCTCACTTGAGGAAGGAAACGGTGAATTCCGTGGAAGACCTCTTGGAGGGTGGAGTGACTACTGGCATAAGAAGATAAGCTATTTGCGGAAGGAAGTCTTGCGTTACCCATCTTAATTGAACCGCCGTATACGCGAACCGTACGTACGGTGGTGTGAGAGGACGGAGGTTAATCACCTCCTCCTACTCGATTTTTTTAGCGGGAATAAGGTCAAACTAGCTGAACAGTGTGTAAGTATCAAGCAATCTGCAAACATTAAATTAAGTTGCATCATGTGTGATCTTCACGTGAAGATATTTAAAATTTTATATAGTAGAGGATACATCACCCCAACAAACTCATCACGGCAATAAAGTGCATCACCGAACCGGCGATAACGAACACGTGCCAAACTGCATGGTGATATGTAAATCCTCTCCAGACGTAAAAGATTGTTCCTACTGAATAAATGATGCCACCGATCACGAGAAAAACGACGCCATAAGTAGGAACAGCTGCGACTAGTGGCTTCCAAGCAAATACAATTAACCAACCGATAATAATATAAAGGATTGTCGATAAATGAAGAAACCGATCGACGAAAAACATTTTAAAAATCGTACCGGAAATGGCGAGCCCCCAAACGATTCCTAACAACGTCCAACCGAGCGCACCTTGAATGGCGATCAACAAAAATGGTGTATATGTTCCGGCGATAAAAAAGTAAATGGCGGAGTGATCGAATATTTCAAAGATATGTTTCACTTTTCCAGGAGGGAAGCTATGGACGAGCGTTGATGCCGTATAAAGGATGACCATCGTTGCTCCGTATAATGAAAAACTAATTACGTGCAATGCATCTCCATGTGTGGAAGCAAATACGATTAATAAAACTAAGGCGGCGATACTGAATAGTGCCCCGATTCCGTGCGTGATCGAATTTGCAATTTCTTCCCTTTTTGAAAATGTATGCGTCAAATCCACATAAAATCTCCTTTCAAATTGTGAAGCATAAAAGGTCGTTTCCATACTTCACAAAAAAACAATGTACCTTATTATAGTACACATTTAGTACAGTTACTACTCATAATTCATTTTTTATTGTGTTTATTAAATTAATAGTAATCTTATATGAAAATACACCCTCACCCCGATCGTAATCTCTTACTCCGTCATCGTTCTCACAAAGAGAACCGGATCAAAAAGCTCCCCATATTTCCATATCATAACCTTTTTAACATAAAACGAATTTGCCATCATACATAATATTAAGTCTCCCTGATATTCGAACTTTTTTACGCCAATGTACTAGACATTTCTTTAATAACGATACAACAAGCAACTTGTAATAACTTTGGATTCATAAAGTAAATGAAACTAGATTACTGTCTATATTTCATAAAAAATGGAAAAACTAATTAAAAATTTTCCACTAGAAATCCAATTTATGATAAAATGGAGGTGATTTAACCATGGAGGGGAACTTGTTGTTATGAAAAAATTAATTTTCAAAAACAACACTCACTGAATTATTCCCATATATTTTATAATGAAAAAGAAATAAAACATTTTAGAACTTATCGTCAGAATTTACAGAATAAACTTGATTTAATTGGTACCATAATTACAAGAAGCTATTTTAAATTGTTGATGTTTATTTTAGATTATATGAAGCAAAAGAAAACGTTACCAGAACACAAGTATGAACTTTCGTTACTTGAAAATATTTATACTGAATATCTTGAAATGAGGAAAAATGGCAATCAAATGTTGAATTCATTATCTAATCAACTTGAACAGAAAGGAATAAGTTTAGACACATATAAATTATTAGAGGAAATAATTGATTATCAATTAGAAACAACGGAGGAAATTGTGAGTAAAAAACTATCTTTAGATCGAGCTGAAACAGTTTACCGTCATTTGCGTGAAGTGCCTTATTATCTGCAAACAGATCTCGAGTTAGAATCTTTGCCTACAATAGAAAAAAGTATAATAAAAAAAGAATTAAAAAGTAAAGATTGGGAAATTATTGAAATAAGTTATAATCTAGATAAGCAATATTCTGCGTAAGAGAGAAGGGATTCATACATGTCTGAAGAAAAAAATAATAATTTAATTGAATCAATGAGATGGAAATCGTTGAACGTGTAATAGAACTTATGAAGAAAATATATCAATTAGATTCAAAGAAATTTGATAAAGTAAGAAGGGAAATTTTGGAAAACACAGTTTACCATTTTGGACCTACTACAAAAGGTATAGAAAGAGAACAGGTGTACATAGAACCGATAATTAAGGAAGAAAACAAAGTTATTGGAGATTCGGATAATAAATGTGATTTTGTATTTTGCGAAGATGATAGTTATCCAGTAGAATTCATTGAATGTAAAGCAAACATTGCAAATATGATCCCACATACTTTACCTTTTGAAGAGGTGAAAAAAAGCCACAAGAACAAAATACGATATCTTGACACTATATATCAATATCTTACTAAAAGTTATAAGGAACCGAAAATATATTTTGCATGCTATAACTTAGACTATTCAAGAGAATTAGAAAATCTTCAAAAAAATTGGGGTTATCACTATATGGGTTTTGTAAATGCTGAAGAAATAATAAATGGAAAGAATTAAAATAAATTTAAAAAATATTTTATTCACGAATTATAAAGGTACTTTTTTTAAATTTTAAATATATAGGTATAAAGTCTTGTGTGGGGTTTGTGAACAAACGATTATTTTAATTCATCGTATTCAAACTAGAGGGTGTGGTAGTCTACACCCCCTTTCATCTATGCTATAATCTATATAGCCTAAATAAAGTAATATTTCAATTGGTGGTGATTCCCTTGATTATCACTCACAGCTTAATGGCGATGAACGTATACCGTAATTTGGTCCATAACTACAATATGATGAATAAATCGCTTGAACGGTTGTCGTCTGGTTTACGAATTAATCGAGCAGCAGATGATGCTGCTGGACTAGCGATCTCTGAAAAAATGCGTGCCCAAATCCGCGGTTTAGAAATGGCGGAAAAAAATGCTCTCGATGGGATTTCCCTTTTGCAAACGGCAGAGGGGGCATTAAACGAAACGCACGCTATTTTGCATCGTATTCGTGAACTGGCTGTCCAAGCTGCCAATGACACGTATACGTTACAGGAACGTCAGGCGATGCAAGAAGAGATGAATCAACTCTTAGATGAACTTGATTCTATTTCAGGACGCACTGAATTTAATACGCAAAAATTGCTCGATGGCTCTTTTCAAAACAAAAAAATTCATATCGGTGCCAATAGTGGTCAACATATTACTATATCGATTGGAACGATGGGTGTACAAGCACTTGGATTAGAAAATTTAAGAGCTGACGCGACGGGCGATACCGGGGGAATTCTTACCCAAAGTGAAGCGAACGACGCGATTGGAATTGTGGATGCAGCGATCAACAAAGTATCATCGGAGCGGGCAAGGATCGGTGCGACACAAAATCGTCTTGAGCATACGATCAACAACTTATCCGTTACACGTGAAAATTTAATTGCTGCAGAATCACGAATAAGAGATGCCGACATCGCGAAGGAAATGATGAATTTTGTAAGATATCAAATTTTAACGCAAGTTGGCCAAGTTCTCTTAGCCCAAGCCAACCAAATCCCTCAAGGAGTATTACAGTTGTTGCGCCAATAGAGTTGAAAAAATTTTACAGTTTTATTAGTTGAAGGTAGGTGAAGAAAATTCACCTGCCAAACTAATAGTGTACAGGAAAATTCTAAAACGAAAAAATTTTAAAAGCACACTCACCTCCCATTACCATTCTTCCCCTCACTATGCTACAATAATCCCAAATCAAATCACACTTTGGAGGTTTTCCAAGTGAATATTTATCACTTTGAAAATGAGATTAACCCAATTATTTATGATAGGGGATACGACTACTATCTTGCTGGACATATTAAGGAATCGGTGAATCTAGGTGAGAGAGAATATCTGTTTACGATTGAAGGGACGAACGAATACGAAGTTTTTGTGAAACTCGATCGTCATGGAAATATTCTCGATTCTTTTTGTGATTGTCCGTATGACAAAGGACCGGTTTGTAAACACGAAGTTGCTGCATATTTTCAATTATTAGGAATAGTTCAGGAAGATAGCAATTATCAAGCAAACAAACCAACAACTTTTCACGATGTATTAAACGCCTTAACGAAAGAACAATTAATCGAAATCATTATTGATTTTACAAAAGACGATGAAACGTTAGAAGAGCGGCTCATGTTCACATATGGAAAGCGTGATCAAGAACATGAACTTGAATATTGCCGCAGACTTATTCGTTCGATTGAAGATAAATATTCTGGCAGAGACGGATTTATTCATTATGATGATGTGTTCGATTTTGCGAATGAATTAGAAGAAGTGTTAGAAAAAGCAGAAGATATGGATGATTTACTAGTTTCGACAGATATTGCACTACTCGTTTTTCGTGCTGCTGTCGAAGCGATTTCATATGCAGACGACTCTAGCGGTGCTATCGGTTTTGTTACTGATCGAGCGATTCTTATTTTAGACGAAATTTCAAAAATAAGTGTGGAAAACAACGACGACAAACGAGCTATTTTCAAAAAAATTTTAACTGCAGTAGACGAAGAAGATTACGAGTTTTGGTCCGATTTTCAATACGATTTGTTAGCGGTAAGTATGAATTTTGCTGATGATGAAAACATGCGGTTATCGTTAATGAATAAGGTGGAAACATTAATCGAACAGACTGACGATCGCTATTTAATTAAAAGTTTGCGAAGTTTAATGCTTGAGGTAAAGGAAAAGTATGAATCGAAAGAAGAAGCGGAAAAATTTTTACATGAACATATACATTATCACTCTTTTCGAAAGAAGGCGATTCAACAATATTTGCGCGACAAAGAATATGAAAAAGTCATTGCGCTTGCAAAAGATGGTGAAGAAAAAGACGCACAACATCCAGGTTTAGTTTTAAGTTGGAAAACATACCGTTATGAAGCGTTGAAAGGTTTGGAGCTTAAAGAAGAACAGCAGTTGCTTGCAAGAGAGTTGTTTTTTGCTGGGGATGTTGACTTTTATAAGGAACTGAAAAAATTGACTGACGATGAAGAGAAGTTATACGAAGAACTGAAACAAAAATTGAAAGATTTGAACACGTGGAGAGCACGTGATTTACTTCTTGAGCTCATTGAAAAAGAAAATGATCTTGTTGAATTGTTACAGTATGTGAAGGAACATCCGTATCACATTGAAAAGTACAGTGAAAAATTAGCAGAGTTTTTCAAAGACGACGTGATCGAAATATATGAAAGATTCATAAAAACGATCGCGGCAAATTCATCTAATCGGAAAGAATACCGTAATGTATGTCAAACAATTAAAAAGTTTTCTAAGGTCGGGGGAGAGAGTAAGAAAACGGAATTAGTTGAAACATTAAAAGCTTTATATAAAAGACGTCCGGCATTTCTCGATGAATTAGGGAAAATATAAAATGATTCGAATAAGGGAAGTGAAAAGATGGCAAAACTAGGTAGAAATGATCAATGTCATTGTGGAAGTGGAAAAAAATATAAAAACTGCTGTTTAGTTCGTGATTTAGAATTAGAATTGACCGCAAATGATATGTATGAAATCGATTATTTACTTACGTATGAAGATGTCGATGAGATGACGACGGAAGAAATTATCGACCGTTTAGGTGGAATGGGTATTCCGTTCAACAAAGAAACTTTTCTCGAAGAAGTGATGCAAGCTTATTCGGCGGAAGAAATTTCCGAAAATTGGTTCGAGCGGTATGATGTCACTGCTGAAGGGAAGGAAGAAGATTTTCCTTGGATTGCTGCTTGGATTTTGTGGGAACGATTTGCACCGAAAGATCATTTATCTTTAGAACAGTTAGATGACTTACATCAACTCGGCTTAGAATTGTATGAGATGGATGAGACGAAAGCTGCGTGTGATATTTGGGCGATCATGTGGGACGGGTTGAAAGTGAAACGATCGCGAGAAGAATCGAAGATCGAATGTTTAGAAGAAATATATGGTGGAACATTTTCTGTCGTTGAGTTTTGTCTCGATTATTCGTTATATCTTTATTATGCCGGTATGGAAGACGAAGATTATTTTAGAAAAAGAGCTCGATTTTGCCGTGAGTTTTGCCAACTTTTCCCGGAAACAGATGAATTGATTTATACGTTTATGCGTCGTATGATCGGCGAATCTTATTTAGAGTTAGAAGAGTTAGACGAGGCGGAAGTAGAGTATAAAAAGTTGATCGACGATTTCCCAGAGTTTGCATTCGGATATAGTGGTTTAGGCGAAGTGTATGGCGAGCGACAAGATTTAGAACAAGCGAAGAGCTATTATGAGCGCGCTTTTGAACTTGCGAAAAATGATATTGAAAAAGAAATGATTCAGCAAAGTATGGAAAAATTTTTGAAAAATAAATAAGCTAATGTGATGAAAAAATAACTCCTCGCTAGTTGTTAGCGAGGTTTTTAAATTATCAATCAAGCTTCGGCGAATGATATGAACAATTTATTTAAAATTAACATTCATTTAATAAACTGAAGTATGGTTTTACACCCGTTTTTAAATATGAACAGAATATTAAAGTACTAATTGCGCCCTTCAGTAATATTTCTTAGTTTAGGCAAGTTTATTTTATTCGTCCCCTTCTGTGTGATTTTTTCGGAATTTAGGCTTGATTACGTCTATTCACTCCCGTCAGCACGGTTTTTTTGAAATTTCGGGAATGATTACTGGTTTTTTTAAAAGTTCGAGAATATTACAGCTATTAGATAAGAATGTAACTAAGTGATATGATGAACTTTTAAAACAGGTTGTAAATCCGACTAATAACAGTGGTATAATACGTATAAGAAGTTAAGTTGGAGGGATATAGAGTGGATGTATTTGAAGCGATTAAAAAGAGACGGGAAATTACGAAATATGAAGATCGACCAATTCCGAATGATGTATTAGAAAGAGTTGTAGATGCAGGTTACTTTGCTCCTACTGGCAATAATTTACCTTCGAAAAATTTAATCGTCATCAAAAATCGTGAAACATTAGATCAGCTCGCAGAAACGACACCATATATGAAATGGTTGAAAGAAGCTCAAGCAGCGATTGCAGTTTCGGCAAACCCAGAAGTGAGTAAATATTGGTTGCAAGACGCATCGATCGCATGTGCATTTATTTGGCTCCAATGTGTTGAAGAAGGTTTAGGAAGTGCCTTTGGGGCTGTTTTCAACAATGAAGATGAAGAAGAGTCGATTCAACGTGAAAGTTATGCGAGGGAAATTTTGGAGATTCCTGATGAAAACCGAGTGATCGCTGTGTTAGGAATCGGCTATCCGAAAGAGCATCCAGCCCCGAAAAAACATACCGATCGTGAAAAAATAGTAAGGTATGAAAAATTTTAAAAATTGATTGAGAAATTTACATTAGTTTTTTAAGTGCTTTTTTGTGTGTCATAAAGTTCTATCGATCATACCGAATGACAAAAGCCCTTATAAAGAGATGTTGCACCTCTTTATAAGGGTTTTTAAAATTATTCAATTTTTAGACCTTGAAATTCTTGTCCTTCACGCCATTCAAGTTCGAGTTCTAACTTATGCTTTCCGTTTCGTTCTTCAAGCTTTACTTCTAGTTCTACTTGCGGTGATGGGGTGACTTGATGTGTTTTGTCACCTTGAGTGAGGGTGAATGATTTCTCTTCTTTTAATTTCTTGACGATCGTTTCAAGAAATGTAGTAGCTTGGTCGAGGGACATTTTTTCTTCGTAATCAACAAGTACTGTTTTAGGGCTTTGTTTATTCATTCGTCTCATCTCCTACATATGTTCTACTTATATTATATAACAATTTTTCCCTATAAATATTGTCATTTTTCCGACACTTGTTCGTATATATTGTTTAATGTATGTTGCTGGAAAAAGTAAAAAGGGTTGTGATAACATGTTCACAAATATTGCGACTAAAACTACGGGAAAATTGAAACCTCCTAAAAAGCTTTTTGATAAAGAGGAGATCATTTTCATGGATGAAGCAAAACACTAGAAAATGGGGAAGAAATTTTACAATTACCTATTTCATATTTAGGATGCGGGAAGAAGATCGCAAAAGAATGAAACGTGAAATCGCAATAAATATGTTTCAAAAAAGGTTGGAGATTCACTTTATTGCAGAAATGACGAATTTAGATATAGAGGAAATAGAGAAATGAAATATAAATAAAATTTTACTAGTTTTTAATACAGCGTAAATGATGAATTAATTTTTTCAATCTTAAATATACTTTTAGACGAACTAGTGCTATAATGAAAACAATACTACAGGGCCATTTACTTTAATAGGAGGGATTTCATGGATATTGCCGCTCTGTCAATCGTGATGAAACAGTCGCAATTGAAGCAACAAGCGAGTTTAGCCGTAATGAAGTCGGCGATGGATACTGCGAAAACGAACGGAAATCATTTAATCGAAATGTTGGAAAAATCAGTACCTCCTCAACCGGCTCACCCATATTTAGGAGGAAAAGTAGATTTGAAAGTATAAAAGGTCAACTGTCGTTGACTTTTTTATCGATGTTTGATAGTCCAAATTTACTATGACGATCGACTTTTGTTAGATTACTAGAATGTTGTTTTCGGAACTTGATTGTTTAAAGAAAAGTGAAGATATCGTCACGATAACGCAACCGCAGACAGCTTTTGACTTCATTGAAGAATTTCAAAAAAGAAATAAATAGGAGATTTTGAAGACACCAAAAACAGATGAAATTCGTAAATACGGTTTAAGTGGTTCACATGATGAGAAAATTATCGGTACATATATGTTGGAAAGAGAAAAACATCCGAAATTCATATTCATTTCGAACGACAAAGAAACTAGAATCTTCGCACACAATGCTGGAATGCCTATCGTTGAATTTTAATTTTATCGATATAAAATTTCCTATTTTTAATATGATAAAAATAGGAAAAATGCTATTTTATACCGACAATTCGGCTATATCATAGCATTTTTTTGTTGTAATTTTCATTTTTCGCTATTTTTTTGTTAGGAAAAATTGTGTTACAATTCAATGTAAGAAAGGGGGATAGCTAGTTGGAGAAAAAACTTGATTTGATTTTAAATAAAATAGGTACATTAGAAGGAAAAATAGATGAGTTATCGAAAGAAACAAGTAAAATTAGTCTGATAGAAAGTAAAATAGGGTCTTTGG
Organism: uncultured Bacilli bacterium; assembly: GCA_963766835.1. Taxonomy (GTDB): domain Bacteria; phylum Bacillota; class Bacilli; order Bacillales; family Amphibacillaceae; genus Pseudogracilibacillus. The sequence continues at coordinate 9,252 of CAVYBX010000033.1, forward strand.
AAAATGAAGTAACTTCTTTAAATAGAAATGTTTCATCTTTGGAAAATGAAGTAACTTCTTTGAATAGTAATGTTTCATCTCTGGAAAATGAAGTAACGTCTTTGGATAGTAATATTTCGTCTTTGGAAAATAATGTAACATCTATAAATAGTAAAGTTACATCTATAGAAAATGAAGTAACGTCTTTGAATAGTAATGTTTCGTCTTTGGAAAATAATGTAACATCTATGAATAGTAAATTTTCATCTCTGGAAAATGAAGTAACTTCTTTGAATAGTAATGTCTCGTCTTTGGAAAATGAAGTAGGAAAATTATCGCTATATACAAGCTCATTGAATGATAAAATTGACTTTTTAACTGTAGAAACGAGTAAAAGATTTAATGGAGTAGATCGACGCTTTGACAAAGTAGATTTGCGATTCGATACGATTGAAACGAAATTTGACGACTTTGCGACTGAAAGTAGAAGTCATTTTAACCGTTTAGAAAAAAGAACTGATTCACATGAATTCGTGATGAAGAAGTTAGCATCTAAGAAAAGAAAAAAATAGCAATTCATTAATCCTCTTTGTTACACTACGATACGAAGTTCATTTCCTCAATGATATAAAACTTTTCCGACAAAAAAATCGTTGAAGTTTACTTTCCTGTCTACATACAGTTTGGTAGACTAGAAAACGGTTTTCAACGATTTTTTCATCTCTATTTAAAAGGAAAATGCATCTATTTATTTTCTATCTCCACCTAGTAGATCGAATAATCCTGAAGCGACACTTCCTTCATCTTTAGACCCACCGCGTTCAGGGGCAGCTGCGAATACTCTGCTAGCTAATCGACTGAATGGAAGTGATTGTACCCAAACAGTTCCCGGTCCGCGTAGTGTCGCAAAAAATAGTCCTTCACCGCCGAATAAAGCAGTTTTAATTCCACCGACAAATTCAATGTCGTAGTCAACTTCACCTGTCATTGCGACAAGACAACCTGTATCGACGCGGAGTACTTCACCGGTTGCCAATTGTTTTTGATGGATTGTTCCACCGGCATGGATAAAGGCATATCCGTCACCTTCTAATTTTTGCATAATAAAACCTTCCCCACCGAAAAACCCGGCTCCAATTTTACGTTGGAATTCAATACCGATGGAAACCCCTTTTGCCGCCGCTAAAAATGCATCTTTTTGACAGATAAGTTTTCCGTTTAAATCACTCAGTTTTACAGGGATAATTTTCCCTGGGTAAGGTGACGCAAACGATACGTGTCTTTTTCCTGTTCCTACATTCGTAAATGTCGTCATAAATAAACTTTCGCCGGTAATAATTCTTTTTCCAGCTCCGAGTAACTTGTCCATGAGACCGCTTTGTTTTTTAGAACCATCACCGAAAATTGTCTCCATTTTAATTTGGTCTTCCATCATCATTAAACTACCTGCTTCTGCGATGACGGTTTCTTGCGGATCTAATTCGATTTCAACGAATTGCATATCGTCGCCATACAGTTTGTAATCAATTTCGTGGTTTTTCAACTTGTCCAACTCCTATCGAATGTATATAGGTAATTATATTATATTTTATAAATCGTGAATATGATATAAATTTATAAATAATTTACAAATGATTAAAAAATTTGAAACATAAAGATTGTGCATTTTGAACATTGACTTCATAATGATATAAAAGCGGTCGTTTGGAGGTGTGCCATGATCGAGATACGGCAATTAGAATATTTTATGGCAGTTTGTAAAGAACTCCATTTTACAAGAGCGGCTGAGAAACTAAATATCGCTCAACCGACGTTAAGTCAACAAATTAAAAGTTTAGAAGGTCAAGTTGGTGTGCCGCTGTTCGATCGGATCGGGAAAAAAATTGCTTTAACGGAAGCTGGGGAAATTTTGTATCGTCATAGTAAACGAATTTTTTACGAAATAGAACAAGCGGAAGCTGCTTTGCGAGATTTGCATGGGTTACAAAGAGGGAAGTTGACGATCGGTTCTTTACTTACATGCGTAAATTATTTGCTTCCACCTTCCATCTTGAAATTTAAACAACTGTATCCGGATATTCATTTAACGGTGTTGGGGTTGAGGGCGGCGGAAATTATCGAAGGATTGCTCGAAAATGAACTCGATTTAGGGCTTTCTTTTTTACCAATCATGAACGATGATTTGAAAACGATCCCATTATTTGATGAAGAGCTCGCTTTAGCAGTATCGTACAATCATCCATTTGCTTCATTAAATGAAATTGACTTGCGTTCTTTAGAAAATGAAGAGATTATTTTACTTCCGAAACAATATTATTTAAGACAATTGCTCGAAAAGTATTTTAGTGAATTGAAAATGATCATACGACCTACGTTAGAAATGACGACGCTCGAATCGTTAGTACAAATGGTTGCTGAGGATGTCGGTATGACAATATTGCCTGCGCCGTATTTAGATTTTTTACAACATGAAAAAATTGTCCAAGTGAAATTAGTCGATCCAACGCCGTTGAGAAAAATTGGTTTTATTTATCGAACGAATAAATATATGTGTACCGCCACGAGAAAATTTATCGATCAAGTGATGAACACAAGTATGACCGTGAAATAAAGAAAAATCGTTAAAAAGGCATCGTTTTTTGAAGGCGGTGCCAATTTAACGATTTGAAATTTTAAACATATCGTTTTATCCTTGTTTTACGTCTTCCATACTCGCACCGAAGTTAATGTGATAAGTTTGCCCGTCAATGACTAATGCAGGAACAGATTTTACTCCAAACTTTTCTGCTTCTTCAATTCGTGAAGGATCTTCTCCGAAGTGAACGACTTCTACATCGACTTTTGCAGGATCTAAATATTGCGTCATCATTTTTTCCGCATCGACACAAACGGCACAACCTGCATGGTAAAATGTCGCTTTTTTCATTTTCATCCTCCTTTAATTTTTGCCTTACTTTTACATTAATAGGTATCTAATAGATTATCAATTAGTAATTTTCTATCGATTTGATAGGAAAAGGCTATGATAGGAAATACATTTGAAAAGCGTTTAACTTTTTGTAAGAAAAGGAATAGTGTTTATAGTTGTACGTAAGTTTTATGCGTGCCATTTCATACAAAAATCACACTACTTTAATTGGTATTAGTATGTATTTCTGCTATAATATTCGATAGTACTTTAGTAATGATTAATTTTATTTAATGCACTTTTTGATTACGGTGTTTTATTGGAGGCAAGTAAAATGAGTTCAATTCAATCGAATATTTTATTGGAAAGTGGCACGAATGAACTGGAAGTCGTCATGTTTAAAGTTGGTGATGGAGATTTTGGAATTAACGTATTAAAGGTGAGAGAAATTATAAATGCGATGGAAGTGATGCCGATACCGAACTCTCACGAACATGTCGAGGGGCTCATCCGCTTACGTGAAGAAGTGCTGCCAGTTGTCAATTTAGCGAAAGTACTCGGTATTAAAGATTCTGAAAACCCGGAAAAAGATAAATTTATTATTGCCGAATTAAACCAACTGAAAATTGCTTTTCGCGTGCATCATGTTTCCCGAATTCATCGTATTTCTTGGGAACAAATTGAAAAACCGACGGAATTATCAGCTGGACAGCAAGCTTATGCGATTGGGATTATTAAATTAGAAGATAGAATGTCCATTTTGTTAGATTTTGAAAAAGTCGTCGTTGAAATTAATCCGCAATCTGGTGTCAATATAGAAAGTTTAGAAGTGCTCGGTCCACGCGAACGTTCAGAAAAGAAATTAGTCGTCGCAGAAGATTCTGCTGTGTTACGACAGTTGTTGAAAGATACGTTGTCGGAAGCAGGTTATAGTAATTTACAGTTTTTCGAAAACGGTAAGGAAGCATGGGATTATTTAGAAGCTCTTTCAAAAGATGAATCATCCGATCCGAAAGAAAAGGTCGATTTAATTATTACAGATATTGAAATGCCGCAAATGGATGGACATCATTTAACTGATCGGATTAAAAAGGACGAACGTTTAAAAGATATTCCAGTCGTTATTTTTTCATCAATGATTACGAAAGATTTATTCCATAAAGGTGAAGCAGTCGGGGCAAATGCGCAAGTGACAAAACCAGAAATTGTAAATCTTGTAGAAAAAATCGATGGTTTGTTAGCTGAAGCTGCTGATTAATTTAAGGGTGGATTGATCGGAGTGGTTGTTTTCGATTAATTTGTTCGGGAAGAGTACTAGACTTATCTTAAGATCGAAATAGAGGCAGTTCTCTCGTTATAGCTGGGAAGAGATTGCCTCTTTATTATGTGTGAAATTTAAGTTGACGATGCTTTTATCATTGAAGAAAGCTTTTTCATGATAAATTATGACTGAAAAAAGCTATTTTTGATTGAATTGGGATTGTTGTGTTTTATATTGGTGAAAATGATTTTATACATGTGAGAGAAATTGTGTGAAAATGAAACATGTTGTATTTTAACTGTTGTATTATTTAGAGACGTTTATTATAATATATAGATGCAAAGATCCTATTCGTACATCTGTCATAGCAATTGTGGCAAATGAAAAAATAGGACTTGCATTTTTTTTGGAAACAGGTATAATATAAGTTGTCGCTAAAAAATCGTGGTTTTATATTTCGTCGTATTACATAGAATGAATTTATTGTTTTCTATAGTATTTAGAACGAGCGAAGCGAGTAACGCCGAGGACCGACTGGACCGTAGGCGTCGAAACTAAAATATTTTATACAAACATCATTACATAATCTATTTACCATATTCCACAGTAGCTCAGTGGTAGAGCAATCGGCTGTTAACCGATCGGTCGTAGGTTCGAATCCTACCTGTGGAGCCATATTTATGGAGAGCTGTCCGAGTTGGTCGAAGGAGCACGATTGGAAATCGTGTAGGCCGCTACCGCGGTCTCAAGGGTTCAAATCCCTTGCTCTCCGCCAGCATTCATTCTTCTGGCCCGTTGGTCAAGTGGTTAAGACACCGCCCTTTCACGGCGGTAACACGGGTTCGAATCCCGTACGGGTCATCTTTTCAAAGATCAGCTCGGAGCGGAGGATTAGCTCAGCCGGGAGAGCACTTGCCTTACAAGCAAGGGGTCGCAGGTTCGAGTCCTGCATCCTCCACCATGTCCTATTTTATGAATTCTCCCGGAAGATCCATTTATTCATTATATTTTTAAAACTGATTTTTGCGTTGTTCATAGGGTGGAGTGCGAGTATGGGTATTAAGAAAAAATAAATACGATCATTCTCTTTTACTCATATCGCGGGGTGGAGCATGCGAGTAGCATGCGAGGAGTGCGACTAGCACGACGAGACCCATTAACCGAAATAACGCAAAATAGGGAGCATGAACAATCATTATCTCTTTTATTCATATCGCGGGGTGGAGCAGTCAGGTAGCTCGTCGGGCTCATAACCCGAAGGTCGTAGGTTCAAATCCTACCCCCGCAACCAATTTCAATTATTGATTCATTTGACTAACATAGGTTTAGATGCTATTTTATTATATGAAACTGAATTTACGGTCCGGTAGTTCAGTTGGTTAGAATGCCAGCCTGTCACGCTGGAGGTCGCGGGTTCGAGTCCCGTCCGGATCGCCATTATTGTGGCTCGATAGCTCAGTCGGTAGAGCAAAGGACTGAAAATCCTTGTGTCGGCGGTTCGATTCCGTCTCGAGCCACCATTTTTAGCAAGAACTCTGCTATGGAGGGGTAGCGAAGTGGCTAAACGCGGCGGACTGTAAATCCGCTCCCTTTCGGGTTCGGCAGTTCGAATCTGCCCCCCTCCACCATATTAAGGTAGGGGTATAGTTTAATGGTAAAACAAAGGTCTCCAAAACCTTAGATGTGGGTTCGATTCCTACTACCCCTGCCATACAGAAATATATTTCATGGCGGTCGTGGCGAAGTGGTTAACGCACCGGATTGTGGCTCCGGCATGCGTGGGTTCAAATCCCACCGGTCGCCCTTTTTATTCATTGGGCTATAGCCAAGTGGTAAGGCAACGGACTTTGGCTCCGTCATTCCTAGGTTCGAATCCTAGTAGCCCAGCCATTTGCGGAAGTAGTTCAGTGGTAGAATACCACCTTGCCAAGGTGGGGGTCGCGGGTTCGAATCCCGTCTTCCGCTTATTTTTTATGGCGGCATAGCCAAGTGGTAAGGCAGAGGTCTGCAAAACCTTTATCACCGGTTCAAATCCGGTTGCCGCCTCCATATACATTGTTGCCAGTGTGGCGGAATTGGCAGACGCGCGGGACTCAAAATTCCGTGTCCTTTTAGGACATGTCGGTTCGATCCCGACCACTGGTATTTAAAAAAATACTAAAATTTTAAATATCGATGTAAAGACGTTTTGACGGTATGTAAAGGACCGATGAAGCGTCTTTTTTTGTGAGTAAAAAGTGGAAATACAACTTTGTTAATGAAGGTACTTCCGGATATAATTGTGAGGTCGATGGTAACGAGAAAGAAAAGTAATCTGATGCGTGAAATAATACAAAAATATCCGCCAAAGTGATTAATTATGTAACAGTGATGTATTGGATATACCCAATAAAGGCAATTTATTTTTAAATGTAAATACCGTATAGTTTGTAAATAAAAATTAAAATAAACAAATATTGAACGTTTTTCTTAACGAATTTAAAATTTGAGCAGTTGAAAGAAGTGATAAAATCAAAAAAAGTAACTTTTGAACGACTTCCCTCTTGTCATATCACTTTGGCGGTTTCGTTGTCAATATATTATTCGTAATAACTTGTACAAATAAAGAAAAGTGCTCGTTTATAGCTTTTTTATACCATCATACACCGTCTGCGTCTTTACCATCTGGCACTATACCTTTCACAAATCTGATTATTAGTTACGTAATCATAGAACATTTTTCAGACATTATTTTTGATTTCAATAGGCACTTCATCCCATTCCATTTCGATATTAACTAGATCTTTCACCATAGAAATCGTGTACCAGATTTCAAAGTTGGAGCATAAAGTTCGATGAAATATAAAATCTCTTCGTATAAGTAATGTGGATCTTCTTTGAATAATAAATAACGTTAGGTACTCCTCAATCGTTGGGCAATTATAAGTTTAACTGTCAAATAACACCTTTCTATATTCTTCTTCAGTTAACTCGAGTTTAATTACCGGCATTTTCACCATTCCCTATTTCAAAATGTTATCTATTAACATATGTTTGAAATAACTATTTTGATTAAGTAATACCGGCAAACCATTCAATAATCGAATGAAAAACTGAAATTGTAAATTCCCAAGTTAAAAAGATATGAAAAATTCTTCATTTTGAGGGAAGTTAGAAACTACCGTACAATAAAAATTGGTCATGAAGGTTCAAAGTTTGCGGGAGATAAAATAAGCATGAGCCTTTATGGATATTATAGGAGAAATATACTTAAAATGGAATATATTATTTTTGAATTTAGATTTACAATTTAACATCTTTTATATATCAGAAAACCATATAACGATTATAAAACGGAATACTTAAAGATTAAATAAAATTGTGACTAAATAGCAAACGGAAATTATGAAAGAAAAATGAATATTTGAATAAACGTGTTGACACGTAAAAACACAATCATTATGATACTGATGACGATAATAATACGCACAAATATTTTATGTTATAGATTTGTAATTCAAAGAAAGTTGGTGGCTATCATCTTACAGAAAATTCAAAAGTACAAGATGAGTGACTTGCAAAGTGTTGCTGCAAAAAAAATGGCTCCACCTCCTTGTGATGAGAAAATGCAAGTTACTGTGTATGATGCTGAAGACGGTGTAGCACATGGTGTGTGGAACGTCGATGAGACATTTCTGAACGGGATAGGAGTAGTGATGGGAGGATTCGTTCCGGCGGCTGCAGATATTATGATGGCATATGCTGTCGCATCAAAGTTATCTGATCAACAAAATTTCGTTTCGATCGATTTAGATTGCACGTTCCATCGCCCAACACTACCAGGAAAAGTTGAAATAACAGCAACCGTTGAACGACTTGGAAGAAAAATTGGATACGTCGTTAGTGAACTAGAACAAAACGGCAAAAAAGTTGCTAGCTGTGTTTCGACGATATATATTTCTCAACAAGAAGATAGTGAACAGTAGTAATTTTTTGTTCAGTTTATAATACAATTTATGATTTAATTTAAAAATAGCACACCTTATCGCGTGCTATTTTTGTAATGTTTCCGGAACTTCTCCGAGTTCGTAAACTGATTCGAAAAAGCGCTTCGCTCCTGGTTGTAACATTTTATAGTAATCGTTAAATAACGATGCTGCTGAAATCTCCAAGCCATTTACTCGGTAACAGCTCTGCAGGCAAGTTAGGATCGATGAATAAAAACTTGCGATATTGATGGACGAGCCATGCGCATTCTACAAAACAGCTCGCATCTGTTAATTCACCGTTTTCCAAACGTTGCTGATCAAGTACATATTTTTGACTGTATTCTTGAATAAAACTTTTATAACGGTTGTTTATTTCTTTTAAGTCCCAACATTTCGCTACTAATTCTTCGTTCGTTTGCATCCCTTCATACCTTGCTCGGAAGAATGAAACGAACTCTTCTATATTGTATTTTTCAATGAGAAGCTTCACTTGTTCTTCCAAAGGATTCGGTGTAATCCAGCAACTGTTCGCTAATAGACCGAAACCACTCCAAACGAGTTCTTTCCGTAACTCATCACGGATATGGCGTTTTTCTTCAGGTATCGTATAGACGAGGATCCGCCATTGTCCGTCCCATTTTGGTGCTTCTGTTTTATATATTCGTTTTGAAAGCTTCTTCCATGCGAGCTTTTCCTCGTTCTGTCAAAGAATAATAACTTCGGTTTCCTACTTTTTCCGCTTTCACCCAGCCTTGTTTATTCATCCGGGAAATGGCGGCACGAACCGATTGCTCATTATGACCAAACTCTTCTAACAAACGAATGAGACTTCCAATCCAAATGACATTGCCGTAATGACGAATGTAATCTCCGAACAAAGTAAAAATCATCGAACGTGTGTTGAATTGTTTTTCCATAGAATAAGTCCTTTCCTACGATTTTCTTATAATGTATTAAAACGGCATTTGTTCAATAAATTATAAATAAAAGCATGTGAACATAATAAGATGAAAATAAAACGTCATTAAATATTTTATCAGATAAAATAATAATGTTTATTTCGTTAAGTGTCAAATTAAAAATTACTAAGAATGAATTTTTCTACATTTTTTTCAGTAAATAAAAAATTTTTGAAAATATACTTGACACTATGTAACGTTTTGGTAAAATGGCGTTAATAAAACGTGATAGGAAATATAGAGAGATATAAAAGTTTTTACGAATCGATTCATTAAATAAAAACGACATACTTCTAGTAGTGGGCCCACGATAAGTTTACTCACCTTATAAAAAAGATTAAAAGAATTAGTCATACTTTTGATTTAAACGTTTTTCCTTCGATTTTACCATTGTAAACAATCAAATTAATTTAGATAATAGGCTAAAAATGGAAGCGATTTCATATTAATTGCAACATACATATGATGAAGTAAACATAAATAGCGAGCAACAGGTGTTATGATACATTGAATATTGAATGATGGTCTAACTTTAAACGCAAAATTTCAATAGATGAAATTTTTAGTTGACAAAAAATGATGAATAGATAAACAATCTGTGTAAAAAATCAAGTTCATCAGTTGTCGTCGTCTTCTTTTCAGCAGGAAATTTGGTTCTATATGTAGAAAAGTTTAAATAGTAAGACAACGTAAGTAAATATTGATTTCACAGGGGACATGAACATAAAGTCTTGATGTTAACCGTGAGAAGAGGAGTTGACAAACTTTTCGTTAGTTATACAAATTTTACTAGATGTAGATGAAGTGAAACAATCCTGTTTGCTCGAGAGCTACTTGCGGGAAGCGAATGAAGCGATTGACCAATCAAATCAGTGATTAATGAATGAAGTAAAAAATAAATGTACGATTAGGAGGAATCTAACGATGGATGTTGTAAAGCAAACGTCTTTATTAGATGATTTCCAATTATTCGATAAAATGAAAGACCATGAACAAGTATTGTTTTGTCAAGATCCAGAAACAGGGTTAAGGGCGATTATCGCGATTCATGATACGACGTTAGGTCCTGCCTTAGGCGGCTGTAGAATGCATCCATATGAATCAATAGAAGAGGCGCTCGATGATGTGCTGCGTTTATCGAAAGGAATGACGTATAAATGCGCAGCTTGCGATGTCGATTTCGGTGGAGGAAAAGCCGTCATTATCGGTGATCCTGCTACTGACAAATCGCCAGAACTCTTTCGTGCATTCGGACAATTCATCGATTCATTAGGTGGTCGGTATATTACCGGAACAGATATGGGAACAACGATGGATGACTTTCTTCATGCATCTAGGGAAACTCAATATATCGCTGGTTTACCAGAAGCTTATGGAGGCGGTGGAGACACTTCTATTCCGACAGCAAAAGGTGTCCTATACGGGATTCAAGCTACGAATAAAGTGCTGTTTGGAACAGATCGACTAGGTGGTTTTACGTATGCGATACAAGGTTTAGGGAAAGTCGGTTATAAAGTTGCGCTTGGATTACTTGAGGAGGGTGCAAATTTAATCGTTACCGATATCGATGAATCGAACGTGACGAAATTAATGGAAGAGTCGAAAGAAAAAGGCGGTTCTGTCACTTATGTGGCACCAGATGATATATATAAACAGGAAGCAGACATTTTTGTACCGTGTGCGTTCGGTGGTGTCATAAACGATGAAACGATCGACAAGTTTCAAGTAAAAGGTATTGCTGGCTCTGCAAATAACCAACTGTTAAAAGAAGAACATGGTCGAAAACTTGTGGAAAAGGGAATCCTTTATGCACCTGATTACATCATTAATGCAGGAGGATTAATTCAAGTATCCGATGAACTTTACGGTGCCAACAAAGAACGAGTCATGTTAAAGACGAAAAGCATTTATCGAGTATTGTTAGATATTTATCAAAAAGCAAAAGCAAACGGACAATCAACGGTTGAAGCGGCAAATGAGATTTGTGAAGATGTCATCGAAGCACGAAAAAGACGAAATAGTTTTTATACTCACTCCAAAAAACCGAAATGGGATTTTAAGTTAGATTAAAACGGAGGGGATCTTATGAAAAAGCAATTTCCACTGAAACAAGTGATGGATCAATACGGTAATTTAATCGATCCATCATTCGAACAGAAAATCAATAACGATTTGGTCGATAAATTTTATTACCATATGCTCCGGATTCGTACGTTCGATCGAAAAGCGATCAGCCTGCAACGTCAAGGGAGGATCGGTACGTATCCACCTTTTGAAGGGCAAGAAGCTGCACAAGTTGGAAGCGCTTTAGCTCTTGAAGAAAACGATTGGATGTTTCCAACGTACCGTGATCATGGAGCGACGTTAACGTTCGGCGCGGATATGACGAGATGTTTGTTGATGTGGAATGGACGTATGGAAGGCGGAGTTCCGCCAGAAAGGAAAAATATTTTTCCGGCGGCGATTCCGATTGCAACGCAAATTCCTCATGCAGCTGGTTGTGCTTGGGCGGAAAAGAAAAAAGGAACAAAAAATGTCGTCATCGCTTATTTTGGAGATGGTGCGACATCAGAAGGCGACTTCCATGAAGGCTTGAACTTTGCAAGTGTGTTTCAAGTTCCGGCAATCTTTTTTAACCAAAATAATGGATATGCGATTTCCGTTCCGTTGAAGCGACAAATGAATTCTGAGACGATCGCGCAAAAAGCGGTCGCCTACGATATGAGAAGTATGCGAGTAGACGGCAACGATTGTTTTAGCGTCTATTTTGCAACGAAGGAAGCGGCTGATTTAGCGCGTGCCGGAGAAGGACCAACATTTATCGAAGCGGTCACTTGGCGTAAAGGAGCACATACGACAGCGGACGATCCGACGAAATATCGCGTCGATTACGAAGGAAAAGATATCGTCGATCCACTTGAGCGGTTAGAGAAATTTATGAAAAATTACGGCTATTGGGATGATGAAAAAGTAAAAGCTTGGCAACAAGAGGTCGAAGAAGAAGTGGAAACAGCTGTCGAGCAAATGGAACAATACCCTGAACCAGCGATTGATGATTTATTCAATTACGTCTTTACTAATACACCTGACCAACTAGTAGCCCAAAGAGATGAATATTTAAAATTCGTAAGGGGGTAATCAAATGGTGATGGATGTCAATGAAACGATGGAACAACAAGTTGTCACGGCGCAACTTACGATGATACAAGCGATTAATCAAGCGTTAAAAATGGCACTTGAAAGTGATGATAAGACCGTTATTCTCGGCGAAGATGTCGGAAAGAACGGAGGAGTATTCCGAGCGACGGAAGGCCTTTTTGAAGAATTTGGAGATGAGCGTGTCATCGATACACCTTTATCGGAATCAGGAATTATCGGAACGTCTGTTGGTCTTGCGGTAAATGGTTTTAAACCGATTGCTGAAATTCAATTTATGGGCTTCATTTATCCGGCGTATGACCAAATTATGACGCATGTTTCCCGGTTACGGATGCGTTCAATGGGTCATTATTCTGTCCCGATGGTCATTCGCGCACCATATGGAGCAGGGATTCGTGCACCGGAAATCCATTCAGATAGTACGGAAACGCTGTTTACCCATATGCCAGGAATTAAAGTCGTCTGCCCTGCAACACCTTATGCAGCAAAAGGATTATTGCTCGCGGCGATTGAAGACCCAGATCCAGTTTTGTTTATGGAGCCGATTCGTAGTTACCGTGCTTTTCGTCAAGATGTACCACTGGAAAAATATACGCTTGAAATTGGAAAAGGAAATAAAGTAACTGAAGGTGAAGATGTGACACTCATCGCTTGGGGTGCGATGGTTCCAATTGCTGAAGATGCGGCGAAAAAAGCGAGCGAAAAAGGAATCAGTTGTGAAGTGCTCGATTTGCAAACTTTATATCCGCTCGATATCGATTTAATTAAAGAATCTGTCCAAAAAACAGGAAGAGCGGTGATCGTCCATGAGGCGAATCGGACGAATGGATTAGGTAGTGAAATCGTTTCGGTCATCAACGATACGGCATTTTTATACTTGCGGGCACCGATCGAGCGTGTGACAGCTTTTGACGTACCAGTTCCTATGTTTGCCTTAGAAAATCATTATTTGCCAACCGTTGAGCGAGTATTAAAGAGCATCGATTACGTTGTCAACTTTTAGTTTTTCATTGTAGGGAGGGAGCTATTTTGATCGAAGTAAAATTGCACGACATCGGTGAAGGAATGACCGAGGGCGAAATTCTCAACTATTTCGTCAAAGAAGGGGATAAAGTGAAAGCCGATGATCCGCTAGTTGAAGTACAGACCGATAAAATGGTTGCCGAAATTCCTTCACCGGCTGATGGAGTGATTAAAGAAATTGTTATTCCAGTTGGTGAAACAGTAGAAGTAGGAACGACTCTAATATATTTAGACACGGAAAACAAAGTCGAAGTGAAAATGGAAGAAGTGCCGAAAAAAGGGAAGATAGAATTCGAAATTAATGAAGAAAGAGAGATCGTCAGCAAGAAACCGAAGCGGAAATTAACGCGAGTGTTAGCGACACCTTATACGCGAAAAATTGCGCGCGACCATCAGATCGATATTGAAAAAGTACCTCCATCCGATCCGTCCGGTCGTGTGACGGAAGAAGATGTGTATCGTTATATCGAACAACAGAATTTGCAAACGGCTGTGGCAACTGAAGCGATGGCAACGAACCGAATGCAAGCTGTACAAACAGAAGAAAAAGTGACGACTGCACAAGTGACAGCGGAAAGTACAGTTGCTGTCGATGAAGTAATTCCGTTCCGCGGCATTCGTAAAGAAATTGCGCAAAAGATGACGAAATCATTATTTACGATACCGCACGTTACCCATTTTGATGAAATAGATATGACGAACTTATTCGAACTACGGGAAAAGCTGAAAGAGGACGGTAACTCTGTATCCGTACCGGCATTTTTAGTGAAAGCGTTAGTGTTTGCGTTAAAAGATTATCCAATTTTCAACGCACTATTAGATGAAGAAAATGAACAGATCATTTTAAAGAAAGAGTACCATATCGGAATGGCGACAGATACGGAAAATGGGTTACTCGTTCCTGTACTACGTGACGCTGATAAAAAATCATTGTTAACGATTCATAAAGAGTTGAAACAGTTGACGCAGAAAGCGAAAGAAGGAAAATTGATGCTGGAAGAAATGAAAAACAGCACTTTTACAGTGAGTAATGTCGGACCATTAGGAAGTATTGCGGCAACACCGATTATCAACTATCCAGAAACGGCATTGATCGCGTTTCACAAAACGAAAAAGACGCCGGTCGTCAATGAGCAAGATGAAATTGTAATCCGGCAAATGATGACGTTATCGATGTCATTTGATCACCGTGTAGCGGATGGTGCGACAGCGATCGCTTTCACTAATCGTCTCGCGCAACTCATTGAAAACCCTTACAATTTAATGTTGGAGATGATATAAATGGTCGTTGGAGAACTAGTAGAAGAAAGAGATTTAGTCATTATCGGCGGTGGACCTGGTGGATACACGGCTGCGATACGAGCTGCACAGCTCGGCTTGAAACCGACACTCATTGAGAGAAATAAACTTGGTGGTTCCTGTTTACACGTAGGTTGTATTCCATCTAAATTGTGGGCACATGCAGGAAAAAAATATAGTGAACTTAATCATTTGAAAGAAATTGGTATTACGCCAAAGGAGGTGACGTATCAACTAGATAAATTATTAACATATCAAAAAAAAGTGATCAACCAATTGGAAAAAGGGATTATTGCACTTTGTAAAGCGAATCAAGTCGAAGTCATTGAGGGAAGTGCAACGTTTTTAGCGGAAGATAGAATCGGTGTGGAAAATGGCCACAAGTTTGATACGTATCGGTTTAAGCAGGCGATTATTGCAACAGGAAGCAACATCGCTCCAATGGAAGAAATTCCAACTGACCGTAAACGAATTTACCATGCCGATGAAATTTACCAAATAACTGAATTACCGAGCGATTTAATCGTTTATGGAGATGATTATATTTCTTTAGAAGTTGCTTCCAGTTTTCGTGCGCTTGGAGTGAACGTGAAATTACTGTTTCCTCACGATGCGGACCAAACATTGGATGAAACGATTTTGCGAGAGATGGAGCGACTTTTCAAAAAACGCAAATTGAAGATTATGAAAGAAGTAGAACTTTTAAATATCGAAGAAGATGAAAACGAAGTACATATCGAAGCTAACATCCGCGGGAAAAAGGAAACACTCACCGGAGGTCATCTGTTTATGAGTGGTAGAAACGTACCTAACGTAAATGAGCTCGGGATCGATCGCATCGGGATGGAGCGAAACGATGATGGAACGATCGTGACGAATGATTACTTCCAAACGTCTATTCCGAATATTTATGCAATCGGTGATGTCACGGATGGCGAACAACTTGCAGTAAAAGCGATCAAACAAGGAAAAATCGTTGCAGAACATCTCGCAGGTGAAAATGTGGAATGGGATCGCAATTTTTTACCTACTGTCATTCATACGAATCCACCGATCGTATCAGTAGGATTGACGGAAGCTGAAGCGAAAGAATATGAAATTGATGTAACGATTAGTCAAATACCTTTACAAAGTAACGGCTATGCACAAATTACCGGAAATAAAGACGGCATCGTAAAAGTGATTTCGGAGAAGGATACGACGATGATTCAAGGAATCCATATGATCGGTGAAGGCGCGATCGAACTAGCGAGTTCATTCGTCCAATCATTAGAAATGGTAGCGAAAGAAGAAGATCTTACTTTTCCTTTTTATCCACACCCGAGTATCAATGAAGGATTTCTCGAAGCAGTTGAAGAAATGGTTGGGCAAGCAATCCACGTTGCACCACCAAGAGTAAAACAGAAAGTATAAATATGTGTGTATGGACAAACAGATTATATCGACATCATGTTCTATCCATTTTTTAAACTTTTATTATAAAAAAGTTAACAAACTATATGTATCGTAAAATCTAAATGATTTATAAAAATTATTTTATAAAAAACGGGGGGAACAAATAGAATGAAAAGGTGGATGTTGGCGCTAATTTTTGTTCTATTTACGAGCCTTTTGTTAGCGGCTTGTGGAGGGTCGGAAAGTTCAGATAGTGACGGGGCAGAGAGTGCTGATAGTGATGTAGCAGAAAGTACGGAAGAAGAGGCGGCTGAAGAAACGGAGGAAGAGTTAAAAACATACCGGATCGGTGCTTCGCAGTTCGTTGAACACCCTTCCCTTGACCGTGCCTATGAAGGTTTCCAAGCGGCAATAGCGGACGCTGGATTAGATGTAGAGTATGATTTGCAAAGTGCACAAGGGGATCAAAACAACGTCATCGTTATTGCAGATAACTTCGTCGCTGATGAAGTAGATCTCATTTTCGCGAATGCAACTCCGAGTGCGATTGGTGCAGCACAAGCGACATCTAAAATACCGATCGTATTTACTTCGGTGACAGATCCGATCGGCGCAGGTTTAATCGATTCCATGGAAGATCCTGGCGGAAATGTAACTGGAGTAGTCGATCTTCATCCTGATGCGATTAAAGAAACGGTGAATTTTATCGACAAATACTTTAACGGTGCTTCTGTCGGATTGATTTACAATGCGGGAGAACAAAATTCTGTATCGCAAATCGAAGCGGTGAAAGAAGCGGCTGAGGGCTTAAGTTTAACTTTCGTCGAACGTACAGTGGCGAACTCATCAGAAGTACAACAAGCAGCGACTACGATTGTCGAAGATGTCGATGTCATTTATATCGTGACAGATAATACGGTCGTTTCTGCATTAGACAGCGTCGTCGGTGTAAGTAATGACCATCAAGTACCACTTATCGTCGGTGAACCTGATTCACTTGCGAAAGGCGGATTTGCAACATACGGCATCGATTATTACACGATCGGTTATCGTAGCGGTGAGATGGCAGTAGAAATATTAACAGGCGAGAAATCAGTTTCTGATATTCCTGCTGAGTATCCACCTGAAATTCAATTGTTCATTAATAAAGAAGCGGCCGAATTACAAGGTGTCGAATGGAATGACGAATGGGATGAAATTGCAGAATTTATCGAAACTGAAGAAGAATAAAATTTTCTTAATTTTCTAAAATATGTATGTTGAACCTTTCAGAATGATGATGATCGCAATTACTCAAGAAAAATATAAGGAAAGGAACAGTTCAGCTGTTCCTTTCTAAACTGACGGAAGGAGGAAAAAACTTTGTTTTTATCATTGTTTGGTGCGTTCGAGTCCGGAATAATCTATGCCATTATGGCTTTAGGTGTATACCTATCCTTCCGCGTGCTTGATTTTCCCGATCTAACGGTAGATGGTAGTTTCGTCACAGGCGCTGCAATTGCAGCAGTTTTAATCTTGAATGGCACGCAACCGATTATCGCGACATGTTTGGCGGCAATTGCCGGTTTTATCGCAGGATGTTTCACCGGTATTTTGCATACGAAAGGAAAAATTAATCCATTATTGTCAGGTATTTTAATGATGATTGCTCTTTATTCGATTAATTTACGTATTATAGGTAAACCGACGAATTTCATTGCTCAACGAAACGACGATCTTTGAACTAATTGACAATCCATTTGGGCTGCGATTGGTATCGATGCATTTTTAATCAATATGTTAAGCTGCTATGGGAATTGATCGTGTACCTAGTACGTGGGCAGTTATGATGGTGATGATCGTCGTAACTTTTAAAGCATCAAATTTATATCAGATTATTTTTTAAAAACGGAAATTGGTCTAGCATTACGGGCAACTGGTGATAATAAACGGATGATTCGGAGCTTTTCTGCGAATACAGATAGGTTAATTATTTTAGGAATCGGTCTTTCGAATGCAATGGTAGCTTTCGCTGGTGGACTTATCGCACAACTATGGAGGCTTTGCAGATGTCGGAATGGGTATCGGGATGATCATTATCGGTTTGGCATCTGTCATTATCGGGGAAGCGTTGTTCGGTACAAAAACGATCGCACGTACGACATTTGCAGTCATCGGCGGAGCGATTATTTATCGGATCGTCGTGACGTTGGCGTTGCGCGTCGACTTCTTTAGAGACGGGAGACATGAAGTTGATCACAGCGTTTATCGTCATCGTTGCGTTAGTCACACCGAAAATTCTCCAAACTCGACGCGAGAAGAAACGTCGTTTAGAAAAACGAGCCGCATTAAGTCTAGAGCACGAGGAGGTGAATGTAAGTTGTTAGAGTTGAAGCAAATTCATAAATATTTAATGAAGGAACAGTCGATGAAAAAGGTGCTTTAAAGATATAAATCTTCGTATTAAAGCAGGGAGATTTTGTTACAGTGATCGGCAGTAATGGAGCAGGAAAATCGACATTAATGAATATCATTTCCGGTAATTTAATTCCCGATGTACGGCGAAGTTCTTATAGATGGCAAACAATGTCGTCGAAATTCCCTGAGTATAAACGTTCAGCATACATCGGCACGAGTATTTCAAGATCCGATGGCGGGAACGGCTCCGTCGATGACGATCGAAGAAAATTTAGCAATCGCTTATTCCCGTAATAAGAAACGAAAATTGAAACTTGGTGTGACGAAGAAACGGAAAGAGATGTTCCGGGAACATTTATAACCGTTAAATTTAGGATTAGAAGATCGGTTAACTGCAAAAGAGGGCTTACTTTCCGGTGGAGAACGTCAAGCATTATCGTTATTAATGGCGACATTTACCGAGCCTAATATTTTATTACTTGATGAACATACCGCCGCACTAGACCCGGCTCGAGCGGAACTGATTACAACGTTAACGGAAGAAATCGTTGAAAGAATTCGAATTGACGACGTTAATGGTAACGCACAATATGCAACAAGCGATCGATTTGGGTAATCGTCTCATTATGATGGATAAAGGGCAAATCATTTTCGATATTCCAGAAGAGAAGAAAAAGCAATTGACGATTGAAGATTTATTGCATGAGTTCCAGCGTATCCGTGGTCAACAGTTTGAAAGTGACCGTGCGATGTTAGGTTAAAATGGATAAAAGGGATTTCGAATGGCCGGAGAGTCCGGCTTTGTCGGATTTCTTTTTAATTGTCATGTTTTTAAAATGAATGATGAATGCTCATATTTAAGTAAAAATATAACGCTATTTTGATTGAATCTGTCGAAAACATATAGAATCGGTTGTCGGATTTAATCGACAGGTGCGTGAAATCTAAACTGTGTAAGTAGAAAAGCGTACAGTTTCTACTTAGCAGTTTAGATTTTTTTGTTAACGCCAGTTACCTTCATTTCTTTATGGGTTTCCTAAGTTGTGAACAAGCTTATTTTTTATGCATGTGACACTTTGTCGTAAAAAAGATGGATGTATCACGGATAAATGTTACACCTGTTTCATTTTGCTACAATTTGTGTTCAGTTCATGATGTCGAGAAATGCAAAAATTATCTTATTTTCTTCTCCCTTTATAATTGGCATGAATTTTGCATCTATTTAGGTAAAAGGAAAAGGGAGGAGATATGTGTGGCAAAATCTCAAATTCTTGCAATCGATGCTGGTGGGACGATGACAGATACGTTCATCATTAATGAGGAAGGGGGAGTTTGTCGTCGGTAAAGCACAGACGACTCCGGATAATGAACATATCGGTTTGCTTAATTCGTCTAGAGATGCTCTCGAACAGTGGGATAGTACGATCGATGACGAATTTCCAAACCTTTTAGCTGGAGTGTACTCTGGAACAGCGATGCTGAATCGGCTCGTATCACGAAAAGGATTACGTGTCGGTTTAGTGCTGAACAAAGGGATGGAAGATATGCATCGCATGGGACGCGGTGTGCAATCATATCTCGGTTATTCTTATTCCGACCGTATCCATATTAACACACATCATTTCGATGAACCGCTCGTACCGCGTAAATGGACAGTCGGAGTGACAGAACGGGTAGATTTATTCGGTAATGTCGTCATCCCGTTGTATGAACACGAAGTAGAAGAAGCGATCCAAAAATTAATCGATGAAGATGTAGAAGCAATTGTTATTAGTTTATTACATTCATACGTATATCCAGAGCATGAACGTCGAGTGCGCGATATCGCGGAAAGGATGATTGAAGAACAAAATAAAAACATTAAAGTGTTCGCATCAGTAGATTATTATCCTGTCAGAAAAGAGTCGCATCGGACGAATACGACGATCGTCGAAGCATATGCAGCTGAACCATCACGCGAAACGTTAGCGAAACTCGATAAAGCGTTAAAAGAAAACGGAACGAATTTTAATTTACGGATTATGGCGAGTCACGGTGGAACGATTAGTATTGAAGCGAATGAACTCGCACGTACATGTGTATCTGGACCGATTGGTGGGATGGTAGGAGCAAAATATTTAAGTGATAATTTAGGCATTAAAAATGTCGCTTGTTCAGATATCGGTGGAACGAGCTTCGACATTGGGCTCATTACACAAGGTGATTTAGATATCGATTTGAGTCCAGATATGGCACGACTCGTTTTATCATTGCCGCTCGTTTCGATGGATACGACAGGTGCAGGAACTGGAAGCTATGTACGAATCGATCCAAACTATGGAAATATTACGATTGGACCTGATAGTGCCGGTGCGAAAGTCGGCGTATGTAACCCAGAAAGTGGTGTAGAAACAGTAACGGTATCAGATTGTCACGTCGTTTTAGGACTGATAAATCCAGACAATTTTATCGGTGGAGCAATTAAATTGTCTAAAGAACGAGCATATGAAGCAGTGAAAGAACAAATTGCTGATCCACTCGGAATGTCAGTCGAAGACGCAGCATTCGGTGTGACAGAATTACTTGAATCGCAACTTAGAAACTATTTAGAATCGATGATTTTAGGGAAAGGTTATTCACCATCACAATATGCATGTTTCTCATACGGTGGTGGGGGACTGCTCCATACAGCCGGATATACGAAAGGATTAGGTTTTGAAGATGTTTTAATTCCGGCTTGGGCTGCAGGATTTTCCGCGTTCGGTTGTGGCTCTGCTGATTTTGAATATCGTTATGATAAAACGTTAGACCTTCATCTTCCAGAAAAAGCTACAGATGAACAAATTTTAGAAGCAGGTAAGGAGTTACAAGCTGCATGGGATGAGTTAAAACACCATGTTGCGGAAGAATTTAAGAAAGACGATTATTTAGAAAAAGATGTAAAATTCCGCTTATTTTATCGTATGCAATATCAAGGTCAATTAAACGATTTAGAAATTGAAGCTCCGATTAGCGAATTTAAAGATGTAGACGATTACTATACACTTGTAAAAACATTTGAAGAAATGTATTCCCGTGTTTATGCAAAATCGGCATTGTCGCCTGAATTAGGTTATTCCATCACAGGTGCAATCGTACGTGGTGTCGTAGATGTACCACTGCCGAAAATACCGGAAGAACCGCTAGAAGGTGAGACGCCACCAGAAGAGGCGTTTTTAGGATATCGGAAAGTTTACTGGGATGGAGAGTGGGTAAATGCAAAAATTTACGAAATGGAAAAGTTAAAAGCAGGTAACAAAATTGATGCGTTTTCCATCATTGAATCAACTGCGACTACGTTCGTCGTACCGACAGGCTTCGAAACGTATCTTGACCAACATAGAATTTTCCATTTGAAAGAATTAGATGAATAAAATCAAAGGGAGGTAATTGAGTTGAAAACTGTTGAAGAAGTGCGTAAAAAGACGAAAAAGCCGATTGGCTGGGATGGAAAGACATTAAAGGAAATGAGAGCGGAAATCGACTGTCTAAGTAAAGAAACAGGTTATTATGCTGGTATAAAAGAGTTAACATTTAAAGAATCGGAACCGATCCGTTTTGAAAAAATCTTCTCTAAACTTCGTGGTGGAGTAGTTCACGCAAGGGAAACGGCGAAAAAAGTTGCTGCTTCCCCGATCGTTGAACAAGAAGGAGAGTTATGTTTCAGTTTATATACACCTGAAGCAGACTCGATCGTCACGTCGACTGGTATTATTATCCACGTCGGAACGATGGGTGCGGCTATTAAGTTTATGATTGAAAATGATTACGAAGACAATCCTGGTATTAATGATGGAGATATTTTCTGTAACAACGACAACCATGTAGGAAACGTCCATACGTGTGATGTTCATACGCTAGTCCCGATCTTTTGGGAAGGTGAATTAGTCGGTTGGGTCGGCGGTGTCACACACGTCATCGACACAGGTGCTGCTGGTCCAGGAAGTATGCCGATGGGTCCGGTACAACGATATGATGACGGTTATCAAGTTACTTGCCGTAAAGTTGGCGAAAATGATGAATTGTATAAAGATTGGTTGTTAGAGAGTACTCGTTCTGTACGGGCGGCGAAATATTGGACGTTAGATGAAAAGACGCGCGTTGCCGGCTGTCAGATGATTCGCGATTTAGTACTAGATATTATCGAAGAAGAAGGAATCGATACCTATAAACGATTTTATTCGTGAAATTATCGAAGACGGGCGCCGTGGTTTCGTCAACCAAGTAAAAACGATGACGATTCCAGGTAAATATCGCGGTGTATCATTCATCGACGTACCGTTTGAAGGATTAGATTTACCGAAATTCGCCCAGTACAACTCAATCATTCATACTCCTTCCGAAATTACGATTCATAAAGATGGAAAATTAGAAATTGATTTTGAAGGATCAAGTCGTTGGGGTTGGCATCCGTTCAATGCGACACCTGTATCGATTACGAGTGGTATTTGGGTGATGCTTTCCCAAACACTCGTGCCCAATGACCGAATTAATGATGGCGCGTATTATGCAAGTACGTTTGGAATTCCGTTAGGTTCATGGTTTAACCCTGATGATATCCGTTCAGCACATTCGAATACGTGGCATGCGCTCGTTGCAGGCTGGTCACCGTTATGGCGCGGATTAAGCCGTGGCTATTATGGTAGAGGATTTTTAGAAGAAATTAATGCTGGAAACGCCCATACATCAAACTGGTTACAAGGTGGTGGAATCGATCACCATGGAGAACTTTCCGCACTGAACAGTTTTGAATCGGCTGCTTGTGGTGTCGGAGCAAGTGCTGTAAAAGACGGTATCAGTCACTCTGCAGCTTTATGGAATCCAGAAGGCGATATGGGAGATATGGAGATTTGGGAAATTCTAGAACCGCTCCTCTTTATCGGAAGAGAAATTTTACCTGGCTCAGGTGGTGCTGGTAAGTTCCGCGGTGGAAATGGTTGGCAATCGTTACGCCTCGGCTGGGGTGCTAAAGAGTGGACGATGCTCGTCGCAGGAGCAGGAGCGATGGCGACTGACTGCGGTTTAATGGGCGGATATCCAGGAGCTGCTGGTTACCGATTTACTGCGTATGACACAGATATTAAAGAAAGAATTGAGAAAAAGTTACCGCTACCTTTAGGTGGAGACTATGATCCAGATAGCCCAACATGGGAGAAAAATATGAATGCAGAAAGACTTTACCGTGATCGTCAGGCGGTAACGACACAAGAAGAGTTCGGTGATTACGATGTCATTATGAACTACTTGCGAGGTGGTCCTGGATTCGGTGATCCGTTAGACAGAGATCCAAAACTCGTTGAAAAAGATTTAAACGAACGGTACATTTTACACCGTTACGCAGAAAAAGTTTACGGGTGTGTATTTACAGAAAAAGACGGTGAATATATCGTCGATTTAGAAGCGACGAAAAAGAAACGTGAAGAAATTAGAAAAGAACGGTTAAAGCGTAGTGTTCCAACGAAAGAATGGATGAAACAAGAAAAAGAAAAGATCTTAAAGAAGGATGCATCGAAACAAGTCCAGTTAATGTATGCCGAAAGTTTTGCATTAAGTGAGAAGTTTACGGATGAATTTAAAGATTTTTGGGATCTAGATGATGAATGGATGATTTACGAAGAAGATTTAAATGTTCCTAAGTTAGGAAGACATATTAATCGTTTTAAGGAAGAGAAGAAAAATTAAGCGGGGTGAGACGCGATGGAAAAGAAAAAATATAAATACGATCATAAAGTGATCAATGAACTGATTGAAGGGACGCTAGAATGGTATCAAATTAAAGAGATGATGTCGAGCCATAAAGACCCAGAACGGTTTGAAGTGTATCGTGAAGTGATGCAAAGTAGAG
Source organism: uncultured Bacilli bacterium (assembly GCA_963766835.1). Lineage (GTDB taxonomy): Bacteria > Bacillota > Bacilli > Bacillales > Amphibacillaceae > Pseudogracilibacillus. Next base: position 33,463 of record CAVYBX010000033.1, read on the forward strand.
TGGGGTGGGACGATCTGATCCTTCTTCCGCTCGGTTTACATTTATATATCGTTTTAAAAGAAAATGGAGAACGGATTGTAAAATGTGATTGTGGCCATGAGTTTTGCGATTATAAAGACAATTGGAAGTTGCATGCGAACATCTTCGTGAGAGATACTGAGGAGAAAATGAATGAAGTATATCCTGTATTAATGGCACCAGACCCGGAATGGCAAGTAATTCGAGAATATTACTGCCCTAGATGTGGTACACAACTAGAAGTTGAAGCGGTAACACCTTGGTATCCAGTCATTAAAGATTTCGAACCAGATATCGATACGTTTTATGATGAATGGGTAAAACTACCATTTCCAGAAGTGAAATCGAATTCTTAATAAGCGATTCTCGTTTCTATTAAATCAACTCTCAAAAATAATGGCGATAACTGAACAAGTTGTCGCCCTTTTTTATGGGAGATCGTAGCAAAGATGAAGGATAAAAAACTTCCTCTCCGCATTAAATTGATAAGTTCTAAAGGAGTCTTTTCGCGGAAAGGAAGTAAACGATTCGCTTATTTATATTCTATGAATCATGTTATTAATTTTATATTTTTTCATTTTTCGATAAAGGGTTGTTCGTGCGATATTACAACGGCGTGCGACTTCTGATAAATTTCCATTCGTTTCTTTTATTAATTCGATAATTTGTTCTCGTTCTAATTTCTCTATTTTCGTCAGACCTTCATGGTCTTCAAGCATATGACGTTTTTCTAAAATTGTCTTCGGTAACGATTCCATCGTAATACGGTTTTCTTCATTAAATAATATCGCATATTCCATCACATTCATCAATTCGCGAATATTTCCTGGCCAATCGTAATCGTGGAAAAAGTCAATCACTTCCTGATCGATCGTAGGTACTTCTTTTCCGTGTGTTTTTGCTAGTTCTGTTGCAAAGTAGTTACATAATAATCGAATATCTCCGTGTCGTTGTCTTAGAGGAGGTAAATGTAGTTCGACGACATTCAGTCGGTAGTACAAATCTTCGCGGAATTTTCCTTCTTCGACTAATTGTTTGAGGTTTTTATTCGTTGCGGCGATGATTCGAACGTCGATCGGAATTGGTTTTGCGGACCCGATAGGTACGACTTCTTTTTCTTGTAATACACGTAACAGATGAACTTGTAAATCGAGTGGCATTTCTCCTATTTCATCTAATAACAATGTACCTCCGTTTGCCTCTTCAAATTTCCCTTTTTTTCCTTGTGGGTCACCTCCTGTAAAAGCTCCACGAACATAGCCGAACAATTCACTCGTAATTAAATTTTCCGGAATTGCGCCACAATTAATTGCGACGAAAGGTTTATCTTTACGATTGCTGTTTAAGTGGATATTGTGCGCAAAGATTTCTTTTCCCGTACCACTTTCTCCAGTAAGTAGGACAGGGACGTTTTTATCAGCGATGACTTGTACTTTATCAATTACTTTTTTCATCGCGGTCGATTGTCCGATGACTCCTTTTAACGCAATTTGTTTATTCGGATCAGTCGGTCGATATCGATACAACTTTTCAAAAAAAAGGATGAAACCGATATGTTCATTTTCATACGTCATACTGCGGATAAAAATTTTTAGTTGTAACGAAGTAATGTCCCACTCCCATTCATGTTCGAACGGATTTCTCGATAGAAGAGAAAGTTTTAACTTCTGTAATTCGTCGTGGTCCCAAAGATCACTCCAACGGTCGATTTGCAATAATTCGAGGCAACTTGAATCACCGTGGACGACATTTAACATTTCGTCTAAAATGACGACGTGACCAGCACATTTTTTGTTTTTTATGTCATCGTATTTATTTTGCAATAGTTTAAAAATTTCTTTTGCATTCGTATACAATTGCTGTTCTATGATGTTAGAAACGTATTGTACTAAACTTAATGAATGTGGTTGAGCATTCGTACTTGGTCCAGTTAAATCGATGATACCTAATACTTTTTTCGTTCTCGGGTCTTTAATTGGCGCTGATGAACATACCCAAGGATGGACGCCTTGACAAAAATGTTCAGAAGATAAAATCTGGAAAGGTTTTTCGATGGCGAGAGATGTTCCAATCGCATTCGAACCAGCAGCTTTTTCGCTCCAATCGGCTCCGATGACAAAATTCATTTGTTCTGCTTTTTTTAACGTTTCATAGTCTCCTTTCAAATAAATAATTTTCCCTTCATTATCTCCTAGAGTAATAAGATGGTTCGTTCCTTTAATTTGATGATAAAAGTCTTCGATAATTGGGAGAGATACTTGATATAATTTCGATTGGGCAATTTCTTCTTTTAATTTGTCTTCCCCAACTTTAATTTCTGTCTGTTTTTGTAAAGGATCGACACCATATTGCTGACAACGCTTCCATGAGTTTAGCACTTCGAAGCGAATTTTACTTACAACTGAATCTTCTTCTTCCAGCATAAAGCTCTCCCAATTGTTTTCTAATTCTTTTAATTTATAAGGGAGTTCATTGTTGGAGTAGAAAGCTAATTGAGAGTGTACCACGGAACAACCCTCCTTAAGAATTGAAGTCTTAGTATACTTCATGATTGAAATACAGTTTCTATCGGTTATAATATTTTAAATATACAGATTTGTCAAACTATTATGGTTATTACTTTATGCTTAATTTTTTAGCAATAATACGGTCATTTTACTAGTTTATAGATTAGTATATGAACAAAAAGTCGATTTAGACGTATTAGGATGATTCGTTTAATAGCGTGAATTTGTATATGTTTAGTTTTATTCGATTAGGGTATATACGTCTTTACCATGATGATGTTTGATGGAAGAAAATCTGATGGAGGGAGGTGAGTAAAAAACTAAGAGTTGAAAATGTCGATTATCTTTAGTTCTCTAGCGAATGTTTCATACTCATTTCTCCAACTAATTAATTTTAATTGAATGAAATTTATAAAGGGACTAAAACGTTATATTTTAGTCTCTTTTTTATTTTCAATTTGAACTAGAAGTTGACAAATGTGATAAGCTTGCACGGATATAGTTTACATCATTATTTCATGATATAATTTTATTTATGCGAACGATGACTTAGAAAAATGCAGGTGTGAAGGGAAGATGAGTAAAGATTGATATATTATAGAATGCTCATTTTTTTTATCGGGAATATTATATTTGCATTAGGTATTACGATTACTATTAAAGTACAACATTTAGGACTTCACCCGTGGGATGTTTTAAGTGTCGGTTTGTATGAAAAGTTCGGTCTTTCCATCGGAAGTTGGAATATTATCGTCGGTATTTTATTAGTATCTGTTTCATTAATACTAGATCGTACATATGTAAGAGTCGGGACGCTGTTTAACGTCATACTAATCGGTAGTTTAATCGATTTATATTTGTGGCTCGATTTTTTACCTAATCCAACTTATACGTGGCTTGATTCCATCACGATCATCATCGGGATTGTCTTAATGGGTATCGGTGGTGGAATTTATAATGGGGCAGGTATTGGTTCCGGCCCACGAGACGGTTTTATGTTGTCGATTTCTGATAAAACGGGCATTTCGATTGGGAAAGTGAGAATCATTACGGAGACCCTCGTTTTAGTCATTGGTTGGATCATCGGTGGACCAGTATTTATCTTTACATTTATTTTCACGTTTATTCAAAGCCCTATTTTCCAATATGTTTACTTAAGATTAGTAAAATATTTAGAAGAAATAGAAGTGAAATATAAAGGGAAAAAATCGAAAGCTATTTAACAAATTTTTGCTACTGTTTTTATGATGTAAATAAAACGTTTTCAAATAACGTATTGTCAATATTTGTAAGACGATGTATGTTATAGGAATTTAGTTCTTTTTATCTAACATTCAATATTTTGTAAAGTATTATAAAGAATGGAATATTGCATAACATTTTTTTATTTTGTAAAATATTCTTATCACCATTTTAAACGTAAATCGTTTTCAAACGTCGAAAATTTATGTTAATTGGTAGAAAATTTGCTTTAATTGTATGAAAACGTATAAAATATGATAATGTAATAATAGAATTAATAGAATCTTAAGTTTAGGAGTATGATTATGGAAAAGACATTTATTTTTGGTCATAAAAATCCAGATACCGATTCGATTTGCTCTGCACTCGTGTATGCCGATTTGAAAAAAACGATAGGTGAAAATGTCGAAGCGATTCGTTTAGGAGAGATCAATAAAGAAACGGAATACGTATTGAAAAATGCAAATGTAGAAGCACCTCGATTAGTAGATGAGGTCGATGAGGAAATCGAACAAGTGATTTTAGTCGACCATAATGAGTTTCAACAGTCACTAGATCAAATTCGTGATGTGAAAATTTTAGAAGTGGTCGACCATCACCGAATTGCGAATTTTGAAACGAGCGATCCGCTCTATTTCCGTGCGGAACCAGTCGGTTGTACGGCTACGATTTTAACGAAAATTTTTAAAGAGAAGAACGTAGAAATTTCAAAAACGAATGCGATTTTACTTCTTTCCGCAATCATCTCAGATACGCTGTTGTTCAAATCACCGACATGTACGGATGAAGATGTCGAAACGGCGAAAGAATTGGAGAAAATCGCTGACATCGATGCGGAAAAGTACGGTTTAGATATGTTGAAAGCCGGCACTGATGTAAGTGATAAATCAGTGAAAGAATTGTTGACGATGGATGCGAAAGAATTTACGATGGGAAATGCTAAAGTGGAAATTGCCCAAATTAATGCGGTCGATATCGATGCAATTTATGAAAAACAAGCAGAATTAGAAGAAGAAATGAATAAAATGATCGCTGAAAAAGACCTCGATCTATTTTTATTAGCTGTCACCGACATTATTAACAGCAATTCTGACGTGTTAGCGTTAGGAAATGCAAGTAAAAATGTAGAAGATGCTTTTAACGTACAACTTGAAATGAATCGAGCGTTATTAAAAGGAGTAGTTTCTAGAAAGAAACAAATCGTCACGAATTTAGAAGCAACTTTTAAATAAAGGTTGCTTTATTCATAGAAGTAAATTGATTCCGAATCGCTGGGACGTCTCGTCTCACGTTCGGAATTTATATTAACTTTGTACTGATCAATCTAAATAGATTGGGGTGAGGATAAAGTGCGAGCGTTAACGAAGTTTAAAAAAGAAAAAAAGTTATTTATATTTACGATTACGATTATCGCAATTTTTTTCTATTTATCCTTACCACTGTCGATCGCTTTTTTTCCGGAAGAAATGAGTCAACCGTCGACGATCTTCTCCATACCATGGGCATGGCTTTATGCTTTTTTCCAAGTGTTCATGACTTGGTGTTTTGGCTGGATATATTGGGTCAAAGCGAAACAGTTAGATAAATTGGTCGCTGAAATGAAGAAGGAGGCTGCGGAATGAATTTTACTTACTTTTTGTTTTTCGTCTGTATCGTCATATGTACGTTAATTATAACGTATTGGGCGGCAAAAAGAAGTAAAACGACGATACAATTTTATACCGCAGCCGGAAAATTAACAGGTTTTCAAAACGGTATGGCGATCGCGGGAGATTATATTAGTGCAGCCTCTTTTTTAGGAATTGTCGGTGCGATCGCTTTTAATGGGTATGACGGTTTTTTATATTCGCTCGGTTTCCTCGTATCTTATTTAGTCGTACTAATTTTCGTCGCTGAACCTGTCCATCACCTCGGAAAATATTCATTAGGTGATGTGATTTGCGCTCGCTTCCCCAGTAAAGAAATTAGATTGATCATGGCAATTGGTTCATTTATTATCTCGATATTTTATATGATTCCTCAATTAGTCGCATCAGGCCTTTTAATCCGCTTACTTTTAAATATCGATTACACGACTTCAGTTTTAATTATTGGAAGTTTAATGACGATGTATGTCGTATTCGGTGGAATGATCGCTACATCTTGGGTGCAAATCGTCAAAACTATTTTGCTCATGTCTAGTGTGTTTTTGTTATCATTAATTGTCTTTTCTTATTACAGGTGGGATCTGGCGAAACTTATTTCTGAAGTGAAGGTAGGTACACCTTTAGGGGATCGCTTTTTCTTACCAGGCCATTTACTAGATAGTCCAGTCGAATTAATTTCGTTATATCTCGCTTTAATATTAGGAACTGCAGGGTTACCCCACATCCTTATCCGGTTTTACACAGTAAGAAATCCTTCTGAAGTTAGAAAATCTGTATTAACTGCAAGTTGGATTATCGGATTATTTTATTTGATGACGTTAGTGTTAGGTTTAGGAACAGCTGCAGTAATCGGTTATGATCAATTAATGGCGGCTGATTCTACTGGAAACTTAGCTGCTCCATTGTTAGCGAAAGCGCTCGGTGGAGATTTTCTGTTAGCTTTCATATCGGCGGTCGCTTTTACGACAGTAGTTGCTGTTGTTGCGGGATTAGTCATTTCAGCTACAACTGCTTTTTCCCACGATATTTATCATCATATTATTAAAAAAGGAAAAACGACTGAAAAAGAACAACTACGAGCAGCACAATGGTCTGCTTTTGCGATCGGTTTCATTTCTACAATTTTTTCCTTAGGTTTAAAAGATATTAACGTCACGTTTCTCGTTTCATTAACATTTATCGTGGCAGCAGCTAGCAATTTACCGGTCATCTTATTTACGATTTATTGGAAGCGGTTTAGTCGCATGGGAGCGGTCATTGGGATGGCTAGTGGATTAATCGCTTCATTAGCATTGTTAATTTTAGGACCGCATATTATGAATGTAGAGCATGGATGGATTGCAAGAGAACCGATCTTCTCTCTATATAATCCTGGGATTGTTGCGATTCCGATCGGTTTTATCGGCGCGATCGTCGGCTCTCTCCTATTTCCTGAGAAAAAGCAAATTGATTTTGACCGTTTTTATATTAAAGCACATACTGGCGTTGACTTAAGGAGAGATGCCGAGTGAAAGAGATAACAATTACATTAATGGAACGAATTGGTTTACTTTTAGTCATCGCTTTCGTTCTAACTCGGATTCCAAACATTCGAACATTGCTTTATCGTGAATCTAGTCGGAAAGTAGTATTCATCCACGCGATCGTATTCGGTATCTTTGCGATTGTCAGTTCTCATTTAGGATTTGTTTTTACAGAAGGATATATTAGTGAACAAATTATTATTTGGAATGTTGAAGACGATCAATTAGTAGTCAGTTTAAGTTTAATTGCAGTCGTTATTGCCGGTTTATTAGGAGGTCCGCTTGTCGGTTTAGGAGCAGGTATTATCGCTGGAGTACATTTAGCGTTTTTAGGAGGAATCGGTTGGGTTGCTAATATGCTCGTCAACCCTTTATCCGGTTTATTGGCAGGGCTTACAGGAAGATTTTTTTCAAAAGCGCGCGTTATTTCACCGATGCAAGCGGTATTTATCGGAGTGTTTCCGCCAATTTTACAAATGCAATTGCTATTAGTTTTACATCCACAAAATGAAAATATCGTTCAGTTTGTAAATTTAACCGGCTTACCACTCGTATTTTCGAACAGTGTTGCAATAGGAATTTTTACTGCGATGATAGGAATCGTATTGAAAGAACAAGAAAATGAAGCAGCAATTGCAACACGACAAGCGCTGACGATTGCAGAAGAGGCGTTGCCGTTTTTAAAAAGTGATTCACCTGAAGAACGGGCGGAAGGAATAGCGAATTTGTTGTACGACAGATTAGAAGTTGCGGCCATTTCTGTGACGTATGAAGATGAAGTACTTGCATTCGTTGGAATCGGTGCTGATCATCACCGTTTAGGAGAAAAAGTCATTACTCCGCTTTCTAAAGAAGCGTTAGAAACGAAAGAAATCAAGATAGCTTATTCCCGTTCTGATATCGCTTGTCAAAATCCGGATTGTCCGTTAGAAGCTGCGATCATTATTCCAATTACAGAAGCGAACGATTCGACGAGTTTGATCAAATTTTACTTTCGAAAAAGTCAACATATTAGTCCCGTTGAAAAAGTATTAGCACAAGGAATCGGTCAACTCATTTCAAACCAATTGAAAGTGATAGCTAACGAAAAATTAAAAGAAAATATCCGTGATGCGGAATTAAGAAATTTACAAGCACAAATCAACCCACATTTTCTATTTAATACGTTGCATTTAATCGCAACATTATTCAGAGTCGACCCGAAAAGAGCACGTCATATTACGATTCAACTAGCAAACTTTATGCGATTCAATTTAGGACTTGCATCTGAATCGCTCATCAATTTAGAAAGAGAGTGCGAGCACGTTAAAGCTTATATCGAAATTATTCAAGCCCGTTTTTCGAATCGTTTACAAATTAACTTTGAAAAAGATCACTCTATATCGAACGTACTTATTCCACCTTCAACGATTCAACCATTAGTTGAAAATTCAATTCAACATGGGTTAAAAAATGTCGCTACAAACGGAAGAATCGATGTGTCGATTAAACAGAAAAGTGACCGAATCGTCATTACCGTCGAAGATAATGGTGTAGGATTTCCAGAAATAGAGATTGAAAAAATAAACGAACCGTCAAAAGGAGAAAACAGTAATGGCGGTGTTGGATTGTACAATGTCAATCGTCGTCTCATTAGTTTGTTAGGTGAAGATTCACGCCTTCATATTGAAAATTTACCTACCCGTGGAAGCAGAGTCTATTTTTCAATTCCTAAAGATACAAGGAGGAATAAAAATGAAAATTAGCGTGATGATTGCGGAAGATGAAGTGTTGGCTCGTGAAGAATTAGTATATATGTTAGAAAAAGAAAAAGATATCGAACTATGCCCAAGTGCGGAAACAGGTGAAGAGTTGTTAGAATTATATTTTGAACATAAGCCAGATGTGCTCATTTTAGACATTGAAATGCCAGGAATTACAGGAGTCGAAGCAGCAAAGCAAATTATGCAGTCAACGAACGAACCACCTTTATTCGTATTTACGACAGCTTATGACAATTATGCAATCGACGCGTTTGAAATCGAAGCGGTCGACTATTTATTAAAACCTTTTGATCACGTCCGTTTGCATCAAGCATTGGAAAGAATTAGAAAACGTTTAGGAGAGAAAAAGGAAGCACGAACACAAAATGCTCCTAAAAGTAAAAAATTGTTAATCGACGATGGTGAAAGAATGATCGTTCTTTCACCTGATTCCATATATTATGCTGTTCCTTCACAAAGAACGTTAGAAATCCATACGGAAAATGAAGTCATCGAAAGTAAAATGACGTTACAGGAATTAGAGAAAAAGCTGGAAGGATTGTCCTTTTTTAGGACGCATCGTAGTTATTTAGTTAATTTAAACCACGTTCATGAAATAACTCCTTGGTTTAACGGCGCGTATAATATTACGCTAAAAAATAAAGAAAAAACGACGATTCCAGTAAGTAGATCTGCGAGAAAAGCGTTATTCGAGAAGTTCGGAAATTAGTCACAATTTAATTGAAAAATTGTACCATTTACTCATTAATTTTAACCATTTAAACGAAAGTTAACTATATATTCAATGTTTTTGTTAAAATTTTTTTAAGCGTTTACATTATTGATAATAAAAGGAGGTAGCATAGTATGACATCAAAGACAGCAATTTATGAAAAGATTGAGCAGTCGGAGGAGTTTAAAGCATTAAAGAGAAAGAAATATAAATTTATTTTCCCAGTTCCAATTCTATTTTTCTTGTATTATTTAACTTTTCCGATTTTGTCAGCATATGCAAAACCGCTCATGACGACAATCGTGTTTGGTAATTTTACATTCGGGTATTTATTTGGCATTTCATATTATTTAGTCATTTGGGCATTAGCTTTCATCTATGTAGCGGTAGCAAGATCGTACGACAGACAAGTAGATGAAATTATCGCTAAATACGGAGCAGATTTTGATAAAGAAAAGGGGGCATAATTAGTTATGGATTTAGCAAATATATTTGGAATTGCACTGTTCGTCGTGATCATTGCGATTACGATGTACGCAACGTATATCGCATCTAAACGAACGTCAGGTACTGGAGATTTCTACGCAGCAGGTCGTTCCTTGACAGGATTCCAAAACGGACTTGCGATTGCAGGGGACTACTTGAGTGCTGCATCATTCTTAGGGATTGCAGGTCTCGTTGCATTACACGGTTATGACGGATTCATGTACTCGATCGGATGGCTCATGGGTTATGTCATCGTTTTATTCATCGTAGCTGAGCCGTTCAGAAACTCAGGTAACTTTACCGTTGCAGACGTTATTTCGTATCGTTTAAAACAGAGACCAGTTCGGACTGCAGCAGCTGTCGTTACGATGGCGATTACAGCTTTCTATATGATTTCTCAGCTAGTTGGTGCAGGACAAATCATCAACTTATTAGTCGGTATTCCTTACGAGATATCGTTAATTATCGTCGGTGTCCTAATGATGTTATATGTTATTCTCGGTGGAATGCTCGCAACAAGCTGGGTACAAATTATTAAAGCGGTACTTTTAATGAGTGCGATGCTCATCATGCTATTATTCATCGCGGTAATCTTTAACTTTAACCTTTCTGCACTATTTGGAGAAGTCATCGAAACAAACGGAATGGAATTCTTAACACCTGGTAAATTATATACGAATCCAATTGACTTATTATCACTAGGAGTTACACTAATTCTTGGAACTGCAGGATTATCACACTTACTTGTTCGTTTCTTTACAGTTCCATCTGCACAAGCAGCTAGATCATCTGTTGTTTGGGGTATGATCATCATCGGTTCATTCTACTTCATCATCGCGATCATCGGATTTGCTGCTTCCGCATTAGTTGGGGAAGAAGCGATTAACGAAGCCGGTGGTGGAGGTAACATGGCGGCGCCGTTACTTGCATTAGTACTCGGTGGCGGTGAAGGATCATTCGGTGGAGAATTATTCATGGCTGCTATTTCCGCAGTAGCATTCGCTACAATCGTTGCAGTTGTTGCAGGACTTGTTATCACTGGTGCAGGAGTATTTGCTCACGACATTTATACGAACGTTATTAAGCGCGGACAACTTGACCAAAGAAAACAGTTCCAAGTTGCTAGAATTACAGCATTCGTGATCGGTGTTGTTTCTATCATCTTAGGTATCTTAGCGAAAAACTTCAACGTAGCACAACTTGTTACGTATTCGTTCGCAGTCGGTGCGAGTTCTAACTTACCGGTTATTATATTCTCGATTTATTGGAAACGCTTCAACACTCCAGGAGCAGTTGCAGCGATGTTAACAGGTTCAATTTCAACAGTCATTTTAGTATTACTAAGCCCGAACGTGATGGGAGATGCAGCAATTTATCCGTTAACGAACCCAGGACTATTTAGTATTCCATTAGGATGGATTGCAGCAGTTGTCGTTACATTAATGACTAAGCCAGACGACGACAAACTATTTGCAGAAATGTCTGTACGTTCTCATACAGGTTTAGGTGCAGAGAAGTAATTGCAAACAATCAAAAACCAACTACCGCAAATGTGGTAGTTGGTTTTTCTTAATTTTGTTCTTGTTCGATTCTTCGTTGGACCGCAATTGTCGTTCCATCTAACACTTCATTCGCAACTAATTCATCTTCATAATCGACCTTTTTAAAGACGCGACAACCTCGATCAGGACGTTTAGCGCAGTATTGACAATTTTTCACGTTAATGATTTGTAATGCGTAGTTGATCGCTTCGGTAGTGTCGTTGAAGAAATGCTCTTTCCCAATATAGTCGTACAAACCACTTTTCTTCAGCATTTCTAACGGTTCGTCGGCTAATTCGGTAATAAGCACTGTACCGTTTTTCTTCATAAAATTTTTCACGAACGACGACAAATTCGCCTCTCCGGTTACGTCGATCATCGAAACGTGCCGCATCTTTAAAATTAACACTTCAGGACGACGGCAAATCGCTGGGATAAAGTCGATTCGAAACGGTCGGCAGCCCCGAAAAATAACGGTCCACGAACTGTAAAACTAGCAATTTGCGGACAAGTATATTCTTCCTTTTTTCCTCTTATTCGATCACGGTTTCTGCCGCTTGCAAACTTTTCCGGGATAATATTTTGAATTTCTAACAATCCACTAATTCGTCTGACGAAAGAAACCATCGCTAACAATAAACCGATCGGTACAGCGACAGTTAAATTGACAAATACAGTTAATAAAAATGTCGTGACAAGTACAAGTGAATCAGAAGTTCTCAACTTTAAAATAGAGCCGAACGTTTTATATTCACTCATGTTAAACGCTACAACCATTAATATAGGAGCCATACTTGCAAGTGGAATGTGATAAGCGAATGGCGCGAACAGTAATAAAGTGAGTAACACGAAAATACTTTGGAAAATTCCTGAGAACGGGCTGACCGCACCACTTTTAATATTCGTCGCTGTTCTAGCAATTGCACCAGTTGCAGGAATTCCACCGAAAAATGGCGTAACGATGTTTGCGACACCTTGTCCAAATAACTCTTTATTTGACTTATGCTGTTTTCCTGTCATTCCGTCCGCAACGACGGCAGAAAGTAACGATTCGATTCCGCCTAACATCGCAATCGCGAAAGCAGGTTGCCATAAATAAAGCAATTTTTCCATCGTAATTTCTGGCATGTTGAAATCTGGAATCGATTGTGGAATTCCGCCAAATGCCGAGCCAATCGTTACTACTTTATCAGGGAAAAAGAAATAACTGATGATTGCAGGTACGATTAAAGCGATGAGTAATACAGGTAGTCGTGGGAAAAATTTTGGAATAAATATGATAAGCAACAATCCTAAGATGGCGATGAACACACTAAATAAGTTAATCGTATCGATTTTACTGATGATTTCTATCATATTTTCGTGAAAATATTGTTTTCTTTCCACATTTTCAAGTCCGAGAAAGTTTTCTAATTGACCGGTAAAAATGATCACAGCTATTCCTGATGTAAAGCCGATTGTAACAGATCTAGGGATATAAGTGATTAAACTGCCGAATTTAAAGATACTCATCAGGATCAGCATAAATCCAGCTAACATCCCTGCTATTAGTAAATCTTCATACCCGTATTGCAGGACGATCGCAAGGAGAATTGGGATAAATGCACCGGTCGGTCCGGCAATTTGAAAGTGGGATCCGCCAAGTAATGCGACGATAAAGCCAGCAATGACAGTCGTATAAATTCCGTATTCGGGGCTAACTCCAGATGCAATCGCAAACGCCATTCCAAGTGGGATTGCGACAGCACCGACTGTTATACCGGCAACTAAATCTTTCCTTAAATCCCTTGGCGTTAAACCTTTAAAGCGATCATCTTTCAACAATATACAACACTCCTACTATAAATGATGACGATAGATATTTAGTCGATCGCAAAAGAAAATCTAAGTATCTACCACGACGTAAAAAACAAACCGAGTCTATTATACCATAAAAGTGCGAATATTGTTATACAACAGTTTCAAAAATAAAAAAGAAACAGTTTAAATGTTAACATGTTCGGCTTAATCGTCCAAATAGCGTCATAAAGCGTTTTGAAACGTTTCGTTCGTTTTGTAGTGATAAAATTTTGCATAGGACAGAATAGTTGATGATATAATAGTTAAAAGAATAGTATGATAGAAAATTCTAACGACAGTGGACGACACACTTGTTTTGTTATGATAAACTATGAAGTAAGAAATTAAAGGAGTTGATTCACATGTTAAAATTAGATGATACAGCGGTAGTTATTATTGATATTCAAGGGAAAGCTTGCAAAAATCGTGCATCAAAGCAAAGAGTTATTAGATAACGTCGAAAAGTTAATTAAAGGAGCACAAATACTAGATGTGCCTATCCTATGGCTAGAACAGTATCCTAAAGGGTTAGGACCGACATCAGAACAAATAAAACAACATTTGACTGATCAGACTCCGATTGAAAAAATTACTTTCAGTGCATGTAAAAACGAACAATTCCAAGAAGCATTGAATAAAGTCGATAAAAAATCGTATTTAGTTGCAGGAATTGAAACACATATTTGTGTGTACCAAACTGTCTGTGAACTGCTCGCTTTAGGTAAAGAAGTGGAAGTCGTCGTCGACGGCGTTTCGTCTAGGACACTACAGAATAAAGAAATCGGTATCGAAAAAATGAAATCACTCGGGGCGAAAGTAACGTCCGTTGAAATGGCACTGTATGAATTGATGGAGACGGCTAAACATCCGAAGTTTAAAGAGATTAGTAATTTAATTAAGTAATCGTACTAAATTGTATGCGTTTTCGACTTTAGTATGAGAGGGGTGAACAAGCGATGCGAATAGCTTTGGAACAAAAACAATTCTGAAAATGGTCATGACGAAAGAACTGCGCCAAGCGATCGAATTATTGCAATTTTCGACATATGATTTATTGCAGTTTATCCGACGCCAAGCAGAAGAGAACCCGCTCATCGAACTAGTTGAAAAAGATGTCGTCCCTCATCATTATGAAAATCGACGCTATCATTCGAATGAAGAAGATTTCGATCCGATTACGATCGCATCTAATAAAGAACGTTCACTTTATGAACATTTGCAGGAGCAAATTATTTCATTTCATTTAACGGAAGAAGAACAGAAGCTCGTAAACTATTTAATTTTAAATATCGACGCAAAAGGTTATTTGACGATTGAAGATGAAGAAGTTGCTGAACAGATGAACGTTACGGTCAAGGAAGTAAAAAGCTAGAGACATCATTATCCAATTAGAACCGGTTGGAGTTGGAGCAAGAGATCTAAGAGAATGTTTACTGTTACAAGCTAA
>CAVYBX010000034.1:0-43450 GCA_963766835.1 uncultured Bacilli bacterium
GCCCCCCCCCCCCCCCAACCAATCACCAGCCTCACCATCTACACCAAAAAAAAATCAATCATTACAACACCACCACTTCCACAAAACCACATTACAAGATCACGTTTCAAATTCACCAATATGGTCACGTATTCACACTGAACCAATCAGCGCATTTTCACATTCAACCATGTTCCAATTTCGTCAATGTGATGATCTTGATGATTCTTCAACTTCATCATCATTGGGTGCTACAGCTTCTTCATCTTCATGAATCAAATTAATATTCCGTTGTTTCTTCCATGCTTGTTTGTCGTTTATGTCGTATCGATTGTCATCACATTCGCAAATAACGTATCCGTTACGATCGATTTCAATTTGTTCTTTTTCCATATTTAATTCTTTCGCGATATCTGCTGACGTTGGTGTCCGATTCAATTTCTGTTCTAATTGTTGTGACACTTTTTGATTTTTTTGGCTTGTTCGCGTAAACTTCGCGGCAACCAATCTTCTTTCCTAAGCCCATCCATAATCGATCCACGAATTCTAATCGTTGCATACGTATCAAACTTTAAATTGCGTTTGGGTCGAACTTATTTAATGCATCGAAAAGACCCATAAGACCTAAACTTTTCAAATCATTTTTGTCGAAGCTTCCAGGAATATAACTCGCTACCCGTTCAACAAATGAACTAAGTACATATAATGTTCCAACAGTTCATTTGCCGCTTGTTCTGATTGTTCGTTAATCCAACTATTCCATAGTTGTTCTACATAATGGGAGTCTTTCGCCTTCATATAAGCTCCTCCCCCTTTAATTTCTTCAATACTTATTACCTTATATAAATTTTTCACCTTTATTCACTGTACGGATTTTTAATTTCCCGGTCATCGGGTCAAATTCGATCGTACGACCACTATTTCCACCCACATCTTGAGCAACGATCGGAATACGATGTTTGTTCAATCTGTCGATCACCGCTTCTACATTCCTCGGTCCGATTCGCATGACGTCAGTTGAATTATGTAGTTGGAACATTTGCGCTCCACCGGCAATTTTCGCTTTTAAATTGTAGCGGTTTGCACTTTGCTTTAATAATTTTTCCACTAAAATATCGATTGCAGTGTCGGCATATTTATATTTGTTAAAATCTTTATGTTTACTTAAACTTGAATCAGGAACATAATGTGCGCTAAACCAGCTACTTGTTTTTTTAAATCATAAACGACAACGCCGACACAAGAACCTAAGCCTGAAGTTCTTATTTTCTCAGGCGCATGGACGATATTTAAATCAGCAATCCCAACTTTCGTAACCATCGACACATTATTCATCATAATCAATTCCTAAAGCATTGAATAATTTCGGAATAGAGTTTGTATCAGGAATGAGTAAAAAGTGACCTTTGGCAACGTTCGTCACATCACTATTCGTTATTTTCGTATCGATGACAAGTGCATAATCTGTCACTTGCGAAATTTCTACCAACCCTGTCACTAACGTAGCCGCTGCCATATCGATGCTGAAAAAAGGTGCTGTCGTCGACATTTGCAAGTTCGTAAAATCCGCTAATGCCGTTAAATAGGACCCAGTCATAATATTCGCCGTTTCTTGCAATACTGAAGTTGCTAACTCATCCACGACATCATCTTTTAATACCTTCGCCTCGTCGTTATTTATCATTTGTCGTACTAAATATTCTGCTTCTTCTAGTGATAAGACGAAATAGACTGAGCCGGTTATTTCTCCCTTTATTTTAAAGACCATCGCCGCGATAATTTCTTCAGGTCCACCGATAATGTCTATCACTTCATTTATAGTCACAACTTTCACCGAAGGTACTTCCATTTTCACTTGTTGATTTATTAGTTGTGACATCGATGTCGTTGCATTTCCCGCACCTATATTACCGATTTCCTTCAATACATCTTTGTGCAAGTTCGAAAGTTTTATCGATTTCATCTGAATATTATCCTTCCATCGCTTTTATTTCTGACCATTCCTCTTTACTTAAAATTTTCTCTAAATCTAGTAAAATAAGTAAACGGTTGTCAAGTTTTACCACACCAGTAATATAGTCTACTTCGACCATCCCAACCACTTCCGGAGGAGGTTCAATTTGGCTTTCGTCTATATCGACGACATCGTCGGCACTATCGACGATAATCCCTACTGTAATATCTTCAAAATTAATAATGATAATCCGTGTCTGATTCGTAAACTCTGTACCTTCATTGTGGAAACGTCTTTTTAAATCGATAACAGGTGTCACGACTCCTCTTAAATTAATAACTCCTTTAACGAATGATGGAGTACTAGGAACTCGCGTAATCGGCAAAATTCTTTCGATCGAACCGACATTTTGAACCGATAATGCATATTCTTCCTGTCCTAGTCGAAAGACGATCAACTTATTTTCTAAAATCGTTTCTTCACTCATGTTACTACCTCCTACCTTTTTATTTAACGAGCGCGTTCGTATCGACGATGAGAGCAACTTCCCCGTCTCCTAAGATCGTTGCACCAGAAATCGCAAATACATTCGTTAAATAGTTTCCTAACGACTTCAACACTACTTCTTGTTGTCCGATAAATGAATCTACAACTAATCCTGTCATTTTATTGCCTTTTCGGACGATGACGACAGAGAAGAATTCATCTTCTTCTTGTTCTTCCAGTTGTGGTACGTCAAAAATATCATTCAAAAACGCAAGTGGAACTACTTTTCCGCGGAAATCGATCACTTTTTTATGATGCGCATGAAAAATATCGTCTTTCTTTAAAATCGCTGTTTCGATGATAGAGGAAAGTGGTATCGCATATTTTTCTTTTTGCAGTTCAACTAATAATACAGATATGATCGATAGCGTTAACGGTAATTGGATCGTAAAAGTAGAACCTTCATCTTGAACTGAATCGATCGATATCGTACCACCTAATGATTCGATCGTGTTTTTCACGACGTCTAATCCTACTCCACGACCGGAAACATCAGAAACTTTATCACTCGTTGAAAAACCACTTTCTAAAATTAACTCGTAAATTTGCTGATCCGACAACACTTCTACCTCGTTAGGAGTAATGACGCCTTTTTCGATCGCTTTATCCCGAACTTTTTCTTTGTTAATTCCAGCGCCGTCGTCAGAAATTTCTACGAATACGTGGTTACCACTATGATAAGCTTGTAGCGTAATCGTTCCTTTACGCGGTTTACCTTTTTTCACCCGTTCATCCGGTGTTTCAATTCCATGGTCCATCGCATTTCGGATGAGGTGAACGAGTGGATCACCGATTTCGTCGATTACCGTCCGATCAAGTTCTGTTTCTGCACCGATAATTTCAATTTCAACTTCTTTATTTAATTCACGGGCGAGTTGTCTGATCATTCTTGGGAAACGATTGAAAACTGTATCGATCGGCACCATTCGCATCGTTAAAATGATGTTTTGTAAGTCACTTGATACGCGCGACATTCTTTCTACCGTTTCTTGTAATTCGTAATTATTTAATTCTAATGAAATTTGTTCAAGTCTGCCCCGGTCGATCACTAACTCTTCAAATAAATTCATTAAAATATCTAAACGTTCAATATTAACACGAATCGTTTTCGTCGGTGCACCGCTTTTTTGTTGCTTTGTCGCTTCTTGTTTACTAGACTTTTTCTCGGGCACTTGTTTCGCTTGATTCTTTTGTTGCTCTAACTGTTCATCTAATCGTCTTTCTTGTTCTGTTTTATACGATTCTATTGAAAAAGAGGTTACTTTGACAACTTCTATTTCCGATACTTTTTTAATTTTCGCTTCGATTTCTTCAGCACGATGCTTTGTGACGAATATGACAGTAAATGAATCATCAAAATTCTCTTCTTCTAAGTCGCTCACCGTCGGATTGGAATAAACGACTTCTCCGTGTTTTTCAAGCAGTTCAAAAACCATATAAACACGAGCGCCTTTCAGTAAGCAATCTTCCCTTAACTTGACAAATATCTCGTAATTTTCAAATCCACGTTCTTTCGATTCACTTAAAATCGTAAGCTGAAATTCATCTAATTCCAGTTCAGAAGAAGTGTCAGAAGGCTTTTTATCGTCAGATGTTTTCGAACTAGTCTCCTCTTCTTCATGGAATACTTCTTCACCTTTTTCAATTTTGTCTAATTGATTCATCATCTTATCGATATCTGCTTTCCCATCGCCACCTTGTGCGATATCTTCTACCATTGCGTTTAATTGGTCGACAGCATCAAATAAAATATCCATCGTATCCGTCTGTACAGTAATGCGATCATAACGGATTTCGTCGAAAATATTTTCTAATTTATGGGTTAACGTCGCTAATTCATCGTATCCCATCGTAGCAGACATTCCTTTTAACGTATGTGCTGCTCTGAATATTTCTTCAATGATCGATTTTTCTTCAGGGTTCTTTTCTAACTCTAGTAATTGTTCATATAACGTATCCAAATGTTCTGTACTTTCGTCGATGAAAATTCCTAAATATTGATTTGTTTCCAATATTAATACCCCCTAGTATTCGTATACTCTACTAATGCCGCGCCAATATTTTCAATTCGTAATACCTCTGTTACGCAATTAGTAGCGATCGCAGCACTTGGCATTCCATTGATCACCGCTGTTTCATCTGATTCCGCAATCACGATAGCATCTCGCTCCGTTCTTTTAACTTTCTTTATACCTTCTGCTCCATCTCGCCCCATTCCAGTTAAAATGACGACTATTTTTTGATAGTTTCTTATTTGTGCGATCGATTCTAATAAAATATTTATAGAAGGACGATGACCTAGCCGTGTTTTTTCTTTCGTTAACTGTAACGTTAATTGATCGCGTTTCTGTTTTACTCTCATATGGTAATTACCTGGTGCAATATATGCTGTTCCATTCCGTACGATTTCACCATCACGAGCTTCCTTCACGTGAATGTTACTCGTATTATTCAGTCGTTCAGCTAATGATTTTGTAAATCCGCTCGGCATATGTTGTACGATGAAAATCGGAGCACGAAAATTTTCCGGAATATCATTTAACAATTTATGTAAAGCGCGCGGTCCACCTGTAGAAGAGCCGATCGCGATCAATACTTGTTGATGAGTAGACGTCCTTACTTTCCTTCGTGTACAGTTATTTTTCTTCGTTATATTTTTCTCGTCTTTTACACTATATTTCAACGAAGGTTGTACTTTCGTTTTACTAGCATGGATGATTTTCGCGATGACTTCTTGATGAAATTGTTCTTCACTTTGTTTAGAAACTTTTTCGTTCATTTTAAGAAAATCTACCGCACCGGTAGACATGGCTGTAACGGTTTTTGCCGTTTGGTTGACAGAGCCATCCGCCAATACGATAATCGGAACTGGTTTTATTTGAAGCACACTTTCTAATAACAGATCGACTTGATCGGAGAATAATCCAATGTCTAAAAGAACGACATCACAAGAGCGAATAAGATTTTCTCCTTCCTCGACATCGATAGCAGTCCCATAAAACGAAATTTGATCTGACTGTTGAACTATTTCTTTAATTTTATCGGCATAGATCGGTGTTCCTATTACGGTAATATTAATTTTACCCATCATTTACCTCACTGTAAGTAGTTGTTTTAATTTTTGAACGAACGAATCGCGTTTTATGTCATTTATTTCATTCGTTTGAATTAAATAATTTGTCACTATTTCAGCCATTGCTAATGACACAGGAGCTTTTTCATCTAAAAGTACGTAAGGCGTTTGGCGCATGACCGCTGTCGTCACGGTGCGATCAAAAGGTAACATTCCTAATGGGCGAACTTTCTTATTTAAAAAACGATCGATGACTTCGATAAATTTATGTAAAGTTTGACGACCTTCTTTCGCACTATTACACCGATTCATTAATATCGATATTTCTTTATCGTGTTGTTTCTTCACGATATGTTTAATCATACTGTAAGCATCGGTAATCGAAGTCGGTTCAGGTGTCGCAATGACAAAGCATTCGTCAGCGGCAAGCGAAAATGAAATAATGCTGTAAGAAGCACTTGCACCTAAATCAAACAATATATAGTCATATTTGCCTACTAACCATTCATATTGTTCGAAAAAATAATTTAGTTTGCTTTCATCCAAATTTAGTAAGTTGTCCAAGCTCGTCCCGCCAGAAATGTACGACAAGCCTTTTGGTCCTAGTTCTATCATATCATGAATTGGGCGATAATCATTAAATAAATGGACGATCGAATACTTTGAATCTTTACCGAGTAAAATATCGATATTTCCCATTCCGACGTCTAAATCAAATAATAGCACTTTTTTTCCTCTTTTTGACAGTTCAATTGAAAAATTGAGAGCAGTATTAGATTTCCCTACTCCTCCCTTGCCACTAACGACGGCGATCGTCTTCGTTTCTTTTTCAGTTTTAGAAAATTGTTTACGTAAATGCTCTGCTTGATCAAACATTTTCATACCTACTTACTATCAAGTCACTTATAAATGATGGATTTCGCAAAAACGATATCATCTGGTACATTTTGACCATTCGTAAAATGAGCTACACCAATTTTTTCTTTCATACAAATGTTTAGAATACTGCCGTAAGTAATCGTTTCATCCATTTTTGTAAAGATGACTTTTTCGATCGGTATTTGATCAAATTGATGGTATATATCGATCATATCTTGCGCTTTCATCGTGAGTGACAAAACTAAATACGTACCGACTTTTAAACTTTCAAACGAGATTACTTCTTTCAGTTCGTGAACGTATCGTTCATCACGAAAATTACGACCTGCTGTATCGACGAAAATGATGTCGTAATCTTGAAACTTATCTAATGCATTTTTATAATCTTCAATCGAATAAGCAACCTCAAGCGGCACGTCTAAAATACGCGCATACGTTTTTAATTGCTCGATCGCTGCAATCCGATACGTATCTGCGGTAATAAAAGCTATCTTTTTCTCATGTTGTAAAATGCTTTGCGCGGCAACTTTTGCTAACGTCGTCGTCTTTCCGACACCAGTCGGACCGACGAACTGAATGATTTGTCGATCGTAATCGATGCCATCAAATTGTAAATCGTTTAAATGTTTTTCTAATTCATTTTTCAACAACGATTTCATTTCAATTCGTGATAAACTGTCACTATCTGGTTGATTTGCGATCATTGCATCGACGATCTCTTTCGCTAAATCTTTGTTTACTTCTTGTTCGAGCAAAAATTGATAAACGTGCTCGAATTCTGCTGGATAATTGTGTTCAGATTGAAACGATTGTGAAGCGATCAATTGTTTTAAATGTTTAATTTCCGCTAATACTTCGTCAGATCGATTCGTTTTCTCTCGCGGAATCGGTATTTGAGTTCGATCCGATTTTTGCTTCATTTTTACTTTTTCATTTCGTTTTATATTTTCATCTAAAGCAGCGATCACTTCGATATTTTTCTTTTTAAACATGCCGAAAATTCCGCCTGTTTTTATTTCTTTACTATTTAAGATGACGGCATCTTTTCCTAAATCTTTCTTAATCAAGTTCATCGCTTCTGGCATCGATTTGGCGACGTATTTCTTAATTTTCATGCGACATCCACCACCCCTACACTTTGCACTTGAACGTTAGGTTCCAGTTCGTTGTAAGATAAAACAGCAATTTGCGGTAAAGTTCGTTCAATTAATTGTTTCACATACATCCGAATCGTTGGTGAACATAAAATGACGATATGATCATATTCGAATGACACTTTTTCAATTTTATTATATATATTGTGAACGATCTTTTCTTGCATCTGAGGGTCTAACGCTAAATAATTACCGTGCTCTGTTTGTTGAATGTTATTCATAATCGTATTTTCTATTTCACTTGATAACGTGATGACATGTAGCGTATCTCGGTCGCCAACGAATTGTTTCGTAATTTGTTTTGATAAAGCTTGTCTGACATATTCGGCGAGTAAATCCGTATCGTTCGTCATTTTTCCAAAATCAGCTAACGTTTCAAAAATGACAGGTAAATTTCGGATAGAAATATTTTCTTTTAGCAATTTAGCTAACACTTTCTGGACATCACCGATCGATAACGGATCTGGTGTCACTTCTTCAACGAGTATCGAATAATCTTCTTTTAAATGGTCGATTAATTCTTTCGTTTCTTGTCTTCCAAATAAAACGTGTGCATTTCGTTTCAATTCTTCTGTCAAATGAGTGGAAACAACAGATGGTGGATCGACGACCGTATATCCTAATATTTCTGCTTCATCTTTCTTATCCTCGCCAATCCATTTAGCCGGAAAACCAAAAGCTGGTTCTTTCGTGTCGATCCCTTCCATGTATCATCGTCTAAATCCTGGTGTCATTGCTAAATAGTGGTCGAGCAATAGTTCACCTTTCGCAACTTCGTTTCCTTTTATTTTCAACCGATATTCGTTCGGTTCTAATTGAATATTGTCGCGAATTCGAACAACAGGGATGACGATACCTAAATCAAGGCTAACTGTCTCCTGAATCGTGACGATCCGATCTAACAAATCACCACCTTGACTCGCATCAACAAATGGAATAACGCATAACCGAATTCAAATTCGATCGGATCAATGCTCAATAAATTGATGACATTTTCGCTCGACTTCATATTCTCGCTATCTTCTTCAACTAATCTTCTTCAGGATCATCTTTAGGTTCTTTCTGTTGTTGTAGCAACATATACCCACTAATCGCAAGAAATAACTGCGATCGCTGTCGTTAAGAAAAAGTTGATCGGTGTAAATCCGAGCAAAAAAATTGTTGTTGCTGCAATAAATAATAGTCGTGGATATTGCAGTAATTGGCCGTTATATCACTACTTAAATTTCCATCAGTCGAAACTTGTGACGACAAGTCCTGTCGCGGTCGCAGTAATAAAGCTGGAATTTGGTTAACAAGTCTGTCTCCGACTGTCAAACGCGTAAAAGTATCATCGCTTCTTGAAAAGGACATGTCCATTTGAACCATACCGATAATAAGTCCGAAAATAATATTAATAATTACGATAACGATGTTGGCGATCGCATCCCCTTTAACGAACTTCGAAGCCCCGTCCATCGAACCGTGGAAATCGGCTTCTTCTCGACTTTTTCACGTCTTTCTTTTGCTTCTTGTTCGGAGATTAACCCAGCGTTTAAATCAGCGTCGATACTCATCTGTTTCCCAGGCATCGCGTCTAACGTAAACCGGGCTGCAACTTCTGAAACACGTTCGGCACCTTTCGTAATAACGATAAATTGAATAATGACTAAAATATAAAGACGACAAAACCGACGAGCGGATTATTTCCGGATAACAAAGGAGCCGAACGTATCGACTACTCCTCCTGCATCTGCATTGCTAAAATCGATCTTGTTGTGGAGACACTAATTCCGAGGCGAAATAAAGTTAATAAAATAACAAGTGAAGGAAATATAGAAAATTGTAACGGTTCTTGCGTGTTCATCGACACTAAAATGACTAAAAATGCTAATGAAAAGTTAATTAAAATAAGGACGCTTAATAACCATCCTGGTAATGGTATAATTAACATGATGATGATGAAGATGACACCGAATAAAACTGCTATATCTCTAAATTTCATACGATAAATTCCTCCTTAACTAGTTAAACTTTTTTCTCGTTTGATAAACGAATGCTAAAATTTCCGCTACAGCTTGATAAAACTGTTCTGGTATAACTTCATTAATTTCCACCGTTTCATATAAAGCACGAGCTAAAGGTTTGTTCTCTACCGTCATAATATGATGTTCTTCAGCAATTTCTTTAATTTTTAATGCAATATCATCCGTACCTTTAGCAAGTACGACAGGTGCTGAGGCAATCGATTCATCATATTTAATCGCTACTGCAAAGTGAGTCGGGTTCGTGATAACGACATCCGCCTTAGGTACCTTGCCATCATTCTACTATCGCAATTTGTCGTTGTTTCTCACGAAGTCTCGACTTAATGAGCGGATCCCCCTCAATGTTTTTATGCTCGTCTTTAATATCTTGTTTTGACATACGAATATTTTTTTCATAATCGTATCTTTGGTACATATAATCTAACACTGCTAAAAAAGATGAGTGCGATCGTCGCAGCAATTCCCATGATGATCGTCACTCTGCCGAAAAAAGCGACCGCATTTTCCGGCTGCTTTAGTGCGAGCATCATCATCTCATCTTTATAAATCCAAATGACAGCAAACGTAATCGTACCGATAAAGACGATTTTTAAAAAAGATTTCAACAATTCTACGATCGCCCGTAAAGAAAAAATTCGTTTCGCGCCTTTAATCGGATCGATTTTTTTTAAATCGAATTTAAGTGGCTCGGTCGTAAATAAAAAGCCGACTTGCAACACATTTGCCGCGATCGAAATGATAAATGCAATCGCCATGACTGGGGCAACGATTAATGCAAATTTTTCTAAAGCACTGATTGTAGTAATTTAACCGAATCTATATCTAGTTCCATATGGACATATTCAGTAAAAGTCGTTTGGTAGAGTGATAACATATGACCTTTCATGAAACTTCCTAATACTGCTATAAGGATAAAGCAAAACAATAAAATAAGTGCAGTGTTGACGTCTGGCTTTTGGCGACTCTACCTTTTTTTCGTTCGTCTTCTCGTTTTTTCGGAGTAGCTTTTTCTGTTTTTTCCCCGGCAAAAAATTGTAAATCTAATTTTAACTGCACGTTAGCCACCCCCGAGAATGTGCATTAAATCCCGCATTACTTCAAACATATATTCAAACAACAGTTTCGTTAGCGATATATAGATCGCCATGAAAAATAAAAGGACGGAAAAACTGACCGCGATCTTTAACGGAAGACCGACGACGAATACGTTCACTTGCGGGACAGTTCTTGCAATAATACCGAGTGCTACGTCGACTAAAAATAAACAACCGACGAGCGGAATCGACATTTGAAATGCGATTAAAAACATTTTGTTAAAAGTGATGAGAATAAACTCACCGAAACTATCATCGATAGAAAAGAATGAGTCGATCGGTATGAATTGATAACTATGGTAAATTCCATCTATTAATAAATGGTGCCCATTAACCGATAATAAAAATAACAGCGCAAAAATATAAAAGTATTGTCCGATGATCGGGCTTTGGGCGCCGGTTTGTGGATCGATGACGTTCGCGATTGCAAAACCCATTTGGAAATCGATGAAACCACCAGCTATTTGAACGGCTGATAATATGATATATGCGATTAAGCCGATTAACAGCCCGACAGTCACTTCTTTGATCAATAGTAAAATAAATTGAAAGTCGAATTCGATCAGATTAGGCGTTTCTAAACTAGAGATGAAAATGAGACTTAAGAAAAAACTAAAGCCTATTTTAAATGTGGTTGGAATCGTCCGGTACGAAAATAACGGCATGACGACGAAAAATGCAATCATTCTAGCAAAAATTAATAAAAATGTTGGTAATATAGATAAATCGATGAATTCTAGCATTGTTACCTATTACCCTACGAATTGATGAAGATTTTGATATAAGTTTGTTGTAAATTCTATTAATGTCGTTAACATCCACGGACCGAAAATAACAACACCAACCAAGACTGCAATAATTTTCGGAATAAAGGCTAAAGTTTGTTCTTGTATTTGTGTCGTCGCTTGAAAAATACTGACGAGCAAGCCGACAGCTAAAGCTAATAGCAATAATGGTCCAGCAACTAACAAAATCGTCCATATTCCTCTTTCAGCAAACGTTAAAACTAGTTCTTGACTCAAGCGAAAACACCTTCTTTTACGTATAACCTTGTAGAATTGAATGGGTAATTAAATACCAACCGTCAACAAGGACGAATAATAATATTTTAAACGGTAATGAAATCATCACCGGTGGTAACATCATCATCCCCATTGACATGAGAATACTTGCTACCGCCATATCGATAATTAAAAACGGAATGAAAATCATAAATCCGATTTGAAACGCTGTTTTCAGCTCACTTATCGCAAATGCAGGCACGAGTGCCGATAGTGGGATATCTTGTACTGTTTCAGGTCTTTCAGCATCTGTATAACTTAGAAATAGTGCTAAATCTTTTTGCCTCGTGTGGCTTGCCATAAACTCTTTAATCGGTCGACTAGCATTTTCATAAGCTTCATCTAACGTAATTTCTTCTTGAAAAAGTGGGTCTAATGCTTCATCGTAAATTTCTTGAAACGTCGGAGCCATAATGAAAAAAGTCATAAACAATGCTAGCCCGATTAAAACTTGGTTCGGTGGCATTTGTTGTGTCGCGAGTGACGTTCTTACGAAAGATAAAATGACGATCACTCTCGTAAAACATGTCATTAAAATTAAAATGCCAGGTGCTAACGATAATACTGTCAAAAGTAAAATTAATCTGACAGACGTTGAAATGGCCGAAGGATCTGAACTTGAAAATATATTGATAAAATCAGACATGTTCATCATCTTTCTTGTCAATCTCATTCATTAGATTGTTTCGATTGCGTCGAATTTTATTTAACTCCTTCTGTAAACTTTCGGAAAACGATTGTACCGTATCAGTATTTTTATTTTTTTGATTCGGTTGTAAAAAACTTCGAATAATATTAGATGCAGGTATCGTATCTTCCTCTTTATGTTCTAATAAAGATGCTTTCAATTGTTCATCTGTTATTTCTTGCAACAATTTCTACGTTTTCGCCGACGCCAATCATATATATCGACGAACCGACACGTACGATTTGGATCGATTTGTTCGGACCTAATGGAATGCCACCTAGATTTTCTAAAAGATTTGAATGTTGATACAATTTCTTTCTTCTTCTCAAAATAATTAAAATTCCATATATGAGTGCTAATACGAATAGTAGAGCAAAAAACATTTTTATAAAGTTAAATACGATCGAGGACGGTCCACTTTCTTCCATATCGGTTAACAAGTCGCTATCGCTTTCTTCTGTTTCTGCCGGTCCTTCCATTTCTTCTAAACAATCTTCATCATTTTCTAAACAATCTTTTACGTTCATCGGTTCTGCATGAACGAACAGTTCACTATTAAATAAGTAAAATATTGCAAGAATGAGGAAGATCACGTTCAATTTTTTCATCATATTCACTCTCTTTTACGATAATGCCTTTGATACAGCTTCTAGCACCCGATCCGCTTGGAAAGGTTTCACGATAAAGTCTTTCGCACCTGCTTGTATCGCATCGATCACCATCGCTTGTTGTCCCATCGCAGAACACATGATCACTTTTGCATCAGGATCATGTTCTTTAATTTCTTTTAATGCCGTAATCCCATCCTTTTCCGGCATCGTAATATCCATCGTCACTAAATCAGGATTTAATTCTTTATATTTTTCGACAGCGACATTTCCGTTTTCTGCTTCCCCTACGACGTTATAACCATTTTTCACTAAAATATCTTTAATCATCATTCTCATAAATGCTGCGTCATCTACTATTAAAATATTATGTGACATTCACTTTCACCCCATTAATATTAGTTTAGTTTCATTAATCGATCTTTCTGACTTACCACATCTGTTATTCTCACACCGAAGTTTTCGTCAATGACGACAACTTCACCTTTTGCAATTAATTTATTGTTTACTAATACATCTACAGGTTCACCTGCTAATTTATCCAATTCGACGATCGAACCTGTCGTCAGTTCTAAAATTTCAGCAACTTTTCGCGTTGTCCGTCCTAATTCTACCGTGACGGATAAAGGTATATCTAGTAACATATCTAAGTTTCTTTGACTTTGACTTGATAGTTCAACAGGTTCAAAATCTGAAAAAGAAGCAGTCTGAACAGTAGATTGTTCATGCATATTCGCTCCAATTTGCTGAGGACTCGTATCTTCATTTGGAGTTGGAGTGATACGTTCAGTTTGTTCATTCGCCATAACTGGAATCTCCTCTTTTTCCTCTACTTTTTCTTTCGTTTGAACTCGAATCTCCTCTTTTTCCTTCGTTTGTTCTTTTACTCGCTCTTCCACGACTTCTTCAGTTTGTCCGCTTGTAGACTCAGCTTTTTCTGCGACAGTCGTAGCGGCAACTTCATCTTCTGGTCCAAGCAATTGTTCGACTAACTCTTTCGCAAATTCGATCGGAATGAGTTGCATAATATTTGAATCGATCAAATCGCCTACTTTGAGCTCGAAAGATACTTTTACGAACAAGTCTTCATCTTCGACGATTCCTTCAACTTCTTCTAATTTATCGATATCTTCGTAGTGTACACTAGGAGGTGAAATATCGACACGCTTATTAAACACGGTTGACATGCTCGTCGCCGATGCACCCATCATTTGATTCATCGCTTCTTGCACAGCGCTCAATTCGATTTCCGTTAACTCTTGCTTAGGATTTAATCCTTCGCCCCCTAACATAATATCCGAAATGATCGCTGCGTCTTTCGCTTTCATCAGAAATATATTTTCTCCATCGAAACCATCGATAAAATTAACTTGTAATTTCACGTGTTCATAAGGGTACTCCTCTTTCAACCCTGTTTTTCTCACGATCGATACAGTAGGAGTAGTAATTTCGACTTTTTGATTCAATAATGTCGAAAGCGTCGTTGCCGAACTACCGAAGGAAATGTTCCCGATTTCTCCAAGAGCATCTTTTTCAAGAGGAGTTAAATAACTCTTTTGTTGATCCTTTTGTTCGTCATCTTTTGCTTCATTTGCTTCGTTGTCTTGTTCATTGTTATCATCATTTTCTGTAATATTTAATAGTGCATCGATTTCGTCTTGTGATAGCATTCCGTCTTCGTTGTTGTTCATGACAAACTCCCCCCTTTGATATCCTCTAAAACTTGTACGGAAATTTTATTATTTAATTGACCAGGTTGAACGAGCATTTTCGGCTCATCATTGATAATGAATGTTAGTGGTTCATCAATCGGTTGGTCGAGCGCAATAATATCACCACGTTTCAACTTTAAAAACTGTTGAATCGTCATCGTCGCTTTTCCTAACAATGCCTTTGCCTCTACTTCCACATTTTTAATTTGAGTCGATAACTTTTCATAAGTTTCCGGATCCCGCTCTTTCGTTCCTGTTTCCATCCAATAATGAACAGAAAGTTTAGGTATAATCGGCTCTAATACAATATGTGGGATACAGATATTAATCATTCCACTTACAGAACCTATCTTCGTATTTAACGAGACGACTACGACTGTCTCGTTCGGCGATACCATTTGTAAAAATTGTGGATTCACTTCAAAATCTTCTAACACTGGATCAATGTCAACGATCGAGCTCCAAGCTTCTTTTAAATTAACGACTGCTTTTTCGAACAGTTGTGACATAATCAGTGTTTCAATTTCAGTTAAATTTTCAACTTGATGTTCACTTTCCCCTTTACCACCGAGTAAACGTTCTAACATACTATAAGCGATATTTGGATTGACTTCCATTAACAATCTACCTTCTAGCGGTTCGACGCTATATACGTTTAAAATCGTCATTTTCGGAATGGAGCGGATAAATTCCTCATACGGCACTTGGTCTACTGAAGCGACTGAAATATTGACGTATGTACGTAACTGTGCTGAAAAATATGTCGTTAATAACCGAGCATAGTTTTCGTGAATTCTTGCAATACTACGAATTTGATCTTTTGAGAATCTTAATGCTCGTTTAAAATCGTATACGCGAACTTTTTTCTCTTCTTCTTCTTTTTTTAATTCTTCAGCATCCATTTCGCCAGATGATATCGCAGAAAGTAGTGCATCGATTTCATGTTGTGATAAAATCTCTTCTGGCAAAAGTAATCACCTCCTAGTTGGAGCATCTATTATTGCATAATTTTATTGCCGAAGTATACACTGTCAAAAAAATTATGCAATAGTGGATGCTCCAACTAGGAGGTGATTACTTTTGCCAGAAGAGATTTTATCACAACATGAAATCGATGCACTACTTTCTGCGATATCATCTGGCGAAATGGATGCTGAAGAATTAAAAAAAGAAGAAGAGGTGAAAAAAGTTCGCGTATACGATTTTAAACGAGCATTAAGATTCTCCTTGAAAAGATCAAATTCGCAGTATTGCAAGAATTCACGAAAACTATGCTCGGTTATTAACGACATATTTTTACAGGACAACTCAATGTACATACGTCAATATTTCAGTCGCTTCAGTAGACCAAGTGCCGTATGAGGAATTAATCCTGCTTTATTCCCTACTATAGCGGTCATTAATGAATATAGCGATTAATCTCAAGAAGGTAGAATATGCCTGATGGAAGTGACTCAAATATCGCTTATAGTATGTTAGAACGTTTACTCGGTGGTAAAGGGGAAAGTGAACATCAAGTTGAAAATTTAACTTGAAATTGAAACACTGATTATGTCACAACTGTTCGAAAAAGCAGTCGTTAATTTAAAAGAAGCTTGGAGCTCGATCGTTGACATTGATCCAGTGTTAGAAGATTTTGAAGTGAATCCACAATTTTTACAAATGGTATCGCCGAATGAGACAGTCGTAGTCGTCTCGTTAAAGACCAACAGGAGGTTCTGTAAGTGGAATGATTAATATCTGTATCCCACATATTGTATTAGAGCCAATTATACCGTAACTTTCTGTTCATTATTGGAGGAAACAAGGACCAAATAAAAGTGGGATCCGGAAACTTATGAAAAGTTATCGAATCAAATTAAAAATGTGGAAGTAGAGGCAAAGGCATTGTTAGGAAAAGCGACGATGACGATTCAACAGTTTAATAAAGTTGAAACGTGGTGATATTATCGCGCTCGACCAACCGATTGATGAACCACTAACATTCATTATCAATGATGAGCCGAAAATGCTCGTTCAACCTGGTCAATTAAATAATAAAATTGCCGTGCAAGTTTTAGAGGATATCAAAAGGGGGAGTTTGTCATGAACAACAACGAAGACGGAATGCTATCACAAGACGAAATCGATGCACTATTAAATATTACAGAAAATGATGATAACAATGATCAAGACAACGAAGCAAATGACGCAAAAGATGACGAACAAAAGGGTCAACAAAAGAGTTATTTAACTCCTCTTGAAAAAGATGCTCTTGGAGAAATCTGGTACATTTCCTTGGGTAGTTCGGCAACGACGCTTTCGACATTATTGAATCAAAAAGTCGAAATTACTACTCCTACTGTATCGATCGTGAAGCAAAAATAGTGTTGAAAGATGTAGTTGATCTTATGGAAAATACGTGAAATTACAAGTTAATTTTATCGATGGTTTCGATGGAGAAAATATATTTCTGATGAAAGCGAAAGACGCAGCGATCATTTCGGATATTATGTTAGGGGGCGAAGGATTAAATCCTAAGCAAGAGTTAACGGAAATCGAATTGAGCGCTGTACAAGAAGCGATGAATCAAATGATGGGTCATTGGCGACACGATGTCAACCGTTTTTAATAAGAGGGTCGATATTTCTCCGCCTAGTGTACACTATGAAAATATGATAAATTGGAAGAAGTTGAAGGAATCGACCGAAAATGAAGATTATTCGTAAAAGTATCTTTCGAGCTGAAAGTAGGACGATTTAATCCATTCAAAAATCATGCAAATTATTCCGATCGAATTTGCGAAAGAGTTAGTCGAACAATTGCTTGGACCAGAAGATGAAGTTGCCGCTACGACTGTCGCAGAAAAAGATGAGTCAACGAGCTGACAAACTGAAGAATTCGTGGAAGAGCGAGTAAAAGAATAAAGAAGGAAAAAAAGGAAATCCAAAAACAAAGAAAAAGTAGAGGAAAAAGAGGAATATCCAGTTATCAATCAAGAAACTGAAATGAATATAATTCCTAATGAAGAACGAGTTCTCAGCAAATTGGCGCAATCAAGCATGAACAATCTACGGTTCGGCCTGCTTCTTTTTCAGTTTTGAACAAGTACAACGAGCAAGTCAAAACAAAAAACTTAGATATATTGCTAGATATACCATTATCCTGTTACGGTAGAATTAGGTCGAACAACGCGAAAAGTTGCGAAATTTTAGAACTGACTACAGGTTCGATCGTCGAATTGGATAAATTAGCAGGTGAACCAGTAGATATTCTAGTAAACAACAAATTAATCGCAAAAGGTGAAGTCGTCGTCATCGACGAAAATTTCGGTGTGAGTGTAACAGATATGGTAAGTCAGAAAAGAACGATTAATGAAACTAAAATAATATAAATGGGGGGAAACTGAATGTCAAATAGATATTTTAATCGTGGATGATGCAGCATTTATGCGAATGATGATTAAAGATATTTTAAACGAAAAATGGCTATAAAGTCGTCGGGGAAGCAGAAAATGGCAATGAAGCGGTCGAAAAATATAAAGAATTACAGCCGGATTTAGTGACGATGGATATTACGATGCCGGAAAAGGATGGGATTACGGCATTAAAAGAAATTAAAGAAAATGATCCGGATGCAAAAGTGATCATGTGTTCGGCGATGGGGCAACAAGCGATGGTGATCGATGCGATACAAGCCGGAGCGAAAGACTTTATCGTGAAACCTTTCCAAGCGGATCGCGTGCTGGAAGCGTATCAAAAGGACGTTGGGCCGGAAGAGAGAGTGAATCAATATTGAATAAAAAATTGAATTTGATCTGCCCTCTTCTTGCATTATTTTACTTTTTAAAGTGAACTGTTCAGTTCATGCAGAACCAGATGAAAGTAAAAGAATGTTTAAAATGATCGATGAAGACTGTTGAGAAAATGGAAAAACCGGAAAAACAAAGAAAAGCGATAGCGACTTGTAAATGAAATCGGAAGAAAATGAGAGTGCAAAACATCGTTTTTAACTTTATATCAGAATGTTTTTTGCTCTGCACTTTTCGTATATTTTGCATTCATATATGGAATTTCAAAATTATATTGAGAAAAGAAAGAGGTCTTTTATCAACGACATCCGATCTTTTAGAAGTCACTAGGCGGCGTTTCATTTGGCCAGAACAAATCGCTCCAAATCGAACTTATAAAGGTTGAGTCGATATTAATATGTTTGGCGTCGGCTGATTCGTACATTTATTGAAAGAAATAACCGACGATACAATGAAAAAGCATGCTTTATTAGAACATAAAGAGGAAAAGACGATATCTGCATCAAATATCATTGAAGTAATGTTACAACAAAATCAAAAGGCAGTAAAAAACGTGAAACTTTTACAGTCGTTTTCCGAAAGTTGACAAAGAGTAAAAAGAATTCGAAGAAATGGAAAAAATATAATCAATGAGATGAAAAAAAAGATGATAAAAGATGGAATGAATTAATACATAGTTTTTAAATCTAATCCTTGGACCATTTCAACATCTGTCAAATTAATTTTATTTTTAACGGTATTTTCGTTAGCACCTGCATTTTAGTTTTAATGACATGTTTTACGAGATCGTCGTCATTTTATTCTTTCGAAAAGGATGTCACTTGCGACGCAACAAATGCCACCGAACCAAGTCTTATCGGCTAGCGTTATTTATAACTTTTTTCGTTATGGCCCCTATTTTTTACGATATTTACGATGAAGCATTAGACCCATGTAGCTCAAGAAGGAATAACATTAGATGAAGCATATAAAAAGGCGACGAACCGATGAAAGAATTTATGGCAAAGCACACGAGGCAAAAAGATTTGGCATTATTTTAAGATTATACTCAAATGCTGAAACACCGGAAACAGTGCAAGATATCCCATTGACTGCTTTAGTTCCAGCATTTGCGATAAGTGAGCTGAAAACAGCGTTTCAAATCGGATTTATGATTTTTATACCGTTTTTAATTATCGATATGGCCGTAGCAAGTATACTCATGTCAATGGGGATGATGATGCTGCCGCCGGTCATGATTTCATTGCCGTTTAAAATTTGCTATTTGTACTAGTTGACGGTTGGTATTTAATCACGCATTCAATACTGAATAAGTTATCTATACGAATTAAAAAGAAGGGGGTGATTCGATGAGTCCAGAATTTGTTTTAACATTGGCTGAAAGAGCGAATTTAGACAATATTGATTAGTTGCAGGACCTTTATTGATATTAGCATTAGCGGTCGGACTTGCTCGTAAGTATTTTTCAAGCGACGACGCAAATCCAAGAACAAACACTAGCCTTTATTCCGAAAATTATCGCTGTCTTGGTCGGTGTCATTTTTTTCGGTCCGTGGATGCTAACGAATTAGTCGATTTTACATACGACTTATTTCAAAATCTTAACCAATTTGTAGGGTAATAGGTAACAATGCTAAAATTCATGGATTTATTATATTACCAGTATTTTTATTATTTTTGCTAGAATGATTGCATTTTTTGTTCGTGCCTTTATTTTCCTATCGGACCATACCGAATCATTTAAAATAGGCTTAAGTTTTTTCTTAGCCTGCTTAGGTATACTAGTGGATAAACGCGTAACCGATCGATATCGATTGATGTATTTTTTATTAATCAAAGAAGCGATCGTCGGTTGTCGATCGGTTAGTCGCTTATATGATTATTATCAGCTGTTCAAGTAGCTGGCGGTTTTATCGATTTTCAAATGGGTTTTGCAATCGCCAACGTCATCGATCCTCAAACCGGCGCCAAAGCCCATCATTGGACAATTTTTATATGTTCGCGCTGTTATTTTTATTATCGGTCGATGGCCATCATTTAATAATAGACGGAATTTATCATAGCTATCAATTTATACCGATCGAATTATTTATACCTATCGAAAATAGTTATTGGTGAGTTTAGTCTCATTACCTTTAATAAAATGTTTTTAATTGCATTTCAAATGGCGATTCCATGTCGGATGTTTATTTTAGTCCACGTAGCATTCGGGATGATTGCAAGAACCGTCCCGCAAGTCAACGTATTTGTCGTTGGTCTTCCGTTAAAGATCGTCGTCAGTTTTTCGTCCTTTTGTTTTTCATGGCGATCTATACATTGCTAGCGTAAACTGTTGTTTGAAACATGTTTGAAGTAATGCGCGGATTTAATGCATATTCGGAGGTGGTTAACGTTGCAGTTGAAAATAGATTTGCAATATTTTGCCGGTGAGAAAACGGAAAAAGCGACTCCGAAAAAACGAGCAAGACGAACGAAAAGAGCAAGAGTCGCGAAAAGCCAGGACGTAAACACAGCATCTTATTTTATTGTTTCTTTATTCTTATAGCAGTATTAGCAAGTTTCCTGAAAGGTCACAAGTTATAGTCTACCAACATACTTTTACTGAATATGTCCATTGGAAGTAGATGATAGATTCGGTTAAATTTTTACAAGCAGTGCATTAAAAATTTGAAAAATTGTTGCTCCAATTATGGTCATTGCATTTATCGGTCGATTGGTGCAAATGTGTTGCAAGTTGGGTTTTTATTTACGACTGAGCCAGTTAAAGATGGATTTAAAAAGAATTGATCCGATTAAAGGAGCAAACGAAATTTTGCTATTGGGCGATTGTTGAATTGTTAAAATCATTTTTAAAGATAGTCTTTATCGGGACAATTACGTTTGCCATCATCTGGAAATACAAAGATGATATGATGATGCTCGCTTTTTAAGCAGCGGAAAAAGCGCTCGCTTTTTTCCGAAGGGTGACGATTATTATCGGAATTGCTGCTGAAGATCGCACTATTATTTTTATCAGTGTTAGACTATATGTACCAGAAATATGATTATGAAAAAAATATTCGAATGTCAAAACAGGATATTAAAGACGAATACAAAAATATCGAAGGGGATCCGTTAATTAGGTCCAGAATTCGAGAAAAACAACGACAAATTGCGACAGAAGAATGATGGAAGAAGTACCGAATGCGGATGTTGTCATTACAAACCCGACTCATTCGCAGTAGCCATCAAATATGATGAAACGTATGCCACAGCACCTTTCGTACTGGCAAAAGGACGGATGATATTGCTTTAAAAATTAAAGAAATTGCCAAAGCACATCATATTATACGGTAGAAAATAAACCTTTAGCCCGGGCTCTATATGAAACTGTGGAAATAGGGGAAGTTATACCGGAAAAGTTTATCAGGCCATAGCCGAAATTTTAGCATTCGTTTATGGTTGGAGAAAAAGTTTAAAGTTAAGGGGATCCGAATGAAAGCTCGAGATATGGGAGTTTATTCGGTGTCATCTTAATCGTATTATGTTAATTATACCATTACCAGGATGGTTATTAAGCGTCCTTATTTTAATTAACTTTTCATTAGCATTTTTAGTCATTTTAGTGTCGATGAACACGCAAGAACCGTTACAATTTTCTATTTCCTTCATTGTTACTATTATTAACATTATTTCGCCTCGGAATTAGTGTCTCCACAACAAGATCCATTTTAGCGAAGCAGATGCAGGAGGAGTAGTCGATACGTTCGGTTCCTTCGTTATCGGAAATAATCCGCTCGTCGGTTTTGTCGTCTTTATCATTTTAGTCATCATTCAATATATCGTTATTACGAAAGGTGCCGAACGTGTATCAGAAGTTGCAGCACGGTTCACGTTAGACGCGATGCCTGGGAAACAGATGAGTATCGATGCTGATTTAAACGCGGGTTAATCTCGGAAAAAGAAGCGAAAGAAAGACGTGAAAAAGTCGAGAAGAGAAGCCGATTTCCACGGTTCGATGGACGGAGCTTCGAAGTTCGTAAAAGGGGATGCGATCGCTGACATCGTTATCGTATTTATCAATATTATTTTCGGTCTTATTATCGGTATGGTCCAAATGGACATGACTTTTCAAGAAGCGATCGATACTTTCACGCGTTTGACAGTCGGAGACGGACTAGTTAACCAAATTCCAGCTTTATTACTAGCGACAGCGACAGGACTTGTCGTCACAAGAATTTCGACTGATGGAAATTTAAGTAGTGATATAACAGGCCAATTACTGCAATATCCTACGACTATTATTTATCGCAGCAACAACGATCTTTTTTGCTTGGATTTACACCGATCAACTTTTTCTTAACGACAGCGATCGCGTTATTTCTAGCGATTAGTGGGTATATGTTACTACAACAACAGAAAGAACCTAAAGATGTGCCTGAAGAAGAATTAGTTGAAGAAGATAGTGAAAAGTATGAAGTCGAGCGAAAATGTCATCAATTTATTGAACATTGATCCGATCGAATTTGAATTCGGTTATGCGTTAATTCCATTAGTTGATGCGAGCCAAGGTGGTGATCTGTTAGATCGGATCGTCATGATCAGAAAACAGTTAGCACTCGATTTAGGTATCGTCATCCCTGTCGTTCGAATTCGTGACAATATTCAATTAGAACCGAACGAATATCGGTTGAAAATAAAAGGAAACGAAGTTGCGAAAGGTGAACTATTGCTCGACCACTATTTAGCAATGACACCTGATTTAGACGATGAGACTTATTTGAAGGGATTGACACGAAAGAACCAGCTTTTGGGTTTACCTGCTAAATGGATTAGCGAGGATAAAAAAGATGAAGCAGAAATGTTAGGATATACGCTGGCTTTATTCACCTATCTGTTGTTTCAACTCATTTGACAGAAGAATTGAAACGAAATGCACACGTTTTATTAGGAAGACAAGAAACGAAAGAATTAATCGACCATTTAAAAGAAGATTATTCGATACTCGTTGAAGAAGTGACACCAGATCCGTTATCGATCGGTGATGTCCAGAAAGTGTTAGCTAAATTGCTAAAAGAAAATATTTCTATTCGAAATTTACCTGTCATTTTTGAAACGTTAGCTGATTTTGGAAAAATGACGAACGATACGGATTTACTCGCCGAATATGTCAGACAAGCTTTATCAAAACAAATTACGAAACAATTCGTTGGCGACCGAGATACGCTACATGTCATCACGTTATCAAGTGAAATAGAAAATACGATTAGTGAATAACATTCAACAAACAGAGCACGGTAATTATTTAGCGTTAGACCCTCAGATGGCAAGAAAAGATTGTTCAAAAATATATATAAATAAAATTGAAAAAGTGTCATTCGAATATGATCTATATCGTCATTTTATGTTCACCAACGATTTGCATGTATGTGAAACAATTAATTGAACGAACTTTACCGCAAATTGCTGTTTTATCTTACAACGAACTGGAACCTAACGTTCAAGTGCAAAGTGTAGGGGTGGTGGATGTCGCATGAAAATTAAGAAATACGTCGCAAATCGATGCCAGAAGCGATGAACTTGATTAAGAAAGATTTAGGAAAAGATGCCGTCATCTTAAATAGTAAAGAAATAAAAACAGGCGGAATTTTCGGCATGTTTAAAAAGAAAAATATCGAAGTGATCGCTGCTTTAGATGAAAATATAAAACGAAATGAAAAAGTAAAAATGAAGCAAAAATCGGATCGAACTCAAATACCATTTCTGCGTAGAGAAACAGCGAATCCCGATTGACGAAGTATTAGCGGAAATTAAACATTTACAAAACAATTGATCGCTTCACAATCGTTTCAATCTGAACAAGAATATCCAGGGCAGAATTCGAGCACGTTTATCAATTTTTGCTGCGAACAAGAAGTAAACAAAGATTTAGCGAAAAGAGATCTGTCGATGTGAATGTTTGCAAATCAACCAGATAGTGACAGTTTATCACGAATTGAAATGAAATCGTGTGTTGAAAAATGAAATTAGAAAAACATTTAAACGATTTACAATTTGATGGCATCGATTACGATCGACAAATCATTCAGTTCGTCGGTCCGACTGGTGTCGGAAAGACGACGACGTTAGCAAAAATTGCCGCGCAAAGCATTTTACAACATGAGAAAAAGATAGCTTTTATTACCGCAGATACGTATCGGATTGCAGCGATCGAGCAATTAAAAACGTATGCGCGTATTTTAGACGTGCCGCTTGAGGTTGCTTATTCGATTGAAGATTATAAAAATGCATTAGATAAGTTTCAAGATTACGACATCATTTTCGTCGATACAGCAGGTCGTAATTTTCGTGATGAACGATACGTCCACGAACTGAAAGAAGTTATCTCGTTTGAAAAGTTTACAAAGTCGGTACGTATTTAGTTTTGTCACTCACGGCGAAAGCGCAAGATATGATCGATATATACCACCAATTTGATCAAATACCGATCGAAAAAGTGATCTTTACGAAAATGGATGAAACGATCATCTTACGGGAGTATCCTCAACATTTGTATGAAAGAAACAAATTGGCAGTAGCTCATTTTACGAATGGTCAAAATGTACCAGATGATATCGTTCTTGCGGAATCCATCACTTTATAAGTGACTTGATCGTGAGTAGGTATGAAGATGTTTGATCAAGCAGAGCGTTTACGTAGACAATTTTCAAGTCAAACTGAACCAGCGACGAAGACGATCGCCGTCGTTAGTGGCAAGGGCGGAGTAGGGAAATCCAATTCGGCATCTCAATTTTTCGATTGAGCTGTCTAAAAGAGGAAAACAAGTGCTATTATTCGATTTGGACGTCGGAATGGGCAATATCGATATTTTACTCGGTAAAGATTCTAAGTATTCGATCGTCCATTTATTTAATGAATCGATCGCCCAATTCGTGATATGATAGAACTAGGACCAAAGGGCTTGGCGTACATTGCTGGCGGGTCGAGCTTGGACGAACTTATTAAACTTGGATGAAAGCAAACTTACATTTTTTCTTTCGAGCAATATGAATGGCTAGTAGGTCAAATATGACTATATATTGTTCGATCTAGGTGCAAGTGCTTCGTACAGCATGTATTGGTCATTTGCGCTTGCGGCTGACGAATGCTTTGTCATTGCGACACCTGAACCAACTTCGATTACCGATGCTTACAGCATGATTAAACATATCGTGAAGAAACAACACGATAAAGAAATATCGATATTAATGAATCGGTGTAATAGTGCGAAAGAAGGTCGTCAAACTTTTACATAAATTTATCGAAGTCATCGATCGTTTTTTAAATAAGAAAGTTCGCCCATTAGGAATGTTACCTTTTGATCGCACCGTGACGAGCAGCGGTCATGCGCCAAACGCCTTACGTCTGCATGAAAAAGCTCCTGTGTCATTAGCAATGGCTGAAATAGTGACAAATTATTTAAATTCAAACGAATGAAATAAATGACATTAAAACGCGATTCGTTCGTTCAAAAATTAAAACAACTACTTACAGTGAGGTAAATGATGGGTAAAATTAATATTACCGTAATAGGAACACCGATCTATGCCGATAAAATTAAAGAAATAGTTCAACAGTCAGGATCAGAATTTCGTTTATGGGACTGCTTATCGATGTCGAGGAAGGAGAAAATCTTATTCGCTCTTGTGGGATGTCGTTCTTTTAGACATTGGATTATTCTCCGATCAAGTCGATTCGTTATTAGAAAGTGTGCTTCAAATAAAACCAGTTCCGATTATCGTATTGGCGGATGGCTCCTGTCAACCAAACGGCAAAAACCGTTACAGCCATGTCTACCGGTGCGGTAGATTTTCTTAAAATGAACGAAAAAGTTTCTAAACAAAGTGAAGAACAATTTCATCAAGAAGTCATCGCGAAAATCATCCATGCTAGTAAAACGAAAGTACAAGACCTTCGTTGAAATATAGTGTATAAAAGAACGATGAAAAATATAACGAAGAAAAATAACTGGTACACGAAGGAAAGTAAGGACGTCTACTCATCAACAAGTATTGATCGCGATCGGCTCTTCTACAGGTGGACCGCGCGCTTTACATAAATTGTTAAATGATATTCCGGAAAATTTTCGTGCTCCGATTTTCATCGTACAACATATGCCGAGCGGATTTACAAAATCATTAGCTGAACGACTGAATAATACGAGTAACATTCACGTGAAGGAAGCTCCGTGATGGTGAAATCGTACGGAATGGAACAGCATATATTGCACCAGGTAATTACCATATGAGAGTAAAACAGAAACTGCGATCAATTAACGTTACAGTTAACGAAAGAAAAAACACCGGCTAGGTCATCGTCCTTCTATAAATATTTTATTAGAAATCGATCGCACAAATAAGAAACTATCAAAAAATAGTCGTCATTTTAACTGGAATGGGGCGAGATGGAGCAGAAGGTATAAAGAAAGTTAAAAGAACGGAGCGAGATGCTATCGTGATTGCGGAATCAGATGAAACAGCGGTGATCAATGGAATGCCAAGTGCTGCGATCGTTTACTAATTGCGTAACAGAGGTATTACGAATTGAAAATATTGGCGCGGCATTAGTAGAGTATACAAATACTAGGGGGTATTAATATTGGAAACAAATCAATATTTAGGAATTTTCATCGACGAAAGTACAGAACATTTGGATACGTTATATGAACAATTACTAGAGTTAGAAAAGAACCCTGAAGAAAAATCGATCATTGAAGAAATATTCAGAGCAGCACATACGTTAAAAGGAATGTCTGCTACGATGGATACGATGAATTAGCGACGTTAACCCATAAATTAGAAAATATTTTCGACGGAATCCGTTATGATCGCATTACTGTACAGACGGATACGATGGATATTTTATTTGATGCTGTCGACCAA
The DNA here is from genome assembly GCA_963766835.1 of uncultured Bacilli bacterium. Lineage (GTDB taxonomy): Bacteria > Bacillota > Bacilli > Bacillales > Amphibacillaceae > Pseudogracilibacillus. Next base: position 27,466 of record CAVYBX010000034.1, read on the forward strand.
TTAAACGCAATGGTAGAAGATATCGCACAAGGTGGCGATGGGAAAGCAGATATCGATAAGATGATGAATCAATTAGACAAAATTGAAAAAGGTGAAGAAGTATTCCATGAAGAAGAGGAGACTAGTTCGAAAACATCTGACGATAAAAAGCCTTCTGACACTTCTTCTGAACTGGAATTAGATGAATTTCAGCTTACGATTTTAAGTGAATCGAAAGAACGTGGATTTGAAAATTACGAGATATTTGTCAAGTTAAGGGAAGATTGCTTACTGAAAGGCGCTCGTGTTTATATGGTTTTTGAACTGCTTGAAAAACACGGAGAAGTCGTTTATTCCAATCCGACGGTGAGCGACTTAGAAGAAGAGAATTTTGATGATTCATTTACTGTCATATTCGTCACAAAGCATCGTGCTGAAGAAATCGAAGCGAAAATTAAAAAAGTATCGGAAATAGAAGTTGTCAAAGTAACCTCTTTTTCAATAAAATCGTATAAAACAGAACAAGAAAGACGATTAGATGAACAGTTAGAGCAACAAAAGAATCAAGCGAAACAAGTGCCCGAGAAAAAGTCTAGTAAACAAGAAGCGACAAAGCAACAAAAAAGCGGTGCACCGACGAAAACGATTCGTGTCAATATTGAACGTTTAGATATTTTAATGAATTTATTTGAAGAGTTAGTGATCGACCGGGGCAGACTTGAACAAATTTCATTAGAATTAAATAATTACGAATTACAAGAAACGGTAGAAAGAATGTCGCGCGTATCAAGTGACTTACAAAACATCATTTTAACGATGCGAATGGTGCCGATCGATACAGTTTTCAATCGTTTCCCAAGAATGATCAGACAACTCGCCCGTGAATTAAATAAAGAAGTTGAAATTGAAATTATCGGTGCAGAAACAGAACTTGATCGGACGGTAATCGACGAAATCGGTGATCCACTCGTTCACCTCATCCGAAATGCGATGGACCATGGAATTGAAACACCGGATGAACGGGTGAAAAAAGGTAAACCGCGTAAAGGAACGATTACGCTACAAGCTTATCATAGTGGTAACCACGTATTCGTAGAAATTTCTGACGACGGCGCTGGAATTAACAAAGAAAAAGTTCGGGATAAAGCGATCGAAAAAGGCGTCATTACTCCTAACGAGGTAGAAGTGTTGTCGGATCAGCAAATTTACGAGTTAATTTTAGAAAGTGGTTTTTCAACGAGTGATAAAGTTTCTGATGTTTCCGGTCGTGGAGTAGGATTAGACGTCGTGAAAAACACGATCGAATCATTAGGTGGTACGATATGATCGATTCAGTTAAATGAAGGCTCTACTTTTACGATCCAATTACCGTTAACGCTATCGATCATATCTGTATTATTAGTTGAACTACAAAAAGAAAAATATGCGATACCACTTTCCTCTATCATCGAAACAGCGATTTTAAAGAAAGACGATATTTTTCATGCGCATCATAAAAAAGTGATCGATTTCCGCGGAAAAGTAGTTCCACTTGCGTTTTTGAATGATATTTTTGACGTACCACAACTGGAAGAACAAGAAGAAGATGAATTCTTCTCTGTCGTCATCGTCCGAAAAGGCAATAAAATGACAGGATTAGTTGTAGATTCATTTATCGGACAACAAGAAGTAGTGTTGAAGTCGTTAGGAAACTATTTAACGAATGTATTTGCGATTTCTGGTGCAACGATCTTAGGAGACGGGGAAGTTGCTCTCATCGTCGATACGAACGCGCTCGTTAAATAAAAAGGTAGGAGGTAGTAACATGAGTGAAGAAACGATTTTAGAAAATAAGTTGATCGTCTTTCGACTAGGACAGGAAGAATATGCATTATCGGTTCAAAATGTCGGTTCGATCGAAAGAATTTTGCCGATTACGCGAGTTCCTAGTACTCCATCATTCGTTAAAGGAGTTATTAATTTAAGAGGAGTCGTGACACCTGTTATCGATTTAAAAAGACGTTTCCACAATGAAGGTACAGAGTTTACGAATCAGACACGGATTATCATTATTAATTTTGAAGATATTACAGTAGGGATTATCGTCGATAGTGCCAACGATGTCGTCGATATAGACGAAAGTCAAATTGAACCTCCTCCGGAAGTGGTCGGGATGGTCGAAGTAGACTATATTACTGGTGTGGTAAAACTTGACAACCGTTTACTTATTTTACTAGATTTAGAGAAAATTTTAAGTAAAGAGGAATGGTCAGAAATAAAAGCGATGGAAGGATAATATTCAGATGAAATCGATAAAACTTTCGAACTTGCACAAAGATGTATTGAAGGAAATCGGTAATATAGGTGCGGGAAATGCAACGACATCGATGTCACAACTAATAAATCAACAAGTGAAAATGGAAGTACCTTCGGTGAAAGTTGTGACTATAAATGAAGTGATAGACATTATCGGTGGACCTGAAGAAATTATCGCGGCGATGGTCTTTAAAATAAAGGGAGAAATAACCGGCTCAGTCTATTTCGTCTTATCACTAGAAGAAGCAGAATATTTAGTACGACAAATGACAAATAACGACGAGGCGAAGGTATTAAAAGATGATGTCGTGGATGAGTTAGCAGCTTCAGTATTGCAAGAAACGGCGAATATTATGACTGGGTCCTATTTAACGGCATTAGCGGATTTTACGAACTTGCAAATGTCGACAACAGCACCTTTTTTCAGCATCGATATGGCAGCGGCTACGTTAGTGACAGGGTTGGTAGAAATTTCGCAAGTGACAGATTATGCACTTGTCATCGATACGAAAATAACGAATAGTGATGTGACGAACGCTGCCAAAGGTCACTTTTTGCTCATTCCTGATACAAACTCTATTCCGAAATTATTCAATGCTTTAGGAATTGATTATGATGAATAATGTGTCGATGGTTACGAAAGTTGGGATTGCTGATTTAAATATCGTCCATGCGCCTGAGAAAATAAGAACTTCAGGCTTAGGTTCTTGTGTCGGCGTTGTCGTTTATGATTTAAAAAAACAAGTAGCTGGTTTAGCGCACATTATGTTGCCTGATTCAAGTTTAAGTAAACATAAAGATTTTAACAAATATAAATATGCAGATACTGCAATCGATATTTTAGTGGAAAAATTATTAAAGCAAAGTGCAAACCGCTACAATTTAAAAGCGAAAATTGCCGGTGGAGCGCAAATGTTCCAACTACATAATTCAACTGACGTCATGCGAATCGGACCGAGGAATGTAGAAGCGGTGATCGACAGATTGAACAAACATCGTATTCCGATCGTTGCTCAAGATGTGGGTGGAAATAGTGGTCGTACGATCGAATTTGACCCGATAACCGGGAAATTAAAAATCCGTACAGTGAATAAAGGTGAAAAATTTATATAAGGTAATAAGTATTGAAGAAATTAAAGGGGGAGGAGCTTATATGAAGGCGAAAGACTCCCATTATGTAGAACAACTATGGAATAGTTGGATCAACGAACAATCAGAACAAGCGGCAAATGAACTGTTGGAACATTATATGTACTTAGTTCATTTTCATGTTGAACGGGTAGCGAGTTATATTCCTGGAAGCTTCGACAAAAATGATTTGAAAAGTTTAGGTCTTATGGGTCTTTTCGATGCATTAAATAAGTTCGACCCGAAACGCAATTTAAAGTTTGATACGTATGCAACGATTAGAATTCGTGGTTCGATAATGGATGGGCTTAGGAAAGAAGATTGGTTGCCGCGAAGTTTACGCGAACAAGCCAAAAAAATTGAACAAGTGTCACAACAATTAGAACAGAAATTGAATCGGACACCAACGTCAGCAGATATCGCGAAAGAATTAAATATGGAAAAAGAAGAAGTTGAATCGATCGTAACGGATACGTTATTTGCGAATGTCATGTCAATCGATACGACATATACGACGAACGACATGGAAGAGACGACAGATCTCGGTTCGACGATTGAAGATGAAGAAGCTATTAACCCGGATGAACATGTGGAATTAGAAGAATTGAAAGAAGAATTAGTTGAAGGAATAAAGTCGTTGACGAAAAATGAACAGATCGTCATCAGTCTATTTTATCAAGAGGAATTGACATTAACGGAAATTGGACAAGTGCTCGATTTAACAACTTCGAGAATCTCTCAAATCCATAAACGAGCTATTTTTAAATTGAAAGATATTTTAACAAAAATGAAAGTAATTAGTTAAATGTTCTCGTATTGGAGGGGTTCTATTGGAACAATTAAAAGAACATTTTTATATCTCAGTCACAAAAGATCATTTAATTGCTAAATTGGAAATAAACGAAGAAAAGCTTCATGCTTTAAAAGAGATGGCAATCGAATTTGACGATTTGAAAAAATTGATCGCTGAACATCAAATCACTTACGGGGTCGATGAAGATAAAATAAAAGAAATTGTTGAAAACTTTTCGTTAGACCTTTTTCCTGCAGTGATAGCTAAAGGAATTGATAAAGTAGATGGAAAAGATGGAAAAATAAAATACGAATATGATATGAATACAAAAGTAGACCGTTCAAAAGGATGGGACTTTCGTGAGGTCATGCGCATACCGACCGTAAAAGAAGGTGAAAAGCTAGCAACTTTGATCCCTCCAACAGAAGGAAAGCACGGTATAACGGTATACGGCAAAAAAATCCCTCCGCGTCCAGGTAAACCAGCTTTACTTAGACCAGGTAAAAATGTAACTTTCAACGAAAAAGAAAATTGTTTTTACGCAACTGCAGAAGGTCAAATTACGGTGAAATCGAATCGATTACACGTATACACAGTATATGAAGTGCCGGAAAGTTTATCGATGAAAATCGGCAATATCGATTTTAAAGGTACGGTAATTATTCGAGGTGATGTTCCGAGCGGATTTACGGTAAAAGCGACTGGCGATATAAAAATATTTGGACTCGTCGAAGCTGCGAACATTATCGCAGAAGGTACGATTTATGTTTCAGAAGGTTTTAACGGATTAAAAACGGGTGTTCTTGAAGCAGGAGAAGACATCCATGTCAGTTATATTAATCAAGGTAAAGCAATTGCCGGTGACAATATATATGTCGACAATTCTATTTTGCATAGTGAATGTACTGCAGTGAATGATATTATATGCCGAAATGGAAATATTATTGGCGGAACTTTATCTTCAGGTAGAACGATATCTGGTAAAGATATCGGAAATCGGTTGAATACGATCACAACGCTTTCATTCGGAGCTGAAAAGAGAACGTTAGAAGAACAAAAAGTACTTGAAGCAGAAATCGATAAACTCTCAGATCAATTAAAAAAGCTTTACTTATTACAACGAAAATTTAGTGAACAGCAATCTGCTAACAAAGATAGTAAAACGATGTTAAAGTTGAATCGTTCTGTAGAAAAAACGAGAGACCAGTTGACAGAATTAAAAGATCGATTATCTTCATTGAATGTGAAATTAGGGAATATCGATGAAGCACAGTTGATCGTTACCGGAAAAATTTATCCAAATGTCGTCATTTCATTCGGAAAATATCAAAGAACTATTGACAGAGAATTTGAACATGTGGTAATTTGTATGGACAAAAATGAAATTGCCATTAAATCGAAACATTATTAATCTATTATTAAAATAGTTATTTGAATTTTCGATAAAAGGAAGGGATATGGATGGGTTTTAAGGCGATTGAATTACAAATTGCGATCCCTCGGTCACAAGATGCAGGTAAAATGCAAGATCAAGGAATGAGGCAAGGGCAACAGTTTCAAGAGACGTTAACACAACAACAACTCCGTGAACAAGTAATCAATCGTACGAAAGTAAATGAATTTGACAACATCCATAAAAGAAGCATTACTGACGACAAAGAAAAGGAAAAAGATGAACGAGAAAAAAGACGAAATAAAAAGAGACAGACAACGAACCAGCTTAAAACAGAATCGATCAAACATCCTTATTTGGGTACAAAAATTGACTATAGTGGATAGAAGGGATTAGATGGTTTCATTATTACTAATCGTTAGTTTTTTACTCCATATCGTTTTACTGATTGCAATTTATTTTTTATATCAACAAGTGGAACAATTAAGACGTCATAAAAACGAAGAACTAGAATCGCTATTACAAAATTTCCTTACAGAAATTCGTGAGGAAAACGAACGTTTACAAAGCATGTTGCAAAAACAGGAAACTACAAAAAATGAAAAAAACGTCGAATCTTTTGATGAAAAGGTAGAAAAAAGGATTAAAAAGATCAAAAATAGGGAAAATATATATCAAATCAACACTCCTCAAATAAAAGCCGATGAGAAAAAAGATAAAATAGAAACATCGTTAGAAGCGAAAATTTTTCAACTTGCAAATGAAGGAATGACAGTTGAGGAAATTGCTAAAAAATTAAATCGTGGAAAAACAGAAATTGAATTAATGATGAAACTCCACAAAAATCAATAGATAATACTTGCGATTTTTTTTTGATTGTGATAACTTAACTATGGTAATAATTCATTAAAATACACACGTTTAATGATTTGTGCACGGGTGCCGAGTTTTTCGGTTGTGTACAAATGTGATTTAAACGGAGGAGTAACCAAAAGGGAGGAAATTTCATGTCAGTTATTTCAATGAAGCAATTGCTAGAAGCTGGTGTACATTTCGGACACCAAACGAGACGTTGGAATCCGAAGATGAAGAAATACATCTTCACAGAACGTAACGGAATTTATATTATCGACTTACAAAAGACTGTCAAAAAAATTGAAGAAGCATATAATTTCTTAAGGGATCTTGCAGCAGACGGTGGGACAGTCCTTTTCGTCGGAACAAAAAAACAAGCACAAGAGTCAGTTCGTGAAGAAGCGCTCCGTGCTGGTATGTTTTATGTGAATCAACGTTGGTTAGGTGGAACGTTAACGAATTTCCAAACGATCCGCACGAGAATAAATCGTTTACAAGAGATCGAAAAAATGGAAGAGGATGGAACGTTCGACGTTCTGCCGAAAAAAGAAACGATGACGATTTTAAAGGAAAAAGAACGTTTATTGAAGTTTTTAGGCGGCATAAAAGATATGAAAAAATTACCGGATGCAATTTATGTCATCGATCCGCGTAAAGAAAGTATCGCTGTTGCCGAAGCTCGTAAGTTAGGTATTCCAATCGTTGGAATCGTCGATACGAATTGTGATCCGGATGAAATAGATTACGTTATTCCAGCGAATGACGATGCAATTCGAGCTGTAAAACTGTTAACTTCAAAAATGGCTGATGCAATTATCGAAGGTAAACAAGGAACTTCGATGGAGGCAGATGAACGAGCTGAAAAAGTAAGTGAAACAAAAGCGAATGAAAATGAAGTGGAAAATGCATCAGAAAAAGAAGAAGTAGAAGTAACTGTCGAAGAATAAGAAATGAATGCTAGAGGTGATAAGGGGATAACCTTGTCACCTTTTTTACAGAAATATAATTTTTTTGTACATATTTTCATAATATGTGAAGAATCTTTGTCGTTTTGAGTAAACTATCAATAAATAGGAGGAAAATATCATGGCTATTACTGCGAAAATGGTAAAAGAATTACGTGAAAAAACAGGTGCCGGAATGATGGATTGTAAGAAGGCATTACAAGAAACGAATGGAAACATGGAAGAAGCGATCGATTATTTACGTAAGCGTGGCGCTGCTCAAGCTGCTAAAAAAGCTGGTCGTATCGCTGCAGAAGGTACTGCTTTCATCGAAGTTGATGGAAACGACGCAGTTTTATTAGAAGTGAACTGTGAGACGGACTTCGTGACGAAAAACGAAACGTTCCAACAACTCGTAGATACACTTGCAAAACATTTAGTTAAAAACAAACCTGCGAACTTAGAAGAAGCGCTCGGACAAAAAATCGAAGGTAAAGATGAGACTGTAGAAGAGCATATTAACAATGCGATCGCAACAATCGGAGAAAAAATTACGTTACGTCGTTTCGCTGTTTTAAATAAGACTGACAACGATGTTTTCGGAACATACTTACACATGGGTGGAAGAATCGGGACCGTCGTTGTACTCGAAGATTCACAAGATGAAGAAGTTGCAAAAGATGTTGCAATGCATATCGCAGCAGTAAATCCAAGTTACGTATCGCGTGAAGACGTACCAGAAGAAGAAGTAAATCGCGAAAAAGCTATTTTAAAAGAACAAGCATTAAGTGAAGGAAAACCTGAACATATTGTAGAAAAAATGGTAGAAGGTCGTTTAGGAAAATTCTTTGAGGAAATTTGTCTACTCGACCAACAATTTGTAAAAGACCCAGATATGAAAGTGAAAAAGTTTGTAGAAGATAAAGGTGCAAGCGTAAAAGAGTTCGTTCGCTACGAAGTTGGTGAAGGAATTGAAAAGAAAGAAGAAGACTTCGCAGCTGAAGTAATGAGCCAGATAAAAAAATAACGTTTATTGTAGGGGACACATTGGTGTTCCCTATTTCTAAATGATATAATCATACTTGAAAAAATTATAAAGTTTGTGGAGGTTACTATGACAGCGCGTTATCGTAGAATTGTACTAAAATTAAGTGGAGAAGCCCTCAGTGGCGAAAAAGGTTATGGTATCGACCCAAAAGTAATTCAATCAATTGCTAGACAAATTAAAGAAGTTGCAGAATTAGGAATTGAAATTGCTGTCGTCGTCGGTGGTGGAAATATTTGGCGCGGTAAAACTGGCAGTGAAATGGGGATGGAACGAGCGAATGCCGACTATATGGGAATGTTGGCAACCGTGATGAATGCTTTAGCATTGCAAGATAGTTTAGAATCGATGGGAATACCTACACGTGTACAAACTTCAATCGAGATGAGACAAGTTGCTGAACCATATATTAGAAGAAAAGCGATTAGACATTTAGAGAAAAAACGCGTTGTAATTTTTGCCGCTGGGACAGGTAATCCATATTTTTCAACTGATACGACTGCTGCATTACGTGCTGCAGAAATCGACGCTGAAGTCATCTTAATGGCAAAAAATAATGTTGATGGTGTTTATAGTGACGATCCGCGTGTCAATAGAAACGCGGTGAAGTATGATCAACTTTCTTACATGGATATGTTGAACGAAGGACTTGAAGTAATGGATTCAACTGCTTCTTCGTTATGTATGGATAACGATATCCCATTAATCGTGTTTTCTATTACAGAAGAAGGAAATATCAAAAGAGTCGTCCAAGGTGAAGTGCTTGGAACTACTATTAGGGGGAAATGAGGATGCCAAAAGGAGTATTAAAAAAAGCAAGTGAAAAAATGGAAACTGCCGTTCAAGCTTTTTCAAGAAATTTAGCGACTGTTCGAGCAGGACGTGCCAATCCTAGTTTATTGGACAATGTGATCGTTGAATATTATGGTGCGCCTACACCATTAAATCAATTAGCGACGGTCGGTGCTCCGGAAGCGAGACTGCTCGTCGTTACACCATTTGATAAATCAGCGATTCAAGACATTGAAAAAGCGATTCAAAAAGCAGATCTCGGTTTAACGCCGGCAAATGATGGTAATGTCATTCGGATTAATATTCCTCCATTGACGGAAGAACGTAGAAGAGATTTAACGAAATTAGTCGGTAAATTCGCGGAAGAATCACGTGTTCAAGTGAGAAACATTCGTCGTGAAGCGAATGATCAGTTGAAAAAATTAGAAAAAGATGGTATTATCACTGAGGATGAATTACGTGCAAACCAAGACGAAGTTCAAAAGATTACTGATGATTTTATTCGTAAAATAGACGAATTAGCGAAAAATAAAGAAGAAGAAATTATGGAAGTTTAAATGACAGTCACAGATGCCCTCTTTAAAAAGAGGGCTTTTATTTCACTTTCATACTAGTAATCGATTATAATTTATGAGGATATGAATAAATTTGTACAAAATGCTCCGTATTTTTTTATTTTAGTGTAAAATTTAATTTGTAGTCGATTGAATTTAAATTTACAGTTATCTTTAAATAACGATTTGAAGATAGCTAGTTCAATCCTTTTGGGGGACATCGCTGTTATGAAATTACCGTTCTTTAAAAATAAACAAAACGTAGTAGAACAAGAAGTAAAACTTGATAAATTACCTGAACATATCGCGATTATCATGGATGGAAATGGCAGATGGGCAAAGCAACGAGGTTTGCCTAGAATCGCGGGACATAAAGAAGGAATGGATGCTGTACAAAAAACAGTGCAAATGGCTGTAAAATATAAAATAAAAATATTGACACTTTATGCTTTTTCAACAGAAAATTGGAAACGACCTAAAACGGAAGTTGATTATTTAATGAAACTCCCAAAAGAATTTTTACATATTTATTTACCTGATTTGATCAGAAATAATGTAAAAGTTTCTATTATAGGGGAAATTGATGAATTACCGGAATATACGAAAGAAGCAATATATCATGCAATTGAAAAAACGAAAAATAACGATGGCTTACAACTGAACTTTGCCTTTAATTACGGTAGCCGTTATGAAATACTTCGCGCTATTAAACAGATTGTAAAAGAAGCGGAAAACGGCGAATTGATATCGACTCATTGACAGAAGAAAACTTTTCAAACTATTTATATACGAATAATATTCAAGATCCAGATCTCTTAATAAGAACGAGCGGAGAGCAACGGTTAAGCAACTTTTTATTATGGCAGTCAGCATACTCAGAATTTTGGTTTACAGATGTATTATGGCCAGATTTTAATGAAGAAGTGTTTAAACAAGCCCTCTGTGATTACCAATTACGGAAGCGGAGGTATGGAGGAATTTGAGGGAGTTGACGAACTTTCATGAAACAACGGATTTTAACTGCAATAATTGGAATAATCGTCGTTGTACCGATAATATTATATGGTAACTGGCCATTTATTTTGTTCGTTTATTTATTAGGAACGATCGCCTTATTCGAAATGATGCGCATGTACCAACTAAAAGGTCGAGTACTTTTTGGCGGTGTTGCAACTATTTTTTTATGGTTATTCATCGTACCTAAAGAAGAAATAACGGTCTATTCTTATACGGTGACGAAATTTGAACTAGTCATATTGTTAGCGATCGTACTACTCGTCGCATCAGTGTTAACTAAAAACGAATTTACTTTCGACCATGCCAGTTTCGTTTTTCTAGCGACAGTTTACGTCGGTATATCATTTTATTTCATCATTGAAACTCGCCTAATCGGTCTGCATTATTTTTTGTTTATTTTATTTACTATTTGGGCGACGGATACAGGTGCTTATTTTATCGGAAAATATTTAGGAAAACGAAAATTGTGGCCTGCGATTAGTCCGAATAAGACGATAGGCGGTGCGATAGGTGGTTTATTATTTGCTCTCATATTTGCATCCGTTTTTTATTTCATCGATTCGCTCGATCGGACTATTTTCGCCTTGCTTCTGTTAACGGTGATTATTTCGATCGCAGGTCAGTTAGGTGATTTAGTCGCATCAGCGATTAAACGACATTATCAAGTGAAAGATTTCGGTAATCTTTTGCCAGGTCACGGTGGAATATTAGATCGGCTCGATAGTTTTTTATTCGTTATTTTACTGTTAAACATTTTACAAATTATTCCATAACAAAAGAGAACAGACTAGTTTATTGTTGATACTGTACGAAACTTATGTGTGAAGAAGGAGTGTTTTATTTGGTTACGGTTATTGCGTTCATCTTTATGTTTGGGCTGTTAGTTTTTGTACATGAATGGGGTCATTTAATTTTTGCGAAACGTGCTGGGATGTTAGCACGTGAATTTGCGATCGGTTTTGGTCCGAAAATTTTCGCTTTTACGAGAAATGAAACGTTATATACGATCCGTTTATTACCGATTGGTGGTTACGTACGGGTAGCGGGAGACGACCCTGAAATTATTGAACTACGGCCTGGACATCATATCGGTTTAGAATTTAACGAAGAAGGAAAAGTGAATAAAATAATCGTAAACAATAAAGATAAACACCCGAACGCACATTTAATCGAAGTTGCTTCCGCTGATTTGACACATGAATTATATATCGACGGTTATGAACTCGGAAATGAAGAACGGATGCAACGATTTAAAGTCGACCGTAAAGCGGTGTTCGTCATGGATGAGATGGAAACGCAAATCGCACCATACGACCGTCAATTTCAGTCCAAAACTGTTGGACAACGTGCAATGCAGCTGTTTGCCGGACCGATGATGAACTTTATTTTAGCGATCATCATTATTAGTCGGGTTAGGACTCATTTACGGATATATTTCTGATCGAGCGTTGATCGGAGATGTACAACCGAATAGTCCTGCAGAAGAAGCAGGCTTACAACCGGGTGATGAAATCATTCAAGTGAACGGTGAACCGATTGAAGAATGGATTGAATTTACAACAGTTGTCCAAGAAAATCCGGAAAAGAAGTTGATTTAGTCGTCAAACGTGGTGACAGTACTGAAAATATGACTGTCGTGACCCTAGAACGGTGACTCAAGATGGGGAAATCGTTTCGGACAAGTTGGTGTAACAGTAGCTTTTGAAAAATCGATAACGAAAGGATTCGTCATTACGTACGAAACGACGAAATTAATTATTCAAAATGTATTCATGCTAATCACTGGACAGTTATCGATCGACATGTTATCAGGACCTGTTGGAATATATGATTTTACCGATCAAGTAGTACAAATGGGATTTTACAATTATTTAATGTGGACGGCGATGCTCAGTATTAACTTAGGAGTGATCAACTTAGTGCCACTACCTGCACTTGACGGTGGAAGGTTATTGTTCATTGCGATCGAAGCTGTTCCGTGGGAAACCGATCGATCCGCAAAAAGAAGAAATCGTCCATGTTATCGGTTTTGCATTTACTTATGTTACTGATGATCGTCGTTACTTGGAACGATATCAAATGGATTATTTTTATAACCAATAAAATCGTTGAAAAGGCGAATTAAAGATAGTATCTTTACATTGAAATATGCCGTTTCAACGATTTCTTTTCTTATCAGACTTTCACGACTTTTTAATGGTATACTTTCAGTCAAGTAATTAAGTCATATGAGAGAAATTTACTGGAGGGATCGCGTGACCATTTCAAGCGAAGAGAAAATGGAGCTTATTGTTAAAACAAATAGATACTTCCAGAAGATTTAAGAGAAGCTTATTTCGAACAAAGTTCATTTAGAAAAAGTAGTCGTCTATAAACAAAAAAAATTGTGGCATTTACATATAAAAATAAATAAAGTTTTACCATTTGACGTTTACTTCGAATTTGTGAATCAATTGAAACAATCGTTTCAATCGATTGCAAATATTAAATTTACATATAAACGCGAAGATCAACGTGTGATGGAAAAGACATTCAGTTATATTGGCGTTATTTTTTGAAAAGTATTATCAGATTTATTACCATCACATGTTCAGTTGTTGCAAGAACCAATTGCAATCGTCGGAAACCAGATTCAATTTACAGTGAGTACCGAAGCAGAAGCTGTATCGTTAAAGAAAAAGTTGAAAAAAAATTCAGCCTATTTTGTGATGCGTGTGGGTTAAAGAAATACCAATTACAATTCCGAAGTGAATACACGGAAATGGAGCAAATTAAGAAAATTTCAGAAAACAAACAGATGAAGAAGATAAACTAATTGTCTTAAATACGTTAAAAGAACAAAAAAAACGAGAGAAAAACGGTAAAACTACATGTAAAAAAGAAATATTTAAAATAGGTTCAACGATCCAAGATGAACCAGTTAATATGGAAGAAATAGTTAGAAGAAGAACGAAATATAACGATTCAAGGTTATGTATTTTATGCTGAAGTTAGAAAGTTCCGTTCTGGTCGTAGTTTATTAATTTTAAAAGTGACCGATTATACAGATTCATTAGAAATCAAAATGTTTTCTCGAAATGATGAAGATGAGGCGATGTTTAGTAGCTGAAAGAAGGTATTTGGATAAAAGCTCGAGGCCGGATTCAAACAGATAATTATTCGAACGAATTGACGATGATGGCGAACGATATCGAACAAGTTGAGATCAAAACACGACAAGATAAAGCAGATGGAAAAACGAGTCGAATTACACGCTCATACGACGATGAGCCAATTAGATGCAGTCGTAAGTCCTCCCGTTTCATAGAACAAGCTGCAAAATGGGGACATCGTGCAGTTGCCATTACAGATCATGCTGCAGTGCAAGGATTTCCAGAAGCTTTTCAAGCGGCAAATAAACACGATATGAAAGTTTTTTACGGTGTCGAAGCTAACGTCGTGAGTGACGGAGTACCGATCGTTTACAATGTAAAAGATATCGAATTGAAAAACGGAACGTACGTCGTATTTGATGTCGAAACGACTGGGCTTTCATCAGTATACGATACGATTATCGAACTTGCTGCGTGTAAAAATATATCAAGGTGAAATAATCGATCGCTTTGAAAGCTTTGCCAATCCACATCGGACCATTGTCCGATAAAATTAGTAGAACTAACGAATATTACCGATGATATGTTGAGAGATGCGCCGGAAGTTGAGACTGTGTTAAGACAGTTTCATGAATGGACAGGTGATATCTATCCTCGTCGCCCATAATGCCACTTTCGATATCGGCTTTTTAAATCAAGGGTATAAACAGATCAATATCGACAAAGTAACCAATCCTGTTATCGATACGCTAGAGTTAGCTAGATTTTTAGTTCCAGAATTGGGAAATCATCGGCTCAATACGTTATGTAAACATTTCAATGTCGAGCTTACGCAACATCACCGAGCTATTTACGATGCGGAAGCGACTGGATATTTATTTTGGAAATTAGTTGAACTGCTACGAAGAAAGAGAGATTGACGAATCGTCAATCAACTAAACGATCATATCGATGATAGGTGATAGTTTTCAACAGTCACGTCCATTCCATTGCACGTTACTTGCAGAAAATGAAATTGGCTTAAAAAATTTATATAAATTAGTTTCGTTATTCACATACTGACTATTTTCACCGTGTACCAAGTATTCCACGTTCATTACTTACAAAACATCGTGAAGGAATTTTAGTCGGTTCTGCTTGTGAAGAAGGGGAAGTATTTGAAACGTTACTCCAAAAATCACTCGATGAAGCGGAAGAAGTCGCACAATTTTACGATTACTTAGAAATACAACCACCAGAAAATTATTATCCATTTAATCGAGCGGGAAGTTGTCCAAACAGAGGCGCAAATTTTAGATGTCATCCGGAATATTGTCGAACTTGGTGAAAGGTTGGAAAACCAGTCGTTGCGACAGGGAATGTTCATTATATTGAAACACATGAAAAATTGTATCGGGAAATTTTAATCGCTTCACAAAAAGGTAATCCTTTAAATAAAATTACGTTACCGGATACACCAGTTTCGAACGACAGATGAGATGTTAGAGTTCTTTCAGTTTTTAGGAGAAGAGAAAGCATACGAAGTCGTCGTTAAGAATTCGAATAAAATTGCCGATCAAATCGAAGATATTTCGCCAGTAAAGGAAGATTTATATACTCCAACGATCGAAGGAGCAGATGAAATATCCGTAAACTTAGTTATGAAAATGCGAAGCGATATACGGTAAAACCTTTACCTGAAATCGTAGAACAAGACTAGAAAAAGAATTAAATAGTATTATCGGACATGGATTTGCAGTCATTTACCTTATTTCTCATAAACTAGTAAAAAAATCGTTACTAGACGGTTATCTCGTCGGTTCACGTGGTTCTGTCGGTTCATCACTCGTTGCGACAATGACCGAAATTACCGAAGTAAATCCATTACCGCCGCATTACGTCTGCCCGAATTGTCATTATAATGAGTTTATTACCGATGGTTCATACGCAAGTGGATTTGATTTGCCAGATAAAGATTGCCCTAAGTGTGGACGAAAGATTAAATAAAGATGGTCAAGATATCCCGTTTGAAACGTTTTTAGGCTTTAAAGGAGATAAAGTTCCTGATATTGACTTAAACTTTTCAGGTGAATATCAACCACAAGCCCACAACTATACG
>CAVYBX010000035.1:0-22027 GCA_963766835.1 uncultured Bacilli bacterium
TTGTTCTTCTAATTCTAGTTTAGGGTTTCTTGTTCTGCTAATTTCTCTTGAACTTTCTTCTTTGTCTTTTTCGTTTTCCAGGATCAATTCCATATCTGCTTTTGTAATCGTAGTAACTGCATCGATTCTACTGATGAAGTCACTAAATCCTTCCGCTCCAAAAGGACTTCAAGAAATTGAACATTTCCTCCATTATGCTGATAAGAAGCAATTCGTGTTTTTAAAATTTCATTTCTTTTTTCGATTTGTTCATTAAGTTCATCGATTTCTTCTTGTAATGTGTCAATTCTTTTTCCGACTTTTTAATTTGTTTTTTATTTTCATTTAAAGCATATTCCAGCTTTTTAATTTCTTCATTAATTTCTTTTATTTCATATAAAACATCTGCAATTTTAGATTCTGCTTTTGATAGTTTAGCTTTTACTTCTTCTTGTTTAGTATTTACTTCTTCTAATGTTCTCGGTTGTGCATTCACCGCATTGTCCGTAAAAAACGTACTTGCAAGTGTTACAGTTGCTACTGTACCAAATACGAACACTTTTTTCTTCAACTTTTTATCCTCGCTTCCCCTTCTTGAAACTTTTATTTATATAATGTCGCTAATATGTAAACTATGTAAAACTATGTAATATTATCTGTCGCAACTGTCTCATAGTATAACACTATTAAATAACAGGCATATTTTAATAATGTTACATTTATATTTCAATTGTGTATTAATGTTGTTACGAAAATAGGATAAACTCCCATCATTTTCGGCAATTTTTTCCTTTTTCCTTACTTAATATCTAATAATATGAAATAAGAAACCGAAAAATATTACAATTCGTAAAAGAACATTCTTTTTTGCTTTTTTATCTCTAAATTTTGCCTTTGCAATCATTTTGTAACATAACTTTTTCTTTTAAAAAAACAAAAAATAGCATTCGCAAGTAGTTAAAGGATCTTCACACTAACGAATGCTATTTTTAAAAACTGATTTTTTATAATATAAGCGCTATTTCTATCTCTTTTTTAAAAGAATCTGGCTCTTCATACGGTTCAAAACGATTTATGACGCGACCTTCTTTATCGATTAAAAATTTTGTAAAATTCCATTTAATCGCATCTCCGACTACCCATTGCGGATATAATGATTCTAATTTCATTTTTAACAATTTTTGTTGCATATCAGTTTCATCAAAACCTTGAAACGGTGCTTGTTCTTTTAAATATTGAAATAACGGTTCTGCATTTGCACCATTTACATCAATTTTTTTAAACATATCAAAAGATACACCGTAATTTAGTCGACAAAATTGTTGTGCCTCTCCACTGCTGCCAGGTTCTTGGTTATCAAATTGATTACACGGGAAGCCTAATATTTCAAATCCGTAATCTTGATACTTTTGATACAGTTCTTGCAACTGTTCATACTGATACGTAAATTGGCATTTGCTCGCTGTGTTTACGATTAAAGATACTTTTCCTGAATACTTTGATAATGGAACTTCTTCTCCGTTTACATTTTCCACAACAAACTTTTCGTATACTGACATAATTACTCCCTTTCTTTTATTTATTATCATATAATAATTATTATAATATAGTCAAAAAGTTTTGCAACACTTGCAGTTATAGTCTTTTAGCACTAATACCATCCTATCTCATTTTCTCATTTAACTCTCTTATATTGTCTTAACTAATAATTTTTCTTCATGTAAAATAAACGATAGAACAATTTTATTAAAACTTCATGATCATATACATAAAAATGTATCGTCTAACTTTGTGATAGACGATACATTTTTGTTTAGAATTTTTCTATTAAAATAAACTCCCACTTTACATATTAGTTAAAATGAAATAAAAGCTACCCCGAAAATATCAGGATAGCTTTTTTAGAAGGTGATTTTTTATTAGAATTGTTTTAAGCCAATAGATTAGAATTGTTCTGCTTCTGTAGATCCAGCAGAGCAACAGTAGAAGATTTCCGCCTGAAACAACTTGAGCAACTTCATCAAAGTAACCTGTTCCAACTTCACGTTGATGGCGAGTAGCTTCGTAACCTATTTTTCAGTTGCAAATTCACGCTGTTGAAGCTCTGAGTATGCTGCCATTCCACGTTCGCTGTATCCTTTTGCTAGTTCGAACATGGTGTTGTTTAACGAATGGAATCCAGCTAATGTGACGAACTGGAACTTGTAACCCAAATTAGCAATTCTTTCTGGAATATTGCAATTTCTTCTCGCTTATATTTTCTTTCCAGTTAAATGAAGGTGAGCAGTTATAAGCAAGCATTTTGCCAGGATATTTTTCATGAATTGCTTCTGCAAACCGACGAGCTTCTTCAAGTTAGGCTCAGACGTTTCACACCAAATTAAGTCTGCATATGGTGCGTAAGCAAGACCACGAGCAATCGCTTGATCAAGACCAGCTTTTGTACGATAGAATCCTTCTTCTGTTCGTTCATCTGTTATGAATGGACTGATCATACTCATCAACATCGCTCGTAAATAAGTCAGCAGCATTTGCATCTGTTCGTGCAATAATAATCGTTGGAATACCCATGACGTCAGCTGCTAAACGAGCTGCAATTAAGTTTTGAATTGCTTGTTTCGTAGGAATTAATACTTTTCCACCTAAGTGTCCGCATTTTTTCTCAGATGCTAATTGGTCTTCGAAGTGAACTCCTGAGCACCAGCTTCAATCATCGCTTTCATAAATTCAAATACATTTAAACGTCCGCCAAAACCTGCTTCAGCGTCGGCAACGATCGGTGCGACCAATAGCCATCTCTATCTTCTCCCTCAAATATTCGATTTGATCAGCACGATGCAATGCATTGTTAATACGTCTTACAACGTGTGGTACAGAGTTTGCAGGATATAAGCTTTGGTCAGGATACATTTCTCCAGCAAGTTTGCATCCGCTGCAACTTGCCATCCACTTAAGTAAATCGCTTTAAGTCCAGCTTTTACTTGTTGAACAGCTTGGTTTCCTGTTAATGCACCAAGCGCGTTTACGAAGTCTTCGTTATGAATCAAATCCCAAGACGCTCAGCACCCATTTTAGCAAGCGTATATTCGATGTCGATCGATCCTCTTAATCTTATAACATCTTCTGCTGAATAAGGACGTTTAATTCCTTTCCACCTAGGATTCGTTTCCCAGTCTTTTTGAAGTTCTGCTGCTCTTTCTTTATACATCACTGTTTTCCTCCTTGATTTGCATCATACATTTTATATTTGAAAGTTTAATAGGTTTTACCCTAATAAACTATCCGAAGCTCCATTTGTTATAGTACAAACATAAATAATTGCATATTAAGTATAAATGAGGTAATATCAAAACTTGGAATCAATTATTCTTCTCTTTTCGATAGGCAATAATCGCATTCAAGTGTGTAACTTTTTGCAGAAACATTTTTACCACACTCTGGACATGTCACATATTCTTGTTTTTTCATGTCGCTTACACCTCCATTTATATAACAGACTTAATCTGTTTCCGACTGTTATAATACAGTATAATATGTTTTAAAATAAATGCAAGGGTTTTTTTAAAAAAAATGAGATTTTTTTATTTGTTCACAATTTGTTCCCCTATTCGAACGGCTATAAAGCTTATGAAATCAAGGTTATCTAACGATTTATACGTACACCATCTTGTATTATAACAACTAAAAAAACCAGCATTCTCAATTCGAATGCTGGTTTTTTTAGTTTCATAGATTAGTTTGTAATACCGACTTTCTTTTTAAACTCTAAACGGCGCTTGTGTAGAATTGGTTCAGTATATCCGTTCGGTTGTTCCGTTCCTTTAAAGACGAGATCACAAGCAGCTTGGAATGCGACAGAATCTTCGAAGTTAGGTGCCATATTGCGATAGTTCGGATCTCCGGCATTTTGACGGTCGACGATTTCTGCCATACGTTTTAACGTATCCATCACTTCATCTTCTGTCACAATTCCGTGACGCAGCCAGTTCGCAAGCGATTGACTTCCGATTCGAAGCGTCGCTCTGTCTTCCATCATCCCTACGTCGTTAATATCAGGTACTTTCGAACATCCGATACCTTGTTCCACCCAACGGACGACGTAACCGAGTAATTTCTGTGCGTTGTTTTCGACTTCCTCCATAATTTCTTCTTTCGTCCAAGAAGGATTCTTTACGACAGGTATTTTTAAAATGTCGTCGCGGTAATCTTTATTGACACCTTCTTTTAAAAGACGGTCTTGGACTTCACGTACATCTACATAGTGATAATGTAATGCGTGTAAAGTCGCTGCTGTAGGGGAAGGTACCCATGCTGTGTTCGCCCCTGCTTTGACATGGCCGATTTTCGTTTCCACCATTTCTTTCAGCTTATCAGGTTTTGCCCACATACCTTTACCGATTTGTGCGACATTTTTGAATCCGGTAGCTAAGCCGATATCGACGTTGCTCTTTTCATAAGCTTGGAACCAATCTAACGGATTCATGTCGATCGTTCTTTCCATCGGTCCCGCTTCCATAGAAGTATGGATTTCATCACCAGTACGGTCTAGGAATCCTGTGTTGATGAAGATGACTCTTTCTTTCGCTTCATAAATACAGTTCTTCAAGTTCAAGCTCGTACGGCGTTCTTCGTCCATGACGCCCATTTTTAATGTATTGCGCTCTAAATCTAGCATATCTTCAATTCTAGCAAACAATTCATTCGAAAACTTCACTTCTTCTGAACCGTGCAATTTCGGTTTAACGATATAAATCGAACCTTTTTTCGAGTTAATATATTTACCTAATCCCATTAAGTTATGTTTTGCAATTAAACTCGTCACGATACCATCGATAATTCCTTCATATGCTTCTGTTCCGTCTGGGTTTAATACCGCATTGTTCTGTAACAGCAACCCGACGTTTCTTACTAACATCAGTACGCGACCAGGTAAAACGACTTCTTCACCGTTTGGTCCTTTATATACACGGTCATCACTGAATGTACGTGTCATCGTTTTTCCGTTTTTTTCAAACGTCGCTGTTAACTCACCACGGATTAACCCTAACCAGTTACGATATACTTCAACTTTGTCTTCAGCATCTACTGCAGCGACAGAGTCTTCACAATCCATGATACTTGTAATTGCCGACTCTAACACGATATCTTTAATTCCCGCAGTATCGTCTTTTCCTACTGGATGATTACGATCGATTAAAATATCGATATGAAGCTCGTTATTTTTTAACAGTACAGATGATGGATCCGCTTCGTCCCCTTGATAACCTGCAAACTTTTCTTCTTGTTTTAAACCGACTTTTTCTCCGTTTTTCAAAGTAACAAAAAGTTTGCCGTTTTCTACTGAAAATTGTGTGGCATCTTTATAAGAACCAGAAGAAAGTGGAACGACTTCATCTAAAAACTCACGACATTTCTCAATCACTTTCGCACCACGTACAGGGTTGTATCCAGTTGTCTTTTCTGCACCATCTTCTTCACTAATTACATCCGTTCCATACATCGCGTCGTATAATGAACCCCAGCGAGCATTCGCTGCATTGATCGCATAACGAGCATTGTTAATCGGAACGACGAGTTGTGGTCCAGGGATTGTAGAAATTTCATCATCGACATTTTCGACATTAATTTCGAAATCGTCAACGAGTGGCTCTAAATAACCGATCTCCTCTAAAAATACTTTATACTTTCCAGCGTCGAACTCCTTGTTCTCTTGATGCCACTTATTGATTTTGTCTTGTATTTCTTGTCGTTTTTCTAGTAATTTTTTATTCCAAGGTGTGAAATCTAGTACAATTTGTTCAAAGTCTTTCCAAAACTGTTCTACATCAAGACCAGTTGGTGGAAGAGCTTCTTGGTTAATAAAGTTATACAATTGTTCCTCTACCTTAATAGAACCGACTTCAACATAGCTTCCCATCTTATTTCCTCCTGTCGTATAATGATTAACGATTTGTTACATGCTATTATATAACAGATTTACAATAAAGAACAATACATAATTTGAATACTTGTTATTACTTTTAGTTATAGTTGTTGTATAATATGTGATAACACTAGACTAATAGAAAGGGATATATACATGGATATACGTCATTTAGAATATTTCATCGAGGTTGCAAAACATTTGAACTTCACGAAAGCAGCTTCCGCCCTTCATATTTCGCAACCTTCGTTAAGCAAAACGATTAAAAATATGGAAGAGGAATTAGGAGTTCCGTTATTTTACCGTGCGTTTCGGCAACTTGAACTGACCGATGCAGGAAAAGCTTTATTACACAACGCCAAAAAAGTCCTTTTAGCTTACGAACAACTGACTTCTGAATTAAATGACGTCATGGAACTGAAAAAAGGGGAAATAAAAATCGGAATTCCACCAATTATCGGAGCAGCATTTTGTTCAAATATCATAAGCCATTATATCGATTTGTTCCCGCTCGTAGATGTCACATTAACCGAAGTAGGAACGAAAAAAATAAAAGATGGAATTGATGATAGTAGTTTAGACGTCGGTTTCGTCTGTAACAATCCTCATTATCATAAAGGAGTCGAGTCGATTCAAATTTTGAAAGACCCGCTCATGTTAGTCGCACATAAAAATCACCCATTATGCGAAAACGAAACGGTTACATTAGCAAATCTAGAACAGGAAGCATTTATCATGTACCGCCAAGATTTCTCTTTATATGACAGCATTATCGAGCGTTGTTCCGCCGAAGGATTTTTCCCGCATATCGTATGCGAAAGTTCACAAAAAGATTTTATTATCGAAATGGTGGAAGCGAAACTTGGCATCGCTCTTCTTCCAAGTCAAATTTGCAAAAAATTAAACGATCAATCGATTAAAACGATCCCTTTTGAAAATCCGGAAATTTTTTTAGAGCTCGGGATGATTTGGAAAAAAGATAAATATTTATCTTTTTCAGTTCGGGAATTTATTAAAGTGGCAAAATCTTTTGCCGTTTCATAGAAATAAAAAAAAACACTATCGAAAGCGTCTTTTTTATTTCATTAACCATTTTTCTTCAACTTCTTCTTTTGGTAACGGTTGATCGAATAAATATCCTTGCGCGACATTACATTGCAACCGTTGGACTGTTTGGAATTGTTCTTCCGTTTCAATTCCTTCAGCAACGACGGAAATATCCATCGTATTGGCCATCGAATTGATTGCTGAAACGATCGCTTCTATTTTTTTATTATCATTCAATACTTTTATAAACGATCGATCAATTTTTATCGAATCAACTGGAAAATCGATAATATAACCTAAAGAGGAATAGCCCGTTCCAAAATCGTCGATCGCAATACAAAAACCTAACGTTTTTAATTGATGCAGCTTCGTAATCGTTTCTTCTTTATCTTCGCTAAGTGTACTTTCCGTCAACTCAATCCCTATTTTATCTGAAGGGACTTTCGTTTCTTTTAATGTTTTTTCAATATTTCTCACTAAATTATCGTCTTTAAATTGATTCATCGACAAATTTACATTAATTTTAATATCTGTGAATCCTTTATTTCGCCATTCGCTTAATTGTTTGCAAGCTTTCTTGAAAATTAAATTTCCTAAATCGACGATTAATCCTGTCTGTTCGGCAAGTGGTATAAAATGAATCGGTGAAATCACTCCTGCTGTCGGATGATCCCATCTCACTAGCGCTTCAAAGCCGATTAATTTTTTCGATTCAACTTCAATTAATGGCTGATAATATAGTTCAAATTGGTCTTGTTCGATCGCACGTTTTAATTCATATTCCATGACGAACAATTTATTAGTTAACGGTATCTCATTTTCATAGAATTGATATACTTCTTTTTCACTCTGCGCCTTTTTCATCGCAGCGTTTGCTTTAGAAAGCAGTTCTGAAACACATTTCCCGTCTTTTTCATATATACTAACACCGATACTCGTCAGTAAATTTATTTCAATTCCATTAACGATAATCGGAGATGTTATTTTTCGATTTAATTTATGTACGAACTTTTTTATATCGGCTTCATTAACAAAGCTTTCAAGAATACAAGCGAATTCAACATCATTCCAACGAGTGACGGTACTATTTTCTGGTAAATGGTTCAATATTCTTGTCGAAATCCGTTTCAATAATATATCTCCGAAAATCAAACCATGCTTCTCTTTGATTTTCGAGTAATTTTCAAATTTAAAAAACAAAATTGCAAACGGATTTTTCGTTTGTTCAGCACGTTTTAGCGTCGATAGGGCACGTTTTTCAAAAATTATCCGGTTAGGCAATCCAGTCAATGAATCGTAATAAGACGATAAATATTGAAATGTTTGATTATCAATGTTACGTTTATTCGTTAAATCAGAAAAAATTCCGACGAAATTTTTAATCTTCCCTGCTTTATCTTTAATTGCGATAATTGACAAATATTGCAAATATACTTTGCCGTTTTTCGTTCGATTCCATAGTTCTCCTTGCCATCTTCCTGTGCGGGTAACGATATCTTTCATTTTTTCATAAAAAGAAAAATCTTGAATTCCTGATTGTAATGCTTTCGGAGTTTTTCCTTTTATTTCATCAAATGTATACCCTGTCGTTTCTTCAAATTTTTTGTTTACGTAAATAATTCTATTTTTATCATCTGTAAACATGATCGCTTCATTAATATGATTCATTGCAATATTCGCTAATTCGAAGTCGATATCATTTGAAGAAATTGGGAATGTTTCTTGTTTCATCGTTGGCATTTCCACACCTCTTAAGGAATTAAAAATTGAATAAAAATCTATCTCTTTTAGACCTTTTGTACCATAAAACATGCAATTAGTCAATTAATTATATAGTCATTTTTACTAATCGCATGTGAAGTCATACTTTCATATCAAACAATATAATTGTAACGTTTCATGAAATAGTTGGTTTGACAGCTTTTAGTAATAAAGCTTCGCCGTAAAATGAATCTATTTGACTATTATTTATTGCAATACGAAATTTACGTTTCACCTTTTCAGATGCATTGATCATAAATTCAGCTAGTCTTGCTCTTTCTTCATCAGTCAAATTCATTCTGTCACACCAAGACTGAAAGTGAAATTGTTTTTCAAATCGGTAGAACATTTGAATCTCAAAATGGTTCAGCTCGATCAATTTGAGCCATTCCGACTTTTTCAAAGCTCGTTGATGACTTTGATCACGGATCTTTTCCATCTTATTATAAAATTGATCAAGCTCATCATCTTCTGGAGCTACGTTATCATCTAGTAAAAATTGCCCATTCGGTTTTAATACCCGATATACTTCCCGTACGAAATGTTCTATATTTGGAAAATGATGCGGTGCAATTCGACATGTAACGACATCGAACGTCTCATCTGAAAAAGGCATTTTTTCGGCGTCACCTTCAACAAATGTTACATTATTATGACCATTTTCTTTTATATAGTTTTCGGCAGCTCGTAACATTTCTAGTGTAAGGTCCATCGCAACTACTTGTTGAACGAATGGTGCAAATACGCTAGCGGTATGTCCTCCACCAGTTGCTACATCGAGCAACTTCTCATTTCCGGTTAATCGAGCCATTTCAACTAACTTCGCTAAATCTTTCCCTCTGCGGTGTATTTCGCTATCGACATAAGCATTTGCACGTCGACTAAATTGTTTTTTCACAATTTGTTTCTTATCCACATTTTCACCTTCTTAAAATAAGGGTTTTATAACATTCAAAGAGTATTCTTTGTTGTAAAAAGAAAACTAGTTCTTGGTTGTGCTCACTTCGTTTTTCAATATGGTTCGGCAAATGTTCATGGTTCATGGATAGTAAATATTACCACGTTAATTTCAGTATAATTTACATTGAAATCTTTATGCAATTTGTAACGGGTGAATTTACATTTAATTTAGAATCTATCTTATTTGTGTTAAATGAGAATATTTTTTATTTGTAGTTAAAAATTGTTTACGGTTCAAAACCTTTTCGACTAATATAAATTTGGTCTTCTCGGAAAGTTTTTGTAAATCGGTGATACACTTTTTGGAATGCTTCCGGTCGATACCACTCTTCAAAATTTAATGCAATATATTTTTCTTTCATTCCTAATTTATTTGTCCGCCTTCCTTCACTACCATCGCCCATAAAATAATCATCGATACAAATTCGAGTGACATAACGCTTTAATAAACTCGGAAAATTTTCACTACTCGGTAATATTGGTGATACAGCTACTTGCACAGGAATTCCCGCATCGTCTAATTTTTTTAATGCATATAAACGAGCTTGAATTGGTGGTGCCGAAGGAGTAAAATATTTGCGCATTTCATCAAGATCCGTCTCGATCGTCATACTTACTCGAACTTTATCTTTTAATTGACGCAACAAATCAATATCCCTGCTTACGAGCGGACTTCGCGTTTGTACGAATAAAAAATGAGGAGGATTTTCAACCATTACTTCAAGTAAAGAACGGGTAACTTTTTCTTTATATTCGATCGGTTGATACGGGTCTGTACTCGATGACATAAAGATCGTCACTTTCCCTTTCGATTTAGCACGAGAAAGTTCTTTATGAAGAAGTTGTGCAGCACCTCTTTTTACATCGACCCAAGTTCCCCATTCTTTACGCCGAAAAAGTGCAACAGGCATTTGGCGAACGTAACAGTATGAACATCCGTATACACACCCGGCATAAGGATTTAATGAATGTGTATAACCGGAAAGATAACCTGTACCTTTATTCAGAATCGTTTTTGGATGCTTATAAGTGATTTCTTTTTTCAACACTTTTCTCCCCTTTAGTAAAATTCCGTTCGTTTGTCTAATTACTAAACAAATTTTTTAATAAGTTCAGACAACTTTCTAAGTCCTTCCTCCATTTTTGATAAAGAAGCATATGCATATGATAGACGTACATATTCATCATGGTATTTGCTATAAACACTTCCAGGATTAATTAACAATCCTTCCTTTAATGCAATTTCAAACAATTTTCGTGTAGAAATCTCTTGTTCTAACCTGAGCCAAATATAAAATCCGCCGTTCGGAACATTCCAAGTTGCAAGATTAGAAAAATATTTTTCTAACACTTCAAGCATAAAATCTCTTCTGTTTTTCAGTTGTGCTCTTATGTCACTTACATACGATTCATACAACCCGCTTTGCAACCATTTATGTACGATAAATTGAGAGATCGAACTTGATACCATAATCAGTTTGCATTTTAATATCGGCTAAACGATCGATGACCGATTCGGGACCGACAATCCAGCCAATTCTTAACCCAGGACTAAAGGACTTAGATACACTTCCGATATATAACACATTCCCTTGTCTATCATGAGCTTTCAACGGTTGCGGAGGTGGAGCATCAAGCCACAAATCTCCATATACATCGTCTTCAATGATCGGGAGAGCTTCTTTCGTACAAATTTCTAACAGTTGTTTCCTTCTTGTAGCAGCCATCAACATGCCTGTTGGATTATGAAACGAAGGAATCGTATATATTAATGCAGGGTTATGCAATCTTTTCAAACGGCTTAGCGAATCAAATTTTATTCCTTCATCGTCTAAAGGAATCCCAAATAAATTCATCCCTGCCGATTGGAATACGTGAACTGAATTCAAATATGACGGTGTTTCATGGAAAATAACAGAACCTCGTTTTAATAAACCGATAGAAATCAGCTGCAGCGCTTGTAGTGCGCCCGAAACGATCAATATCGACGATGGCGAGGTTTCAATTCCTTTCGTTTTTAGAAATTGACTTATCGTTTCTCGCAGTTGGCTACTCCCTTTCGGCTCCTCATAACTTAACGAAAATTTCTCATCAAGATTTATTTGCATCATTTTTTTCAACTGTTCTTTAGGGAGCAATTGAGGAGAAAGTTCACCAGTACTTAAACGAATGATATTGCGATCCGCTTCAGCTTCATTTATTTTTTGAATGATGCTTTTATTCGGTTCATGAATACCAGATCGAACGTAACTAACCCAATCCGGAGGTGTTGAAGCGATTAAGCTCCAAGTATTGTTCACGACGACCGTACCGCTTCCGACTTTCGCTTCAATCAGTCCATCTGCCGCAAGTTCCTCCAATGCTGTAACGACTGTACTTCGATTAACTCCAAATTGTTTCGCTAACATTCTCTGTGAAGGAAGTTTCGTGCCAACCGTCCATTCTCCGTTCAATATTTTTTGTTTTATATAATCAGCAATCTGCAAATATAAAGGATCTGATGAAGATTTTTCCGGTTTCCAATTTAATCTAGACATTTCCTTCTCCTACTTTTTTGCTTATTGTAACAAAATGGTTTGGTGAATTTCCATCCAATTGGTTGGAGACAAAAGCATTTATTTCACTTATTCTATATACGTAATTCGTGCAGGAGGAGGAAAGTTATGGAGCCATTACTACATGGAATAATTCTCGCTTTCGGATTAATTCTTCCGTTAGGAGTACAAAACGTATTCATCTTTCAGCAAGGTGCTGTCCATAAAAAGTTTATCAATGCATTACCTGCCGTGATTACAGCGAGTATTTGTGATACGTTACTTATTTCACTAGCTGTCGCTGGCGTATCGCTCGTCATATTAAATTTCGCTTGGTTGAAAACGACCATCTTCTTAGTCGGATTGCTCTTTTTACTCTATATGGGATGGGTCATGTGGAAAACTGCCGGGGAAGTGAAAAGTGAAGAAGAATCTCATCCTTTTTCATTCAAACGTCAAATCATTTTTGCTGCTTCTGTTTCGTTGTTGAATCCGCATGCTATTTTAGATACGATCGGCGTCATCGGGACGAGTTCTTTAATATATGAAGGTTGGGATAAATGGATTTTTACGTGTGCTTGCATTCTCGTTTCATGGCTTTGGTTTTTCGGATTGGCAATGACTGGAAGGAAAATCGGTGAAATCGATAAGAATGGGACTTTGTTAAAACGATTCAATCAAATTTCAGCTTTGATCATTTGGTTGATGGCGGTTTATTTAGGGATGCAACTTATTTGAAGGATTCATAAAAATGTTTTAGTAGAAAAGTATAATTCATTAGTCGGGAAAATGGTAAATAATATAAATTTGAGAAATCGAGTAGGAGGGGGACCCCGCCCTCCTATTCCTGTATGAAGTTCGTGTTCCTCAAGACCTAGTTTCTCAGCCCGCTTCCTTCAGATTCCGCGTCGCCACGGACACCCTTGCGTTAAGCTAACCACTACTTCTGCCTTCGTGGCTCGGGACTCTCACCCTATAGATTACACCCATGCCAGGCGCACAATAAAAAAACCCTTTTTGATAAGGGTTTTACTTTTTGTTCGTATGTATGGAGACGGTGGGAGTCGAACCCACGTCCAAAGGTATTGACACTTAAGTCTCTACACGCTTAGTTGGTATATTATGTTTCGCTATCCTTTCAGCCTACCAACAGGCTTCCAGGTAGCTAGTCTGATTAAGTTTCAACGTTCAATCCACAGACGGAGGACGAACGTCTATCCCGCTGAATTTGAGACCCTGATCTGTTACACGGGAGATAACAGATAGAGTCCTTTAGCTGATAATTAAGCAGCTAAAGCGTAATTTTCTTCTTTGCCAGTTATAGGCTGTAACGTTTTACGAGACGTAACCTCGGCGTGCAACTTAAGCTCAACCTACCCCTGTCGAATCCGAAACGTCCCCGTTATAAAGGATCGCTTGGGAGTAAGGAACTTATACACTGACACCTTCTACTTCTAAGGTGCATTATTCATTATAACATAACCGATTAAAAATGCAAGTCCACTTTTAGGTCATCTGACTTCTTTCTTTTATTGCCCGGTCAATATCTCGTTTCATTTGTTTCTGTTTCATATCTTCACGTTTATCGTAAAGCTTTTTCCCTTTACCAAGTCCGATTAGTAATTTCGCAAAACCATTTTTAATATATAATTTTAATGGAACAATCGTATATCCTTTTTGTTGGGTTAAGCCAAATAATTTATCGATTTCATGTTTGTGCAACAACAACTTGCGCGTCCTTGTCGGATCATGGTTGAAACGATTCCCTTGTTCGTATGGCGCGATATGCATATTAATGATATATGCTTCTCCATCCATAATCCGAACGTGTGCATCGGTAATATTTACTTTTCCAGCTCTTACCGATTTTATCTCAGTCCCTTGAAGGACGAGACCCGCTTCATACGTGTCCTCGATAAAATAATCGTGTGACGCTCTTCTATTTTGTGCAATCGGTTTTTCTTTATGTTTTGGCATTTCTATTCCCCCTGTCTCTATATATTTATCCGAAAAATCAATTTAAACTAAGATAAAATCTACTACATGTTCTTCCATGTTGACGTTGATCACTTTTACTGTTACTTCTTCACCGATTCGATACACTTTTCCAGTCATTTCTCCAATTAATGCGTGATGTCGATCTGAATAATGATAATAATCATCTGTCATATAACTTACGTGAACGAGACCTTCCACTGTATTTTCTAATTCGACGAAAAGTCCGAAGCTCGTCACCGAACTAATAATACCTGTAAATTCTTCGCCGATTTTATCTAACATAAATTCAGCTTTTTTCAAATCGTCTACTTCACGTTCGGTATCAACTGCCGCACGTTCCATTTCCGATGTATGTCTTGCGATATCAGGTAAAATATTTCTCCATTTTTTAATCGTTTGATCAGATAGATCGCCTTCCAACAAATACGTGCGAATTAATCGGTGGACGATTAAATCGGGATAGCGGCGAATTGGCGCGGTAAAATGTGTATAAAAATCAGTCGACAAGCCAAAATGGCCGACACTATCTGGATCATATTTCGCTTGTTTCATCGATCTTAACATTAATTTGGAAACGACCATCTCTTCTTTTTTGCCTTTGACACGCTCTAACACTTTTTGCAGTTCTAACGGATGGATGTCGTGCGCCGTACCTTTGACGACGTATCCGAGACCCGCTAAAAATTCAAAGAAATGCTCTAATTTCGATTCATCTGGTGATTCGTGTATTCGATAAATGAACGGGATATCCAACCAATGGAAATGTTCGGCGATCGTTTCGTTCGCGCAAAGCATAAACTCTTCAATTAGTCGTTCCCCGACAGAGCGTTCTCGTATAATGATGTCGATCGCTTTTCCATCTTCATCGACTAAAATTTTCGCTTCTTTGAAATCAAAATCGATTGCTCCACGTTTCATTCGCTTCGCACGTAAAATTTCCGCGAGTTCTTCCATATGTTCAAAATCGGGCACAAGTGGGGCGAATTTTTCCCTCAGTTCTTCATCTTTATCGACTAAAATTTTATTGACATCGCGGTACGTCATTCGTTCTGTCGTTCTAATAACTCCTTCGAAAATTTCATGTTCGACCACTTTTCCGGATGTATCAATTTCCATTTCACAACCGATGACTAACCGATCTTCACCACGGTTTAACGAACAAATTCCATTCGACAAACGATGGGGGATCATCGGGATGACGCGATCGACTAAATATACACTCGTTCCTCGTTCAAACGCTTCTTTATCGATCGGACTGTTTTCTTTTACGTAGTAACTGACGTCAGAAATATATACTCCTAGCAAGTAGTTTCCATTTTCTAATTTTTCCACGCGGACGGCATCATCTAAATCTTTCGCATCCGCCCCGTCGATCGTCACGATCACTTTGTCACGTAAATCACGACGTCCTTTCATCTCTTCTTCGGTTACTTGATCCGGTGTATTAGCGGCTTGTTCCAATACTTCTTCAGGAAAATCAAGTTTGATACCGTGTTTATAGATGATCGAAAGAATATCGACTCCAGGGTCATTTTTATGCCCTAATATTTGGACGACTTCTCCTTCCGCACTCTTTCTTCCTTCAGGATATTTTTCAATTTCAACGATAACTTTATGACCAGTTACTGCACCTTTCGTTTTATTTTTCGGGATGAAAATGTCGTTTAAAATACGAGTATCATCTGGAATGACGAAACCAAATCCGTCGTTATCTTCAAATGTTCCAACGATTTTTGTGTTCGCCCGTTCTAAGACACGGATGACGACCCCTTCAGGTCGATGATCACGTACGCCTTTTTTCTCCAAACGGACGATGACGACATCGTTATTCATTGCGGAGCCTAAATCAGATGAATGAATGTACACATCTTGTTGATTTTCATCATCAGGAATAAGGAAGGCAAATCCTTTCTTATGCATTTCGATTCTACCGCGGATCAAATTCATTTTCTCCGGTAGGCCAAATCGGTTTTTCCGCGTTCTAACAAGTTGTCCTGTATCTTCCAGTCTATTTAATGTTTTGACTAGTTGTTTAAAATCGTCTACTTCATGCATATCAAATATATCTTCTAATTCGCTCACAGCTAAAGGTCTCGTCCCACTTTCTTTGAAATATGTCAAAATTCGTTCTTCCAATTCTTCACTCATCAAATCACCTCTTTCTTTTCATGTCATGCTATCTATTTTAGACATGAAAAGAGCTTTACATTCTTTATTACTGTTCCCAATTTAACGATTGTAAAAACTTCCATATATCGTCATGAAGGAGATGCTTTTCTTCACCTAACGTGATCACATGTCCCGATTCTTCATACCATTTAATTTGTTTTTCTTCCGTTGCGATATTTTCGTAAATAAAATTTGCACTTTCCGGATTGATCATTTCATCATGTCTAGCTTGTACGACGAATGTTGGGGCATAAATCATATCGACTGTTTTATTTACTTCTTCAACAAAGGAACCGATTCGACGAAATAACGGTTTTGAATGTTCTTCAAGGTATTCTATTTCTTCTTCAATCTCAGACTCTTTTTTTCCTTCAAGTTGTTTATATTGTTTTGCGAATGTGAGAAAACCTTTCGTCAGCTGTTTTTCATTATCAAAAAACATCGGTGTGCACATCGGAATGACTGCTTTCACTGGTTTAGAACTAGCCAATTTTAACCCTAGCGCTCCACCCATCGACAAACCAGCGACAGCGATTTCCTTATACCCTAATTGTTGCAAATTGTCATATGCTTGAAGAACATCTTCCCACCATTCGTCAGGATTTGTTTCGATTAATTTTTCCGGCGCTTCTCCGTGTCCTCGATAGATCGGTGCATGGCTCGTATATCCTTTTTTCTCTAAAAAACGGCCTAACATGCGGACGTCGGCAGAATGGCCGGTGAAACCGTGTAAAAGTAACACCGCACGAGGGCCAGCTTCAAATGTGAACGGTTCAGGTTGTTTTATTCTCAATCGACTGTCTCCTTTCAAACATCTTGAAAACGAAAAACCCTTATCACATTAACGTAATAAGGGATGTCAATTAAACGATATATGCACTTATAAAGGCTAATACGAAAAAGATGACCGCTGTAACGATCGTGCCACGATGGAGAAATAAATCGATCCCTCTCGCTTTTTGTTTACCGAAAAGTTGTTCAGCTCCGCCTGAAATTGCACCTGATAAACCAGCACTTTTTCCTGATTGTAAGACAATTAAAATGATCATTACAATTGCATCGATAACTAGTAAAACATTTACTAACGTAGCCAAAATTTCAACATCCTCTCTCAAGACACAAATACCTAGTATCTACTTTACCATAGTTAGAAAATAGATGGCAAGTTTTACATATAAAGATGTTCGGGCGTAACCTATACAAGAACTTGCAATCTCAATTCGACACAATCGGATCTCGTTATCACACCGAAAAATTGACAATTAATGTATTAGAGTAAGAGGGCATGATGGGGGTTTTATATGACTGGCAAACTAACTTGTACAACACTTCGTAACACTTGCTCGTTTTATCACAAACCACTCTTATCCCGTCGCACAGTATGCACATTCCGTCATAACACGCACTCATCGCGTCACAGCATGCTCTCATCCCATCGCAACACGCACTCATCCCATCACAACATGCTCTCATCCCGTCGCAACACGCACTCATCCCATCGACAACATGCTCTCATCCCGTCGCTACACTCACTCATCTTGTCACAAATAACAAAATAATCTATTTACATACCTATCATTTGTTTTACTTTCGTTAAACTTTGATTTCTCGCTTTTTCGTAATGAAAAAGCCACGGACATCCAAGAGTTTGAACGCGTTCGACGACATTTTCTATTGTAAATTCGGTCGGATGAAGTGTCTCACTAATTTCATCCCAATATAATGGAGTCGCAATTGTCGCTTCTTCCGTCATCCTAGGTGAGTACGGTGCGATGATCGTTTTGTTTTTGCCATGTTGTACGTAATCGATATATAGTCTTTCCCCGCGATTTACCTTCATTCTTTCAGTCGTAAATAAAGTTGGTTCCATATTTTCGACAGTTTTTGCAATCGCTTCTGTTAACAAAGCAGTTTCTTCATAACTGACTGCATCTTTAGGAAGTGGAATATGTATTTGTAATCCTTTGTTTCCTGAAGTTTTTACGAATGAAACTAACTCTAATTCATCAAGCATTTGTTTAATCATTTTTGCAGCTCGGACCGCTAAATGGAATTTTTCACGATGAGGAGGATCTAAATCAAATACAATTTCTGTTGGATACGGGCTGTCCACCGTTTCAAACGGAATATGAAACTCGAATGCACTATGATTCGCCAACCAAATGAGCGTTTCTAATCGATTGCAGACGATATTTCGTTTATCTTCATCTTCCACGTAATCGATAAAATCTGGTGCATAAGATGGTAAATTTTTTTGATAAAAACATTTTTCTTCGATTCCATCAGGACAGCGGATCAACGTTAATGCTCTTTTACGTAAATACGGAATCATATAAGGATACATTTCGCGAATAAAAATGAGTAGATCACCTTTCGTCAACTGTTTTTGTGGCCAAAACATTTTATCAAGATTAGATAAACCGACGTCTGGAATCATCGCTAAATCGAACTCTAATCTTTCTTTCGTACAATCAGAAGGGTTTTCTTCAGGTAAGATCGCTGCAAATTGCGGTTCTCTTAATTCACTACTTACTACATCGAGTGTATTAATTTTCGCACAAATTGCTGGTGGTAAACGATATGAATCACCTCTTTTTCACCGTTGTTCACAAATACTTTTTTCACCGTATGAAAAGTTTCCTCGTCAAGACCATGTTTACATTTTCCAATAGTTTGAATATTCCCATCATGAAAGATACTAATATCAAAATAATCGTTATCAGGGTTATAAGCTGTTATAAAGGTGTGAATCGTTCGCCAATTTTTCTCCTTAAACCAATCGTGATGATTTTTTCCTGGAATATATTTGCTAATTTTCCGCTTCGCAACGATCCCCTCGCTTTTATATTGAAAAACAATTTCTGAAATGTCAGCGTAACTCGAAAAACTTTCGATAAGTTGTATACGACCTGTCTCCGAAGATTTAGCGAACATGTCGTCTAGAAGCGCTTTTCTTTCAAGCAAATTTTTTTCGCGTACAGATTTTCCATTAAATTCTAATCATATCGAATATGATGAATGTAGCCGGTCGCTCGGAAGCATATTTTTCAATCGTAGCAGTTGATTTCAGACGACCCCGTTTTTGGATCATTGCAAAATTAGCTTGATAACAATTATTTAAAATAACTAATTCTCCGTCTAGTTGAATCGGAAAATATTCGCTCAGGCTTTGGACTGAATTTGACGACAATAGTGAATCATTTCGGGAAAATTTTCAGATAGATCATATATGATTTTTGCTCATAAGTTTTATATCATTTTCTGTCCAATAACAACGTTGAACGAAAGCCATCATATTTTACTTCATACAACCATTCGGAACTTTCTTCCACTTTCGTCGTTGCGATCGGTTTCATCATACCCATATCGGTCAACTCCTCACTTTTAAGTTGTACTTTTTTGAGGATAAAATGCGCATAAAGAACGTAAACTAAGTGAAAACATTGATACGGAGGTTTAGAAGATGCATACGATGTGGAAAGGTACGATTAGCTTCGGACTCGTGAACATTCCGGTAAAAATGCATGCTGCAACAGAAAATAAAGATGTGAAATTACGACAATTGCATAAAGAATGTAAAACACCGATTAAATATGAAAAAGTTTGTCCTGTTTGTGACCGTAAAGTGGAAGAAAATGAAATTGTGAGAGCTTACGAATATACAAAAAATAAATTTGTCGTTGTAGAAGACGAAGATTTAAAAGAGATACAAAAAGAACAAGGAGATAAAGCAGTCGAAATTATCGATTTTGTCAAACTAGAAGAAATTGACCCGATTTATTTTGATAAAAGTTATTATTTATCTCCAAACGAAGGTGGAATGAAAGCGTACAGTTTGCTCCGGACGATCGCCAGATTTCCGCTGACCTCGATGCCGCCTCCGCCAAAACCCGTTCTATCCAGGCCAACCTTAAGAACTGGCAAGCCGAGACCAAAGTGCTCGAGTCTGATCTTGCACGCGCTCAAAAGCTATGGGAAGCCGGGGTATTCACTAAGGAGACGCTCGAGCACGCGCGATACAAGGTTGAGGCGGACAAGTTCGAGATCAGCCGCGAAAGCGAGATGCTGACCAATGCCCAGGCCACCGAGCGATCGCTGGCTCTGGAAAAGGAAAAGACTCGCATCACGGCCCCTTTGACGGGATCGTCGCCCGCCGCTATGTGCGCGTAGGTCAAAAGGTCGGGATCAGCGACCGCTTATTCTGGGTCACCGCTGTCGCCCCGTTGGAAGTCAAGTTCACCCTCCCGGAACGTTTCGTCGGCAAACTCAAGAACGGCCAGATCGTCGCTGTCGAATTGGCCGACGGCTGCTGCCGTGCACCACACAGCTGCTGTCACCCAAATCAGCCCAGTGGTCGATCCGTCAAGTGGAACTATCGAAGTCGTGGCCCGGCTCCAAGGCCAGGTCCCGGATCTGCGGCCGGGAATGCTCGCGAACATTCGCCTGACCAATCTGAAATGAACATCCTCGAAGCACTTGAGGTAGCGCTGCCCGATCTGCCGACCACGACGGCGCTTCGCCGCTATCCTAAGCTAGATCCGCGCGTTATCTCCAAAGAGCATGTTGAGCAAGGGGTCCGCGTCGTGCTGGCGAAAATGCCCGGCAGCGAGGTTTATCTTCGCTTCACGCCTGGAACATTGGCGGACTGCTCCAGCTATTCAATGGGGAGCGATCCTACAAACAGATTGCTGACCGGATCCTTAGTGAAACCAACGTCGCATACACCGAAGACGATGTGAAGGAGTTCGCCTCCCATCTCGAAGGTCAAGGCGATCTTTTCTACAAGACACCGCTCGAAAAGAACATCACCCTCCGGCAAAAGACGAGCAGCTGAGCGCAAGAAACACGGCAGATTTCACGTCGCGGACATTACTGATTTCGCACTTACGTCTGGCCTAACGCCGACGACTACCTGACCACGATCCAGCCTTACCTCGAATTCATCTACACCACCTGGTTCACCCTGCTCACTCTGTTCATGTTCGGCGTCATGGCCTGGATGTGGGCCGACAAATTCGGTGAGATCTGGAACGACAGTTTCGCCTTCTACAACTTCACCGCGAAGACAGCTGGGACCTGGTGGAGTTTTGGTTCCTGTTTGGCGCCATGGCTTTTTTTCACGAGACCGCGCATGGCCTGACCTGTAAACACTTCGGCGCCCAGGTGGAAAGCATGCAGTTCATGTTGATGTATTTTGCGCCTACTTTTATGTGTGATTGCACCCAGGTCTGGATCGTCGGCGACAAGAAAGCTCGCATCTCCACCATCATTGCCGGAATCTGGGCGGACCTCATGATCTGCGTGGTCGCAACCTCATCTGGTGGGGCACGGCCACCGGGATGTTCATCCACGACTTAGCCTACAAAGTCATGATGGTGACCGGCATCGGCGTAACCATCCTGAACCTCAACCCGTTGATCAAGCTGGACGGCTATTACCTGCTGGCGGAATTGATCGACGAGACCGATTTAAAGGAACAGTCCACGGGCTACGTATCCAGCTGGATACGCAAGCATATTTTCCGGCTGCCGGTTGAAGTCGAGTATGTTCCCCGGCACCGGCGGATCCTTTTACATCGTTTATTTATGTTTTCGGGCGTGTACAGCTACCTGCTGATATCCGTGGTGGTGGTCTTCGCCTATCACATCCTGACGCT
>CAVYBX010000036.1:0-18762 GCA_963766835.1 uncultured Bacilli bacterium
GATTAGGCTATGAAGCAGGGAGAATTCCAATGAAAAAATATGCTTCTGCTAGCAGTCCATTAGAAGGGATTAGTAAATAATGTTCAATCGGTATTCACGACAAATTTTATTTGATCCTATCGGAGAAGAAGGACAAAAATTACTGAAACAAAAACATGTACTTGATCGTCGGGCTCGGAGCATTAGGAACGCAAAGTTCAGAAATGTTAGCACGAGCAGGGATTGGTAAGCTAACGATTGTCGATCGTGATTATATTGAGTGGAGCAATTTACAAAGACAACAATTATATACCGAAGAAGATGCTGCGAACGGATCCCGAAAGCAGTTGCTGCAGAAAAAAGGTTAAACGCGATCAATTCCGAAGTGGAAATTAAAGTCATATTATGGATGTAACACCAGTTGAATTAGAGGAACTAGTAATGGTGTCGATTTAATTTTAGATGGAACAGACAATTTCGATATTCGAATGATGATCAACGATATTTCACAAAAATATCAAATTCCTTGGATTTATGGTTCTTTGTCGGCAGTTATGGAATGAGTTTTACAATTATCCCTGGAAAAACTCCTTGTCTCCATTGTTTATTAGAAACAGTACCAGTCGGTGGACCGACTTGTGATACGGCAGGAATTATTAGCCCGACAGTCAGTCAAGTAGTCGTCCATCAAACGACAGAAGCGTTAAAGCTGTTAACGGGAAAATAGATGCACTTCGAAGCAAATTGATTTCGTTTGATGTTTGGGAAAATCAAACCGTCCAAATGAATGTATCCTCGTTGAAAAAGCACATTGTCCTTCGTGCGGGGAAGACGCGACATATCCATTTTTAACGTTTGATGAACAGACAAAAACGGCTGTTTTATGTGGAAGAAGTCGGTCCAAATTAGACCACCGAAAAAACAGACGCGAAATTTAGCACAGTTAGCCGATCAACTTGTGAAAACTGGCGGAAAAGTGGAAGTAAATGATTTTTTACTTTCTTTTACGATCAATGAAGAGCGAATGGTATTGTTTCAAGATGGTAGAGCATTGATCCATGGGACAAACAATGTCGATAAAGCGAAAACATTGTATCATCGATATTTAAGTTAAGTGGAGAATGTTGATGTCTCGGCACTCGTGACTCATCGTCAGCGTTCACGACTCAGCATATTGGTCGAGCCACTCAGCGTCAAAGTTCGCTACTCAGCGTGCCAGTCGAGCCACTCAGCATAGCAGCCAAGCGACTCAACGTCCATACTCACGTCACTAATCAGTTAACTAAAATTACAACAAAAAGGGAACTGTCCATCTATGAAGAGTTGGGATTCTTATAGCCTCATAGACTTTCTTTAATTAATTGTTTCACTTCGTCATCTTTCCCTTGATGGAATAAGATCGACGATTTTACTACCGACGATGACGCCGTCACAATATTTGCTAAATGTCATGTGCTTGTTCTGGATTCGATACACCGAAACCAACTAGAACAGGAACGTTTACTATATTCCTTCAACTCTTCTAAATAATGCGTAAACTCTTTCCTCGATAGTTGTTCTAGCACCTGTCGTTCCGGTGACGGAGACGGCATATAGAAAACCTTCTGATCTAGCTGCGATTTCTTTTAATCTCTCAGGTCCACTAGTAAGTGCAGCAAGCCGAATAAACGCAATATCGTGTTTATCCAAATATTGTGCGATCAATTCTTCTTCTTCCATAGGTACATCTGGAATAATGACTCCATCTACTCCGACACGCTCACAATCAGCAGCAAATTTTTCAATCACCATAAGCAAAAATCGGATTGATATAAGTCATGAAAATAATCGGTACTTTTCTTTCTCTTTTTGTACGTTCTAATATATTTAATACTTTTGCTAAAGTAGTGCCTTGTTCTAACGCACGAAGCCCGCTGCTTGAATCGTAGGTCCGTCTGCAACAGGATCGGAAAAGGGGATGCCAAGCTCAATCGCAGCAACACCACATGCTTCTAAAAAATCGAATTCGTTCTTGTATTTTATCTAATCCACCGTCACCAGCGAGATATAAGGAACGAATAAATTTTTGTCTTCGGCTTGGATTGCTGTAAAGTAGTCGTTCATTTTTTGTTTTCCCATTGATTAGTTACCCTCCAATCGTTCTTTCACTTGAGCGACATCTTTATCTCCACGACCAGATAAACAAATGACAATTGTTTCATCTTTACCGACTTCTTTTGCTAGTTTTAATGCATATGCGACAGCATGCGAACTTTCTAACGCTGGAATAATTCCTTCCGTTTTCGATAAAATTTGAAACGCTTCTAATGCTTCTTCATCTGTGATCGAGTCATACGTTAACTCGTTTCAGTCTCTTTTAAATGACTATGTTCTGGTCCGACACCAGGATAATCGAGTCCTGCTGAAATCGAAAATGCTTCTTTAATTTGTCCAGATTCAGATTGTAAAAGTTGCGTCATCGTACCGTGTAAAATTCCAGTCGACCCGTCCGATAATGTCGCTGCATGTTTCCCTGACTGTCGATTCCTAAACCACCAGCTTCGACCCCATATAATTTCACATCTTTGTCTTCAATAAACGGATAAAACATTCCCATCGCATTACTACCACCACCGACCGCTGCGATAATATGATCAGGAAGCTTTCCTGTCTGTTCTAACATTTGTTGTTTCGTTTCGTTTCCAATAACTGATTGGAAGTCACGAACAATTTGTGGGAATGGGTGAGGTCCGACGACGGAACCTAAAATATAATGGGTATCTTCGACATGGGCTAACCCAGTAACGTAACGCTTCGTTTACAGCATCTTTTAACGTGCCACTTCCTTGCGAACACTTTCCACCTTCGCCCCAATAATTCCATACGAAATACGTTTAATGCTTGACGTTTTACATCGAGTTCTCCCATAAAAACGATACATTCTAAATCGAGTAGGGCACAAACTGTTGCAGTTGCAACTCCGTGTTGTCCTGCACCAGTTTCAGCGACGATTTTTTTCTTGCCCATTCGTTTTGCCAGCAACGCTTGGGCGATAGAATTATTAATTTTATGTGCCCCCGTATGGTTTAAATCTTCTCTTTTTAAAAAAATTTTTCCTCCGCCAGCATATTTTGACTAAATTTTTTGCTTCATATAACGGTGTTTCCCGTCCCAACATATTGTCGTAAATAGTCGTTTAACTCAGCGAAAAAAGGTTCGTCATTTTTTGCTTCTTCATACGCTTCTTCTAATTCTAATAACGCAGGCATTAACAATTCCGGAACAAACCGTCCACCGAAACTTCCGTAATCGTCCTTTTTCATCCGGCATCGTATAAGTAGTCATATTCAATTCATCCTTCTCTAGCTCGTTTAAAAATTGTTTAATTTTCATGGTCTTTTATTCCATTCGTTTCCACACCACTAGAAACATCGATTCCTCGTGGGACGACGTAATTGAATTGCCTGTTGTACATTATCGAACGTTCAATCCACCAGCTAAAATAATTTTCTGTTTATCTAAGTTCAAAGCTCGTTAATTCGTTCCCAGTTAAAGTTTCTCCAGTTCCACCACGATACTTTTTACCTGGACTATCGAGTAAAATATATTCGGCGGGATATCGTTCAATCGTTGTTACATCTGTTTGTTCGATTGAAAAAGCTTTAATAATTGGAAATGGAATTTGTTTTGCGAAAAGTTCATCTTCATCGCCATGTAATTGAATATAATCGAAACCGACTTCTTCGGCGATGAAATAATATTTTCGACAGATTCATTGACAAATACACCAACTTTTTTTACATGTGGTGAAAGCTGCGGCTAATACGTTTTGCTTTTTCTGGAGAAATCTTGCGCTTGCTCGGTGCAAATACGAATCCGATCAAATCAGCACCAGCAGATTCGACAACTTTTGCTGCTTCTAATGAAGTAATTCCGCATACTTTAATCAACATTTTATTACCTCGCCTTATTCACTAATGGAATTTGAAAATCAGCTAAAGTTTGCTTCTACGTTGTCTTGCGCGCATAAACGTTTCACCAACTAAAATTGCGTTCGCTCCAGCTAGCGCAACTGTTTCGACATCTGCTTTCGTCTTAATCCCGCTTTCACTAATTAATATCGTATTTTGGATCTTCACCATATT
The DNA here is from genome assembly GCA_963766835.1 of uncultured Bacilli bacterium. Lineage (GTDB taxonomy): Bacteria > Bacillota > Bacilli > Bacillales > Amphibacillaceae > Pseudogracilibacillus. The sequence continues at coordinate 4,104 of CAVYBX010000036.1, forward strand.
AGCTAGCCGTGCAGTATTATCTAAATCTACTTCAAATGTTTTTAAGTCACGGTTATTAATGCCGATGATTTCAGGTTGTAAGTTTAAGACTCTTTCCATTTCTTCTTCATCATGTACTTCACATAACACTTCTAATTCTTGTTCTTTTGCATACTCGTATAGTTCTTTTAACGTATCGATCGTCGAGCGCAGCAGCAATTAGTAAAATAATATTTGCTCCAGCCGCTTTCGCTCGGTCGATTTGAACTTTATCGATGATAAAGTCTTTACATAAAATCGGAATATCGACGGCTTCTCGGACATGCTCTTAAATCGTCCATCGTACCTTTGAAAAACGGATAATCTGTAAGTACAGAAATAGCACTTGCGCCATTTGTCTGCATAAGTAATTGCTTGTTTTACAGGATCGACAGTTTCGTTGATCACACCTTTAGAAGGGGAGGACGTTTAATTTCGGCAATCACGCCCATCGTATTTCGCTGTTCGATCATTTGTTTAAACGTTTTTTTCGGTTTCGGATGTCAATTTGTTCAAACGTTTGATTTAATAATGTTTCAACTTCTTTTGCTTTTTCCTTATAATTTTATCTAAAATCGTCATCATTATATCGCCTCACTCGTAATGATTTACTATATTGTACTAACGTATTTAATCGCTCCATTGCTGCCCCTGATGCAATACTTTCACGTGCAACTTCAATTCCATCTTTAATGGAATTGTTTTTCCATTGGCAAACAGTCCTAATCCAGCATTCAATAATACTGTATCTAAATAAGGCACTTTGTTCATTTCGAAGCACACTTAATAAAATTTCCGCATTTCCTTCGCGTCTCCGCCACGAATTTCCTCATTCGGGTAAGTAGGTAATCCAACATCTTCAGGATGTAATGTAAACGAAGTTATTTCTCCGTCATCTAGTAAGACGAGATGGTTTTCTCCAGCAAGTGAAGCTTCATCCATAAAACCTGCACCATTTACGACTAAAGCCCTTTTCCGACCGAGTTGATTTAATGCTTCGGCGACTGTTACTAATTTATCACGTTTATATACACCGATAAGTTGCGAATCTAAGTCAATTGGATTCATTAACGGTCCAATTAAATTAAAAATGGTCGGTAGATTTAGTTCTTGGCGGATTTTCATAAACGGTCTTAATTTCGTGTGAACATGTGGTGCAAATAAAAATGCGATTTTATTTTCTTGTAACATTTTTTCCGCATGTTCTTTTCGAAAGGAGAGCGAAACTCCTAATTGTTCTAATACGTCTGCACTGCCTGTTTTACTCGAGATACTTCGATTTCCGTGTTTTGCAACGGTCACTCCAGCTCCAGCTAATACAAATGCAGCAGTCGTACTAATATTAAAACTGTTAGAGCTGTCTCCACCTGTTCCGCAGTTATCCATTACATCACTAATTTTGATGCTCCCCATTTCTGATTGCGCACGAATGACTTCTACAATTCCAGCAATTTCGTTTGCCGTTTCTCCTTTCATTTTTAAAGCAGTTAAAAAAGCGGATATTTCCGTATCAGTAATATGCTCTTTAAAACATTCATTCGTCGCTGCTTTCATTTCGCTCAACGTTAAATTCTCCCGATTCATTAATTTTTCTAAATAAGCTTTCATCATCAAAACCCCTTTCTTAATTTCATCGACGTTGTATTTCCGTTGATATTCGTTAACGATTTCGCTTTTTGTAACGTTTCTACATATTCTTTTTCTGGGATAGAGTCATCGATAATTCCAGCACCAGTTTGTAAATAAGCTTTGCCATCTTTTACGATTAAAGATCGGATGGCAATCGCTAAATTGATATCGTGGTTAAAGGAAATATAGCCAATCCCGCCAGCATATACGCCGCGTTTTTCTGTTTCGAGTTCGTTAATAATTTGCATCGCACGTTCTTTCGGCAATCCGGAAACTGTCCCGGCTGGCAAACAAGCGATCAATGCATCAAAACTAGATTTATCTTCCCGTAAAGTGCCGTGAACTTCAGAAACGATATGCATGACGTGCTCGTATTTCACGACGTCTTTTAAGACAGGAATATGAATACTTTCAATTTCACACACTTTTTCTAAATCACGTTTGCTTAACTCGACGAGCATCTCATGTTCTGTCAGCTCTTTTTTATCTTGTAAAAGGTCGTTTTCTAATACTTTATCTTCAGCTTCTGTTTTTCCGCGTGGTCTCGTTCCGGCAATCGGATTCGTCAAGACATTTCGGCCGTTCGTTTGTACGAGACTCTCAGGTGATGCACCGAGAATGAAATAGTCAGTAAAGTCGATATAAAACATATACGGTGATGGATTTCTCGTTCGTAATTCTCGATAAAAAGAAAACGGATCTTCTTCAAACGTTGCGACCATTCGTTGTGATAAGACGATTTGTGCAGCTTCTCCACGTTCGATATACCGTTTAGCACTTTGGACTCTGTTGATGAACTCTTCTTTTTTTAATTGCGCCGAAAAGGTAATCGGCGTTAAATTCGGTTCAGCTATGTTGATTGGTGTGCTTAATTCGTGATTTATTTTTGTTAGTCGCTCGTCAAGCTCCACTTCTTTCGAGATTCTGGACATTAAGTGCAATAATATGTGCTTTTTCTGTCCGATGTTCGTAAACGATGATTGTGTCATATAGCATAAAATGATAATCGGGCATATTTAATGGATCTTCTAACTCTTCGCCAGTGGAAACGAATTGTGAAATGGCATCATAACTGACATAACCGATCGCTCCACCGATAAAAGGAAGCGGAATATCGATATCGATTTTACGGAAATACTTTTTAAAATAGTCTAACGTGTTGCATTGGAAGACTTTTTCTTTTTTCGTTTCCACATTAATTACTTTCGTTTTGTCTCCAAAGCCGATGATCTCTTCGTAAGGATTTGCTCCGATGTATGAATATTTTCCTTTCGTCTCATGTTGAAAAGAACTTTCCAGCAAAAACTTTTTCTTTCCTTGAAGACGTTTATATATTCCGACAGGTGTTAATGTATCAGCATTTTTTTCGATCATTTTATAAGGAACTCGTTCGTTCAACATCACTTTTCCTCCATTTATTCAGAAATAAAAAAACCCTCTACAAACACGATCGTGTTTGTAGAGGGCGAATTTTCCATCGCGGTGCCACCTCTTGTTGAAGAGAATCTACATACTTCTCTTCATCTCGTTTCAGATACGGGAGAAACAATCTCCGATATCCTATCCGTGTAACGCCGGAAATACGTTTTTCCCTACTCACAGAAGTTTTCAGGAAAACTCTTGTAAGGCCATTCTGTCTTTTTCCACATACTAGGATCCCACCATCCCTAGCTCTCTTAGATGCTTCTAAAAGACATACTTTTCTTACGCATCGATTTAAAACATATGAAATTGTCGTTAAAATGAAAAAAATCTCCACCCTGAAAAGGACGAAGACTTCGCGGTACCACCTTTATTAGCTATCGCTAGCTCACTCTGGTGAATAGAACAACATCGTTCTATTCGTCCCTTGTAACGTAGAGACAACCGTCAAAGCCTACTCCTTTCGTTTCGGTTTGAAGCTCGAAAGCCCATTCATCTACTCAAGTCACGCTAGTTCGCACCAACCACTAGCTCTCTTAAGTGCTATAAGTAGATTACTACTCTTTCTCATAGCGACTCTTTATTCGATTGCTTTCAATCTTATATGAAAATGAAAAAATTGTCAAGGATTAAATGTAAAAAGGTGAGAAGAGATTTCTCACCTTCCATTTGCATCTAGAAATTATCCTGTATACGTACTAAACTTTTCGTCGATGGAGATGCGGTCTTTCTTATCTGGTATTTCCTCGAAATAACCGAGATGTAGAAAACCGACGATTTTTTCATTGTCTTTCAAATTTAAAATCTCTTTCATTTCCGGTTTATATATGTGAGGATTTGTTTTCCAAACGACACCAAGCTTTTGTTCCCACGCAAGCAACCAAAAGTTTTGAATCAAACAAGCAGTAGCTCCGTAATTTTCTTCCCACTGTTTTTGCGTTTCAGGTTCTTCCATCACAACGACTAAAATTGCATTCGGTTCATTCAAATATTCTTCACGGTTTTTTTGCATCTCTTCTGGGTATGTTGCAGCAACTTTTTTTGCGAAAACAGGCAACTTTTCTTTATCGACGAAAATAAAACGCCACGGTTGTCTCATTCCATGTGTCGGAGCCCAAATGGCGTTACTTAGTAGTTGGCGAATGGTCGATTCCTCTACTTTTTTATCTGTATAACCTTTTTTGATCGCTCGACGTTCTCTAATAATAGAAACTAGTTCAGAATTCCGCTCAATCGTCATAAATACGTTTCCTCCATCTCAAACTATCATTGTGTATGAATCACCCAAATTATACATAAACAATGAATATTAAGCAAATAGTCTGTTCATTATAAGTGCGGGAAGACTTGCTTTAAAAAGGTTCCTTTTCCATTTTAGATACAGTCGAATCGAAAGACCGTTCCATCCGTCTTTTATATGTTTGCGCAATTTCATCACTCATAAGGAAGTCTTCAATTGGAAGAATACGATACGTATATTTCGATTGTCCGTCTTCTTGATGTCGATATACCCATGTCGGAATATATTCTATATGCTCAATTGTCGTTTCATTCGTTTCATGATTTTTCTTTATATCGGCAAGAATGATAACGCCGTCTTCCGTCATTTCCCGTTCACTACCGAGAGTTTCCTTTCTTTGATTGGAAATAAAGTTTCCCATTGAATAGATAACAAATGTTTGCCGGTCTTTTGTTTCAATGACTTCTGATCTTTGAATGACGTGAGGATGACTTCCTAAAATAAGATCGACACCTTCTTGCGCCATCATTTGTGCATATTCAATTTGCTTTGCATTCGGTTCTTCTGCATATTCGTCGCCCCAATGCATGTACGAGATAATAAAATCTGCATTTAAATCTTTTGCTTCTTGTATATCTCGAACGATGCGTTCCTTATCCATCAAGTTAAGCATATCGTTTAATGCTTTTGTCGAATAGTTTTTACCTAAACCGTTCGTACTTTCTGTATATGAAAGGATAGCAATTTTAACTCCTTTAATGTCTTTTAATAGTACTCGTGAATTTGGTTTTTCATCAAAAGTCCCAACTGTATCGATACCTTTTTCACGAAATATGTGTATTGTTCGTTTTAAACCTTCACTCCCCGTATCTAAACTATGATTATTCGCAGTTGTGACGACATCGATTCCTGCATATTGAATCGCGTCCACTACTTCATCAGGAGAATTGAACAGAGGATAACCTGTATATTTCATATCAGGTCCACCAAGGGTTGATTCAAAGTTAGCGATCGTCAAATCTGCTAAGGAGAGGATCGGTTTCACATCTTCAAAAAATGATTTGAAATCGTATGTTCCGCTCGCTTCATCAAAGGCGCTTTGAAGTTGTGTATCATGGAACATAATATCACCAGTTGCAGCGATCCGAATATTCGTAAATTGCTCTTTTTTTTCGTGTTGCTCATCTTGTTCTTTTAAAACAGCATTAGAAGTAACACTGTTAGGTGAATAACGATCCGTGTTATTTGTTTCCTCAATTTGTAATAAATGATAAGCTATGAAAATTACCAGACTAAGTACAATGATCGCTACGATTGCAGATATAAAGATTACGCTATTTTTATTTTTGTTGGTTGACTTCATGAATGATTCCCTCTTCAGCTAAAAATTCTTCGTAAGTTAAGCCACTTTCTTTTACTTTCGTAGCTAAATCTACACCTAAATAACGAATATGCCAAGGTTCATAAGTATATCCAGTTATATGCTCCTTATTTTCTGGGTAACGAATGATAAATCCGAATTCATGAGCATGATCATGTAGCCATTTACCTTCTTTTGTTTCTCCAAACTTCTCTGTTAACTGATAATCCACACTTTCGCTTGTCACATCCATTGCCAATCCTGTTTGATGTTCACTTTGCCCAGGTTTTGCACTGAAAAGGTTGGCTGCTTCTTCGCCATGTTGGTTTACGTAATTTTCAAACAAGTGAACTTGAGTTTGATAGGAACGATAACCAGAACGAGCATATAAATAAATATCTTCTTCAGCTGCTCTATCAAACATTTCTTTTAAAGCATCAGCTGCTTCTTTTCTTAATTGATTAATTTCAGGATTTTCTAATACAGTATGAACTTCAACTTGAACGAGATCATCCGGTTCATAATTCTCATCAAGACTATGTTGTTTGTTTACTAAAACAGTGATAGACGCATCGTCAATAATGTCGGCGTCATTTACTATTTCTTCATGTTCATCAAAGTTCATATAATTAGTAGAATACTCTTCATTATTTTGTTTGCTTGTATGTCTAGTAGATTCATTAGAAGTAGTTTGTTGCTCATTATCATTTGAGCATCCGTGAAAGAGGCCTATAACAATGATCAATCCGGTCAAAATTTGCAAATATTTCATCTTTATTTCTTTACTCCTCGATAGATTTATGAAGTGCAACATCATTGTATAAAACTTAAAAACTAATTGCAATAACCAATGATCGTCTAAATATTGACCTTTAGAACGTGAAGGTCGACAAATAAATATTTTATCAAAAAACAAACAGGTAATTATTATACAATGGATGATATAAATGGAACAAAAGGCTGAATTATATTAAGATGAAAATAGGACCGATTGTTTTTGGGGGGATAAAGATGGGTTACTTGATAGAAGAAACGATGGAACTGACCGCTTACGATGCCGAATCTAATCGAGGATCTTTCCGTGTTGGATCTAAAAAGCAAAGTAATCGAAGTGGTCATAGTGAAATGTATGTAGTCAACAAATCCAAAGTAACATTACGCACAGTAAAAGCCTCAAGACTATTTAAGAAAGAAGAGCCTTGTTCAATGTCTCATACCTCGAATCATGTTCCCATCAAAAAAGAAAATCAAACCTATACACGTTCAGATGCGGGTGGAAGAGAAGATGCAAAACAGACCATGGTGTATAGAGCTGAAAAAAGAATTGGAGATGACAAGTCTACCATGCTCAACATGCATATATCAGAAAGAGAAAATAAATTAAAGAAAGAACTGGTAATATGATGGAAAAAATTAAAAAATTAGCGAAAATTGCATTAGAGAGTGGACGAGATTATTCGGGGATAGAGACGATTAAAAAAATTCAAGGTGGTTCGATAAACGAAGCATTTTACATACGTACTGTAGATGCGGAATTTTTCATGAAATTCCATGCGAATTCACCGAAAGAATTTTTTAAAAGTGAAGCGCTCGGATTAAGGCTTATTAAAGAAACGGAGACAATTTCTGTACCAAATTATATATCTTATTCTGATCAACCGGGTCATGCCTTTTTACTTTTAGAATGGATCGAAGGAAAAAAGACGGAACGAACGGAAGAAATATTAGGTTATAAGCTGGCAGAACTACATAAATGTTACGGTAGAATGCACGGTTTAGAAACGGATACTTATATCGGAATTTTGCCTCAACCAAATGAATTGAATGCAAATTGGTTAGAGTATTATCGTGATAAACGGTTAGGAACTCAACTGCAAATCGGAATTGAAAATGGTCATATTACCGATAAGCGCAGAAAACAATTGGAAAAATTGCTCGAACGTTTAGATAAATGGGTACCAAGCTTTGTGGAACCTTCTCACTTACACGGTGATTTCTATTCGGGCAACTGGATCATCGGACAAGGTGGAGAGCCTTTTATCGTAGATCCATCCTTCTTATACGGAGATAGACATTTTGAGATAGCATTTACAGAGTTATTCGGAGGATTTCCTGACAAATTTTATGATGCTTACGATGAGAGTTATCCGTTAAGAAAAGACTTTGATGATGTAAAACCGATCTATCAACTATATTACTTACTTGCACATCTTAATATGTTCGGCGAAGCATATGGAGAAAGTGTTGACAAAATATTGAACAGGTATGTCGGCGACATTTAAGAATTTATTGACAAAACCTCCAATTGTTGAAATTTCACGAGCGATATTGATAGACTAAAAACAGTTTGGGGGTTTTTCATATGTCTTTTTATAATATATTAGTGTTTATCCATATTATCTCTGCGATAATCGGCATTGGTCCAGGGTTCGTCATGACGCGGGTCATTGCGAATGTAGAAACGATGAGTGAATTGAGACACGGTTTTAAAGTGAGGAAAAAAATCCACGTCTTTATTATGATCGGTGGCACGTTGTTGTTGACGACTGGTTTGATCATGGGAATGATGCGTCCGAGTTTATTTCGTGAATTTTGGTACACGGGAAGTTTAACGTTATATTTAATCATATTAGCTGCTGGACCATTAGTGTTAGCACCGATTACAAAACCGATCAAGGAAATCATGAATCGACATAAAGGCGACGATATTCCAACAGCATATTTCCCATTAGCAAAACGGTTATTTTTCGTAGAGAGGATAACGAACATTTTCATTGCAACGATCATCATTTTAATGATTTTAAAACCGTTTTAATCATCGCAATTATACGAATTTTTAGGAGTAGGATAAAACATGAAACTGAAGGAGTTGGAAGATTTAACACAGGCGGAGTTTTCTGTTTCGTTAGGTGGACAAACGATGATCGTATCGGTATTTTTCATCGATGGAATGTTGATCGATACAGGTCCGAAACGACAAGAGAAACTCCTTACAGCTTTGTACGAAAATTGGGATATTGATCAAGTCGTTCTAACTCACCATCATGAGGATCATACGGGACTCGCTCATTGGTTGGAGCATGAAAAGAAAGTGCCGATTTATATCCACCCGCTCGGTGTGGAGATTTGTAAAAAGAAAGCGAAGTTACCTTTATATCGTCAACTTTTTTGGGGGAAAAGAGAAGCTTTTCTTGCGGAACCGATCGAGAAAATGTTTCGTTCGGAAAATTACGTTTGGGAAGTCATTCATACCCCTGGACATGCAGAAGATCATATTGCGTTATACAATAAAGAAAAAGGTTGGATGTTCGGTGGTGACTTATACGTACATCCGCAACCGAAAAGTTCGTTTAAATTTGAGTCGATTCCAGAAATGATTCAATCTTTACGTAAAGTGTTGAAATATGATTTCGAAACGTTTATATGTTCCCATAAAGGAGTTGTTTTTGAAGGGAAAAAGGCACTCCGAGCGAAATTAGATTATTTGATCAGTTTGCAACAAGAAATTTTATTTTTATACAATAAAGGAATGAATCCACGACAAATTAGAAAAGAGTTATTTCCGAAACGGCATATGATGCATTATTTATCATTTTTTGAAAATTCTCCAATGCATTTGATCCATTCGGTCGTCGGAAAAATGTAATAAAAGCTAGGATGAAAAAAGGCGTGATTTTTCAAATCGCGTCTAATTTTTTATTCCACACCTAAATATTCTTCTAACGTTAAATCATTTTCGACGATTTCTTTTGCCGCCTTTTTCCCGACATAGCGTAAATGCCAAGGTTCATATTGGTATTTCGTAATATGTTCTTTCCCTCTAGGGTAGCGAATGATATAGCCGTATTCATGCGCATGTTGTTCAAGCCATTTTCCTGCTTCAGTTTCTCCGAATTCTGTTAATAAATCAAAACCGACTTCTTGTGATGTTACATCCATCACTAAGCCTGTTTGGTGTTCACTTTCACCGGCTTTTGCACTGAAGGTGTTGGCATGGTCTTCACCGTGTTTTTCTACATTGGCAGCAAAAATCGCTTCTTGTCGTTCATATGATCGGTATCCTGATACGGCAAATAAATAGATACCGTCCGCTTCTGCTGCTCTAAATAATTCTTCCAAGGCATCGGCAGCTTCTTTTCGCAATTGTTTTTTCGGATCATCTTCCGCAAATGGGAAGCGAACGTCTGGAACGACTAAATCGTGCGGTTCAAAATGATTCGGTAAAGCATGTTCTTTATTTACTAACACTAAAATATCGTACGGATTCTCGACGATATCAGGAAACTGATTTGGGTGTTGTGGTTTTTCTAATTGACTCCCGGTTGTAACGACATTATCTTCGTCAATGAGTTCTTCTAATAAATTTTTCACTTGATCGTTATATATTCCAGAAACGATTAAATCGTATTGTAATTGTAAATCAGTAACTGCCCAAACTGTTAAATCATCATAAACACCTGAAACATTAACTTCATATCCGATTTGTAATAATGCTTCTTGTAAAATTTCAACTTCAAGTCCTTCATCACCTTTTTGTAGTTCAAGTGTAGGAAGTTCAGTAGCTTCTTCTCCGTCTCCTGTCGTTTCTATTGAATCCTCAAGATCGACATTATTTGTATGTTCAGAAACAGAACTACATCCGAACATCATGATCAATAACATGAAATATAAAAATATTAATTTTTTCATTTTAATTTCCCCCATGTCGTTAGTTATTTTCTCACAACAATGGTTAAGAAATCAATCGATTTTATCAAACCTTTCTTATTTCATCATATTTTTTCTTGTATGAATATCGAAAAAGTTATGGTAAACTGAGTGAAAGTAGTGATAAGGAGGAGTTCCGGTGGCTTTTATCATTTCACCTGAACAGTTACATCAACAGATAAAAGAAAATGATGATGTTATTATCATCGATGCACGTTCCAATTTATTAAACCCCGATGAAGGCTTCGCTAAATATTTGAAAAGTCATATCCCAGGCGCTTACTACTTACATTTGACGAAAGATTTATCAGGCGAAGTGAAAAAGCATGGCGGGAATCATCCTTTGCCTGATATAGAACAATTTTCTAAAAAACTTGGCGAGTTAGGCGTGACGAACGAATCTAAAGTCGTCGTTTACGATGATGACCATGATATGTTTGCACCGCGGGCATGGTGGTTGCTTCGTTATGTCGGCGTTCAGGAAACGTTCGTATTAAATGGTGGTTTTACCGCATGGGTGGAAGCTAGTTTTGACGTGACAGATGAAGTTCCTGCAAAAAAGAATACGACTTTTATCCCTAATATCCAAAATAATGCCATTGTGTCGATGGAAGATGTGCGTGATCGCGCCCCAGAACGGACAGTGTTAATCGACTCGAGATCTTATGAACGATATATCGGCAAAAAAGAACCGTTATACAAAAAAGCGGGACATATTCCGGGTGCCGTCAATTACTTTTGGGAAGATGTGTTTGATGAGCGTGGTAATTGGAAAAGTGCCGAACAACTACGACAACACTTTCGACGTCTGAACGGAGCGGACGAAATTATCGTTTCTTGTGGTTCAGGGATTTCGGCATGTCCGAATATTTTAGCGTTAGAAATGGCAGGATTTAAACATGTTAAATTGTATCCAGGGAGTTTCAGCGATTGGATCTCGTATGATGAAAATGTAGTCGTAAGAAAAGAGGAGTAAAGATGGAAAAAGTTCGTTGTGACTGGGTATTAGATAACGAATTATCGAGGAAGTATCATGACGAAGAGTGGGGCAATTTAGATCGTTTCCAAGACGATGATTATTTATTTGAAATGCTCACTTTAGAAGGTGCCCAAGCAGGATTAAGCTGGCAGACGATTTTGAATCGTCGAAAACATTATCGGGAAGCTTTCGACCAATTTAAACCAGAAGTTGTCGCTCGTTATGATGAAACTAAAATAAGAGAGCTTTTACAAAATGAGGGAATTATCCGCAATCGCAAAAAAATAGAAGCGACGATTCAAAACGCTCGGGCATTTTTACAAGTACAAGAGGAATACGGTAGTTTTCATCAATTTTTGTGGGATTTTATGGACGGAAAACCAATTGTGAATGAATGGAAGTTTTCTCACGAAATACCGGCTTCGAACGACTTGTCTGACAAACTAAGTAAACTACTAAAAAAGCGGAACTTTTCATTCGTCGGTCCGGTCATCTGTTATTCATTCTTACAAGCAATAGGACTTATTAACGATCACACGATACACTGTTTTCGCCACCCTTATAAAATTTAAAAAATATATTGTAAGGTTGTCCAAAACGTCATTTAATTGGACAACCTATTTTCTATCTTCTAATGGAAACTCTTCTTTTAAAAATTGTAACAACGTTCTTAACGCGAATGATACATATTGGTTTTTCTTCTTTATCACCCCTAATTCCCATAAAAATGGCTTTTGTAACGGGATCGCTTTCATTTCTTGAGGATTCATTTTTGAAAAAATCGTTTTTGGAAAAAGAGTAATACCTAAATCCGCATGGACTAATTCGGTAATTAAATCCCATTGTGAACTTTCATAAATGATGTTCGGATAAAAACCAGCCATTTTACACTGTTCGATGATGAGATTGTGTAAAGAAAATTCTGGGGTAAATAAAATGAAATTTTCCTGCGCTAACTCATTTAATTTTAGGCTTTTTCTATTTGCAAGTGAATGGTTGATGCTCGTAAATACCATGAACTCTTCTTTTAAAATTGGGAGTATATCGAACTTTTTCGTATTCGTAGGCAAGACGACAATGCCGACATCGATCTCATTTTCATTGATTAAATGTTCAATTCGTTTTGCGCCGTATTCAACTAAGCGTAACGATACATCAGGATAAAGTGTTCCGAACTTTTTTGCAATTCTCGGGAAAAATAATGTACCGATTAATGGAGGGATACCGATTTTAATTTCACCTGACGGACGGTCCATCAAATCATCTAATATTGTATGAATTTCATTCGTCGCTTCAATAATTTTTTTCGCTTGCTCATATACTAACTTTCCAGCATCAGTTAAAATTAAAGTACGCGTTGATCGTTCAAACAGTTGAACTTTTAATTTTTTCTCTAAATTTTGTATCGTTCTACTTAAAGTCGGTTGTGAAACGAATACATGTGATGCCGCTTTCGAAAAACTACCATGATCAACTACTGCAGTAAAATATTTCAACTCTGTTAATTCCATACAATTTCCCTCCATCTTGCAAAATGAATTATTCATAATTTGAATATAACATATTTAATATATCTATTTAATATATAAGTCACAATATTGTAAAATTTAATTAATAAATATATTACCAGGAGAGATGTGATGTGAATGATGAAGTCGTAATTGTAAGTGCTTTCAGAACCCCGATAGGAAAATTTGGTGGAAGTTTGAAAAATATTAGTGCCGTTGAGTTAGGAGCAATCGTCATGAATAGTGTCATAGAAAAAGCGGGAATTGAGCATGACGAAGTCGATGAAGTCATTATGGGAAATGTGCTCCAAGCAGGACTTGGACAAAATGTAGCACGTCAAGCTGCGATAAAAGCAGGAATCTCGGAAAATATACCAGCTTTTACAGTGAATAAAGTCTGTGGTTCAGGATTGAAAGCTGTCCATCTAGCAGCGCAAGCGATTATGGTAGGTGATGCCGATATCGTCGTTGCTGGTGGAACGGAAAATATGAGCCAAGCACCTTATTTATTGTTAAATGCCCGCGACGGTTTTCGGATGGGCGACCAAAAACTTGTCGATAGCTTAATTCATGATGGATTGACCTGTTCGTTTAATGAATACCATATGGGAATTACGGCAGAAAATTTAAGCGAACGTTATGAATTAGTCGAGAACTGAACAAGATGAATTTGCAGCGTTAAGCCAACAAAAAGCAGCTGAAGCACAAGTTGCTGGTAAATTTGAAGAAGAAATTGTACCGGTAGAGATCTCACAACGAAAAGGAGAACCGGTGATATTCGATGCTGATGAATATATAAGACAAGGTACGACAGCAGAAACACTTGCGAAGTTGAAGCCAGCATTTAAAAAGGACGGAACTGTTACAGCTGGAAATGCTTCCGGAATAAATGACGGGGCAGCTGGAGTTCTCCTTATGAGTCGAAGAAAAGCGGAAGAGTTGAAGTTAGAACCGTTAGCAACGATCGTTGCGAATGCTAGCCAGGTGTCGACCCGAGTGTCATGGGAATCGGCCCATTCCAGCGACAAAAAAGCGCTCGAAAAAGCACAATTAACGTTCGATGAATTAGATTTAATCGAACTCAATGAAGCATTTGCAGCTCAATCGTTGGCAGTCATCAAGGAATTACAACTTCCGCAAGAAATTGTAAACGTAAATGGAGGCGCAATCGCACTAGGGCATCCGATCGGCGCTAGTGGCACGAGAATTTTAGTCACTTTAATCCATGAATTAAAACGAAGAAATGAACGATACGGTTTAGCGTCTTTATGTATCGGTGGCGGTCAAGGTGTTGCAACGATTATCAAACGAAATTAATAGAGGTGATACGAAATGAAAAAAATTTATACGAATTTTGATGAAGCAGTTTCGCAAGTGAAAGACGGTATGACGATCATGGTTGGCGGATTTGGGATTGTTGGAATCCCGAAAATTTAATTAAAAGTTTAAGTGAAACAAAAGTAAAAGATTTAACAGTCATATCGAACAACTGTGGAATCGACGGGTGGGGACTAGGGCTGTTACTTGAAAAAAAGCAAATTAAGCATATGATCGCATCATACGTCGGTGAAAATAAAGAGTTTGAAAGACAATTATTAAATAATGAAATCGAAGTGACGTTAGTTCCCCAAGGTACGTTAGCTGAAAAAATTCGAGCTGGTGGTGCTGAAATCCCAGCGTTTTATACTCCAGCTGGTGTAGGAACTCCGATAGCGGAAGGCAAAGAAACACGCGTGTTTAACGGAAAAGAATATTTGTTAGAAGAGAGCTTGATTGCAGATGTTGCCTAATTCTGA